>CANQBG010000019.1 GCA_947588985.1 uncultured Clostridia bacterium
CAGGATGACTTGCCCATTCGGAGGCATACCTATCATACCACCTACACCCCCCCCCCGTGTCAAGGATTTTTCATACCTTTTTGGAAAAAATTTTGAAAAATCTTTTGTTTTGGAGAGGTTTATAGTAAGAAATTGAGTGAAATGGGGAAAAGGGACCACGCCGTCATTCTGAACGAATGTGAAGAATCCCCTTGGTCGATGTTGGACTTCGTACCTCGGGATCCTTCGCACGATTGGCCGTATCGGATATTCTAATGCTTGGTCGGCTCAGGATGACGGGGGGAAGATACACTCGCCTTCGGCTCGGTATGAGGATGGAGGCAGGATGATTGCGGGGCGGGATGACTGTGGAAAGATACACTCCCCCTCGCGGCGCGAGGGGTCGGTATGAGGGGGGGGCTCCAAAAAGAGGCAGCGCGGATAAAAAAATCCCCTCCGGGGAGGGGAAAAGGGGAAAGGGACGGGAAATTGCTTGGCCCTTGACGGAATTACTTGCCTTTGGCGGGGGAATTGCTTGGTCCTTGACGGGATCACTTGCCTTTGACGCGGGCGACATCGACATTGTCGCGCTTGCGGTCGGAGAGGGCGCGGATGGGGTGATCGGGGTTTTGGATGCGGTAGTCCTGTCCGAGCTTGGCGATGGCCTTCTCGATGACGGTGTGCGTCCCCACGGACGTGGGTTTTCCGTTGATCTTGGTGTTGTAACCGAAGTAGCGGAAGGTATCGGGCACCTTATCGAGTTCCTCCCAGCCCTCTTCCACGCCCGTGAGCCGCACGCTCTTCAAGACGCCGCGGATATACTCCTTCTGCGGGCGCAATTTCAGAAGTTCGGGGAACTCGCCGCCCTCGGGCAAGACCTGCTGCCACACCTTGCCGTAATACGTCTTGAGAAGGTCGGCCGCCTCGTGAAGATGGGCGACTTCCTCCTCGAAGTGCTGTTCCCAGACGGCCTTGACGCGTTCGTCCTTCTCGTCCTCGTAGCACGAATAATAGAGGTAGCACTCGGTGTATTCGTTCATGAGGAGAGCCTCCCATTCGGACATGGTAGGGTCCTTTAAGCTCCCGTAGCCCGTGACGTGCTGTTCCTCGATCATGGCGATCTCATTATAGAGCTTGCGGCCCAAGGGGCTCGCATAGAGGTTGGCGACGTTCATATAGAAGTTCATCGTCTGCTGTTCGGCCCCCGTGATGATGTTGATGTTGAGCTTGGTCTTGAGGTCGTTGAGGTAGCAGTTGATATAGAAGTTGACGTCGTCGTCGGGGTGGCGGTATTCCGAGACGGTGGGCCGCCCGGGCATGATCTCGGTGTAGCTCCCCACGAGCTTCTTGGGGTCGCCCCCCTTCTCGAGCTCCATGAGGTCGGCATAGCGGTAGAGGTGGTCGAAGTCCTCGAGGAGGGCGAAGTCGAGCTGTTTCTTCACATAGGAATTTTTCTCGGTGACGGCGAGGTTGGCGGTGAGGTCTACGGCGAGCTGCTCATAGCCGATGGTGTGCTCCAAGATGCTCTCGTTCGCGGGCTTTAAGCTCGCCACGCGCTTCTGTTGGATCTGCTCCCCCCTCCTCATGCGGGCGAGACGGCGGCGCACGTCGTTGTTGGGACACATGCGCGTGATGGAATTGGAGAGGCGCACGCTCTCGAACTCGGTGCCCGACATCAGGATGACGCGGGTGCGGGTGTAGGGATCGACGGCGTTCTTATCGTAGGGCTTGATGAGGACCTTGTTCCAATTGGTAAAAATCTTGTCCGCCTTCTGCGGCTTCAAATCAAACGGATTCATTTGATTCCTCCTTGTGCTTTTTTTATGGGCGAGGGCGAAAAGAAGTATTCATTTGATTGCAAAATCCGCGAAAAACTGTTATAATAATCATACTATGGAAATTTGGGATATCTACGACGAAAATCTGCAAAAGACGGGCAAGCGCATCGAGCGCGACGGTCCGAAGCCGAAGCCGGGCGAATATCACCTCGTGGTGCACGTCTGCCTCTTCCATGAAAACAAGATGCTCATCCAGCGCCGCGCCCCCCAAAAGAAGGCGTGGAGCGGCTATTGGGACGTGACGGCGGGCGGAAGCGCGCTCGCGGGCGAGACGTGGGCGCAGGCGGCCTCCCGCGAACTGCGCGAGGAGATGGGGATCGCCATGCAATTTTCTCTTCCGCAGCTCATTCTGCCCGTGAAAAACGTCTTTGACGGCGTGTTTCTCGCGGAAACGGAAGAAGCGCTCCCCGCCTTTTGCGAGGAAGAGGTCTGCGACGCAAAATGGGCTACCGAAGCGGAGATCGCAGACATGGTATGCGCCGAACGCTTCTTGCCCTATCGGAAAGAGTATCTTTCCCTCCTCTTTGCCATGCGGGAGCGCTACGGCGCTCTGACAAACGACGCCAAAAAATTCGGAGGGAACGCATGATCGGCTGCGTCATTGCAATGGACAGCGAGGCCGAGCTCCTCCTCGACGCCATGGAGATCGAAGCCATCCGCACGCTCTACGGAAAAACGGTGCACCGCGGCAAGGCCTTCGGGCATGAGGTGGCGCTCGTCGTCTCGGGCGTCGGCAAGGTAAACGCCGCCGCGGGAACGTGCGCCGCCATTTCGGAGGGGGCGGACGTCGTCCTCAATTTCGGCGTCGCGGGCGGCCTCGACGGGAGCACGGAGGTGGGGGAAGTCTACCTCGTCGAGAAAGTCGTACAATACGACTTCGATTGCAGCCAGCTCAACGGCATGAAGGTGGGCACCCTCGACGGGGAGACGGAGAACTTCTTCCCCCTCCTCACGCCGAAAAGCTCCGATCTTCCCCGCCGCGCGCTCGGCACGGGAGACCGCTTCAACGATTCCCCCGCCGACCATGCCCTGCTCCGCGAGCTCGGCTGCAACCTCCGCGAGATGGAGGCGGGCGCCATGGCCGAGGTGTGCAGGTATGCGGGCCTCCCCTTCTGCGCGGTGAAGGCCGTCTCCGACGTCTATGGTTCGGGTTCGACGACGGAGCAGTTCCGGAAAAACTTGAAGCGCGCCCTGCTCAACCTCAAGGCGCACCTTCCCGAGATCCTCGGGGCTTTGGAGGAGTGACGTATGATCGACTTGGGCGATTGGAAGGAGCCGCTCGCGCCCCTCTTTGCCGACGAGCGCTACAAAAAGATCCGCGAATTTTTGAAGTATGAGTATTCGCACTGCACGGTGTATCCCGACATGTACGACCTCTACAACTGCTTCCGCTACACGCCCTATGGGAGCGTGAAGGCCGTCCTGCTCGGGCAGGACCCCTACCACGAGCCGGGGCAGGCGCACGGGCTGTGTTTCTCGGTGCGGGAGGGCGTGAAAAAGCCGCCGTCGCTCGAAAATATTCTCAAAGAATTGCACGACGACACGGGATCGAAGGCACCCATGTCCGGGGATCTCACCAAGTGGGCGAAGGAAGGAGTGCTCCTTCTCAACACCGCCCTCACCGTGCGGGCGCATCAGGCCAACTCGCATGCCAACTGCGGCTGGAGCTGGTTTACCGACTCCGTCATCGAGCTCTTATCGCGGGAAAAGGAGCACCTCGTGTTCCTCCTCTGGGGCGGCAACGCGCGGAGGAAGAAGCCCCTCATCGACGGGAGAAAGCACCTCATTCTCGAATGCGCGCACCCCTCTCCCCTCTCGGCCTACAACGGCTTCTTCGGCTGCCGCCACTTCTCCAAGACCAACGCCTATCTCGAAAAAAACGGCATTCCGCCCATCGATTGGGACCTCTCTTAACAAATCATAGCACAAAAAACCGGCAAGAATTTTTGATATGCACCCCAAAAGACAGACAGATTTGGAGGTGCATATTTTTATGGAGAAAAGAGGAAGAAAGAACAAGAAATACTCGCCGGAATTCAAGGTTCGTGTTTTAATGGAGATGCGCGAACACGGTTTGGGGTATCGGGAAACAATGCGGAGATATAAAGAATACCTCTACTACTACAATAACGCGAGGCTCTCTCTCAAACTAAATGGAATGAGCCCGGTGCAATACCGAACTCATTCTCAAATCATCTAATGAAATCTTTGTCCAACTTTTGGGGTTCACTTCATCTCCCGCCTTTTACTTCTCCTATATCCAATTCTTTCGTCCGTCAAATCTTGAAATGAACGATCTCCGTAAAGTTATAAACGGAATTGTTCATCGCAAAGTCGGTAAGCGTAATTTCGGAGACCCCCCAAGTTCCAGGCATGCTGCCCTTGGGAAGTGTAATGGTAAATGTATATTCTCGCTCTACCGTAGGGTCTCCTCCGCCGAAATCACTTTGATTCCCATACCATTCTGGATAAATCCAATTTCCGTATAAATGTCCTAACGGATCCATGAAGTTGACATAGCCTATACAGAACCCTGAAATATCATCTTTAACCTTTATTTTTAATGTAACGATCGTTTCACCATCTGGATGAGCGGGATTTGCCGGAACGGCGGAAACAGAGATGTCATTCAAATTGAGATCCGGGCCTTTATTGTCGGGACGAGGCGTGGTGATTCTAATGCTGCTACCGTCCTCTCCTTCGTACAGTGTAGTCCAATGATTATTCCCCGCGCGATCTTCCAATACGATTTCCCTAATTTCATATATTCCTGAAGAATAAAATTCTGGAATATAGACGTAGTGCGTGACGATATGATTAACTTGATCGATATCTTTACCATCCGCATACAAGTCGATAGAATCTTTCCCGTTTCCGATACAAACGAGACGGATCAACGCACTCTTTAACCAACGATTCTCCTTGAACGAATAACTAACTTTCAAAACCTGGTCTTTGAGCGGTCCGCCGTCCGGAACTTTACTCAGTTCGAGGTTCAAACTTCCCCTGATATATTCGGGATCCTCGTCGTCCATGAGCGGATTGTCGATATAAAGTTTGTAGTTGAAGTCTGCACTCCCTTCGTAACGCTCATTCCCGGAAACGTCACTCAAAACAATTTGGTCGGTGTACCAGTATCCGCTGTAAGACTCGTTGGAGAAAATTGTCGAACCGCGAAGGGTAAGCAAAGTGTCGTCTATTGCTCCTCCGCCAATATCGTAAAAGTTCTTTCCGTTTGCGGAAGTACAGCGATAATAAAAGGAGTTTGCGCCCTCTTTGGGATTTGTGCCGTTGATCGTAATGGTCGTCGTCACTTCTTTATCTTCAAAGGCGTCGCCTTTTACGTCGAGCATGATCTGCTTGATCTGCCCTGGATAGATGTAATCGGGGTCGAGGTTATAGACTTCAAAGGTGAGATCTTCGCGGAATTGAAGTGCATAGACATCGCCTTGCATGATATAATTGCGAATGAAGTTATATTTCTCTATCGAGCGTGACTTCAAGAGAGCAGGATCTAAAATATACGCTGCAACCGATTCCGCCATATCCTCGTCAGGGTTGTGGGCATGCGCATAGGCAGAAACGAATTCCGTTTGCTTCGTCGTGGACCAGCCATCTTTATCATTCGGATTTATATACCACCCGCCGACCTGGTTCCACTTTGCCTTTAATTCCTCACTGAAATAGTAGGCATAATACATATGTGTCTTTTCATGGATGATCAGCCGTTTAGTCTCGGTATATCCCATTGAGGATGAGAATGTCGAGTCCATAAACTCAATATAAGGCTCTTGTGCATAAGGCCAAGTCACCGCAGCGGCGTCACGATAAATCGGATGTGTCGTTCCCGTCTTTCTGCGGACGAGGTATTTCAGCTCCGGCATCTTGTGCATACCCTCTGGCATCTCCTCGAACATGGTGAGGATGAGGAGTTTTTCTTCTGGGTTGAATTCCTCAAAAGCCCATGGTCCCTCGTTGGTGATGCCTTCCGTCAGTTTTGTATAATCGGGGACTTCAAAGGAAGTACAGAAATTCTCTCTGAGAATCGTTTCACAGGCATACGCATTATTTCCTCCCTCCGTTACAAACCGAATCATAGCATTGTAAAGCCTGTTTGAAAAGTATTTGCCCGTGACGCCGTCCAGCGTAACGCGGCGCGGCGTGACGTTTACGAGCGCCGCCTTGGAGACGGTGACGTAATACACTCCATTGAACTTATAATATTCGATGTCGTTTTGAATATAATCGTTCGAGAGCGTCCATACCGAATTCAGTCCTTCCGTAATTCCTCTAGGAATCAAGCTATACAGTTGATAAAAGCGAGAAGAATCTTCGTTCGTCCAACGCTCCTTTGCGTTATCTAAAACAACGTGGAAGCGATCACGAAGGAGGGGCGCCGCGCCCATGTTGCTGATCGTAGTAATATTCTCATTCAGGAACTCCACTTCGGGCTGAGCATCTACACAGGAGATCACCTCGTAGTTGATGCCCGTCTCAGTGCGCGTCCAAATGAAGAAGTAGCCCGAATCGCGAATTGCCGTTATATTAAAGTTGATATGCTTGATATTTTTATATTTATCTGCATTGGAAGATACCGACTTGATTTCGACGCTCTCGGCGGCAACCGCATTGTAGCCTGCCGCTTCAACCTTGACAGTATAAAATCCGTCTGCCGGCACATTCACTTTGAAATAGCCATTATATTCAGGCACATAACTTTCCGAAAATGTTTTATTGTCGCTGACAACAACCGTCGTTTCGTCGTTCGGGAGGATCCCGTTGACGAAACCGTCTATGTATTTCTCATTGGAATTGTAGGCAACGACCTTCACATTGCATATAACCGCGTCTGGATATCCCTTCACATATCCCTTGATCGGTTTATAACCCACAAAGCGAGAGGAAGGTTGAGAAGCCCATTCCACGTCTACAGAGATCACTGATCCGCTTGCCAAATAAGCAGTGATCCGTCCAGGCAAGGAAATCTGCTCTCCGACGGTAACGATAACATTATTTTCAGGAATATAATCGTATGTTTCTGTCGTTGAATTTTTCAATCTTCCTGCGATAAGATCACTTAGCCACTGTTCCTCGGTGCCGCTATAACCGTATGTAGAACGGTAAAGTTCATATGCACTCCTGCCATCTTTACCGTCTTGGCCGTCCTGGCCATCCTGGCCGTTTTGTCCGTCTTTGCCGCGGGCAGGGATGTTGGTGTCCGTTTCACCGATCCACCAATTCCCGTTCTCGCCGATATGGGGGGTCACACCGTCCTTGCCATCTTGACCGTCTTGACCGTCCTGTCCGTTTTGTCCGTTTTGTCCGTCTTTGCCGCGGGCAGGGATGTTGGTGTCCGTTTCACCGATCCACCAATTCCCATTCTCGCCGATATGGGGGGTCATTCCGTTTTGCCCATCTTGACCGTCCTGTCCGTCTTGACCGTCCTGACCGTTTTGGCCATTGGCGCCGGCGTTTCCCTGGGCGGGAACCCCAAGGTCTTCACCTCCTACCCACCAATGCCCGTTTTCACCGATGTAAGGAGTCGATCCATCAGAGCCATCATGGCCATTCGGCACAATGAATGAATAGTTGCTGCCATCCTCTGCTGTGATGATGATTTTAATTCCGCCTTCTACAACTTCGGAAGTAATGTTTTGAATCGCGCTTGTTGAGCCTGCCGGATCCGTGTGTGTATTATCACACGCCGCAATTCCGAGAAGCAAACAAAACACGGAAGCAACCGAAAGCAGTACATAGAAAAATTTTTTCATAACTCTTTCTCCTTTTGACTTATTAAATAAGGGTGTCCGCACAGGACACCCCGCATAGAGTATCCCGTAATTGCGTTATTATCCTCATACGGATGAAAGGGATACAAAATGCCTATGTATCCCGTATGAGGTAATAACGCGATTTTATTCTACCACAAAAAAATATTTTTTGCAAGTGAATATCCTTGCTCCGAAAAAAAATAAGTTATAAAAATGCGTTTGATTCTGATATGCACCCCAAAAGACAGACAGATTTGGAGGTGCATATTTTTTATGGAGAAAAGAGGAAGAAAGAACAAGAAATACTCGCCGGAATTCAAGGCACGTGTTTTCATGGAGATGCGCGAACACGGTTTGGGGTATCGGGAAACAATGCGGAGATATAAAGAATACCTCTACTACTACAATAATGAGAAGCGCTCTCTCAAACTAAATGGAATGAGCCCGGTGCAATACCGAACTCATTCTCAAATCATCTAATGAAATTTTTGTCCAACTTTTGGGGTTCACTTCATCTCGCAAAACCGCTTGTTCTTGCGATCTCTGCAGGCACCCGCAAAAGCTCTCTGGTTTTTTGTTTTTGAACGGCGTGTTTCGGACATGGGTATGCCGGACGCGGTCAAATCGCATGAAAGCGATCATTTTACGCGGAACACGATCTCCCCGTCGCGCAGGTCCACGGAGACGGCGCGGCCTGCGGGGAGCCTTCCGCTCAAAAGTTCATCGGAGAGGCGGTCCTCGATGAGCCGCTGGACGATGCGCTTGAGAGGGCGCGCGCCGAGTTCCTCGTCGTAGCCCTCCTCCACGAGCTTCCACTTCACGGAGGGGCTTACCGTTACCTCGATCTGCTGTTGCGCTTTGAGGCGGTCTACCGTGCCCTTTAAGATGCGGTCGCAGATGATGGTGGCGTCCTCCTTGCTGAGCTTGCGGAACACGACGATGTCGTCGATGCGGTTCAGAAGTTCGGGCCGGAACTGTTTTTGGAGGGCCTCCTCGATCTGCTTTTTCATGAGCTGATAGGCGTCGGCCTGCGCGTCCCCGCCGAAGCCGAGCGTGCTCACTTCCTGCACGCGATGGGCGCCCACGTTGGAGGTGAGGATGATGATGGTATTCTTGAAGGAGACCGTCCGCCCGCGGCTGTCGGTGAGACGGCCGTCGTCGAGGATCTGCAGGAGCATGTTGAAGATGTCGGGATGGGCTTTTTCGATCTCATCGAAGAGGACGACGGAATAGGGCTTCTTGCGCACCCGTTCCGTGAGGCACCCCTGCATGTCGTTGTAGCCCACATAGCCGGGAGGCGCGCCAATGAGCTTCGTCACCGACCCCTTCTCCATGAACTCCGACATATCGAGGCGGATCATCATGCGCTCGTCCCCGAAGAGCAGTTCCGCGAGCGCCTTGGAGAGATCGGTTTTTCCCACGCCCGTGGGGCCGACGAAGATGAAGGAACCGATGGGACGGCTCGGGTCCCCGAGCCCGGTGCGGGCCCTGCGGACGGCCTTGGCTACCGCCGCGACGGCCTCATCCTGCCCGATGATGCGTTTGTGGAGGTCCTCCTCGAGATGGGTGAGCCGCTCCCCCTCCTCCTCCGTGATCTGGGAGACGGGGATCCCCGTCCACTCGCCCACGATCTCCGCGATGTCGCCCGCGTCGATGGAAAGCCGGGAGGCATTGCGGATGCTTTCCCACTGCTCGCGCAATTGGGTCCGCCGCTTGCCGAGCGCGTCGATCTGCGATGTGAGCGCGCTCGAACGGAGGTAGTCGGGCTTCTCGCCGCCGAGCACCTCCTTGCGCTCCTCCTCGAGCTCTTTGAGCTTCTCCTCCACATCTCTCAGCTCTCCGGGGCCGTTGCACGCGCTCAACTGCTTGCGCGAAGCCGCCTCGTCCATGAGGTCGATGGCCTTATCGGGCAGGAAGCGATCGGAGACGTAGCGATCGGAGAGCTTCACGGCCGCGCGGATGGCTTCATCGGGAATGGAGACGCCGTGATAGCGCTCATATTTATCGCGCACGCCGCGGAGGATGATGATGGCCTCCTCCACGCTCGGCTCCGCCACCACAACGGGGGTGAAGCGCCGTTCAAGGGCGGCGTCCTTTTCGATGAATTTGCGATATTCCTCCGTCGTCGTCGCGCCCACCGTCTGCAGTTCGCCGCGGGCGAGCCGAGGCTTGAAGATGTTGGCGGCGTCCATGTTGCTGTCCGTGGAGGAGCCAGCCCCCACGATCATGTGGATCTCGTCGATGAAGAGGATGATGGTGCGGTTGAGGGCGATGTATTCCACGATGTATTGGATCCGCTCCTCGAATTCGCCGCGATACTTCGTGCCCGAGAGGAGGGCGGCGAGGTTGAGCGAATAGATCTTCTTATTGCGCAGCGGCTCGGGGACCTCGCCCGCAACGATGGCCTGCGCGAGCCCCTCCACGACGGCGCTCTTGCCCACGCCCGGCTCCCCGATGAGCACGGGGTTGTTTTTCGTCCGGCGGGTGAGGATCTGGATGACCTTCTCGATCTCCTTCCTCCGCCCGATGACGGGGTCTAAGAGCCCCTTGGCGGCCTGTTCGGTGACGTCTGTGCCGTATTGCAGAAATTCGGAGGGAAGCGCGGCCGCCGTGTATGTGCTCGGCTCCTGCACGGACGCGCCCGGGATTTGCTTCGCGGATTCGGGATTTTTGATGTAGCGGAAGATCCCGGCGCCCGTTCCCCGCGTCCGTTCGGCCACTACGACCTCCTCGACCCGCCGCCCGAGCATCCCGATATCTACGCCGAGCCCGCGGAGAAGGAGGCACGCGCGGCAATCCTCAATCATGGTGATGGCGAGCAGGACATGCTCCGACAGGACGCAGCCAACGCTCATGCCTTCGTCCATGGCGATCTCACTCGCGGTCCGCATGATGCGCTCGGCGTTCCCTGTGTTCGCTTCGGGTTGCGGGCTGTCCGGCGTGATGTATTGCAAAAAGAGCGAAGCGTAGTCTTGGAGCGTGACTTGGGCCTCCGCGAGAAGCCGTGCCGCCAAACATTCGCGCACCGAGAGCAGACCGAGCAAAATGTGCTCGCTCCCCAAATAATTGGTGTGATAGCGCTGCTGGGCATCCTCCGCAAAGCGCCACGCCTTCAATAGATTTTCGGAAAATTTCGATGTATCCATGCTTTCCTCCGAAATCGCAACAGGAAAAGAATGCTAACGGGGTATTACGGGATAAAGGTCATGCCTGCGAGCGTCCGGGAGACGTAGGCGGCGCGGAAGGCGTCTTGCTCCTCTTTGCTCTCGCTGCCGGCGAGACGCGCCACCCCCGCGGGACTGAGCCGGCTGAGCATGCCGTCGAGCTCCTCCATGCGGTCGTCGGGTTCGGGCCCGGGGCCGAAATAGCCGAGCGCGATGCCGAGCTTGAGATCGGCTATCCGCCGCGCGAGTTCCTTTTCATCGAGCAGGGCGCAGTGGGTGAGGATGCCGAAGGAACGGCCGATGCGGTCGATGAGCGCCGCGTTTTCCTCCGCCTTCATGCGGCTGCGCTCCAAAAGTTCGTGTTTTACGAGCACGCCCACGGCCTGTTCCACGGCGGAGAGCAGCTCCTGTTCGGGAAGGCCGAGCGTCACCTCGTTGCTGATCTGAAAGAGTTCCCCTTCGGCCCCGCTCCCCTCGCCGTCGGCCCCGCGCATGGTGAGCCCGAGGCGGTTGAGCATGCTCGCGACGCCGCGCAACTTCCCCCGCCGCGAGAGGGCGGGCAAAAAGAGCATCACCGAGGCGCGCAGGCCCGTGCCCACATTGGAGGGGCAGGCCGTGAGGTAGCCGAGCTTGCTATCGTAGGAGAAGGGGACGGAATCGGAGATGATGTCGTCGATGCCAGAGATGCGCTCGTAGGCGCGGAGCAGATCGTACCCCTTGATGAAGTACTGCTCGCGGACATGGTCCTCCTCGTTGATCATCACCGAGATCCGCTCGTCGCGCGGGGAGGCGATCTTTTCCTCCCGCGAGACGAGGACGGCGGAGATGGCCCGGTTGCGGATGAGATCGCGCGAGATGAGCTTTTTCTCCGCGAGATCGGAGATGACTTCCGGCGGGGTCTCCGAGAGCGAGTAGAGGGTGAAGTCCCCCATGCTCGTGAGCTCCGCCGCGATGAGACGGATGATCTCGCTGGCCTGTTCCTTGGCGTGCGGGTCGGCCATGAGGCGGCCCGGGAAGGGATAATCGCGCAGGTTGCGGGCGAGACGGATCCGCGAGGAGACGGCCACCGATTCATATTCGGCCTTGAATTCCGCCATCAGATCGCCTCCCCGCCGTAGATCTTGCGGTTGACCGCCTCGAGAAGGGCTTTTAAGCGGTTTACTTCGGCCTCATCGCGGGCATGCTCCGCCTCTTCGATGCGTTGGCGCAGTTCCGCCTGCTCCGGAATGAGGCCCAACACGGCGTCGTAATGGGTCTCGTTGAAGCCGCTCGGGGACTTCCCCGTGTGGCTCAGCTTGCCCTGCACGAAGCGCAACGTGGGCACGAGCTCCTCGCGGAAGGCGGCGTAGCAATCGGCACAGCCCAAAAGCCCGGTGCGGCGGAAGTCGGCAAGCGTCGTCCCGCAGCTTCTGCAGGCCTTATCGGAGGCCCCGCGCTGCGCGTTGCCCACAAAAGCGGTGAAGAGGTCGCCGCTCTCCTGCGCGGGATACAGCCGCGCATAGCAGTTCTTGCAGAGCGTGAGCGTGAGCTCCCGCCCGTCCGCCGTCTTGCGGAGAAATTTTCTCGCATTCTCACTGCCGCATACCGTGCAGAGCATGTGCCTCCTTTGCGCCGCGCCCCGATGGGCTCCCATGCGTTTTCGGAAGGTCTCCTTCGGACATGGGTGGCGCATTTTTCATGAATTTATTTCCCCGCATTCCGCATGCGGAGCGCTTTGGACCTTTTTCAAAGCCCCAATTTTTCGGGAAAGACTTCCGCGAGATACTCCATGGCGCCCTTGGGGCGGGGGAAGCGGTAGTCGCCATAGAGACAGCCGACGGTGAGGACGGGATAGCGCACGCCCTCGCGCTCCAGCTCCTCCGCCGAGATGCGCTCGATCTCCTCCCATTTGAGGAACATGCGGTCGGGCCCCTCCGATTCCCGCCAATAGACGCCCTCCTTATAGACGACGAAGAGGGCGCGGGCGCGCATGTAGGCGACGGTCTGCCGCACGACGACAAAGAGCCCCAAGAGCAGGAAGATCGCCCCCGCCGAGAGGTTCCAAAAGATGGCCGCCGGGACCCCTGCGACCGCAACGGCGGCACCCATGCCCAAGATGATGAGCGCAATTTTGCGCTTTCTGGCGTTGGGGAGGGCAAACTTTTTGAGGGGGGTGAAATGGACGTTTTTCCCCTTCGGCGCGGGCCGGTCCCCGATGAGTTCGAGGCCGTGGCGGGAGAGCGCTTCGAGGAGACGAGGCTTTAAGTCCGCCTGAATGAGAACGGGCGGTTCGCCGCCCTTCGGGCTCGTCTTGGAGAGGTAGCGCGCGGGGATCTCGATGGCGACCGACCACGTCCCCTTCTCCGCGGGTGCGCGGCGGGTGCAGACGGAGAAGAAGCGCACTTCGCCATAGGGCACCGTGACGGAAGTCGTCGAGGAGAGGGAGTGCAGCACGAGGCCGTCCTCCCCGAACGTGGCGAGCGTCCCCTCCCCCACGAAGAAGCTCTCGGGCGAATCGCTGCGCTCCTCCGCGTCGTCGCACCGCTTGCCGAGCGAGACGGAGAGGCGGGAGAGCGCAAAGGCGAGGGGAGAGCAGACGACGATCCCCGCGAGAAAGCCGATGAGCAGCCCCACGAGAACGCCATCGCTGATCGAGGAGAATTCAAAGAGGAATAAGATCACGACGACGCCGATGAGCAGTCCCACGGCGCAGATCGCGAGGCCGAAGGCAAAGGCCGCCGTCCAACGCTGTCCGCGGGAAAGCGCACGCGCGCGGTTCTTCAAAAGACACGCCGCTTGTTCGGGCGCCGTTTCGGGAAGTGGATTTTGCATAACGATCCTTTTTACGGGGTGCGGGGCTCAGTCCTCGGTGCCCGCCCTTCTCCACCACACAAAGAAGAAGAGGGCAAGAAATTGTAAGGGAATGCCGATGAGGAAGATGAGCCAAAGAGTGGAATAATATCCGATGGCGGCATAGACAGTGAGGTAGATGCAGGCGAGCGTCGTCCAGATGAGGACGGAGAGGCTGAGGATGCGCGCCACGCGGTACCGCCAGATACAGCTGAATACGAGCACGACGATGGAGGAGGCGGGCACGGCATAGAGGAAGGCGAGCCAGAGGTAGCCGATCTCGGGCGAGATGATCCCGCCGAGCGCGAAGCAGACGACGGCGGCGAGCCAGCACAGCCCCACCGCGAGCAGAATGATGATGAGCCGACGCATCTTGCGCGTCTTTTTCGGCATGACGGGCTTCTCCGGCGTATCGCGGACGAGATCGTCGAGCGAGACGTTGAAGAGCTGCGAAATTTGTACGAGCGTCCGCACATCGGGGATCCCGTTGCCCTGTTCCCACTTGGAGATCGATTTATCCGAATAATCAAGCTTTTCCGCGAGCTCGAGCTGGGTCATGCCCGTGAGCTTGCGCAGGCGCGTGATATTTTTTCCGATGGCAGCCGCCAACTTTTCCTCTTCCATACTCGATATTATAGCCCATTTTCAGGCGTTTGTCAACACTTCTACCGTGAGTAGAGCCCTTTTTTACGACTCTACCCGCGCGAAACGCAAAAAGAGAGTTGCGCCGCGCAGGAGTAGCTTGCAAATTGCCGCGAAATTTGATAGGATGAAGGGGAAGGCGATCCCCAATCGCTTTCACTCTCCCAATTCGAGTCCCGTCGGTGTTTGCCGCCGGGACTTACTTTTTGAACGGGCGGCTCCTCACAAAAATTTCTCTGCGATGGCGCGGGCGACGCGGATGCCGTCTGCCGCCGCAGAGACGATCCCGCCCGCATAGCCGCACCCCTCTCCGCAGGGGTAAACGCCGACATGCCCCGGGGCAACGAGGTCATCCCCCCGCAAAATGCGGATGGGCGAGCTCGTGCGCGACTCCACGCCCGTGAGCACGGCGTCGCACGAGGCAAAGCCGGAGAGCTTGCCGTTCATATCGAGAATGCCCGCCTTAAGGCTTTCTGTGAGCGGTTTGGGGAGGTAAGCCTCCACGGGCGCGAAGGCCGTCCCGCGGGCATAGGTGGGGCGGACTTCCCCGAAATAGTAGCTCTCTTTGCCCGCGAGGAAGTCCCCCACGAGTTGCACGGGGGCGAGATACCCGCCGCCCGCCGCCGTAAAGGCCGCCCGCTCGAGCTTGCGCTGAAAGGCGACGCCCGCGAGCGGATGGTCGCTTGCGAAGTCCTCCTTCTTCACTTGCACGACGAGGGCGGAATTGGCGTTTGCGCCGTCCCGCGCATAGAGGCTCATGCCGTTGGTGACGACGCCCCCCTCCTCCGAGGCCGCGGGTATGACCACGCCCCCCGGGCACATACAGAAGGAGAACACGGCGCGTTCGGCGGCATGCGAGACGAGTTTGTAATCGGCGGGGGGAAGGGCGGCGTAGCCCGCGCCGTATTGCGCCTTCCCGATGGCCGATTGCAGGTGTTCGATGCGCACGCCCACCGCGAATTCCTTCTGTTCGATGAGAAATCCGCGCGAGAGCAGCATTTCGAAGGTGTCGCGCGCGCTGTGCCCCACGGCGAGAACGAGAAGATCCGCCTCCTCGCGCTTCCCGTTTACCTCCACGGCGGTGAGCTTTCCGTCGCGGAAGAGCACGTCGGAAAGGCGGGACCGAAAGCGCACCTCGCCCCCCATTTTCAGAATATGCGCGCGCATGTTCGCGACGACGCACTCCAAGCGGTCGCTGCCGATGTGCGGCTTGCCGAGATAGGCGATCTCCTCGGGCGCGCCGTGCTCCACGAAGCGGTCGAGCACCTCGCGGTGGAAGGGGCTGTTGGTCTGCGTGTTGAGCTTTCCGTCGGAAAACGTCCCCGCGCCCCCCTCTCCGAACTGCACGTTGCAAGCGGGATCGAGCTTCCCCTGCGCGCAAAACCGCGCCACGGCCTCCTTGCGCTCCTCCACCGGTCCGCCCCGCTCCAAGAGGATGGGCCGGACGCCGTGATCGAGCAGACGCAGGGCGCAAAAGAGCCCCGCCGGGCCCGCTCCGGCGATGTAGACTTTGGGCATGGGGTGGGTGATTTGCGCGTAGACGGGCTTTTCGACCTTCTCCGGCTTTGCCGAACACTCCACATTGTAGACCCAGCGGATATCCGATTTGTTGCGCGCGTCGAGGGATTTTTTCACGACGCGGAAATATTTTACGGGCGCGTGCAACTTGCGCTCGCACAGTTTTTTCAAGGCGGAAGCGGGCTCCCCCGGCCGCAGCGTGAAGGTGAGTTTCAGCATGTCATCCCCCCTGCCGCGGCGTGGGCGGAGGCAAACGCCCAATGCAGGTTGTATCCCCCGCATTCGCCGTCCGTATTCAGGATCTCTCCCGCAAAGAAGAGCCCCTTTCGATGCTTGCTCTGCAACGTTTCGTCCGTCTCGGCAAGCGGGATGCCGCCCCGCGTCGCCTGTGCGCCGGAAAATCCGAAGTCGCCCAAGACGGGCAGACGGAAGTCCTTGAGCCGGGCAAGGAGGGCTTCCTCCCCGCTCCCCATGCGGTAGAGCGCGCGCCCGAGGCCGTTGGGGACGACGCACAGAAGTTTATCCTCCCCCGTCCCGCGGGAAAGGGCGGCGCGGAGGGCGGAAGGCGCGGCGTCCGGCACGAGGTCGAGGGAGAGCGCGTCCCCCTTTTGGGTATACGACGAGGCGCGGAACACGGCGTCTCCCGAGACGCCCCCCTCGCAGAAGAGCACATCGCCCCGCGTTTGATAGACGGGGCGCCCGCCGCGGAGGACGGAGAGGGCGGCGTCGATACGGATGCCCTTGAGGCTCTTTACGAGGGCGGGGTCCGTCCTCAGGCGCACGAGCACGGGAGAAAGCGGCGCCACGGTATGGCCGAATTTCTCCGCGAGCGCATAGGCCGTGCCGTCGGTGAGGAAGTGCTCCGCGGCCCGTCCGCCCGCCGCCAATAGCACCCCGTCCGCGGACATGCTCCCCCCGTCGAAGGTCAACGTGAAAGAATTTTCCCAAGAGATCTCCCGCACGCGGGCGCCATAGACGATGGAAACATGCAGCCTTTCGAGCTCCCGGCGGAAGAGGTCGGTGACGGCGGAGGCCATGCGCCCCGCGGGATACACCCTGCCGCGCGCGTCGGGAAGGAACACGCCCCCCATCGAGGTGAGGAAGGAGAGGATCTCCTCCGTGCCGAAGCGCGCGAGGAGGCGGGCGACCTTTTCGGGGTCGTCGGAGAAATAATGTGCGGGGGAGAGATCGAGGTTGGTGACGTTGCCCTGCCCGTTTCCCGAGGCCGCGAGTTTTCTTCCCACGCGGTCCCCTCGTTCAAGCACCGTCACCTGTTTTCCCGCCCGTGCGAGCAGGACGGCGGCCGTGAGCCCCGCGGCTCCCCCGCCGATAATGCAAATTTTCCGCATATTTTTATCTTATCGCAATCAAAAAAATTTGTCAATGGATTGACAGGCGCGATTTTTTGTGTTATACTATAACAAACCCATAAAAAACGGAGATGAAATTCATGATGTTGACAAATCTTCTCATCGACTTCCAACAGTTGATCGATGAACAGCTTCCCCTCCTCATCGTTTTAGGCGTCATTGCCGTTTTGATCGTTGCCCTGCTCATCGTGCTGATCGTGCTTCAGGCCAAGGTCAAAAAACTCAAGAAAAAGTCCGCGCCGGCCAAAGAGCCCAAAGCCAAAGCGGCCGAGCCCGAAGCGGAGGAGCTCGATGTGCTCACCGAGCAAGAGCCCGCGCCCGCCGAAGAGCCCGAGGAGGAACCCGAAGAGGAACCCGCTCCCGCGCCCACGCCCGCGCCCGTTCCCGCTCCTGCGCCCAAGGCAGAAGAGTCCAAGCCCGCTCCCGCACCCGCGCCCGCTCCCAAGGCCGAAGAGCCCAAGCCCGCGCCCGCGCCTGCCCCTGCTCCCGCCCCCAAGGCCGAGCAGCCCAAACCCGCGCCCGCTCCCGCGCCCAAGGCGTCGGAACCCAAGCCCGTCGTGGAGGATGATGATGAGGATGACTTCCTGATGGATGCGTCCGAGGAAAAGGAGGAAAAGAATATGAGTAGTACCGGAAATAAGGCCAACAAGAGCAGATCGCCCTATGTGTTCAAGCCCGCGCAGGAAGAAAAGCCCGCAGCCGCGCCCAAGGCGTCGGGTGCGAACGGCAAGTGGGTCATCTCCAAGGATGAGAGAGGCCGCTATGAGTTCGCGCTCTATGCTTCCAACGGCGAGATGATGCTCGAGAGCGGCACGCCTTACGCCACCCTTTCGAGCGCCAAGTCCGGCATCAAGACCTATCAGGACAACATCGCGGCCGAGCGCCTCGAGATCAACGAGACCAAGAACGGCGCCTTCTTCGTGCAGGTGCTCAACGCCCGCGGCGGCCTTCTCGCCACCAGCGCCGACTACAAGACGCGCACCGCCTGCACCAACGCGGCCGAGTCCATCAAGCGCTGGGCGCAGACGATGACCATCGAGGTCGAAGAGGAATCCGACGAGACCTGATCGAATGAAAATCCAAGGGAGCGGCGATCGCCGCTCCCTTCTTTTTGCTCTTTTTCCGCTTCTTGCCCCTTTGCGGGAAGTTCGCTTCCGCGATCCCCCTATGCGAGGAAATCCTTGATCTCGCGGGAGCGGAGGATCTCTTGAAATACGGCGGCGAGCGCGTCCGTCTGCGCCTCCTCCACCCTTCCGCCGTTTACCATCTCCGTGACGGCGGGATCGACGGGAAGGCGGGCCGTACTCGGGACATGGTATGCCCGTGCGAGCTCTTCCACCTTGCTCTTGCCGAAGATCTCATACTGCTTTCTGCAGTCCGGGCAGGTGAAGTAGCTCATGTTCTCCACGAGCCCCAAGACGGGCAGGGAGAGCAAGTTCGCCATCCCCATCGCCTTCTTCACGATGAGCTCCACGAGGTCCTGCGGGGTCGTCACCACGACGACGCCCGAGAGCGGGATGCTCTGAAAGACGGTGAGGGGCACATCTCCCGTTCCGGGGGGCATGTCGATGAAGAGGATATCGAGTTCGTCCCAGATGACGTCCGTCCAAAACTGCAACGTCGCCCCCGCGATGAGGGAGCCGCGCCAGACGACGGGGTCCTCCTCGTGCTCCAAGAGGGCATTCATCGAGATGAGCTTGATGCCGCTCTTCGTCGTGACGGGGTAGAAACCGTCCTCCGCGCCCTCCGCGCGCGCCGTAACGCCGAACCCCTTGGGAATGGAGGGGCCGGTGATATCGGCGTCGAGGATGCCGACTTTGAGGCCCGCCGCCTTCGCCCGCACGGCGAGAAGGGAGGTGACGAGGGATTTGCCCACGCCCCCCTTGCCGCTTGCGACGGCGATGACCCGCTTGATGTGCGTGCCCTTATGCGGGGCCTTGATGAGGGAAGTCTTTTCCCGCGAGCCGCAGTTGCTCGCACAGGTGCTGCAATCGTGTGTACAGTTTGCCATAAATTCTCCCTTTTTTGATAGGTACGCGGCCGCGCCGCATACCACATTTCCCGATTGTTTTCTGTGATTCACGCTCTGCGATTGAGCGCGAAATACCTGCCCTTCTTCGCCATGAGCTCCTCGTGCGAGCCCTCCTCCGCGATGCCCTTGTTCTCGATATAGAGAATGCGGTCGGCTTTGCGGATGGTGGAGAGGCGGTGGGCGACGATGAAGGCCGTCTTTCCCGCGAGGATGCGGTCGAGCGCCTGTTGGATGAGCAGTTCCGTCTCCGAGTCGATGGCGCTCGTGGCCTCGTCCAAGATGACGATCTTGGGGTCCTTCAACACGATGCGCGCAAAGGAGATGAGCTGTTTTTCGCCCGCGGAGAGCCCTTCGCCCCGCTCCCCGAGCATGGCCCGGTAGCCCTCGGGGAAGCGCGCCGCCACGCGGTCGCAGCAGATCTTCTCCGCCGCCGCGATACACGCTTCGTCGGTGGCCTCCTCGGTGCCGTAGCGAATGTTATCCAAAATCGTGCCCTTGAAGATAAAGGGCTCCTGCATGAGCACGCCGATCTCCTTGCGAAGGGAGTGGAGGGCGGCGTCGCGCACGTCGACGCCGTCCACCGAGACGCTCCCCTCCCACACGTCGTAAAAGCGCGTGAGCAGGCTGATGACCGTCGTCTTGCCCGCGCCCGTGGGACCGACGAGGGCGATCTTCTCCCCCGGCTCCACTTTGAGGCTGAAATGTTCGAGGACGGAGACCCCCTCCTCATAGCCGAAGGTGACGTCGCGATACTCCACTTCGCCGCGCGCCCCTTCGAGGGAGACGGCGCCCTCCTTGTCGGTGATGGCGACGGGCGCGTCGATGGTCTCGTAGATGCGCTCGAGGTTGGCCGAGACTTGCGAGAACTGCTGCATGACGGCGGCGAGTTGCAGAAGGGGCTCGGCGCACAGGTTGACGTAGAGCAAAAAGGCGATGACCGTGCCCGCGATCGTCGCGTCTCCCGCGAAGGCAAGGGCGAGCGCCGTGGCGTACATGGCGAGAATGCCCACGTTCCAGAAGAACTCCGAGACGGGCGCATTGAGCTCGTTGCGGCGGACGATCTTCATCCACGTCGCCGCGCTGTCCTCCTGCAAGTCGCGGTAGATGGCGCGGTTGTAGGCCGAGCGGTTGAAGCTCTTTATCACCTTCTCGCCCATGATGGATTCGACGATGAAGGCGTTGCGGTTGGAATTCTTGGCGCGGTGCTTGCGGAAGAGGGCGCGCACGGCTTTCTTGATGGTAAAGACGCACACCACCAGCGGCACGACGGCGGCAAAGACGACGGCCGTGAGCAGCGGGCTCATGCACAGCATAAAGACGGCGGCGACGACGAGCTTCAATAGGTCTACGATGAAGTTGAGAAGGTAGTCGGTGAAGAAGTCCGCGAGCTCGTTGATGTATTCGGTCACGCGGATGGAGATCTTGCCCGCGGGGCGAGCGTCGTAATATTCGAAGGGAAGCCGCTGGAGATGTTCGAAGATCTCTTGCCGAAGGTCGCGGATGATGCCGTGGCCCAAGGTCCCCATGATGATGCGGTGGAAATAGGGAAGCAGGGCCGTGAGCACGCCCATCACGCCGAGCGCGATGAGTAGTATAATGAGTTTCTGCGTCCTTCCCTCGGACATGGGTAGCACGTCGTTGGTGATGATGCGAATGAGGGCGGGCGGGACGAGGGCGACGACGGAGGAGCAGGCGAGGAGCAGGAGGGCGAGCAGGAAGAGTTTTTTCTTGGGAACGAGGCGGGCGAGGATGCGCCGCATGAGCTTGAAATCGACCTTGTCCGTCGTGACGACTTCGTCCATGAAGTAAGTGTTGCGCTTCATCACAGTTCCCCCTTTCCGTATGAGGAATCGTCGAGTTGGCCGTCGCTCGTCTGCAACCGCCATACGGCCGCAAACGCGCCGTTCTTTTGAATAAGCTCCTCTGCCGTCCCGCGCTCTACGATCTCCCCATCGCGGAGGTAGAGGATCTCGTCGCAGTCCATCACGGAGGAGACGCGGTGCGCCGCGATGAGCACCGTCCGATCGGGGCATTGTGCCTTGAGGGAGGCGAGCACGCGCTTCTCGGTGGCCATGTCGAGGGCGGAAGAGGCGTCGTCGAGGATGAGCACGGGGGCGTCTTTGATGAGGGCGCGCGCGATGGAGATGCGCTGTTTCTGCCCGCCCGAGAGCCCGATCCCCCGCTCTCCGACGATGGTCTCATACCCCTCCGCGAGCTTTTGGATGAAGCGGTCTGCCTGCGCGATCTTCGCCGCTTCCTCCACTTCCTCGCGGCTGCAATCCTCCGGCCGCGCGAAGGCGATGTTGGCGTCTACGGTGTTGGAGAAGAGAAAGACGTCCTGAAAGACGTAGCCGTATTCCGCGCGCACGGCCTCCAAGGGATAGGCGGAGAGCTCCTCCCCGTCGAGGGTGATGTGCCCCGCGCTGATATCGAAGGTGCGCGAGAGTAATTTGAGAAGCGCAGACTTCCCGCTGCCCGTCCCGCCCATCACGCCGACGCGTTTGCCATAGGGCATGTCCAAGGTGATGTGCTTCAAAACCTGTTTTTCCCCGATGGTGAGGCTGACGTCCTCCAGCTTGATATGCGGCCGCCTGCTCGCGACGAGCGCGGAGGGATAGTCGGGCACGGCGCTCTCTTCCGTGAGAAATTTCTTGAGCCGCCCGCCCGAGACGAGCTGATTTTGCATCATAAAGCACGAGCGCGAGATCTGCGTGATGTGCGAGATGATCTTGGTGACGTACGTCGTCGCCGCGGTGAGACTGCCGAGGAGAATGTTGCCCGAGAGCACTAAGAGCACGGCCACGATGACGGTCCCCACGTACCCGATCTGCTGAAAGCCCATGAAGATGGAGTTGAACTTGGCCGAGAGACGGACTTCCTTCACCGAGAGGTCAAAGACGTTGCGATTGCAGCGGTCGAATTTCTCGAGTTCCTTTTCCTCCGCGGCAAAGGAGCGCACGATGCGCACCGCGTCGATGTTCTCCTGCACGTCGAGATTGATGGCCGAGTAGCCCTCGCGAATGGCGCGGAAGAGCCGCCGCGACCTCGTGAGATAGAAACAGAGCGCCACAACGAAGAAGGGCGCGATCGCAAGCGGCAGAATGAGCAGCCGAAGGTCCATCGAGGCGAGCGTGAAGATAGAGAGCCCGATCATGAGCACCGAATCGAAGAGATTCATGAGAATGCGCGAGTACATCTCCTTGAAGATGATGGTATCGCGATTCATCGTGGTGAGCAGCTCCCCCATGTTGTAACGGGAGACGGTCTCGCCGTCGAGCTCCAAGAGCTTTCGGTAGGTCTCCTCGCGGAGCGTGCACTCCATCCTGAGGCCGCACCATTGGAAGGTGACGTTTTTGAGGTATAAAAAGACGATCCGCGTGAGAAAGAGCCCCGTGAGAATGAGGGCAAGATTGCAAAAGAGCTCCCACGTCATGGGCTCCCCGAGCGCCCCCGTGAAGAGGAAGGAGAGCATCCCCCCCTCGGGCGGCGAAGCGGGATCATAGGCGAGAACATGGTCGATGATCGCCGCATCGACGAGCGGAATGGCGAGATCGCAGAAGATCGCGATAAGGCTGAAGAGCTTGGCAAGCAGGGAGAGCGGAACGTATTTCTTCCAATACCGCAAGCCGAACCGAAAGGTACCCATAACGCAGTATATTGTATCACGTTTTTCTTTGGAATACAAACGTTTGCACCCCGAATTCGGAAATTTCATTGGAGTAAAATATGAGCGAACCCCCTCACCGCCTAGCCCCGCGGTCATCCTGAGCGGAGGCGTAGCCGGAGTCGCCCCGCGCGAGGTTTCTATTGTACACTAAGCGCGGCACGAGCCGTAGGCGAAGTAAGGATCCCGAAGTACGAAGTCCAACCCTCATACCGAGCCGAAGGCGAGTGTATCTTTTCATACCGAGCCGAAGGCCGCCCCGACCGAGGTTTCTATTTGTGATTCTAAGGTCGGCACGAGCCGTAGGCGAAGTAGTGTATCTTGGCTCCGTCGAATCCTTAAAGATACACTCCCCCTCGCGGCGCGAGGGGTCGGTATGAGGGTCGGGGGAGCATAAGGACATAAAAAAAGATCCTCCCTGCGGGCGCGCGGAGGGAACGGACAAAGAGGAGAGCGAGTCCGAACCCAACCCGCGCGGGCAGAGAGGATTTCCCGACCCCGAAGCAGACGTACAGAGGAGAAGAGTCCGCCTACTTTTGAGGTGTGGGAGCAAGATGATTTGTCCCATCGCCGTGGGGCTTCCACGGAAGCCCCACGGCGATGGCGTTTAGAATGTCAGGTAGGCCCCCTCGCTGTCCCCTCAGGGGAAAGTACCCTCGCTTGCGAGGCCGAAAGGGGTTTGCAGAAAGGTGCAATATGAGCGAACCCCCTCAGTCACTTCGTGACAGCTCCCCCGAGAGGGGGCGCCAAGTGATTTTATTGCCGTTATGAATTCCAACCGCCGGAAACGGTTTGGGTTTCCGTAGGTGCCGTCGTGTCTTGTTTTTTGAAATACGCCAAACTTCCGCCACCAGATGCCTCTGAATCCTTTTTCTCCGCTACGAGTGCGGCAACCTCACCTTGATCTTTACAATATTTTATTGCAACATCATGCGTTTCTTTGCTCGCACCTTCTGTTGTCAACTTTTTGATGTCCGAGAACGTTCTTTGCGCCGCTTTTACTTCCCCCATGGTGTAGGTTTTCCCTGTCTCTGCATTTGTGATCTCCCCTTCTGCCGAAACAAGCCGCAATGCCAAATCGGTATAGATATTGACGTTATTTGTAGCGTCCGAAGCAACGCCGCCAATTCGGATATCCTTATCGGAAACCTTGGCGCCCGCTTTGACCTCGAGCTTTGCGCCTTGCTTTTCGGAAGAAATCAAACCGCCTGCATGGCCTCCTACATCTACGATCATAGTCCCGTTGACTTTCAACTCTCCAAAACTATTATAACCCTTATTTTTTAACGTGGCCGCGTCTGGATACTGCGCTCCTGCGATTGCCGTATTCGAAGGCATCCAATCGAGGACGTAGAGTTTTGCACCACTTGCAACTTCCAATGTGCCGTTCACCGTGACCGAAGCCCCGGGGAGGATCGTATATTGATTTTTCACGGTAAAGTATCCTTCGATCGTCAAATCAAAGTTATACGGCATCGGGAACAAAACTGTATCGGTGGATACGGTCATGCTTACTACCCCATAATCAATAGCCAAAGATAATACGCCCGTTTCGACTTTCCCGCTCACTGTAAGCGATACTTTCCCGATCCCAGCCTTGATACATTTTGCAGGATCATATGTGGACGCTACCGACGCGCCCTCTTCAAGCAATTTCATCAAAGCCTCTTGCTCAGTGCCTGTCGCAATAAGATAGGCATTGGTTCGATGGTACTCTGTCGAGGCAAACAAATTGCAGTGCACCATAAGATTCGCGCCATAATTGATCGTCATCGGGCATTGAATATTCACTACCCCATACTCTCTGAACGGGGAAGCGTCCGCTCCCAGATAAAAACTTGCGGTGTTCGTGCCGCCCATAAAGTCGGTGACGACAAACGGCTCATACACCGTACCGCCATTGGCAACGACGGAGCCATCTCCTTTCACAAATCCCCAAACATCGAGTTTGCCGCCTTCGACTGCGATCGTACCGTTGTTGGTGATCTGCCCGTAATTGCCCGAGGTGTGCCCCTGGTATGTTTGACCGTCATGGGGTGACACGAGATTATTGCCTTGAACTTCTTCATACCCGATTACGCCGCCGACTCGGATCGTTCCATGCACAGTGACGGTCACATTTTGAGCGATCGTAACTTCAAATTGTTTTTTGTCCTCACCCGCAATTCCGTTCTCGGGGATAAACTCGGTAACGCCCTGCATAACGTTCGTCACTGCTTCTTCCGTCATTCCGGGAGCTTCTCCGCAATAATAATAAGTAGAGCGATCATATTTATATTCTGAATAATTGGGCATCATCGCCTCTATAGCAGGTAGGTCCAAATACGAGTAAAAGATTTCAGCCCCTTTACCAAACGGGACTTCCAAAGTGACGCCTTTCGGCACGGTTATATTTTGATTGATCGCATAGTTACAAGTCAAAACGACCGTTTTTTGGGCTCCGCTCTTATCAAGCTCTGCGGATTGCCCCGCCGCGTTCAAAGCCTCAACGAGGTTGGTATAATAGAAATCTCCCGTTGCCGTTTCACCGACATAGAACATCGATTGCCTCGCCAACGTTGCTAATTTCTCACCTTCCTCACCTTCAAATTTTTCGTGCATGTCGGAGAGGGAATCTGGCCAAATATTTTCGTCGTTTACGGCACCTTTGACGATATCGGTATTTCCAACAAATTTGACATTTTCAAATGTTCCTGTGCTTCCTTCTTGAACAGTTTCCAAGGTGTTGGGAAGCACGATAAAAAGGTTTGCCCCTTCGACGTTCGTCGCGAGCGTATTCAAATTCAACTTTGTGCATTCCTCGTGGAATACAACTCTTGTCAAAGGTTCCGACGGAGCCTTATTCACGGACATGGTGTTGCCATTTAGCGTCAAACGGAACATTTCGCCATTTTGTCCGACATAGAGTGTAGAGGCAACGATATGCGTGAGTGCGGTGGTAATGGCGCTATCAATGCTCTTCGAAATCGTGGTGCTCTCTTGGGTAGAATCGAAATTATGAATGGTGTTGAGCGCTTCCGAGAGCGGATTGCCGCCTGTACTCGTGATGATGTAGCCCTTGAGGATCTCCTCCGCGGAATACGCCGCGTAATCGACGGTATATGCGTTGTCGGAATCGCTTCCGAGAGGCTTGACCTCAGACATGGGTACCACAGAATTCATCGGGACGAGCTCTTCGGCTTCATACGTCGCGCCCTTGAGATTCTTCAAAACAAACTTCTTCGCAGTCTTATCGTAGAGAATGACGTTATCCTCTTTCTTGGTTTCGAAGTTGTCGATGCCGTTGTCCTTCATGAGCTTGCGGAGGTTTTCGGCGGTGGCAGTCGCATTAGCGTCGTACTTCGTGGAAAGCACGGTGTTCATGTTGGCCACGAGCTGAACGTCGGCGCTGTTGTTCGCATTGTCGATGACCGTGATGAACGTGGGGATGAGGACGGCCGCGAGGATGGCGATGACCGCGATCACGATGACGAGCTCCACCAAGGTGAAGCCGCGTTTCTTGATTTGTTTCATAACTTTCTCCTTGTTTGTTTGCTCTTCGAAGGGGGGACGACGACCGCGCGGGAAGAACCGCGACGGGACAACGACGTCATTCTGAGCGGAGGCGTAGCCGAAGTCGAAGAATCCCCTTGGTCGATGTCGGAATCGGACTTCGTAACTCGGGATCCTTCGAGGATTGGCTATTCGGACTTCGTATAGCCGTTTCGGCTACTTCGCCCTTTGGGCTCGTGCCGACCTTAGAATCACAAATAGAAACTTCGGTCGGGGCAGGATGACCGCGGGGTCCGGCGTTTATCCACGCCCATTCGAAGGCATACTCATCATAGCACAGAGACCCCCCCCCGTGTCAAGGATTTTTCATGGGTTTTTTGAAAAAATTTTAGGAAATCTTTTGTTTTGGAGTGGTTTGTAGTAAGAAATTGAGTGAATTGGAGGAAGAGCGGGAAAGATACACTACTTCGCCTATGGCTCGTGCCGAGCTTCGATGAATAATAGAAGCCTCGCTCGGGGCGCCTTCGGCTCGGTATGAGGATGGGGACAGGATGACCGCGGGAAGATACACTCCCCCTCGCTCCGCTCGGGGTCGGTATGAGGGGCGGGTGCCCCTTGGCTCCACCTTTTGGGGGAGCTGTCACGAAGTGACTGAGGGGGTTCGCTCATATTATGCTCGTCCGCAAACCCCTTTCGGCCCTACGGGCCACTGTCTCGGGCAGGTAGAGCCCTGCCCTCGGTCAGCAATTGCCCGTGCATATGGGCAATTGCCTTCGAATTTCGCGCCGACAGCCCACCGGGCTACTCGGCAGAACGCGAAATTCTACCCAGAGGGGGCAGCGAGGAGTCGGTATGTGGATGGGGACAGGATGACCGCGAGAAGATACGCTCGCCTTCGGCTCGGTATGAGGATGGGGACAGGATGACCGCGGGAAGATACACTCCCCCTCGCTCCGCTCGGGGTCGGTATGAGGATGGGGGCACGACGTCATTCTGAACGAATGTGAAGAATCCCCTTGGTCGATGTCGGACTTCGTACCTCGGGATCCTTCGAGAATTGGCTATTCGAACTTCGTATAGCCTCTTCGGCTCAGGATGACACGGAAACCCGCGGGCGGCTCAGGATGACCGCGGGAAGATACACTCGGGCTACGCCCTCGGTATGAGGAGCGAATGGGCAGGATGCCGCGGGAAGATACACTCCCCCTCGCTCCGCTCGGAGTCGGTATGAGGGGGCGGGTGCCCCTTGGCTCCACCTTTTGGGGGAGCTGTCACGAAGTGACTGAGGGGGTTCGCTCATATCCTTCCCCGCTGCGAACCCCTTTCGGCCCTACGGGCCACTTCCCCCAAAGGGGACAGCGAGAGGCCTTGGCTCCCCCTCTCGGGGGAGCTGTCACGAAGTGACTGAGGGGGTTCGCTCATATCCTTCCCCGCTGCGAACCCCTTTCGGCCCTACGGGC
>CANQBG010000020.1 GCA_947588985.1 uncultured Clostridia bacterium
GCAGGGGAGACGCGACTCGAACACGCAACAGACGGTTTTGGAGACCGTTGCTCTACCATTGAACTACTCCCCTGTGCGCATGTATTATTATATCGCACTTTTCGGCTTCCGTCAAGGAGTTTTGCGTAAAATTATAAAAATTCTTTACGGACCTTTCTTCCCCTCGGGATGGATGACGTGTCCACCCTTGATATCCAGATCGGAGAGACGCGTATCCTGCATCACCGTGGCGCGCTTGATGGCGCGGTTGCCGTATTTCTCCCGGATCTTCGCCACCGCCTCGTCGGCGCGGTCGAGCTTGTCCTCCCGCTCCGTTCTGCCGAAGAGATCGAGCTGTTCCGCCTCGGAAAACTCGCTCACCGAGACGCCGAGCGCGCGGATGGGCCTTCCCTTCATCTCAAGCGACCGGAAGAGCCGCATGGCGCAGTCTGCGATCTCCTTCGCGTTGCGCGAGGGACCGTCGAGCTTGCCTTGCTTGCCGTAGCGGACGAGATCGGCGTCCGTAACGTCGATCTTCACGGTGCGTGCGCGCCCGAGTTCCCCCTCCATCAACCGCCCCGCCACGCTGTCTGCGAGGAGCAGAAAGAGCATGTAGATCTCGTCCTCCTCCTCGAGGTCGCGATAGCAGGTGAGGCTGTTGCCGATGCTCTTGACCTCCCGCTCGCTCCCGCTTTCTCTCACGGGGGAACTCTCAAGCCCGTTCGCATAGTCATAGAGCACCTTGCCCCACTTCCCGAGCTCCTGAATGAGCCTGCCCTCATCGTAGCGGGCGAGGTCTCCGATGGTCGCGATCCCGAAAAAACTGAGCTTCTTGGCCGTGGCGCGGCCCACATAGAGGAGGTCGCCCACGGGGAGCTTCCACGCCGTTTCCCTGTAATTTTCGGGGGAGACGACGGCCACGGCGTCCGGCTTTTTCATATCCGAGGCGAGCTTGGCGAAGATCTTATTCCAACTCACCCCCACGCTGACCGTGACGCCGCACTCGCGCTTGACCGTCTCGCGGATGTCCTCCGCGATCTTCGGCCCTTCCCCGAAGAGCAACCTGCTCGCCGTGACGTCGAGCCAGCACTCGTCGATCCCGAAGGCCTCGATCTTATCGGTGTACCGCTCATAGATCTTTCTCACTTCGCGCGAAACGCGGATATACGCGGGGAAATCGGCGGGGACCGCCACGAGCCCGGCACATTTTTTGCGCGCCTGCCATAAGACTTCCCCCGTCTTGACCCCCGCTTTCTTCGCGAGCATGTTCTTCGCAAGGACGATGCCGTGCCGATCCTTGATGCTGCCCGTCACCGCGATCGGAACATCTCGAAGCTCCGGGTTCTTCAACATCTCCACCGAAGCGTAAAAATTATTCAGATCGCTGTGTAGGATACAGCGAGAAGTATTCATGGGACTTTGACCTCCACAAACCAACGGAGCTCCTCCGGTTCAAACCAGAGCTCCTTTTCGCGCCCCGCGACCGTGCAAGTATAGCGGATGGGCAGAACTGCGCTCACATGAGCCGGCGCACGCTCGATAAAACGCACCCGCTCCACTTCGTATCGCCTTCCGTCCTCCCATAAGAGCGCAACGGGACGGAGCCCGCCGTCCCTTAAAAATCGTGCCGCGACCTCCACGCAGACCTTTCGATATTGCATGCCGATAGTATGCCCTTCCCCGCAAAAAATAGGCTCATGTTGCGAAAAAGCGGCAGATATCCTGCGTTTATGTCACGCATAGTACTGCGTAAAACCCGTTAAACGTGCACCTCGCCGTGCGCGCCGAGCAGATCGCCGTGCCGCGCGAGGATGGGAAGGATCTCCCCTTCGATGAACTCCTCCGTCTGCGCGGGGGCCCTGCCGATAAACTTCTTGGCGTCGAGGAACTCCCCGAGCCTTCCGTGCACGGCCGCAAAGAGTTCGTCGCGTTCGATGCGCTCGAGAAGGTCGTTTTCCTTCCCCTCCGCCTTGACCCTGCTTCCCGCCTCCATGGAGAGCACGCGGATGCGCTCGTGGAGCTTTTGGCGGTCTCCGCCCGCTTTCACGCACTCCATGATGATATTTTCCGTCGCCATAAACGGGAGCTCCGCCTCGATGTGCTTTTGGATGACCTTCTCGTACACGACGAGATTTTCCGCGACATTCAGGTAGAGATTCAAAATGGCGTCCGCCGTGAGGAAGGCCTGCGCGTTGACGATGCGGCGGTTTGCCGAGTCGTCGAGCGTGCGCTCGAACCACTGCGTGGAAGCGGTGATCGCGCTGTTCATGGGGAGGGTGATGAGGTAGCGGGCGAGCCCGCCCATGCGTTCGCAGCGCATCGGATTGCGCTTATAGGCCATCGCGGACGACCCGATCTGGCTCTTTTCAAACGGCTCCTCCACCTCCTTCATGCTCTGTAAAAGGCGGATGTCGTTGGAAAATTTATAGGCGCTCTGGGCGATCTGCGAGAGCACGCACAAGACGTTATAGTCGAATTTCCGCGGATAGGTCTGCCCCGTGACGGAATAGACCTTGGAATAGCCGAGCTTTTCGACGACGCGCCGTTCCAATTCTTTGACCTTCTCCTCGTCGCCGTCGAAGAGGTCCATAAAGCTCGCCTGCGTCCCCGTCGTGCCCTTCACGCCGCGCAGGCGCACCCCGTCGAGAAGCCGGGTAAGGTTCTCGTAGTCGAGCATGAGGTCCTGAAGCCACAGCGCGGCCCGCTTGCCGACCGTCGTGAGTTGGGCGGGCTGCAAGTGGGTGAAGCCGAGCGTGGGGACATCCTTATATTGCAGGGCGAAATCCTTGAGCTTGGCCATGACGCTTAAAAGCTTCCTCAGGAGGATCTCGAGGCCGTCGTGCAAAATGATGATCTCGGAATTGCAGTCCACAAAGCAACTCGTCGCGCCGAGATGGATGATGCCGGCGGCGCCGGGGGCATCGTCTCCGAACGCCTTGACGTGCGCCATGACGTCGTGCCGGACCTGCCGTTCGTAGGCGTCCGCCTTTTCATAGTCGATCTCGTCGGCGTGCGCCTTGAGCTCCTCTACCTGCTCCCGCGTGATGGGAAGGCCGAGCTCCATCTCGCTCTCCGCGAGCGCGCACCACAGCTTGCGCCAAAGGCGGAACCGCTTCTCGTCCCCGAAGTTTTCCTGCATCTCGCGGCTCGCATATCGCGTGCATAAGGGGTTTTGGTATAGTAGTTTGTCAGACATAATACCTCGCAAAAGCACAAAATGCAATGAAATCAGAGCTTTTCGGGCTCCGGATAGTCGATCCCGAAGGTCTCGACGCTCACCCGCTTCATCCGCTGTTCGGTGATCGGGCGTTCGTTGAGGGCCGGCGTCGTGGCGATCTTATCCACCGTCTCCATGCCCGAGATCACCTTCCCGAAGGCGGCGTATTGTCCGTCGAGGAAGCGCGCGTCGTCGTGCATGACGAAGAATTGCGAGCCCGCGCTGTTCGCCTCCTGCCGGCGCGCCATGGAGAGCACGCCGCGCACATGTTTGAGCCCGTTGGGGATCCCGTTTTTGAAGAACTCCCCTCGGATGCAGTAGCCGGGGCCGCCGCGGCCCGTCCCCGTCGGGTCCCCGCCCTGAATGACGAAGCCCGGGACGACGCGATGGAAGATGACGCCGTCATAATACCCCTTCTTCGCGAGGGAAATGAAATTATATACGGTATTGGGCGCGATCTCGGGAAAGAGCTCGGCCTTGAAGGTATCTCCGTTTTGCATTTCAAAGGTGACAACAGGATTCATTTGACTTCTCCTTTACTCGAATTTTTCCACTTTGGTGCCGGCCTCCGCAAAGAGCTCCATGGAGAATTCATCGGGGTAGCCCTCTTTATAGACGACCCGCTTGATCCCGGCATTGATGATCATCTTGGCACAGATGACGCAGGGCTGGTGCGTGCAATACAGCGTGGCGCCGTCGATCTCGACGCCGTACTTGGCCGCCTGAATGATGGCGTTTTGCTCCGCGTGCGCGGCATAACAGATCTCGGCGTGCGTCCCGCTGGCGATGTGATTTTCCACGCGGAGACATTTCCCGCGCGAGGTGCACGATTGGATCCCCGTCGGGGCGCCGTTGTACCCCGTCGCCATGACGCGGTTGTCGCGGACGATGATCGCGCCGACCTTGCGCCGCAGACAGCTCGCCCAACTTCCCACCTGCTCGGTGAGTTCCATAAAACGAATATCCCACTTATCCATAAAGACTCCTCCTTATGCAAGTATACCATAGTTCTTGCCAAATTGCAAGGATTCGCGGCGAAAGAAAATCCGATTCTCCGCGTTTTACAAAAATTCCCAAAAAATTTTCCGAAATGCGTTTGACGGCCATGCCCCGTCGGTTATAATATATAGGAAAATAAAACGGAGGTCACAATCTATGAATATCAAACCCTTGTTCGATAAAGTGGTCGTCGAAGCGGTCACGGTCGAAGAAAAGACGAAGAGCGGCTTCTACCTTCCCTCTTCCGCACAGGAAAAACCGCAGACGTGCGTCGTCGTGGCGGTCGGCCCCGGCGGTCTCGTAGACGGGAAAGAGGTCAAGATGCAGGTGAAACCCGGCGACAAGGTGCTCTGCGCCAAGTATGCGGGAACCGACTTCAAGGTGGATGGCAAGGAATTCACCATCATCAAGCAGAGCGACATCCTCGCGATCGTGGAATAACCCTATAAAGGAGTGAATATCATGGCAAAGCAAATCAAATACGGCGACGAAGCCAGAAAAGCATTGGAGACGGGCGTCAACACGCTCGCGGATACCGTTAAGATCACCCTCGGGCCCAAGGGCCGCAACGTCGTGCTCGATAAGAAGTTCGGCGCTCCCCTCATCACCAACGACGGCGTGACCATCGCAAAGGAGATCGAACTCCCCGATCCCTTCGAGAACATGGGCGCACAGCTCGTGAAAGAGGTCTCTACAAAGACCAACGACGTCGCCGGCGACGGCACGACGACGGCCGTGCTCCTCGCGCAGGCCATCATCCGCGAAGGGCTCAAGAACCTCGCCGCGGGCGCCAACCCCATCATCTTGAAGAAGGGCATCGACAAAGCCGTGGATACGGCCGTTGCGCACATCAAGTCCATCTCCAAGACGGTGGACGGCAAGAAGGCCATCTCGCAGGTAGCCTCCATCTCCGCGGGCGACGAGACCGTGGGCGAACTCATCGCCAATGCGATGGAGATCGTCGGCAAAGACGGCGTCATCACCGTGGAGGAAGGAAAGTCGATGACGACGGAACTCACCACCGTCGAGGGCATGCAGTTTGACCGCGGCTACGCTTCCGCCTACATGGTGACGAACACCGACAAGATGGAAGCCGTGCTCGACGCGCCCTACATCCTCATCACCGACAAGAAGGTCTCCAACCTTCAGGAGATCCTCCCCATCGTCGAGCCGCTCGCCCAGCAGGGCCAGAGACTGCTCATCATCGCGGAGGACGTGGAGGGAGACGCGCTCGCAGCCCTCATCGTGAATAAGCTCAAGGGCGTTTTCAACTGCGTCGCCGTGAAGGCTCCCGGCTTCGGAGACAGAAGAAAGGCCATGCTCGAGGACATTGCGACCCTCACGGGCGGCACCGTCATCACCTCCGATCTCGGTTACGAGCTCAAAGACGCCACTCTCGACATGCTCGGCAGAGCCAATCAGGTCAAAGTCGATAAGGACAACACCACCATCATCGACGGCGCGGGCGACAAGGAAGCTATCAAGGCGCGCGTCGCCTCCATCAAGGCGCAGATCGAAGTCACGACCTCCGATTATGACAGAGAGAAACTGCAGGAACGCCTTGCCAAGCTCGCGGGCGGCGTGGCCGTCATCAACGTCGGCGCGGCGACCGAAGTCGAAATGAAGGAAAAGAAGCTCCGCATCGACGACGCGCTCGCAGCGACCCGCGCGGCCGTGGAAGAGGGCTTTGTCCCCGGCGGCGGCGTGGCCCTCCTCTCCTGCATCCCCGACCTTCAGAAGCTTGTGGACGGCCTTACGGGCGACGAAAAGACGGGCGCGCAGATCATTCTGAAGGCCTGCGAGGAACCCGTGCGCCAGATTTCCAAGAATGCGGGCGTAGACGGCTCCGTCGTCGTGGATAAGATCCTCACCGCGAACAAGGCGAACTACGGCTTCGACGCCCTCAAGAACGTCTATGCGGATATGGTCGAAAGCGGTATCATCGACCCGACCAAGGTCACGCGGTCGGTACTTCAGAACGCGGCCTCCGTCGCCTCCACCCTCCTCACCACCGAGTCCGTCGTCACGGATATCCCCACCCCGCCCGCAGCGCCCGCGGCTCCCGCCGGCGGCATGGACGGCATGTATTGATCCAAGGCCCTCCGGCCTTCGAAACGACAGAAAAATCCGACTCCTGCGAGCCGGATTTTTTATATTAAAAGGAAACCCCTATCCAAAGGCACGTTCAATCGGAATGGAGATAGGCGGAAAGCGCGTCTATGAGGCGATCGTTGTCCTGCGGCCCTCGCACCGCGACCCGAAGATACGGTCCCCCCGCCTTTTCGCTCAGATCTTTGAGAAACAGGTTGTCCCGCACGAGCAGGTTTTCCACCAAATCTTTCGCGCTTGCGCCGTTTGTGAGGCGGAGCAAGAAGTAATTCGCCTGCGATTTTGTGACGTGCAGCCCCGCGATCCCCGAAAGTCGGCGGTAAAACCGCTCGCGTTCCTTGCGGAAGAGGTCGAGCGCGGCGGCATAATCCTTTTGATACTTCTCCGCGATCTGCATATAGAATTCCCCGAAGGAATTGATGTTCCAGATGCCGACGTCCTTCTTGATGAAGGCGATGAGCTCCTCGTCGCCGCTGCAGAGGATACCGAGGCGGAAGCCGGGCACGCCGTAGCACTTGCTGATGCTCTTCACGACGGAAAGGTGCGGATTCTCCCGCAAAACCGCGTTTTCGATGAGGGAGCTGTCTGCCTCGTCGGAGAAATCCACGAAGGATTCATCGACGACGATGCGGATCCCCCGCTCCTTCGCCCAGCGGATGAGGTCGAGCGTCTCGGCCTTACGGAGATAGTTCCCCGAGGGGTTATCGGGATTGATGAGGATGAGCCACGAGAGGTCCTTCCCCTCGAAATAGGCCATGAGGTCGGCCGCCGTATACGAAAAATCCTCGTTTTCGGGGCGAAATGTTACCTCCTCCGCGCCTTCGGGGAAGCGATGGGCGTACTCCTCAAAGGTGGGACGGACCACCCCCACTCTTCCGCGCATCTTCCCGCACAGCGACTTGATGAGCTCGGAGGCGCCATTTCCGACGACGATAAATTCCTGCCGCACGCCGAAATTTTTGGCCGCGAGGAGACTGTTGACGCGCATACCCGAGGGATACTGCTGCGTGAGGGCGGCGAAGTTCGCCTTGATCTCCTCGAGCAGGCGGGCGGGCGGGAAATAGGGATTGACGAGGTAGCAGAAGTCCACAAGCTTGGGATACCGCCAATAGCCGCCGTATCTGCCCTGCATCAGTTTGATCTTATCGTCTGCGTTGGGAGAAAAGATGGACGTGGCAATGTCGAGGTCTTGCAGGTCGTCGATCTCATACCACAGCTGGCCCGTGAGCCGCTTGGCCTTGATCTCGGGGTCATCGAGCATGGCGATGACCTTGAGGACCTGCTCATAATACTCATTGCGGCCGAGCGCGGCGCAGTACGCCTTCAAAAAGGGCACATAGTGCGTCTTGGAGAAGTGTTTGCTGAACTTATAGACGTTGACCGTCTTATAATACTCGACGCGATCCGCAAAGTTGATCTTCTTGCCGGGGATGAATTCTAAGATGTCGTCCTCGGCGGAGAGCCGCACGACGGTGCCGTCCATCCAGCTCTCGTATTTATCGACGAGGGCAAGCGTGGGACGAGGGTCGTTTACGATGGCTTCGATGACAGAATCCTCGAAGATGAGATCGGATTCGAAGAGCAACGTATCTTCTTTGAGAAGATACTCCTTGGCGAGGAAGAGCGAATAGATGTTGTTGGTTTGGTCGTAGATGGGATTTTCCACGAATTCGAGGGGCGTGGAGACGCCGAGCGACGCGACATAGTCGACGAGCTTTTTCCCCTCGTATCCCACGACGAGCACGATGCGGGTGAGACGGTACGGCTCGAGTTGGCGCAACAGCCGCTCGATGAGCGTGACGCCATTGACCTGCACCATGCACTTGGTGTTGTCTCTCGTGAGCTCTTTGAGCCGCTTCCCCATGCCCGCGGCAAGAATGATCGCTTGCATATGTCACCTCGGATTCAACGTAAATAAAAGTCGGAAAATTCTTCACGGGAACCGATCCCGTAGGCCGCATAGGAGAACTTGCGGTGCGGCCCGACGATGCGTTCATACCAACGATAGACGCCGTCGAGCGCGGGCGTAGAGACCTCCGCAAACCGCGCGATCTGCCGTAAGATCGCGAGCCCATAGGGAAAATCCGCCGTGAAATAGCGCGAAGTGAGGTCGGGAACCCAGCCTCTTTCGCTTGGGACGGCGGGCGAGGCGATCCCGCGGAAACTCGCAATGCTACGGATCTTTTGCGTCAGCTTTTGGGGCGTATCGCTCTCGTAGTGCTCGCGAAGGGAGCGCACGCAGGAGAGATCGAGCTCCGAAAATGCGCGGCAGACGCGCTGTACCTCCTCATCGCAGCGAAGCAGAAGCGCGGAGGAAGCGTCGTCCCATTCCTCATAGAAGAGCGGGACCCGCTCATACGTCTTTCCCGGCACATAGTCGGAAAAGAGCGCGCACAGCCGCGCCGTGTGCAGAATGGGATTGGAGGGCGTCATCGTGACGTTGAGATAATTGGGCAGGGCGTCGCAGGGCATGGAAAAGAGTGAGGAAAGGAGCGCGCAGCATGCCTCTGTCTCCGCGTTCGGAAGCGCGGCGAGGCTCAGACGGCTGCGATACCCCATCGCGCAGACGGTTTGCCCGTATGTTTTGAGGCGGGCAACGGAGGGCACGCGCTGGAGGCCGAAGAGCGTAGCGCCGCGCGAAAGCGCCTCCCGAAAGGCGCATTCCATGCCTCCCGTCCCGGGGATGAGGCCGATGGCCATGCCCGCGCGGACGTAGGGCAACATTTTCTCCGCGATCTCCGTAGCAAGAAAAGCCGGCGTTGTCACAAATACGACGTCGGCATCCGCAAAGGCCTCCGCGGGCACATCCGTGGCCCCCGCTTTCCCGCGGCAGAGCTCCCTTCCGCACTCGTCTACGACGGAAAGCTCGGAGGAAAACTCCTTCGGGCGCGAAGTGAACATCGTCACGCAATGCCCTTTTGCGGCGGCATGGGCGGCGAACTGCGTCCCGACGTTCCCCCCGCCGACAACGGTGATCTTCATGCCTGCTCCCCCCTCTGATACGCCGTTACGCAATGCGTATGCCGCTTGGATTCGGGCGGGAGTTGCATGTAGTCGCCGTAGATTTTCCGTAGCCATGCGTCGTAATCGGCAATGGCCATGAAGCGTTTGCCCTCGAAATCCACCTCGCAGTAGCGCTCGAAGCTCTCCCGCGGCATCGTCCATTTGGTGAGACAATAGCAGAATACCCCGCTCTCTTCGCAGGCCGAAAAGTCGTTTTTCCGGGCGAGCATGGCGGCTTTCCGAGACGCGCGCGCCGCGCCGTAGCCCCATGCGGCGAGATAGAAGGGAAACCCGATCACGCGGAGGACGCGCGACCACTTTTTCTCGGGGACGTACCAAAGGGCCAACACATTGATGGCATTATAGAATTTGCGCCGCCGATAGAGCTTGGCGCGCTGTTTCTCCGTCTGCGGGGCGCCGTCTACGGGGAAGATGTCGATGAACAGGTCCGGGACCTCTCGATGCGACCAGCTCGTAAGGGCAAACCGATCGTCGAGGAGCTTCATGAAGGGGTACATCGCTTGCTTGCCCCGATCTTCCGTGAGCAAAAAGTGCTCGGAGAAGGTGAGCTCCCCCGCATGGTAGAGCGCGTAGAGCTTTTCGTAGTCGGGACGGGGCATCGCGACGTCGATATCGTCGTCCCACGGGATAAACCCATGATGGCGGATGGCCCCGATCAACGTCCCGTAGGCGAGCGTATAGCGAAGGCCGTGCGCCCGGCATACCCGATCGAACTCGGTGAGCAGGCCCAAAAGCGCGCCGTGGATCTCTTCCAATGTAAGATAATTCATCCGGGACCCTCCCCGTAATTTCGAAATCGGCGCGAAAACCGTGCCGATTTGCATTCGAAAGATTTACTTTTTCCCGAGTAGCTTGCGCACGAAGGGCGGCAGTTTCTCTCCGTCCCCTCCGTCAACGGCGGGCGAATCGCCTCCGGACTGCGGAGCTTGCGGCTGACGGGGCGGCGCATAGGGCGACTGCGGAGCCGCGTAAGGATTAGTCGGCTGCGCCGGTTGCGGGGCCGCGTAAGGATTGGCGGGCTGCGCCGGTTGCGGAGCCGCGTAAGGATTAGTCGGCTGCGCCGGCTGCGGAGCCGCATAAGGATTGGTCGGCTGCGCCGGCTGCGGGGCCGCGTAAGGCGCGGACGGATAGGGATTGGGGCGCGCGTAACTGCCCGTCGGTTGGGCGGGCTGTTGCGGGCGGCCATACTCCTCCGCGAGCGTCTGCGGACGCCCTCCGGTGTAGAGCAGCCGCTGTGCCTCCTGCGGATCCACGGGATGATACGGGATGGTCTGCGCGGGGACTTGCTTCTTGCGGGCGTCCTCCTCCGTGTACCCCATGCCGCCGTGTTCGGGGAATCCCGTCGCGATGACGGTGACTTCCACCTCGTCGCGGATGTCGGGATCGATGCAGGCGCCGGGGATGATCATGGCGTTGTAGTCCACCACGCCGTGAATGAGGCCCATCGCCGTCCCCACTTCGTCGAGCGTGAGGTCGGGGCCGCCGACGACGTTGATGATGATGCCCGTCGCGCCCTCGATGGTCGTCTCGAGCAGAGGGCTGTTGACGGCGAGCCGAACGGCTTCGACGATGCGGTTTTCGCCCTTGGCGACGCCCACGCCCATGTGCGCAAGCCCCTTCTTCTCGAGGACGGTGCGCACGTCGGCAAAGTCGCAGTTGATGAGGCCGGGCGTCACGATGAGGTCGGCAATGCCGCGGATGCCCTGCCGCAAGACATCGTCTGCAATGGCGAAGGCCTCGTTGACCGTCGCGCTCTTATCGACGACTTCGCGGATCTTTTCATTGGGGATGATGACGAGGGTATCCACATATTTGCGGAGATCGTTGATGCCCTTGATCGCATTGTCCATCTTGCGGCGGCCCTCAAACGCGAAGGGCTTGGTGACGACGGCTACCGTGAGGATGTGCTTGTCCCGCGCGATCTTGGCGATGACGGGCGCCGCGCCCGTGCCCGTGCCCCCGCCCATTCCGGCGGTGATGAAGAGGAGATCGGTCCCCTCGATGGCGCGCGCGAGCTGGTCTTTGCTCTCTTCGGCGGCTTCGCGCCCCACTTCGGGTTCCGCGCCGGCTCCGAGCCCGCGCGTCCGTTTTACGCCGATCTGCAATTTCGTCGCCGCGCGGCTGCAAAGAAGGACCTGCGCGTCGGTGTTGACGGCAATGTATTCCGCGCTCGAGATGTTGGCCTCGATCATGCGGTTGACGGCATTGTTGCCCGCTCCCCCCACGCCGATGACGCGGATCTTGGGGATGCCGTTGGAGACGATGTCGGTGAATCCGCTCTGGGGCTGCGGATCGTAGCCGAAGTCCCTGCGTTCTCTCGGGTCGGTCCCGCTGTAATCGGGGTTCCCGTAATTATCTTGATTATAACTCATTTTTTACCTCCGGAATGTATTAAAAACGTTTGCGGATCCCGCCTCGGCGCTGATCCTCGCATGCCATGTCCATCAGCGCGATGCGCGAGCTCATGGACGGTCTGTTGTAATACGGAATGTGCGGGGAGGTCATCTCCGTCATGCGGTTGATCCGCTTGGCGATATGCTCGAGTGCGCCGCGGACATCCGTGAGCCCCTCCCCCGAAACGTACACGGGCTTGAAGTCGAGTTCGCGCCCGGAACACTCATCCACGAAGCCGTTGATCGCCTCGCAGATCTCATCGAGCCCCTCTTTCACCGCCTCCACAAATTGCACGGTGTCGATCTCGATGATATCGTCGCCATAGAGGAACTCCAGCCGTTCGACATCCTTGATGGAGAGGTTGGCCTTCTCCAAGAGGGCGACGGCCTGCGCATACTCCAAATGGAAGCGCTCCATGAGCCGCACGACGACGCGGATCTTGCCCACCCAATACGTCTCCTGTGCGAGGATGCCCCCGCCGAGCACGATGCTGATCGTGGAGGAGAGGTAGCCGCAGTCGAAGAAGATGGCGCATTCGTCGCGCGTCTCCGCGGGGATGAGGTAGGAAGCCATGGCGAGCTGCGTGGGAAGATAGGCGACGGCGATCTTCATGCCCTTCAGGATGCGCTCCACCGTTTCGGCAAACGATTGCTTGCAATAGAAGTAGGAGAGCGCACTGGTGAGCGACGTGGAGGAGAGCCCGATCGGGTCGATGACGCGGCGGTTATCGGCCGTCGTGTAGATCATGCTCGTCGCGCGGATGAGCCGGTAGCCGTCGAGCGCCGTCTTTCCTCTCTCGAAGAGCGCCTCGGTCTCCCGTGCGGTGATACGGCGGCGCTTGGAAAATCCCGACGACTGTTCCGCGGGGACGACGGTCAAAAACGCGCCCGGGACGCCGACGTAGAGCTGTTTGATGCGGCTGTTTATCGTCTTTTCCGCAGATTGGATGCACGCGAGGACCGCTCTCGAGAGGTCCTCCTCGCTGTAGAATGCGCCAGTCTCATCGTAACCGTTGTAAGATTTGGTGCAACTTGCATGGAACACAAACGTGTCGTTCACGCCTCGTTCTCCGACGAGGATGCTGACCTCGGAGGAGCGGATATCCAGAACTGCAACGCTGTGGCGGCTCATAAGTGTTTCTCCCGTGGAACGCGCAGACAAAGTTGCGCGCGTATATCACCATTATTATAGCAAAACGCGGGGGGTATGTCAAGGATATAATCGAAATTATTTCAATAAAGGCACAAAAAAACGCCTCCGGGATGCGGAAAAACGCAGCGGAGGCGCAAGTTTCAGCCGAGCAGGCTGTTTCGCGAATAATCGAAGATGAGTTCCCCGTTTTCGCCGTCTACGACGGTGATATAGCCGAAGCAACGGTCCTCATCGGAGAGCCCCTCATAACATTGGAGGGCGAGCGCCGCCTTCTCCCCCGCGAGGACGGCCGGATTGGCGAGATCGACGACGACCCCCTCCCGCATCGTGACGCGGATATAGTCGTTGCGCGCGCTCGAAGTGTTCTTGACGAGGGTGAACGCGAGGACGTTGGCGCGGAGCTCGACGAGTTTCTCCTCCATCGCGCGGACGGCCGCAAGGACGGCCTCCGCATATTCGCCCGTGAGCGTCTGCGGTTCTCCTTCGGCGCGGAGCGAAAACCCTTCGAGCAGGACGTTGCTCCCGCCCGCACGGTTTTCCGCATCGTCCGCCGTGCGGAGGAAGGTCCCGCTATCCGCATAGAGATCGTATTTCCCGTCCTCCCGCAGGATCGCAAGGGTCTCCCGCCGCTCCGAAACGCGGAGGTAGACCGTCGTGGGATATCGCTTCTCGAGTGCTTCGATGCGGAAGAAGGGATATTCCTCCACGATCTTCTCGATCTCCTCGAGATGGAGGAAGGTGGAACTCTTGCCCACAAAGCCGTCGAGCCGCTCCCTGAGTTCTATGGCCTCCGCCCTGCCCTCCTCCGAATAGGTGGTGAAGTCGGTCCGGACATGCGTCACGGTGAAGATGGCGTTGAGCCCCGCCGCAATGACCGCGCCCAAGAGCACGAATGCGACCACGGTTGTGAAAATCACTCTCTTTTTCATAGGTTGCTCCGTATTTCTTCAAATCAGATGCGCACGCGCTTCACGGCTGCGCCGAGCGAAGTCAGCTTCTGCTCGAAGGCGGCATAGCCCCTGTCCACATGGGAGAGGTCGAGCACCTCGCTCTCCCCTTCCGCGCCGAGTGCCGCGAGGATGAGGGCGGCCCCGCCGCGCAGGTCTCCGCAGGTGACGCTCGCCCCGTGCAATCGTTCGGCGCCGCGCACGAAGGCATTCCTCCCGCGCACTTCGATGTCCGCGCCCATCTTCATGAGCTCGGGGACATACTTATAGCGCGTCTCGAAGAGATTCTCCACGATGAGGCAATCTCCCTCCGCGCCGGCGTTGAGCGCCGTCATCTGCGCCTGTAAGTCGGTGGGAAAGCCCGGATAGGGCATCGTCTCGATGCGGCGGTTGCATTTTAAGCGACCTGTGCCGGCTATTCTTATTTTATCATTTTTCGTATGGATTTTGCAACCGTTTTCACGCAATTTATGTAAAAGTAATCCGAGCGTCTCCCCGCGCACCCCCTCCACTTCCACTTCTCCGCCGCAAATGGCGCAGGCGATGAGCAAACTTCCCGCTTCGATCCTATCCTTGACGGGGGTAAACCGCACGCCGTGCAGTCGCTCCACCCCCTCGATCGCAATGACGTCCGTCCCCGCGCCCCGGACCTTCGCCCCCATCGCGTTCAGGAAATTTTGAAGATCTACGATCTCCGGCTCCTTGGCCGCGCCATAGAGCGTCGTCGTCCCCTCGGCGCGCACGGCGGCGAGCAGGATGTTCTCCGTCGCACCCACGCTGGGGAAGTCGAGTACGATCTCCGCGCCCTTGAGCTGTGTGCATGCACAGGTGATGTAGCCCTCCCGCTCCCTGATCTCCACGCCGAGCCGCTTTAAGGCATTGAGGTGCAGGTCGATGGGCCGAAGGCCGATGTCGCACCCGCCCGGGTAGGCGCAGGCGGCGCGGCGGAAGCGGGCGAGCAGCGAACCGAGCATAAAGACGGAGGAACGCAGCTCCCGCGTGAGCGAGGGCGGGATACGGTGAACGCTTGCGCGGGAACAATCGATGACGGCGTCCTCCCCGCAAAACTTTACCTCCGCGCCCAATCCCCGCAAGATCTCCGCCATGCTGAAAACGTCGGTGATGGGCGGCGTTTCATGGATGACGACGGGCTCCTCCGTCAGGACAGAGGCGGCGAGAAGGGGCAAGACGGAATTCTTTGCCGATTGCGCGCGGACGCTTCCGTATAGCTTCCTTCCCCCGCCGATTACGAACTTATCCATAGGCTTCTCCTCAAGTGTTTCGTAAAATACGCAAAGCCCGAGAGCTCGGGCCTTGGCGCTACTTGGTATATCCTATGATTTTTTTGCGATCGTTGTGCCTCGAGATATTGTACACGAGCCCCATCCCCGCCATCGTGACGATGAGGGAGGTGTTGCCCGCCGAGACGAGCGGGAGCGGAAGGCCCGTCGGGGGGATGCAGCCGCTCACGACGAGGGCGTTGAGCGCCGATTGGACGGCAAAGGCGAGCGTGATGCCCGCGGCGAGCATGTAGCCGTAAAAATTATCGCACCGGTTGGCGATCTTAAGTCCTCGCCAGATGAGAAATCCGATGAGGCCGAACAGCGCCAGAACTCCCACAAAACCCGTCTCCTCCGCGATGACGGAGAGAATGAAATCGCTCTCCGCGAAGGGGAGGAAGCGGTATTTCTGGCGGGAGCGGAAGAGGCCCGTTCCGAAGAGTTTGCCGTTGGCGAGGGCGTAGAGGGATTGGATGAGCTGGTACCCCTCCTCCTTGGGCGAGGCCCACGGATCGACGAAGGCGGAGAGGCGACGGAGCCGATAGGGTTCCACGGCGATGAGCACGGGCACGAGCAGGAGCACGGGGACGGAGATCGCCGCGATCCCCTTCTTGGAGATCCCCGCAAGGAAGATCATGCCGATCATGATGGCCCCCACGCACATCGTCACCGACATATTCGGCTCCAACATGATGAGGACGCAGACGGCTCCGCCCGCCCCGAGGACGGGGAGGGCGCCGACGAGCGTCCGCATGCGCGCGGGGTCCTTTGCGAAATATTGTGCCGTGAAGAGCACGAAGCCGTATTTGGCGAGCTCGGAGGGCTGAACGGTGATGGGGCCGAGGCCGATCCAGCGCGTGGCGCCGTAACTCGTCCGCCCCACGCCCGGGATAAAGACGGCGGCGAGGAGCACGAGGGATACGATGAGGGCGGGAAGGCCGATCTTTTGCAGTTTGCGGTAATCCATAAAGGCGATCCCCGCCATCGCCGCGAGGCCGAGGACAAACCCGACGAGCTGTTTCTTGAAGAAGTAGGCGCCGTCGCCGTACTGCACTTCCGCATTGTAATAGCTCGCCGCATAGACGCAGACGACGCCGTAGGCGGCGAGAAGCACGACGGCCGCGAGAAAGAGGAGGTCCCCCTTCCCCGCACCGTTCCCCCCCATCCTATTCCGCCCCATCTTCCTCCTCCCGCTCCGGTTCGGGCGCACTTTGCCCGGCGGGCGCGTCCTCCGCTTGGAGCGTCTCCATGAGCGCGCAGAAGCGTTCTCCCCGCTCCTCGTAGCTCCGGAACGTATCGAAACTTGCCGACGCGGGCGAGAGAAGGACGTTTTGACCCGGCTTTGCCGTGAGATAGGCGACGCGCACGGCGAGATCGAAGGGACGGCAGAGCGTCACGGCGGTATAGCCCCGCTTGAGGGCGGCATTGAGGATGCGGAAGGCGTTTTCGCCATAGATGACGGTATGTACCACATGGGAGCTCTTGACGGCGTCGAAGAGCGGTTCATAGGAATATCCCTTGTCCTTGCCGCCGACAAGGAGAACGCTCTCCCCCTTCACGCTCCCGATCGCCTTGACGGCCGAATCGACGTTGGTCGCCTTGGAGTCGTCGATGAAGCGCACCCCGCCGACCTCTCCGATCGTCTGCAGACGGTGCTTCACGCCGCGGAAACTCTTGAACCCCCGCTCGATGACCTCGTTGGAGAGGCCGAAGAGCTTGGCGGCGCAGACGGCGGCGAGGGCGTTCATGAGGTTGTGGTCCCCCTCGACGGGGAGATCGTCCGCAAGGCACACCTTTTCCCCGCGGAAGCAGAGATAGCCGTCGGCAAGAAAGGCGTCGGCCGTCCGCTCGGCAAGCGAAAACCAGACGATCTGCGCCTTGCACCGCTCGGCAACCGACCGCACCACGGGGTCGTCGTAGTTCAAAACGGCGTATTCGCTCTCCGTGCTGTTCTTTAAGAGGCGGGATTTGAGATAGATGTAATTTTCGAAGGTGTAGTGGCGGTTCAGGTGGTCCTCGGTGATATTGAGGAGAACGGCGACGTGCGGACGGAGGGAGACGAGCGTCTCGAGCTGGAAGGAGGAGATCTCGGCTATCGCCACGCCGTCCTCCCCGAGTTCTTCGATGCACGACGTCATGGGCCGCCCGACGTTTCCGCAGGCGAGGGCCTTCTTCCCCGCCTCCCGGAAGATGCCTTCGAGCATCGTGACCGTCGTCGTCTTGCCGTTGGTGCCCGTCACCGCGATACAGGGACAGCGCAGGGCGAGAGCGGCGAGCTCGGTCTCCCCGAGAACGCGCTTTCCCGCCCGTTTGAAGGCGACGGGAAGCGGGTGATCGATGGGAATGCCGGGCGAGAGGACGAGGACGTCGCATCCCCCGCTCCGCTCCTCGAGTTCCTCCTTTGCGATGTTGACGCAGCCGAGGGCCGTCAGGTTTTCCACCGCTTTGCGGACGGTCTCGTCGTCTACGTCGTCGTAGAGCGAGACCCGCGCGCCGTGTGCGCGAAGATACTCCGCGCTTGCGATCCCCGAGCGGGAGAGCCCCGCCACGAGAAAATGCTGCCGTTCGAATAACATAATACCTCCCGCTTAGACGAGCGCAAGGAGCAGCGCCGCTCCCGCAACCGCCGTAAATATGGCATAGACATACGAGATCTTCCCCTCCGTGTATCCCTTCTTCTGGAAATGATGATGAATGGGCGCCATGAGGAAGACGCGTCTGCCCGTCTTTTTATAGTATATTACCTGCACGATCACGGATATGCTCGAAAGCACAAACGCGCCGCCGAGAATTGGAATGACGAGGGCGTTTCCCGTGAAGAGCGCGACGCTCGCCGCAAAGCCCCCGAGGGAGAGCGAGCCCGTGTCCCCCATGAAGAGGGAGGCGCGGTTGACGTTAAAGACGAGATAGGCAAAGAGCGCGCCCGCGAGCGCAAAGCAGAGGAGATGGCTCGTCCCGCCCCCCTGCAGGAGGACGATCGCCCCGAGGAAGAGGAAAAAGACGGCCGAAGTGGAGCCCGCGAGCCCGTCGAGACCGTCGGTGAGGTTGACGCCGTTGACCGTCGCCACAAAGACGAAGAGCCCGAGGGGAAGCATCCACCAACCGATGTCGAACGCGAGACGGGTAAACGGGATGCGGAGCACGGTGAGCCCCTCCACGCAGCAATAGACGCTCGCGATGAGCGCAACGGCAAGTTGGAAGAAGATCTTCTGATAGGGCCTCAGGCCGAGGTTGTCGCCGCGCAGTTTCTTTAAGAGGTCGTCTAAAAATCCCACGAGGAGATACCCCACGCCCACGGCGAGCGAGACGAAGAAGGGCTTGTCCCCACCCGCGGGAAGCGCCGCAAGGAGCACGGCGAATGCGGCGGCCGGCACGAACGCCAACCCGCCCATCGTGGGGGTCCCCCCCTTCTCCCGATGTTCGGTGACATAGGAGAGAATATTCTGCCCCGCCTTCAGCTTCTTCAGCAGCGGGATGATGCCCGCGCACAGCGTCAGCGAAAAGAGAAAGGCGAGCAGCGCCGCTATGAGGATTTCCCGCATGATCCCTTCCCCAAGATCTTTCTTACGATAGTTTTGTCGTTATAGGCGTACTTGATACCCATGCTCTCCTGCGTCTCTTCGCCGCCCTTTCCGGCGATGAGGAGGATATCGCCCTCCCCGAGAAGGCCGATGGCGTAACGCGTCGCCTCCTCCCGTTCCTCGATGACGACGTATTGGCGGGAGACGGGGCGGAATCCCTCCTCGATGGCGGAGAGAATGGCAACGGGATCCTCGTAGCGCGGATTATCCGAGGTGAGGACGGCGAAATCGGACAAGTTTGCGGCGACCTCCCCCATGCGGGGACGCTTGGCCGCGTCGCGGTTTCCGCCGCAGCCGAAGAGCACGATGAGCCGCCCCTTGCAGAAGGGGCGCAGGGCGCCAAGCGACTTTTGGAGACCGTCCGGCGTGTGCGCGAAGTCCACAAAGATGTCTGCGCCGTCCTTCTCTCCGACGTGTTCGAGCCGCCCCTCCACGCGCGTACGGGCGAGCCCCGCCGCGATCGCCTCGTTTTCGACGCCGAGTTTTTTGGCGCAGACGGCCGCGGCAAGCGCGTTGTAGACGTTGTGCCGGCCCGCCATCGCAAGCGTGACCTCCACGAGTTCATCCTCGAGGTTGAGGAGCATCCTCGTCGCGCGCGGTTGTTCCTCCTCGATGATGGCGAAGTTATCCGCGGGGCATTCGAGCCCGTACGTCGCGCCGCGCACACGGAGCGTGCGGGAAAAGGGATCGTCGGCGTTGAGCACCGCCTCGCGGCACATCTCCCGCGTGAACAGCCCCGCCTTCGCCGCGCCGTAGGACTGCATGTCTCCGAAGAAATCCAAGTGGTCTTGGGTGAGATTGGTGAAGATGGCCACGTCGTAGCGGATCGGGCATACCTTTTTGAGCGCGAGCGCATGCGCCGAGACTTCCATGACGGCTACCTCCGTGCCGACGCGCTTCATCCCGGCGAGGATGGAAAAGAGTTGCGGCGGGTCGGGCGTCGTGAGAATGGGCGGGAGGACGGCGTTGCCGAAGCGCGCGCCCAACGTGCCGATGAGCCCCGCCTTTCTGCCCTCAGCGCGCAAAATCTCATAGATCATGTGCGTCACCGTCGTCTTGCCGTTGGTCCCCGTCACCCCCACCGTGGTGAGCGTGCGCTCGGGATGACCGTAAAATGCCGCCGAGACGCGCGCAAAGCCCTCCCGCGCATCCGAAACGACGAGCTGCGGGATATTCCCGCCGAGATCGTGCGAAGTGAGCACTGCCGCCGCACCGCGCGACACGGCCTCCGGCACAAATTTTTGCGCGTCCATCCGCATGCCCTCGAGGCAGATGAAGAGATCGCCCGCCTCCACGAGGCGGCTGTCCGCCCGGATGCCCGTGATCTCCGCTTCCGCCGTGCATTGCGCGCCGATCTCCTTCGCAAGTTCGCTGAGTTTCATACCCTTTCCTCCGGAATATCCATGATGTCGATGATGCCTTCGAAGATCTCTTTTGCGCACGGCGCGGCTACCGTCGAGCCGTAATAGCTCCCCTGCGGCTCGTCCAGGATGACGAGAGCGAGGTAGCGGGGCGAATCGGCGGGGAAAAATCCCAAGAAGGAGGAGACATATTTCCCCTGCGCGATGACGCCGTTTTCATACTTTTGCGCCGTGCCCGTCTTTCCCGCGACGCGGTAGCCCTCGAGATAGGCCTTCTTCCCGCTGCCATCACGCACGACGCCCTCGAGCATGGAGGCGAGGAGGCGCGAGGCCGCTTCGCTCACCGTTCTCCCCACGAGCGCGGGTTTGATCTTCTCGCGGACGGAGCCGTCCTCCGAAAAGATCTCCTCGACGATGCGGGGCGCATAGTAGTATCCGCCGTTGACGGCCGAAGCCGCGGCGCAGGCGAGCTGGAGGGGCGTGACGGCGATGGACTGCCCGAAGCCGATGCGGGCGAAGTCGCAGTCGCGGAGGGCCGCCTCGGGGAGGAGCATGCCGATGGACTCGCCCGAAAAATCCACTCCCGTCGCCCGGCCGAAGCGGAAGGCGGCGAGGTAGTCGTAAAAGGTCTCCTTGCCGAGGGCGAGCGCGATGTCCACGAAACAGGGGTTGCAGCTGTTGTTCAGAGCCTCGGCAAGCGTCTCGTTGGCATGTTTTCCGTTCTTATGGTCGCTCCAGCAGCGGATGGTCGTGCCGTCCACCGTGCGGGTGCGCGCGCTGGAAAAGACATGCGTCTGCGGATCGAGCGCACGTGGGTTCCCCCGCAGAAATTCCTCGATGTCGGCGGCCGCGGTGACGATCTTAAACGTCGAACCCGGCTCATAGACGTCGGAGACGAGCGAATTGCGGGAGAGCGCGTTGAGCTTTTTTAGGTCGTCCCGCGGGATGTCGTTCAAGTCGTAGGAGGGAAGGTTGACCATGGCGAGCACGGAGAAATCCCGGGGATCGAGCACCACCGCGCGCGCCGCCTTGGCGGAATTTTCGAGAAGCGCCCGCCCCATGACCTCCTCGGCGCAGGCCTGAATGCGGTAATCGAGCGTCAAACGGAGGTTGAGGCCGTCGGTCGCGGGCACATACCCGGCCGCCGCGCCCTTCAGATCCACCCCCACGAGATCGGTCTCGAAGAGGATCTCGCCGTTTTCCCCCGCGAGGTAGGAGTTATAATACCCCTCCACGCCCGTGGTGCCGCTCCGATCGTAGGCCGTGAAGCCGATGACCTGACTTGCGAGCGCGCCGTAGGGATAGACGCGTTCGTCGCTCCGCGCATAGTAGACCCCCTTCACCTCATGCTCCGCGAGCGACTCCACCACCTCCCGCGCCGTCCGCCGCGAGAGCACGATCTCCGACTGCGAGCGATCCGTGAGTTTCTCATAGACCTTCGCATACGGCTCCCCGAGGAGGTCGGAAATCAGCTGTGCCGCGCCGGGCGCATCTTCCACCGCATTGGCGCGGGCATAGATCCCGTAGCCCACGCGGTTGCCCGCGAGAAGTTCGCCGTTCCGGTCTACGATGATGCCCCTTCCCGCGTTTACGGGGATCTCGCGCGTCCATTGGTCGATGGCCAAATAGTGCAGCTCGTCCTGCCAAATGAGCTGAATATAGAAGAATCTCCCCAAAAAAATGCAAAAAATAAAGGTTATTGCTAAGATCAAAGCCAATAACCTCATTTGTATGACGCTGATGGAAACAGCTACTTTTTTGATGGAATGTCCCTCCGTTCAGTTGCGGGTCATGCCCTGTTCGGCGGCCCAGCTATCGATGTTGTCGGGATCGGTCACGTCCTCGATGCGCTGCTCGATCTGCCGATAGGTGCTCCCCAACCTGTCGAGCTGGAGGCGCTTCCCCGCGATATCCGCTTGGACGGAGCCGAGCACCGCGGAGTTGATGCAGATGATCATAAGGCAGGCGACGATCGCCACGGACACGGCGGCAAGCGCGAGCTTGGTCTTTGCCGAAAGCGCGGCCCAGAAGCCGACGCCCGTCGCGACCTGCGCTCTCTCCGCCACTTCGGGCTTGAAATAGCGCATCGTGCGCGCAGAGGGCATGGTGTCGTCTGCCTCGGAGACGGACGCCGCGGGGGCAGCCGTTTCCTCCGCCGCGGGAGCGCGCCGCGCTTCTTGCGCAGGAGCATAGACGGCCTCCGAAAGCGGGACCTCCGCCGTCTTTGCAAACGGGGAGACCTCTTCCAAATTGCCGAGGATGTAGCTTCCGCGCACTTCCCCTCCGAACAGTTGCCGGCCGGCGGGTGCGGGCGGACGATGGTATCCCTCGATGCGCGCCCTGTTGTCCGCGCCGACTTCGGTGCGATTCATGGCGGGCCGCACTTCGGGGGCCGGGGCGACGTACGGCGTCTCCGCAACGGGCGCTTCCGCACGGACGTTCTGCGCGTACATGTCCGCAGTTTCCCGCACGGGATAGGGCTGCTCTGCCGGGGTCCGCTCCTCCGTCACAAAGGCGCTTTCAAAGGTGTTGCGCTGCTCCGAAACGAGATTTTTTGCGGGATCTTCGACGAGTTTCCGATAGTTCCCGGCGATCCCCTGCTCGTGGCGGACCCGCTCCGCTTCGCGGCACCTTGCCTCATATTCGATCCTTGCTCGTGTCTTTCCGTCGTATATTTCTTCAACGCGTTCGTTGGTATCTATGATTTGATCGGACATGATCGTCTCTCCTTATCCTATTCCGCCCAATCCCCATTCATGCTCAAATTTTGCGGGCGATCCTGAGTTTTGCGCTCTTGCTGCGCGAATTTTGCTCGACTTCCTCCTGCGTGGCCGTAAGAGGCTTTTTGGTGATGATCTCGATCTCCTTTTTCTTCCCGCATACGCAGACGGGAAAATTCTTCGGGCAGGTACAGTCGGCGCTCAGCTCGCGAAAGACGTCTTTTACGATCCGATCTTCCAGCGAATGGAAGGTAAGAATACATCCTCTCCCGCCCGACTTTAAGGAGCGGAGGAGACTTTGTACACATTCTTTGAGCCCTTCGAGCTCTCCGTTGACCTCGATGCGGATGGCTTGGAACACCTTGCGCGCACAGGCCGCCGAGCGGAGCCTTGCGGGGATCCCCCCTTCGACGAGGACCCGAAGTTCCCCCGCCGTCTTGATTCTTTTCTTCTCTCTCGAGAGCACGATGCGGTGCGCGATGGGCCCCGCAAAGCTCTCTTCCCCATATTCCCGGAAAATGCGGCGAAGGTCCGCTTCCTCGTATTCGTTGACGACGGTCTCCGCGGTAAGTCCCGCGCGAAGATCCATTCGCATATCGAGCGGCGCCTCATCGAAGCGATAGGCAAAGCCCCGCGCCTCGTCGTCGATCTGATGGGACGAGATCCCCAAGTCGATGAGAAAGCCGTCGAGCGCCTCCACATTTTCCTCTTCGAGGACGCTCCGGAAATTCTTGAAATCTGTTCTGTGCAGAAGGACGCGATCCCGATAGGGCGCAAGCTGTCTGCGCGCCTCTTCGATGGCGTCTCCGTCTTTATCGAGGGCGATAAGCCTTGCCGTCGGCTCCGCCTCGAGGATGGCCCGCGAATGTCCCGCGCCTCCCACCGTGCAATCGAGGTAGACGCCGTTCGGCTTCAACGAGAGCCCCGCGACGACTTCCTCGCGCATGATCGGAAGATGATAGGCGCTCATCAGAATGCGATGAGGCTATAAGCGTCCTCAAGCTGTACATCGCCCGTCTCACTGTTGAAGCGCTCGGGCGACCACATTTCGAGGTAGTCCCCCATGGCGACGGTGAGAACGTTTTTCTCGATCCCCGCATAGCTGCGGAGTTCGGCGCTCAGCGTCGTCCTGCCCTGCGTGTCCTCTTCCACCTGTTGGATGGCGCCGAGGATGGCGCGCTTGGCGCGGAGAAGGTCCTTGTTGTCCGACTTGATCCCCTTGAGCGTCTCGAGCCGTTCGTCGATTGCCGACTTGGGATAGACGGCAATACAGCCGCCCGTATAGCGCACAAAGTAGAGCGGTTCGCCTTCAAAGGCATCCTTGAATTTCTTGGGGATGCGTATTCTGTTTTTTCCGTCGAGTGCGTGCTCGACAGTCCCCGTCAAATACTTCATGGAGCCTCTTTCCGACACTGCGTCAATCTTTGAATCTATTCTATCACAGATCGCGGCCACTGTCAACCCCAAAAGGCGATTTTTTGGGAATTTTTCTGAAAATTTTTTTAGAAATTATTAAAACAAACGTTTGATATGAACAAATTTTTGTTTATTCGACTGCAATTTCCGAGAAAAATCGCCCGATTTTTTGTGTTTTTATTACATTTTGTGGTGAAACATTCGTTCACACCTAAATGTGGCCAAACGTGGACACCAATCCCTATTTTTTCGATCTCCTCCCGCAAACGGTTCGCGACGCCCTGCGCTCCGTCGAACACTTCCACGCCCCAGAAGCGGGCGATCGCACGGCGGATGAGCCAATAATGCGTGCACCCGAGGACGGCGCAGGGGAAGTCCCCTCCCGGCGGAAGATGCTCGGCAAGGGAGAGCGGCGCGCCCCATCGCAATGCCCGCTCGACGGCTTCGGCAAGGTGCGGCAGGGCGATGACCTCGAAGCGCGTTTGGGGGAAGCGCGCGATGAGCGCCTTCAGGCGGTCGCTCTGCGCCGTAAAGGGGGTGGCGAGAACGGCCGCGCGGTCAAATCGTTTGGCTGCGAGCGCGACGGGCGGTTCCACCCCCACCACCGGGAAGCCAAATCTCGCCCGCATCTCCTCGATACAGGCGGCCGTGGCCGTGTTGCAGGCGATGACGGCCGCGTCCACCCCCAATGCGGCAAAGACCGAGAGCGCCTCCGCCGTAAACTGCGCGATCTCCTCCTTGGGCCGCCCTCCGTAGGGCGCGCGCTCGTTATCTCCATAGTAATAGAACTTGGCCGCGGGCAAGGTTTCCGTGCAGGCTTTGAGGACGGAGAGCCCGCCGACGCCGCTATCAAAGACTCCCACCGTGGGGACCGATCGCATTTTTTGCCTCCGAAAAAGAAATTTTTATGACTTTTTGCGCTTTTCCCTTGAAAAACAGTTTACAATGACGGTTTTTTATGGTAAAATAGACAAGGTTCATTTGAAGAAAGAGATTCAAAAGGAGTATCTACCGTGCCCAACATCAAGTCCGCCAAGAAGCGCGTTTTGGTAACTGAGAAGAAAACCGCAGAAAACAAGGCCATCAAGTCTGCCTTAAAGACGCAGATCAAGAAGTTCCTCGCCGCAGTCGACGCCGGCGACAAAGCGCTTGCCGAACAGCTCTATCCCGAAACCGTTTCGGCAATCGATTCCGCCGTCACCAAAGGCATTCTTCACAAGAACAACGCTTCCAACAAGAAAGCCAAGCTCGCCAAAAAGCTCGCCTCTCTCGCAGCGTAAATTCCGAAGGCCGATCCGCGCCCGCCTCTTTAGCGGGCGTTTTTCGTTTACAGTCGATTTCCCCCTCTTTCCCGGTTTTCCTCCCCTTGCGCGGCGCTCCCCCGCGCTTCTTTTATTCTATTGTAAAAAAACATTATATAATACGGCCCGGGCCTCCCCCATTCGCCAAAATTCGACACCGCATTGAAAAATATGCGGAATTTTTTTATTTTATGACATGCAAATAGTTGACAAAGCGCACGGAAAGTACTATACTGCTCACGTCGCCTGTTTATTTTTATTAAACTTTCGGTTTAGAATTGCGATTGTTTGATAAAAAACGGCAAAATACTTAGTATTTCTAAACTTTTCACCAAAAAGGACGCACTATGGAACTCGGTACGAAGCTCAGAGACATGAGACAGCAAAAGGGCCTCACGCAGGAGGAACTTGCGGATCGCTGCGAACTCACCAAGGGGTATATTTCCCAGCTTGAAAACGATGTGACGAGCCCTTCGATCGCCACGCTCATCGACATTTTGAACGCCCTCGGCAGCAACCTCTCCGACTTTTTCCATGAGGAAGCCGAGGAGAAGATCGTCTTTTGCGAAGAGGAATACATCGACAAGCAGTCCGACGGCATGACTTTCTCGTGGCTCATCCCCAATGCGCAAAAGAATATGATGGAGCCCGTCCTCGTCTCGCTCGAGCCCGGCGCCTCCACCCAGCCCGACTTTCCCCACGAGGGCGAGGAGTTCGGCTATGTGCTCGAAGGGCGCATCGCCATTGTGCGCGCGGACAAGCGTACCGTCGCAAAAAAGGGAGAGAGCTTCTACTACTCGGCAGGCAAAGAACACACCGTCGTCAATGCGGGGAAGAGCAGGGCCAAGTTCATTTGGGTCTCTACACCGCCCAATTTTTGACGATTTGCACAGTACTATGCGACGCATAATACTTCATTCCATCCCGATTTTGTTTGAAAATACAGCAATATAGGAGATTTTCTATGGCGGAACACATCATCGAGCTCAAGAATGTCACCAAGTACTACGATGACAATCTCGTCATCGACGACGTAAGTTTCTACGTCAACAAGGGCGAATTCATCACCTTCCTCGGCCCCTCCGGCTGCGGCAAGACGACGACGCTCCGCATGATCGCGGGCTTCGATCTCCCCACCAGCGGGAAGATCCTTCTGAATGGGCAGGATATCTCGAGGCTCCCGCCCAACAAGCGCCCCGTGAACACCGTGTTTCAGCGCTATGCCCTCTTCCCCCATCTCAACGTATTCGAGAACATCGCCTTCGGACTCAAGTGCAAACGCGTTGTAAATACCTATGCCAATGCGCAGGGTGAGCAGTATCAAAAGACGGAGAAGCTCACAAAGAAGGAGATCGCGGAGAAGGTACAGCGGGCTCTCGCCCTCGTGGACCTCGAGGGATTCGAGAAGCGCTCCATCTCCACCCTCTCGGGCGGCCAACAGCAGCGCGTCGCCATCGCGCGGGCCATCGTCAACGAACCCGAGATCCTGCTCCTCGACGAGCCCCTCGGCGCGCTCGACCTCAAGATGCGCAAGGAGATGCAGCTCGAGCTCAA
>CANQBG010000021.1 GCA_947588985.1 uncultured Clostridia bacterium
GGCGTTGACGAGCGAGGTGACGTAGTAATACGGCGTGTAGATGACGGAGTAATTCTCCTTTGCGAACTGCTGGTTGAGCTCGTTGGCGTCCGCCGAGCCCCATGCGGGGGAGAGCGCGCCGCTATTGTGGAACTTGTTCATGTAGACGATGTAGTTATCGTAGTTGGGGTGATAATACTTGATCTGGATCTTGTTGTTTTCGTCTACATAGAAGTTATAGGGAAGCTCGAAGGCGCCGGCGAGCGGCTCGAGTTCGAGGCTCCCCGAACCGGGGATCCCGAGGGCATGGTAGCCCTTGTTTTGGTCTCCGCCGAAGGTCTCCTGCAATTTATTGACGGCCCATGTGAATTCCTCCACCGTCTCGGGCTTCTCCTTTTGGAATTGCTCCGAAAAGCCGATCTTTTTGAGGTGATCCATATTCCAGATGAAGCCCGAGTTGATCATGTGGACGTAGCCGAAGTCGGGAATGCCATAGATGTGCTTGTTCCCCTGCTCGTCGGTGGTCGTCACGGCGTCCCAACCCCTGTCCATGAGGTCGATGAGCTGATAGAGCACCTTGCCCTGCGGCGTGTTTTTGAGCACGTCGGTGAGGTCGCAGAAGGAGCCGTCGTTGATGTGGGGGGAGAAGCAGGCGTCGTTGAGCTTCATGAAGTGATAGGGCTCCTTGCCGCCGAGTTTTCTCGTGACGTCGCCCTCGAGCGCCGTGGCGGGGCCCTGAATGTAGTCGACCTTATAGCCCGTCTCGCGCTCGATGATCTTGGCCGTATCGTCCTTGCCGAATTCGCCGCCCTGCCCGGGGAAATACCCCTTGAGCGTGATGGGTTTGGTGAGATCGACGCTCGTATCGATGGCGTCGTAATGATATTCCTGTCCGCAGCCCGCAAATCCGGCAAGCGCCGTGGCCATCAGCGCGCCCGCGAGCACACAGCTTATGAGCTTTTTCATGTTGTTTCCTCCTACCGAATGATTTTTTGTGCCGCACGGCGTCCCCGTGCGATCCCGCTCCCCCCCCTATCCCCGCCTCCCGCAGGAGGCGGGGCGGTATGGAGGAAGGTGTCCGCACCCGCGAAGGGGTGCGGACGGTCTGTCGCGATTACCGCTTCCCCGCGGGAAGCATGGCGGGAAGGGCGGAGATCGACGCCGCGGCGGGCGCCGTCACTGCCTGTTTGAGGATGAGGGGAGCGCTCTCCGAGCCCTCGAGCGCGAGCATGTTCTCGGCGCCGACGAGGGGAAGGATGTACTCCTTGACGAGGTCGCTCCACGAGCGATCGTCGGGAAGGTTGAGCGCGAAGTAGCGGTGATAGCCGTAGGAATCCACTTCGCTGAGGTCGCCGTTTGCAAGATAAGAAGCGGCGAGCGCGGGGGTTTGGAAGCAGTTGCCCGTGCCGTAGCTGCCGTCCGTCGCGACATAGCGGTTGAGGACTTCCGCGAGAGCGGCGTCGAGCTTCGCGACGTTGCCCTCCATGATGCGGACGATCTCATCGCTCATATCGCGAAGATACTGCCAATCCCCGAGGACTTTCGCGCCATAGGGATCGGCCGCGAGGAGCTCCATCACGTCGTCGAGGAAGTCGAGCTGCCCCTGCTCCTTGCCGAGCTCCCAAAGGTAGAGCCCGCGGAGGGTATCGCGCATGCGGGCGTCGTCCTCCATGCAGAGGACCTTGCCGCAGCTGTCCGCGTGTTCATACTCCTCCGCCGTGTACTTAAACACATAGTTGATGACGGCGCGGAGGGTATTCAAGGGCGTGGACTTATAGAACGTCTCGGGATTGGGCGTGCCCGTGATGGGGCTGCCGGGGACGACGGGGCGGTGCGTCTCTTCCGCGCCTTCGAGGGCGGCGAGCGCCTCCCACTGCGTGAGAAGGTTGGTCCAATCGTTCCAGAGGGTCTCCCCGATGCCGGCGATGATGGCCTGCTTCTCCGCACCTTCAAAGGTCTCGGCCTTTAATTGGATCTTGCGGAACTCTTCGATCTCCCACGAGACCCAGCCGTGATTCTGCGTCTCGGCGTTCATCGACCAGCCGCCACGCCACCCTTCGAGGGAGTGGAGATCGGTAAACCCGACGGCTTGAAACATCGCGATGACGTTTTCGGGGGTGAGCTCCACGCCTGCGGGAGCTTCGCTGAGCGCCGTGACTCTGCCCGTGACGTAGCAATCCACTTCGCCCGCTTTGCCGCCCACGTAGTCGGGAAGTTTCTGCGAGCTGTCGCGCTCGAGGATGGGCTGGAGATACTCTTTGAGCAGTTCGCCCCACTTCATCTTGGTCCCGGTGAGGGTGGGATCGATGAGGTTGTAGAGCTCGAAGTTCTCAAGGAACATGTTGGTGAAGTGGTAAGCATGCGCGCTGTTCCATTGATAATGCCATGCGCTGCTCGGCGTAAAACCAAAGCTCGCCATGTAGGTATTGACAACATCGGCAAGGTCCTGATCGAGGTAGTAGCATTCCTGCCGGATGATGCGGCCGATCTGGCGGCCGACATGCCAGAGGTAAGCGAAATCCTTGATGGTCCCCGTGCTGATCGCATTCCCCGAGGCATTGGCGTCACCGCTGCCGAGAAGGGCCACAAATGTGTCGATGTAATCGATCTGCACGCCGTCCACTTCGGGAAGCTGGTTGGCAAGCGAGAGGATGCGGAGGGTCTGCTTCATGCAGATGGGAGACTGCGTGCAGAGCAGCCCCTGCCCTCTCCAATCGCCCCACTGATTTCCTTCCGTTGCGCTCCCGCGCGAGGGATCGTCGCGGAGGGTCCACGCGTCCATGGCGGCATTGAAGAAGGTATCGATCGCTTCCGCCACGGAGACTTCTTTCGACTCGGTCATGTCGATATCCCACACGACGACCTGATTGGTCTTGGCGATGGCGGCGGTGTACTGCGTGTAGAAGGTCTCCCACGTCGTCCACGTCTTGGCATTGCGCTTGAGGATGGGCTGTTCGTCCTCGGAGAGGTCGTGATAGGCCGTGAGCATGGAGCCGAACGCCTGCAACTCGTTGTAGAGATAGCCCGTGGTGTCCTCTGTGCCTTCGGGGGCCTTCCAGCCCTTCCAGCCGGCGAGAGAATCGATCGCGGTAAGCGTCTCGAACTGCTTTAAGAGCGCTTCGCCCGCTTCGCTGAGTTTGAGCGCGTTCTTATAGACCTGCTCCGCGTCGAAGAGGGGCTGCCAATCGAGCATGTAGTAGATATAGGCCTTGTCCTTGAGCTCCGCGCCCGCATCCGCGATGAGGCCGCTGGGTCCATAGAGCTCGCGGAGGGCGGTGAGTTCGGTGTCGAAGGTCTCCGCGTTGTCCGCCGTGATGGCCTTGAGCGCATTGATGCGGTCCTGATACGTCTTGAGCTCGCCGCCGAGCGCATTCTTGGGAGCCGTGAGGTCGGGGATATAGCTGAAGGTATAGACGTCGGCTTCATCCGCGTTCTGCTCGTAGTCGATGAATGCGCTGTTCTGGACGATGGTATAGTTATATTTGGAGAGAGTGTTGCCGTCGAGATACTCGAAGGTCTCGGGATAGGTCGGGAACCACTGTCCGCGCAGGGAAGGATCGATGGCGGCCGCCCATTCGGCGTCGCTGATCTCCTCCTCGGTCGGCCAATAGATCTCGGCAAGCTCGATGACGAAGTTCTCGAAGGCCGCGCCGACGGTGTAATCGACGGCCGCGACGGGATCTCCGACCTCCGCGTCGGGTGCCACGAGGTCGAGGCCCGCCGTGAAGTAGAAGGAAGCCTTCATCTGATAGGAAGAGCCGCCGCCGTAGTTCATGACCTCTTCATCCGAGATGCGGACGGAGGTCGTCTTGCCGTCGATGATGGCCTGGAATTCGTCGTAGAATACCTTCTCGCCCTCATCGTCCTCCTCGCTGCGGATGTGCATGGTGAGCTCGATCTCGGTGCAGTCGGGGACGAAGTAGCCGCCCTCGTCCTCCTCGTGCCATGTGGACGTCATGATCTTCTTGCCCACGTTGTATTCGTTCTTGACGTCGGTCGTAACGCCCGAGCCGTGGCCCCAATATTGGTACCAATCGCCCGTATCGGTATCGCAGGCGAGGCCCACTTCGAGGCGGGCGGTGCCGTCGCCCATGTAGAAGCCCATGAAGGCATAGGCCTTGTCCTCTACGCCCTCATAGGGCGGGCGGATCTTGGTGTTGGAGAGATCGAGGGTATAGCGCGCGCCCGAGGCGCCCGAGAACCCGCCGCCGCCCACGCAACGGATGAGCGCGTCGCATGCGGGGTTGAGCTCCCATGCGCGCTGGGAGATATCGCAGGTGCCGGGGAAATCGGGCTTGTTGCCGGCGTGATCGCCCTGCGGAATGACGTTGCCCTGTCCATCGTAGAGGGTGACGCCGGCGAGGGCGGCCTCCACGCGCGTGCCGTAGCTCATGAGGGCATAGGCGTCCTGCCCCTGAAACCGCTTGATGGGGCTCACGTTGATCTCGTTGCCGAGAAGGCCGTCGTTCTTATCGTAGGACCAGAACGAATAGCCCTGTTCGAGGTCGCCGTTTTTGTAGCCATAGGTATTTTCAAAGACCTTCGTGGGATCGCCCTTGCGGGTGACATAGCTCCCCTTCTGGCCCTTTTCCACGTCCTCGGATTCGAAGAGATCGAGGTCGTTTTCCACGGCCGCATTGACGGCCGCCGCGAGCGAGACGTGCGTGCTCACGAGATCCCCTTCGGGGGAGTACATCTCAAAGGCCGCCTGATCGCGCGGGTCGGCCTTGCGGTCAGCCGTCTTGTCGCCGCCTCCGCCGCCTCCGCCGCCGTTGTTCCCGCCGCAGGCAGCAAGCCCCGAGACCGCGGAAACGATCATGGCCGAGCCCATAAGGACCGCTAACAGTTTCTTCATAAAGATTCCTCCTATTTTTTCCTGCTCCGCAAATGGATCCAAGATGATTCCATTATATACCCAAGGCGGCCTTTTGTCAATGGGAATATGAAAAAAATTTTTATTTTTTCACGATTTTTTCGATTTTTTGCAATCAACTCTCTGAAAAATATGTCATTTTTTACGAAACGACTGTCAAAAGTTAAAAAAATTTTTTTATATGCTCTCCCTCCCCCGCCCAAAGCCGCAACCGCCGCTTCTGCCTTTTCGGCGCTGGAAAGATTCTCCTTTGCATAAAACGACAAGGGAGACGCGCGTCTCCCTTGTATTTTGCGATCGTTTTTTGCGATTCGTGCACGCCCCGAGGAGGGGCGTAGACCGCCTCAGTGCCGCAGGCGGCGGATGGCGCGCTCGTAGGACTCGGTGAGCAGCATCATGCCCACGTCGTTGGGGTGGATGCCGTCGAGGGTGTATTCCGTGTAGTTGCCGCGGAAGGTCTTGGTGGGCTCCGTGAAGACCTTCCCGCCGTCTACGAAATGGATGTCGTAGCCCCGGCGCGCATAGCGTTTGACCTCGCTCCGCAAAAAGTCGCGGTAGTATTCGGCCATGGCGCGGCGGCGGGGATCGTAGAGGTCGAGCGCGAAGAGGACGCGCGAATAGACGACGACGGGCGCCGCGGGACAGCGTTCGAAATAGGCGTCGAAGAAGGGCTCGAAGTTATCGCGCATCCGGGCGTCTACGCCCGCATTGGGCTCCACGTCCACGATGAGGAAATCGAGCTTCCGATCCCCGAGGACCTCCCCCATCTCCTTCTCCATCATGGCGCAGCCCGAGTAGCCGAAGTTGTAGACCTCGGCGTCGAAGCGGCGGGAGAGGACGTTGGCGGGCGAGAGACCGGGGCGGGAGGCCCCGCAACCCTGCACGATGCTCGTGCCATAGATGCCGACGCGCATCTTGTCGCCATAGGGAACGGCGTGCACCTCGGCGTCTTTGTCGAGCCCGATCTGCAGCTCGTCCACGGCCATGTAGAGGGGAAGATTGAGGATATACTTGCGCAACTTGCGGGGCTGGGTATCGAACCGGCCGAGGGAGAGCTCATACTCCGTGGCGTCGATGGGATAGTAGCGCGCCACTTCGATGAGGCCGTAGTCCCGAAGCCCCTCGTCATAGACGTAGAGGTCGAGCCCGCACTCCCCGATCTGGGTCATGTTGGTCATATCATATTTACTGCGCAGCTTCACGCGGACGAAGATCTGCGCCGAATCCGTCTCGAAGCGCATCTGAATGCCCGTGGACTGCTCGGCAAGCCACGCCTCCCCCTCGTTGACCTTGTGGATATACGCGCGCTCGGCCTTGGTCATGCGGGTGTAGCCGGGCTCTGCGAGGGCGTCGGAGCCGCTCGCCCCGAACACGGGGTCCTTGCCGTCCCGCCAGAGAAGATCGTGCGCGGGGGGCGCCGCGATGGCGAGATTCTTGTCGAAATCGAATACGTTTTTCATACTGCCTCTCCTGAAAGGATTTTTTGCGGACGGACCGCGGATGCTCCCCTTGCGTGCGCGGGGGGTCTTGCTATTATCATACCCCCTTTCGGGCGGTTTGTCAATGCCGTGGGAAAAATTTGTCCGCGCGCCCGGAAAAAAATTTCTTTCTTTTTTCCGAACTTGTCTGCCGAATTCCCGCAGTTTTCCCCACAAAAAAGAAAAATTTTTTCATATTCGCTTGACAACGCCGCCGCCTGCGGATATAATGAAATTGAAAAGTTGTTGGGAGGAACCTTCGCATGTGCGCAACTTCGGCGGATCCCGCTCTCTATTCGCTCCTGCCCTGCATCCCCTTCGGCGCGGTGTGCGCCGTGGAGGAAGGGCCCGTCGCGCGCTTTCGTATGCGCGTCTCGCGGGCGGAGACCTATGAGATCGCCTTCTCCTTCCGGGAGATCGGGCGCGTCTCGCTCTTTTGTGAGACGGGCGAGCCCGTTTGGAGCGCGGAGCGGGGGGGCGCGGTCTTTCTCGAGGCGGGCGTCGTTCTCCTCGAAGTCGTTCCGAAAATCAAGAGATTTTCACTCAATATCGTGCCAACGAGCGGCCTGCCGCTTCCCTTTGAAATGGCAGAATTTGCCGACCCCATGTCCTTTGCTACCACCGCCGAGGACCCCTCGAAGGATCCCCTCACTCCCGCAACGATTTGCTATGAAAAACGCAAGAATACGCTCTACGTCTATTCCAATGCGCCCGAGACGCTCACCCCCGAGGCCGTGAACAAGTGCCTCACGCGGCAGGACGTTTCGGGAAAGAGCGTCTTTTTCACCTTCGAGCACCAGAGCTCCCAACTCGTAAAGCAGGGCATGCCCTCCAACGGCGTCTACTATGGCTACCGCGTCACCAACACGGGCGAGAATGATCTCTACGTCACCGTGAAAAACGTGGGCATGCAGCTGACGGGCAAGGGCGACTACCTCGGAGAGAAGGAGTGGGTGGATTTCTACAACGTCCCCTTCCGCATCCCCTCCCTTGCGGGGCTCACCGATTCGCAGAAGCGGCTCTTCATCGGCTACTACAACTTCTCGCGCGGCTATCCCCTCGCAAAGTTCGCGCCGACGACGTACCGCGTCCCCGCGGGCGAGTACATCTACGTCATCGGCGGCACCACGGAGGACGCCTTCGGGCACTTCGGCGTCTCCGACACGGCAGACCGCTCCTCCATGGCGAGCGCGTGCTCCAACGGCGCGGTGCTCTTCGACGTCGTGGGAGAGGCCGAGGGCGCCTTCTACGTCTATAACGACATCGCCGCCGTAAAGAAGGGCGGCAGCGGATACGATACCCATGTCGGCATCGGGAGCCTCGCGCACCCCGCCGGCTCCGTCGGGGAGGAGGAGGGCTACGTCGTGGACAGCAGCGCGACGTGGATCTTTCACGACGCCACACCGCCCCAAAAGCTCCCCGTCACCTTCGAAAATTACTACAACGCCCCCCTGCTCGAGCGGCTCAAGACGCTCTCCGACGCCACGCCCGAGGCCATCGCGCACTTCCGCGCGGCCCTCAAAGAGTTCTTCGGCACGGAGATCTCCCCCTTGGATCCCATCCCGGGCGGGCGGGAGCCGCACACGCAGACCGTCACCGAATGGGCCACCCATTCCGACGCCCAGCACTATTCCTGCGCCGTCGGCACCGACATCACCGTCTTTCACACCGTGAGCTCGGAGGGCACGGGCCGCCCTGAGAAGAAGATCGCCTACGGGCTCTACAACTTCAGCACGCAGGGCATCGTCCTCGAGATGGGGAATTGGATGAAGGATTACATCGACCGCTTCACCTTCGTCAACCAAGGCGATCGCCCGCGGACGGTGCGCATCTGCCTCACGCCCAACGGCGCGCTCACGGTATTTTTCCGCCGCCCCGATGGGTCGATCGCGGACATGCCCCCCACGTTTGCGCTCCAACATGCCGACGCCCCCCTCGACGGGACGATGTATGAGGGCTTCGATCTCTCCGTGCGGCAGCCCATCGTGGTGCCGCCGCACAGCGTGGTGCAGATCGCCGTGGAATACAACCTCATGGCCAATTCCTGCGGACATGTGCGGCACAGCGTCGAACTCGAATGAGCGCGCTCCGAAAAAGAATTCCCGCCGCCCTGCTCTGCGCCGCTTTGCTCTTTGCGGCCGTCGCATGCGCCCCCGCGGAGGACCCGCTCGCCCCCTTCGAAGGGCTCCCCACCCTCCCCCTCGCCTCCTACTATGCGGCGGAAGAGGGCGCGGCGTATGCCAAGATGAAGGCGGAGCGCAGCGATACTTACCGCGTCTCCTTCTCGCAAAAGGCCGTCCGCGAGGTAGCCTGCTTCCGCGAGGAAGGCACGCTCCTTCAAAAGAGCCGCGAGCCCTTCGATCTCAAGCTCGAAGCGGGGCAGACCGTCTTTGCAAAGTTCACCCCCGTAGCGAAGAGCGTGCGCGTCAACATCACCCCGGCCTCGGACATGGGTATGCCCTTTGCTGTCGCGGAGGCGCCGGACCCCGCCTCTTTCGAGACGACTTCCGCCGATCCCGCCTTCGATCCCCTCGTGCCGGCAAAGCTCACCTACGCCAAGCGCCCCGGCACCCTCTACGTCTACTCCAACGCCCCCGAGACGGTGCGCCCGGAGGCCCTCAATAAGTGTCTCACGCGGCAGGACGTTTCGGGCAAGAGCGTCTTTTTCACCTTCGAACACCAGAGCGCCGCGCTCGTCCGCGCCGGCCTCTCCAAGGGCGTCTACTATGGCTACCGCGTCACCAACACGGGCGAAGAGGATGCGTACGTCACCGTGAAAAGCGTCGGCTATCAGACGCAGGGGCTCGGAGACGTGTTCGGGGAGCAGGAGTGGGTGGACTTCTATGGGCTCCCCCTCCCCTTGCGCGGCACGGAGGACTTCACCGAGGCCCAGCGGGGCACCTTCGCGGCCTACTTCCAAATGTCGGGCAGCTATGTGCCGCACGACTTCCGCCCCACCACCTACCGCATTCCCGCCGGCAAGTTCCTCTATGTGATCGGCGGCACCACGGAGGACGCCTTTGCGGGGTTCGACGTCGCCAAGACGGCCGACCGCGCCACGCAAGGGATCGCAAACGGCGCGGTGCTCTTCGACGTCGTGGGTACGGCCGAGGGCGCCTTCTATGTCTATGACGACGTCGCGGCCGTCAATAAGGGCGGCAGCGGCTACGATACCCATCTCGGCATCATCGACCGCAACGACCCCGCGGGCTGCGTGGGCGAGGAGGAGGGCGCCGTGGTGGATGGTAGCGCGACGTGGATCTTCAACGACGCCACCCCGCCGCAAACGCTTCCCGTCACCTTCGAAAATTACTACAACGCGGCCCTCACCCCCCTCATAAAGGACCCGATGTTCGACGATCTCGCCCGTCTCCCCGCGGCACAGGCCCGCCTTTTGGAGTTTTTCGGGCTCGATAAGATCTCCCCCGGCGACCCCGTCCCCGGCGGACGGGACCCCCATGTCCAAGAGCTTCGGCAGTGGGCCACCCATTCCGACGCCCAACACTATCCCGACGCCGTCGGCACCGACATCACCGCCTTCCGCGCCGTCCTCTCCGACGGGACCGACCATCCCACCGCCACCCTGCAATACGGGCTCTACAACTTCAGCCCGCAGTGCATCGTCCCCGAGATGGGAAATTGGATGAAGGATTACCAGGATCTCTTTACTTTCGTCAACCAAGGCGATACTTCGCGGACGGTGCGCATCCACATCGTCCCCAACGGCTGCCTTTCCGTTTTCTTCCGCGACGCGGAGGGTAGCCTCCTTTGGGGGAGGGAGAAATTCGGCCTCACCCGCCCCGGCGGGCCCGATCCCTTCGGCTCGGGAGCGATGCTCGAGGCCATCGACACGGCCGTGCACGAGGAGTTTTCCGTCCCCCCGCACACCGTTTTGCAGATCGTCGCGGAATACAATCTCATGGCCAATTCCTTTGGCAACGTCAAACACCGGGTCGAGCTCCTCTGACCCATCCCCCCGCTCCGCATCGCAACCATTGCGCGGAACCATAAATTTGAAAGATATTTAGGAGGTCACTATGAAACACTCGCGGATCGCACTCGCGCTTTCGGCGCTCTTTGCGTTTACGGCGGTCGCCGCCTGTACCCCAGACGCGCCGTCGAACCCCACAGGCGGAGACGTCACGCTCTTCGCGCAGCTCCCCGAGATCCCCTTCTGCTCCTTTTTGACGCATGAGGATTCGGGCGTCGCCCGCATCAAGATGAAGGCGACGTGGACGGATTCCTACAACGTCAACTTCTCCAAGAAGGTCCTCTCCGGGGTCAAGCTCTACGACGAGACGGGCAAACTGCTCATCGAGAGCGAGGAGACCTTCGACATCGACCTCACCGCGGGGCAGGTGGTCCTTGCCGAGCTCACGCCCGTGAACGACACCGTGCGCATCAACGTCACGGCCAAGGAGAATAAGGAGCCGCAGCCCTTCGAGATCGCCAAGGCGCCCGACCCCGCCTCCTTCGAGACGACCTCCGCCGATCCCACCGTCGATCCGCTCAAGGCCGCCGAGCTCACTTACGTCAAGCGTCCCGACACCCTCTACGTCTACTCCAACGCCCCCGAGACGCTCACCCCCGAGGCCGTGAACAAGTGCATCACGCGGCAGGACGTCTCCAATCAGAGCGTCTACTTCACCTATGAGCACCAGAGCACGAAGATCGTAAACGAGGGCATCACCGACGGCGTCTACTATGGCTATCGCGTCACCAACACGGGCAACGAGGATATGTACGTCACCGTGAAGAACCTCGGCCTGCAGCTGGCGGGCGGCGGCGCCTTCCTCGGGGAACAGGAATGGGTGGACTTCTACAACGTCAACTTCCCCGTCAAGGGGCTCGAGGACTTCTCCGCCGCGCAGATGGCCAACTACAAGGCCTACTTCAACTTCGACGGCAACTATGTGCACAAAAACTTCCAGCCCACCACTTATCGCGTCCCCGCGGGCGAATTCATCTACGTCATCGGCGGGACGACGAAGGACGCCTATGGCAATTACAGCGTCGGCGGAACGGCGGATCGCTCCTCCAAATTGAGCGAAGTCACCAACGGTGCCGTGCTCTTCGACGTCGTGGGAAAGGCGGAGGGCGCCTTCTATATCTATGACGACATCGACGCCGTCAACAAGGGCGGCGCGGGATACGATACCCATGTCGGCGTTGCGGACATGGCCAACCCCCGCGGCTCCGTGGGAATGGAGGAGGGCTATGTGGTGGACGGCAGCGCGACATGGACCTTCAACGACGCCACGCCCTCGCAGACCCTTCCCGTCAACTTCACCAATTACTACAACGCCGATCTCATGGGGCACATCCGCGGCATCGACGACAACCCCGACGCCATCAAGGCATTGCAGAAGCAGATCGCAGACTTCTTGCGGGCGAATTACCCCGACTCCGTCGTCTCCGCAAACATTGCCGAGGACGGCAGCATCATCCCCTGCTCCCCCATCCCCGACGGCAAGACGCCGCATGAGCAGAAGGGTCTCCTGCAGTGGGCGACCCACTCCGACGCCCAGCACTATGTAGACGCCGTGGGTACCGACATCACCATCTTCCACACCGTCTACTCGGGCGGCACCGATAAGCCCCTCGAGGACATCCAATTCGGCCTCTACAACTTCAGCACGCAGGGCATCGTCCTCGAAATGGGCAATTGGATGAAGGACTATCAGGACCTCTTCACCTTCGTCAACCAGGGCAATCAGCCGCGGACGGTGCGCATCCACATCCGCCCCAACGGCGGGCTCGCCTCCTTCTTCCGCGATATGGACGGCAAAGTCATCCCCGGGACGGCGAAATCGGCGCTCCAGCGCGGCGGCGGCCTCAATCCCTTCTATAATGCGGGCGACCCCAATAACAACATCCAGAACCTCGAAGGATTCGATCTCTCCGTCGATCAGGAGTTCACCATCCCCGCGCACACGGTGTTCCAAGTCGTCGCGGAATACAACCTCATGGCCAACTCCTATGGCAACGTGACGCACTGGGTCGAGCTCATCTGACCAAAAATGGGCATACCATGTCCGAAAGCAAAGCGTCAAAAGGCGCCTCCCGCGGGAGGCGCCTTTCTCATGATGTAGGCGGTTCAGCCCTTGGCGCTTTGGAGCGCCGCCCTCCTTTCGAGGATCAATTTCATCGAAAGGGTGACGTCCTCGATCCGCTCCTTGACGGCCGCAAGGGCCTTTCGGAATTCGACGTTCGCGTGCTCCTCGGGCGGCATGCCGCTCAGATCGGTGAGGTCTTTGGCGGCATCGAGGAGCGCATCGGCAAATTTCACGACGATACTATCGAGGATCGCGAGCTCTTCTTCGGGGGTTTTGGTTGATTTGGGGTCGCTCATAAAAATTTCTCCTTTCTTATTTTTCGGGGGTCTCCCCCCGCTGTTTCCATCTCATTCGCCATCGGGATCGTCGCCTTGGACTTGGGCCTTCAAAAGCCGCGCCACTTCGGTGATCTCGCCCATGAGCACTGCGAGCCGCCGATAATCTTCGGCAAGCGCCGCAAGCGCTTCCACACGCTCTCCCTCGGACATGGTATCGTCTGCGTCGATCTCGTCCTCTCTTTTTTTAAGCAAGTGATACCGCTTTTCGAGGATCGCATGCTCCTCCTCCAAGTTCTCCAACAGCGCGCGCTCCGCTTTGTTCATACAAGTTTCCTCCTTGACCGAACGGGAAGTTCTTCCCTCTATTTCTATCATACCACAGGCGGCCCGCTTTGTCACGCCTGCCGGGGCGTGTAAAACGGTGTAAAAACGCTGCAAAAAGGCCTATCCCGTGTGGGATAGGCCCCAAAGCGCAACGGTCCGCGCCTTATGCCTGAAAACAGCTATGAACTTTCTTTTGCGCGCCTTCGAGGAGATGGCCGTAGGAGGCGTTCGCCCGATAGGCCGCGCCGATCTCGTCTAAGAGGCCGGCGTTGCTTCCGTCGCGAAAGCGCACCATGAGGTCTGCCATGGCGACGCAGGCGCGCGCGATGAGGTAGTTGATCGACCCGTCCTCCACCGCTTCCGCCTTCCACTGCCGCAGCCATGTCGCAATGGAACGTATATCCTCCCGCGTCCCGGCCGCGCCAAGCGATTCGAAGGTGTATCCCGTCGGCTCGTTTCTTTCCAGATACCTCCGCGCCTCGTCGGCATCGTAGGAGCGCACGATCTCCTCGCGCGTCAATAGGGCCCCGAGGTCGAAGCGCACGCTCGCGCCGTCCGCGTGGAATACGACCTCCTTGCAAAATCCCTTCGCTTCAAAAATGAGCTTGAACGCTTCCCGCGCGGGGACGGGATTTCTTTGATAATTGTGCCCGCGGTTGCGATCGATGTACATCAGCGGTTGCGAACGGTCGCTCAAAAATACCTGCACGCTGACGGGAGAAAAGATCGTCACTTCGGGATGGAGCTGCGCCGTCCGCGGCCCCTCCCCCTTCGGCTCCGCTTGCGGTTTGGCCTTGCCGGCGCCATAGGCCAGCGCCAAAACCCCCAACACGGCGTCTCTTGCGGCGCGGGCGACTTCCTCCGTCATCGCGCCGTTCGCCGCCTTAACTGCGTCGTCATACCCGCGCGCCATGCGGTCGATTTCCGCCGCCTCGCCCGGCATGATCCGCCGCATATCCTCGAATAACGCAGGCATGCTCCACGGAAAACGCCCTTGGGCGCGCTGCGCGTCGATGAGGTTGGAGAGCGCCTCTTTGAATCTGCCATAGTTCTGCGGGGAAGGCATGCTTCTGCCCGTGATCCAACTCCGCATGCTCGACGGATAGATGAGCTGCTGCCCCTTCTCATCCCAATTATAGGGCGCGGAGTAGGGCACGAGGGGCAAATGCTTCTTGAGACAGTGCACCGCTTGGCTGAATACCGGCCGCTCCGGCATGGGTTTTCCCGTTTGATTCATAGCCTCCTCCGTTCCCGCTCGCGTTCGGCGCGGGAGCGCCCAAAACTCAGGTGGTCAGATCGACGTATTCGTCGAAGGTCACGTTCTTATCGAAGGTCTTGGTGCCGTCGAGGACGATGATGCGGTTGCAGGCCGTGTTCATGAGCTCCTGGTCGTGCGAAGTGAGGAGCATGCAGCCCTTGAAGGCGACGAGACCGTTGTTGAGAGAGGTGATGGACTCGAGGTCGAGGTGGTTGGTGGGTTCGTCCAAGATGAGGAAGTTCCCCCCTTCGAGCATCATCTTGGCGAGCATGCAGCGCACCTTCTCCCCGCCTGAGAGCACCTTGGCCTCCTTTAAGGCCTCCTCGCCCGAGAAGAGCATGCGCCCGAGCCAGCCGCGGAGGTATTCCTCATAGTGGTCCTTGGAGAACTGCGAGAGCCACTGCACGAGGGTAAGCGAGCACCCGTCGAAGTATTCGCCGTTGTCGAGGGGGAAGTAGGAGACGCCGATGGTCTTGCCCCACTTCACGGTGCCGGCGTCGGGCTGCTGCCTGCCCGTGAGGATCTCATAGAGCATGGTGACGGCCGTCGATTTATCCGAGATGACGCCGATCTTATCCCCCTTCTGCACGGTGAAGGAGACGTTTTCGAAGTAGCCGCGCTTTGTAAGTCCCTCTACGGCGAGGATGTCGTTGCCGATCTCCCGCTCGAACTTGAAATCGATATAGGGATACTTGCGGAGGGAGGGCTTGAAGTCGGAGATGGTAAGCTTTTCGAGCTCCTTCTTGCGCGAAGTCGCCTGCCGCGACTTGGAGGCGTTGGCGGCGAAGCGGGCGATGAACTCCTTGAGCTCGGCCGCGCGCTGTTCGGCCTTCTTGTTGGCGTCGCGCTGTTGGCGGGCCATGAGCTGGGAGGTCTGATACCAGAAGTCGTAGTTGCCGAGATACAGGTTGATCTTCCCGAAATCGACGTCGCAGATGTGCGTGCAGACCTTGTTCAAAAAGTGACGGTTGTGCGAGACGATGATGATGGTGTTCTCGAAGTCGAGGAGGTAGTTTTCCAACCAACGCGCCGTCTTGAGGTCGAGGTTGTTGGTGGGCTCGTCTAAAAGGAGGACGTCGGGATTTCCGAAGAGGGCCTGCGCCAAGAGCACCTTCACTTTCTGCTTGGCGTCGAGCTCGCCCATGAGGAGGGAATGATACTCGCCCGTGATATCCAATCCGTTCAAGAGAGTCTCCGCTTCGCTCTCGGCCTCCCAGCCGCCGAGTTCCGCGAACTCGCTCTCGAGCTCGGCCGCGCGCTGCCCGTCCTCCTCGGTGAACTCGGCGTGGGCGTAGAGCGCGTCCTTCTCGTCCATGATCTCCACGAGCCGCCTGTGCCCGAGCATGACGGTGCGAAGCACGGTCTCGCCGTCGTATTTATTCTGATTCTGCGCGAGGACGGACATGCGCTCGTTTTTATCGAGGATGACCTCGCCCTTGTTGGGCTCGATCTCGCCCGAGAGCACCTTCAAAAAGGTGGATTTGCCCGCGCCGTTGGCGCCGATGATGCCGTAGCAGTTGCCCTTGGTAAATTTTAAGTTGACGTCCTCAAATAGCTTCTTGCTCCCGTATTGCAGACTGACGCCGTTGACCTGTAACATGAAAAAACTCCCGTTGCGTGATTTCCACCAAAGATTATAGCATAAATTTCGAAAAAGTACTTGTTTTTTTGCGGATTTATGATAAAATAAAACCGAACAATTTTCATAGGGGGATCATTATGAAAAAAACCAAGATCGTCTGCACGCTCGGACCTTCTTCGGAGACGGAGGAAGTCATCGCCGCGATGGCCGACGCGGGCATGAACGTCGCACGCATCAACTTCTCGCACGGCACCCATGAGGACCACGCCAAAAAGATCGCCGTCATCAAGAAAGTCCGCGCCGAAAAGAACATTCCGCTGCCCATTCTGCTCGACACCAAGGGGCCCGAGTTCCGCATCCGCACCTTCAAGGAGGGCAAGATCTTTTTGAAGGAGGGCGATACCTTCACCTTCACCACGGAGGAGATTGAGGGGGACGAGACGCGCGTCGCCGTGTCCTACAAGAATATCTGCGCCGACATGAACCCCGGCGACAAGATCCTTCTCAACAACGGCCTCATGGTCTTTGAGGTCGTCGAGGTGAAAAAGCCCAACGTCCTCTGCAAAGTCGTCATCGGCGGCGAACTCTCCAACCGCAAGTCGATGTTCTTCCCCGAAAAACAGCTCGACCTCGTCTATCTCTCCGAACAGGACAAATCCGACCTCCTCTTCGGCATCGAGCATGAAGTGGACTTCGTCGCGTGCTCCTTCGTCTCCAAGGCGCAGGACATCCTCGACGTGAGAAACTTCTTGAAGGAACACGGCTCCACCGACATCGACCTCATCGCCAAGATCGAGAACCGCGCGGGCGTCAACAACCTCGACGAGATCTTAAAGGTCTCCGACGGCATCATGATCGGCCGCGGCGACATGGGCGTGGAGATCCCCTATGAGGAACTCCCCGATATCCAGAAGCACATCATCACGGCCTGCCGTAAGGCGGGCAAGCGGTGCATCACGGCCACGGAGATGCTCGAGAGCATGATCCACCAGCCCCGCCCCACCCGTGCCGAGATCTCCGACGTCGCAAACGCCGTCTACGACGGGTCCTCCGCCATCATGCTCTCGGGAGAGACGGCCGCCGGCGAATACCCCGTACAGGCCGTCGCCGCCATGGCGCGCATCGCCAAGCAGGCCGAGGCCAAGACGGAATACATCCAATACGTGGAGGATAAAGACTACCTCATCCGCGGCCTTTCCGACGCGCTCTCCCACTCCGCCTGTCTGCTCGCGCACGACGTCAAGGCGAAGGCCATCGTCGTCTGCACCCGCACGGGCGGCACGGCCAAGATGGTCTCCCGCTTCCGCCCCAACATCGACATCATCGGCATGACGACGGACGAAAAGAGCTACCGCAAGCTCGCCCTCTCGTGGGGGGTGCTCCCCGTCCTCTCCGAGGAATATTTCTCGGTGGACGTTCTCTTCCACTTCGCAAAGCGCGCGGCCGTGGAGAGCGGACTCGTGCAGAAGGGCGACGTCATCGTCATCACCGGCGGCACGCCCAACGGCAAGAGCGGAAACTCCTCCCTCATCAACCTCGAATCCATCTGAAAATCACAACCGAAAAACGGCCTCCTCGCGGAGGCCGTTTTTGATTATGAGAGCGCAAACGGGCATACCATGTCCGCATTCAGGCCGTAAGCGCCGCACGCATCTATTCTCTTTGCAGAAGCGCGATCAAAGTCTCGGAGTCCGCCTGCGAGAGCGGGAAGATCCTCCACCCCGCGGCCGAAATGATCTCGGATAACGGTCGTTCGAGGGGGTTTTGCGTCAAAGCGAGGTTGCGGGAATCCCACGCCAGACAGCATTCGACGGCCGTCTCTCCGACATAGAGCACGGAGGCCTTGGATTCGGGCATGGGTACGCCGTTTCGTGCGAAATCTTCCAATTTCTCTTCGTGGAATACCGCGTTTAATTCGCGCCAATCCCGATAAACGCCCCCGATCCGGTCGCCCGCGGTAAAGGCGAGCCGCATGCCTTCGGGAAGCGCCGAATTTTGCGCGGGGCGGAAGCCTGCGGGGGTGATCCCGAGGAAGTAGTCCTCGAGGCGATCCCAAATCTCTTCGCTGTGAAATCCGCTCTGAAACAAATACGTCATCATTTGAACCGATGCACTGTGGCGATCGTTGATCAGTTCCAAAAGCCGGTTCTTATATTTTTCCGGACGGTTTTTTACGATCTGCATCCGCCGCGTTTCATTCACATAGATATACAGTTGGCTGTTGAGGCCGCCGAGCGCTTTGAATTTCAGGGCCTTCATCGCCTCAAAGACGCCGAGGCACGTGGTGAGCTCCTTGGCGCTGTTTTCGCTCTCGATCAGATACAACACGCCATCCTCGATCCCGCGGCACACCTTTTGAAAATTCACCCTGAGCCAAGAAAAGTAATCATTCATGGCGCTCGTAAACTGATAGGCTTCCGAAAGTCCGTATTCTCCGTCCCGGCTTTCCCGGAACCGATAAAGGCACCCGTTCAAACGCCGATCGAATTGGCTTCTGAACACATCCGTCGCGGCCAACATGACATCCGTAAGATTGGCTGCCGCATATTTGGAAAATCCGCCTTCGGCTGCGATCCTATCGATCAACTCGGATTTTTTGATAAATACATTTTTGAGCATGGGCTCCTTAATGGCGCGCCGGAAGATCTGTAAGCAGTTCTCGAAGATACGCTCGCCGCCCTCCTGTAGCTCCACCTCGACTTTAAGAGCGGGGATCAGGCGGACCTGCCGATTGAATTCCAATTCCTCGGAGGCCGAATAGAGCAGATACTTGAATTGCGGGAAAGAGTACCGATCTTGTGCGATCCGTTGCCAAATGCGTTCAAGATTTACTTCATAGATCTTTTTTTGCGGATAGACCGAGGAAATCGCGCCCGGAAAGCGGCGGTATAACGCCTTGGCGTCCTCATCGGAAACAACGAAAAATCCGTAAGCGAAGATCGGGATCGGGCGCATGTTAAAAGGCGAATATCCCATACGTTCATAATCTTTTTGTATGAGCAGCAGCGCCGTCTTTACTTTATTGATCACATTGTTTTCGTCCAAGCGCTTTCCGTCGTCAAACAAATATGCGAAGGTGTTTGCGTCGAGGAGCATGCTGTTTCTTCGCTTTTGGAAGTTTGCCGCCTCGGAGTATCGCATCTTTGTATAGAGATCCAAAATTTTTGCGATCACGCCCGCAAGCTGATAGTTGCGGATCGTTGACATCCCGTGCAATCTGTTGATGTGCTTGAAATCGTTGCTCATGTGCTTATAGATCGCATGGCCGCAAATGGAGGAGTCGCGGGCGGCGCGTCCGATCTCTTGCATATAATCACACACGTTCCCCGTGGGCGCGAAATGGACTACGACCGCGATATCGGGAATATCGATCCCCATCCCGAATGCCTTCGTCGCGAGCATAACGGGCTTTTCTCCCGTTCGGAACGCTTCAATGTATTCGTTTTTTTCGTCTGCCGCAAGCGAACCGTGACACACGGAAATTCCGCGGAAATTCTTGATCGAGAAATAGCTTCGGCAGCGTTCGATCAAGGCGACCGTCGGGAAATAGACCAGCACTTTCTGCCCGCGCATAAGCGCCAGGTCGGCAATTTTATAGATCTCGTCGAATTTGTTGATCTCATATTCCTCTTTCCCGTTGATTTTTTCCACTTCGGAGACCTCGATCGAGATATTCTCCCGCTTGACGTAACCGAGATAGGTGATGGGGTCGACCATGTGGAGACTATTCAGCGTCTCGCGATACATATCTTCGATGCCGCCGAAAATGGCAGTCGCGGTAAATGTGGCGATCGGAAAGGGATGCCCGTTTTCTGCGTTCATTTGCTTGCGGCGCAATTTATGTACATGATCGCCCAAAAACCAATAATCCGGGCGGAATTGCTTTCCCCAGGTGGTGACGATGTGTGCCTCATCCACAACAAACAAGCCGATCCTGCGATTTCCGATCAGCTGTTCGATATCGCTTCGGCTGAGCAGAGATTCCGGCGACAGATAGAGCAGATCGATCTCCCCCGCCATGATCTTTCTGTAAATTTCTTGCTTGATGACCGGGGATTTATCGGAATTGACCGTCGCCGCGCGGTGATATCCCCTGCGCTCGAGATTTTTGACCTGATCCTCCATGAGCGCGATCAACGGCGATACGACGATCGTCAGAAGTCCATACTTCTGCGCAAGATAGATCGCGGGAAGCTGAAACATCAGCGACTTCCCCGCGCCGGTCGGGGCCGTAACAAAGATATCCCGCATATAATTTCGCGAATTCGCGTCGATACATTTTTCCGCTTGCTCGAGAATGTTCCCGATGATCTCTTTTTGCGAGATCTCCTTTACCGTTTTGCGCTTCTCCCGAAGAGCATTCATATCGTATACCTTCAGGGTGCGGAAAGAACTGTATCCCCAATATAGTTTCATCAAGGAGAGGATCTCTTCAGGGCAATGCCCGTGGATATCTTCCGCGTCTGCAGTGTCCAAGGAAAGCCGATCCCGAAAGCGATCCGCAAGGAAATCAAGATGGATCTTTAATTCCGCGACGGAGTCCGTAAAATTCTCGATCGAAACACGATAGCGGGCATCCGAATGGGACAACCCCTCGATCAAACGAATATAATCCTCCTGGTCGCAGACATTTTGAAATGCCATGTCCTCCGAGACGGGAGCATACCGCGGTTCGCCGCAGAAAAACCGCCTCACTTCGATTTTGTGATCGGCCGATAGTTCTTCCGGCTCGTTGAAGTTGCAGAAACTCTTGCCGTCTATTTCGACAAAGCGGGAGAAGAGTTCTGTATACGGGCGGATATCCTCCATTTCGGCGTCGTCATCCACATCCGGGTCGAAATGTGCGGCGAGGCTTTTTCGCGCCGACCCGGAAAGATCTGCTCCGAGGGGCCACAGGTGATCGTATATCCCGTTTTCGAGGATATAGAATCGATCAAAATAATCATGAAGCGCGTAGAAAAATAAGAGAAACTCTTCGTATGAGATCGCGGCAAGATCTTGCGAGCCGATTTCATGGATGCGCCGCGCCTTCGCAGGGCGATCGGATATGATCTCGGATAAATCAGACCGCGCAAAACCGTACTCCGCCAAATCATAGCCCTTGAATACCAAGAGCGCATCTCCCGCAGCATGATCCTTTATAAAATCCTTGATTTTATCCATTTTTACACTCCCTCTTCATAAAAAACCCGCAGTCGCCTCGCGCGCGAAGAATTTTTCATTTTTCTGATCGCTTTTGCCTCGATCTGACGGATCCGCTCGCGGGTAAGCCCATACGCCTTTCCGATCTCCTCCAGGGTGTGAGGGACGCCGTCGAGCAGACCGTACCTTAAACTGATGACAAGTCGCTCTCGCGGACGAAACGACTTCATCGCATTTTGCAATTGGTCCGCAAGATCCTTCTTCTCCGCAAGTTGATCGGGGCGCAACTGCGTTTCATCCGGGATGAAATCCATAAGCTCGCTTTCGCCCTCTTCCCCCACGAGCATATTTAAGCTCGGAAGCCGCAAATACAGCTCGGAATAATCGAAATATTTGTAAATATCCGACGGGGATAATTGGAATCGCGCCCCCGCTTCCGACTCGATCTTCTCCACCAATTCTCTCTTGTTAAGCAAGGGATATAAACTCCGAAACCGCGTTACCCATAGCATTTTTTCAAAAATATGTACGGGCAATCGGATCGTATACCCGGTGGAAATGATCGCTCGCGAGATCTTTTGACGCACCCAGAAATCCGCGTACGTCAAAAACGCATTGTCGCTGCCGATATCGAATTTCTTGGCTGCCTCAAGAATGCCGAGCATGCCTTCCTGAACCAGATCGTCGATCTCCAACGTCGCCCCCGGATATTTACAAAAAGCCTTTTCGGCTTTATCCCGGACATATCGCTTGTTTTTCTCCAAAAGCGCGTCCAATGCGATCGGATTTCCCTCTTGGCTCAATTTGCAAAGCAATGCACTGCTGAGATTCTTATAATCGGAAATGTCCCGCGAATACTCCAAGCTGCCCTGCGCGTTCCTCGACGAAACATCCTCGATCGTGGCCTTTTCATCCACATATTCAATGTCCTCGTCGATCATGATCCGGATCACTTCGTACTGCTCTTTCCTTTCCAGCTCGGAAAAAAGCAGTTCGAATTCCTCGGCGCTGATCTCCCGGGCGTCGTTCAAATATGCTTTTAATCTTTTGAGTATGTAGTCGCGATTCAACATGACCGTATGATAGCGGCGGGCTTGGGACCCGCCCATTTTTAATTATATCAAATCGTCGCGGGAAAGTCAATTTCAAAAACATCATTTGCGTATGAACTTCCCCCGGCCCGTAGCGATTCTGCAAACGATACAAAAACGTCTGAAAAGTGCAAAAAAAGGCCCCAATAGAGCCGTTTTACGGGTTCTACTGGGGTTTCGAGTGGTGAGCCACGAAGTGCCTAAATCGATATTTTAATCAAAAGGTATCAATACCCTTAATTTATCTTTGAGCAATTCTTTATTCTTTTCCTTTAATTCGCACTCCCATATCCTAACGACAGTCCAACCGCGTTTTTGGAACAATGCGCTTATTTCTTTGTCATGACACATATTTCGTTGGCGTTTTTCTTGCCAATAAGCGGCATTATCGGCGGGATGTGTGTTGCGGCAATCGTGTCCATGCCAAAAACAACCATCCACAAATACCGCAATTTTTTTATCAAGAAAAACAAAATCGGGATGTCCTTTGACCTTATAATTACGCCGCCATCCTTTGATATTATAATTTTCAAAAACTTTTATCAATCTAATTTCCGTAGATTGATTGTTATTTGAACGGACGGCACTCATGATTTTAGAACGTGTTTCTTGACTAAAAACATCCGCCATTTTAATCTAAAACCGTCACCCACGTCTTATCGAAAGACAATGCTTTCAAAATACTCGCTTTATCCAATTTTTCGGGCTTTCGGACTTTAAGGTGGTATCTGCATTTGGGTATTTCTTCAATAATAGTAAATTGACTGCCGTGCGGTTGCCATGTAAATTTGTGATTATGACCTTCTTTTGTATAACCTTCCAAATTGCCCCGCTTATTCCACTCAAAGACATATTGATCGGGTTCATACCGAATAGTTTCTACTTCAAAAATTAAGTATTCGCTATAATCTAAACTCTTAACCAAAACGACGGTTCTTGCAAACTTGAAATATTGACGTATTCCAGAAACACGCTCGTTCCAAATATCCAAAACTAACCGTCCTATATGATTAGGGTCTGCCTCGGAACTGACTTGTCCTTCACCGAAACTGTATGTAGGGGAATTGCGACCGCTAATCAAACGCACAGTTTTTTGCTTACCTATATTGCCCGTGCCTTTAACTGTTTTGGCACTCCAACAGCAATTATCCAAAACAACATCATCCAAGCCCACATTGGACGGTTTCCATTCTGCATTGATACAATGGGCGAAAATTTGCTCCCATTCGTTCCCCTCCAAAGACATCGTGTCTTTCGTGGCAAGCATATAAACGATTTCTTCCGCAAACCGCTCAACAAAAGACGTGGGGAATTTGTTCATGTCATAGGGCGGTACAGCCTTATTGACCGTTCTCAATTTGGGTTCCATAATGCGCCTCACATTAACTATTTACGCCATTATAACACAAATTCTACAAAATTTCCACCTAATAAAACTACTTTTTTATTTTTCCTATTTTTTCTTGACATCTTTTTCTTTCCGTGCTATACTAAATGAGAAGTTTACTTCGCATAGTTGATGTAGAGGTGAAATCAATGATAGCCAATGTAGAGTTGCAAAGGAAACGTGTCGGTCTAACGCAAATGGAGTTGTCCGACCGAGTAGGGATAAGCAGACGCGCTTTATCCTCTATTGAAAAATCGGTGGCAATACCCTCCGTTGATATTGCACTGAAAATAGCGGCAGCGTTGAACACGACGGTCGAGCAGTTATTTGTCAGCGAAATGCCTCCTCTGCCTTTAACGACGGTCGCGCATGAGCATGAAGTATCGCCTAATAATAAGTGGGCAAATTTTACCTTCATTGATTTATTCGCGGGGATTGGCGGTATTCGTTTAGGCTTTGAGAGTGTGGGCGGAAAATGTGTATTTTCTTCTGAATTTGATGAAGATGCCTGTAAAACTTATGAGGCTAATTTTGGCGAACACCCTGCGGGAGATATTACTAAAATAGATACCTCGGAAATCCCCGACTTTGATATTCTTCTCGGCGGGTTTCCCTGCCAAGCATTTTCAATCATCGGAAAAAAAGAAGGCTTTGCAAATGAAACTTGCGGGACATTATTCTTTGATATTGAAAGAATATTGCGGGAAAAACGTCCACCTGCTTTTATGCTTGAAAACGTGAGAAATTTAGTAGCGCATGATAATGGAAAAACTTTCAAAATCATTCGGGAACATTTAGAAGCCCTCGGCTATCATATACACGCAAAGGTCTTAAACGCACTTGACTATGGCGTTCCGCAAAAAAGGGAGCGTATTATCATAGTGGGATTTTTGAAAGACATCCCCTTTGATTTTCCTTTGCCGATTAAAAAAAGTGAAAGGTTGAAACTGTCAGATATACTTGAACCACAGGTGGACGCAAAATATTATGTGAAAGATACAATCCGTTTATCAAGGCTTGAAAGGTTGCGCGACAAAGACTACCCGCGCCCTTACATTTCTCACGAAAATATGGCAGGCGCCGTTACGCCGCATCCATATTCTTCCGCATTGCGAGCGGGTGCTTCGGCTAATTACATCCTTATCAACGATGAACGTAGACCAACTGAACGTGAAATGCTCCGCATACAAGGGTTTCCCGACACTTTCAAGATAGTAGTTCCCTATGGAAAAGTTAAAAAACAATGCGGAAATTCGGTTGCCGTTCCCGTAATTAAGGCGGTTGCCAATCAAATGCTCAAAGCGTTACGCGAATATGATTACTGATTTGGCACTTTGGCGGGTGCTTGACTAAAACGAGCGCGCCGCTTCGCGGCGCGGTCAAGCACCCGCCAAACAAACCGA
>CANQBG010000022.1 GCA_947588985.1 uncultured Clostridia bacterium
GAGCCTCTCGAACGCGGTCATCTGCGCATCCGAGACCGCTTCTCTGCCGCCGTAAAACTCTCCCGCCACGGGTGGCTGCGGACGGGCTGTTATGCCCTCATTCTCGCGGCGATCATGGTCGTCTTGGGCCTTGCCCAGCTCATCATGAATTTCAACGGCGGCGAGGTGCTCGCCCATGAAATGGCCAAGCGCAATCTCGACTGCACCGCCTTCCTCAAGAGGGACAACGATACCTATGCGAGCGTGGATGCGGCATACCTTGTAGACGTGGAGGAGGGTGACCTCGAGAAGTTCTACGAGGCCGGCTACACGGGCAAGGCCTATCCGTTCATTCATTACAGCTACTATCTCTCGGGCAATACGGTGAGCGTGGCGCAGGTGTTGATGACGCTCAGGGCCAACCCCTTTTCCTATCAGGAGACCTTCGGCCTTCTCATCACCGAGGAGAGCTTTGTAAAAAAACATTTCGGGGAGCTCAAGTTTGCCGCGCTCTCGGAGGAGCCCAAGGACTACGGCATCTACATCACCGATTTTTCCGCCGACACCCTGCGGAAAAAATTCCCCCAAAAATTTCCAAGTTACGATGCCGTCCTCGGGTATGGGCAGCGGGATCGGGGGGTGATGCTGCATCAATTCGCATACATCAACGGCGTCATCGATACGGGTTACAAGGAGCGCTACAAGGATGTGCTCCAAAAGCTCACAGACCCCGAGACCTCTTCGGCGGACCTAAAAAAACTGATGGAGAGGGAGGATTGCGTCGCCTTCTACGACGAAATTTATCAATATCTCAACATCGGCTACACCTTCAACTCCGATTTCGTCGCGTGCGCGATCGCATCCGGCACCCGCACCTTCGCCTCCAATGCTCTCACGGCTATCCGCCGGAACGGGCAGACATTCTATTGGCAAGACGGGGTGTATGTGCCGCCCGACTGGTACAACAATAAGCGGCCTATCTCGGACGACGAAATAATGTTCAATTACGAGGCGTATAACCAAATTTTCAATACGAATTTTACGGTGCAAAATCTCGACAGCTTCGAGCCGCACGAGATAACGCTCACCTACTTCGCAAAATGCGACCGTACCATGTCCGCAAAGAAGTTCGAGAAAACCTTCCGCATCATCGGTCTCACGGCCGGGGGAATCAACGCAAATGTATCCGAAAACGTCTTTCGCGAACTGCAGCGGCTCGATTTCTACACCTTCGGCTACTATTTCGACGGCGCCGCCGAAGAGACGGAACTTCTCTTCAAAGTCGCAGAGCAAAACGGTTTCATCCCCAACTCCTCCGTCGCGGGGTCGCTCTCCGCGATGACCAAGGCGGTGGGGGTATTTAGCCGCTTTTTCGGCCTCATCTTCGCCGTACTGTGCTTCGCTCTCTTCATTTTAATGGTGCAATATGAGCTCAAAAGCGTGCGGGATAAGCGCAAGAACATCGGCATTTTGAAGGCCCTCGGGGCAAGGGAGAGCGATCTTTTGCGCATCTTCGGCTTCCAGATCGCCGTGGCGGCGCTTCTCATGGTCCTTCTCTATGTCGTCGGGTCCTTCCTCTTCATCGGCCTCGCCAACCGCATTCTGGTGCTCTCGCTCAACGAGCTCGCCAAGAACACCATGGTGCTGGACCTCGACTTCCTCGTCGTAAGGGGGGGATACCTCATCGGAAACTGTCTTTTGGCGCTTGCCATCTTCCTTCTCTCCTTCCTCGTGCCCATGCTTCGGCTCAGAAGGATCAAGCCCACCAACGTCATCAAAGCAAAGGAGTAACATTCCCCCGTACTGCCTCCAAAAAGGAGGGCGGAGGGGAAATTCCTTGACAAAGCGGGAGAAAGGGAGTATAATAGGGATATCCCATTGAAAGGAGCAGAGTATGTACGAAGCAAACGCGCGCAGGGTCCGCATTCTCTATGGCGTTTTTCTCGGCGCGTTTTCCGTGATCCTCGCCGCCGTGCTCATCGTCGAAGCGGCCGTCCTCTATGATACGGGGCTCGCGGCGGGCGGCGACATCTATAGTCGGGAGGCCGTGGGCGCGCGCCTTCTGCCCCTTTGCGGTCTCTTTGCCCTGTGGGCCCTCGCCGCGGTGGGGGGGTATCTCCTCTCCGTCCTTCTTCCTTACGCGGAGCGGCCCGTTCGGCGGCGGGACGACGGCAAGACGGTCCGTCGGCTCAAACGTCGCCTTCCCGCGGAGGGAAACGCAGACTTCCTCGCGGAAAAGGAGCGGCTCGGCCGCTACGACGGCCTTCGCCTCGGCATCTGGGCCGTCTGCGCCCTCTTTGCCGTTGCGGCGGGCGTCATTTGTATCGTCTATCTCGCGCAGGCCGCCAACTTCCCCGCCAAAGACCTCCCCAAAGAGATGCTCGGGCTCGTGAAAAACGCCGTGCCGTGGATCGCGGCAAGTTTCGTGCTCTTCGCCGCCGCTGCCGCCCTTGAGAAGGTTTTAAGCGCAAAACGGCTCGCTGCGGTAAAGCATATGCTCGCGCTCGGCGGGAACGCCGCGCCTGCGCCGGTTTCCCCCGCAAAAGCGCGTTTGCAAGCGCTCGTCGCGGGCATGGGCGCCTCAAAAACCGTCCTCGTCGTGCGGATCGTGCTCGCGGCAGTCGCTGTGGCGTGCATTATATGGGGCATCTGCAACGGCGGCGCGGGCGACGTATTGAAGAAAGCCATCAACATCTGCACCGAGTGCATCGGGCTGGGCTGAGGAGGGGATATGAACGCCGCGTTTCTCGCTTTGTATATCGTCATCGCCGTCCTCGCCGCAGCCGATCTCGCGCTCCTTTTTGTCGTGCTCTATAAGAGGTTCCACGGCGTCGGGCCAGACCGCCCCACGCTCAAAGCATGGTGGAGCGCCCATAAACCCACGCGCCGCCGCATCATTCAGGTCTACACGGCCCTCCTCTTCAACGCTAATCTGAAGGGATTTTTCACGGGGCGCATTTTCACGGGAAAGACGAAATACCTCTGCGTGCCCGGGCTCAACTGCTATTCCTGCCCCGGTGCGGTGGGGGCATGTCCGCTTGGGGCCCTGCAAAATGCCTTCGCCTCGTCCTCCGTGCGCACCCCCGTCTTTATGCTCGGCATCATCTTGCTCTACGGCCTCCTGTTCGCCCGCAGCGTGTGCGGATTTCTGTGCCCCGTCGGGCTTGGGCAGGAACTCATCTATAAACTGAAAACGCCCAAGGTGCAAAAGAGCAAGATAACGTACGTTTTCTCCTACTTCAAATATGTGCTTCTGGCCGTGCTCGTGATCGCGATCCCGCTCATCTACGCATACGGGCCCGTCCGCACCGCCGTACCCGGGTTCTGCAAATACATCTGCCCCGCGGGGACGCTCGGCGGAGCCATCGGGCTGCTCATGAGTCCCGCAAACGCCGACCTCTTCGGCATGCTCGGCGGCCTCTTCACGTGGAAATTCGCCGTCCTCATCGCCGTGATGGCGGCCTGTATCTTCTTCTACCGCTTCTTCTGCCGCTTCCTGTGCCCGCTCGGTGCCATCTACGGCTTCTTCAATAAAATTGCGCTGCTCGGCGTGAAGCTCGAGAAAGACAAGTGCACCGACTGCGGCCTCTGCGTGGACTTCTGCAAGATGGACATCCGCAAGGTGGGCGACCACGAGTGCATCAACTGCGGCGAGTGCATCGACGTCTGCCCCGCCAAAGCCATCTCGTGGAAGGGCTCCAAGCTCTTTGTCCATGCAAACGCCGTCGAGGCCGCGCCTGCGGAAGGGGACGAAGTTCGGCCGCTCGCCGGAAACGGGGAACTGCTTTCCGCGACCGAATCGGGGATCGAGACAAAAAACGCGGCACCCATGTCCGAGGGGAATGCGTATGAAAGCGCCGCAAGAGCGAAGCGAAAATTTCCTCTTCGGGCCGTAGCGTGGATCCTCGCGCTCGTGATCCTCGCGAGTGCGCTCCTCTATTTCAACGTGATCGACCCGCTCATATCTTCGGAAGCGGCGTCGTCGGTGGAGTATACCCTCGAGGCGGACAGCGCCACGGGCACGCCCGGCACCCTCTCCTTTGCCATCACGGAGGAGGGCAAGGAGCCCAAGGTCATCATTCCCACGGGCGGCAAGGGCACCAAGGAGGAGCCCTATCTTTTGCAAGACGTCGCGGGCCTCTATTCCTTCAATCTCGCGTGGGATGCGGAATCGGACGGCACGATCCCCTGCTACTTCCGCTTCACGGTGCAGCGGACGGCTGCGTATACCGTGACCGACGTCTCCGCCGCGCTCGCGCTCAAAATCACCTACACGGGGCCGCAGGGCTCCGCCGTCACCGCCTACGAATATCGCGAGGACGCGCCCGCCTTCACCCTTACCAACGCGCCCGAGAGCGGCAGCCTCGCCTACGGCAACAAGGTGGGCGACCTCTGCCACGACTTCGCGCTCGCACAATTCCCCACGGCGGCGAGCCCGGAGGGCGGGCAGTTCCGCCTTTTTGCACAGCGCGGAAAGATCGTCGTCGTCAACTTCTGGGCGACGTGGTGCGGCCCGTGCGTTGCCGAGCTCCCGTATTTCCAAAAGCTCCTCGAGGAGTACGGCGCGCGGGGTGTGGAGGTCGTGGCCGTGCACAGCGCCAACGTCACCGAGGACGTACAGGCCTTTTTGGACGGCACGGCGGACGTCAACGACGCTTCGCGGAAGTGGAGCGATTGGGGCGTGCACTTTGTGCAGGATACGGGGACGCCCGCGGCGAGCGACGTATTCAAATTGCTCGGCGGCAGGGAACTGTATCCCGTCACGCTCATCATCGACGCGGAGGGGTACGTCCGCTATGTGCGGCAGGGCTCTGTTACCTACGAAAAGCTCACCGCGCAGATCGAAGCCCTTCTGGCGGACTGACGCCCCCGCAAAGGACGGAAATTACGAAAAAAAGCAATGCCGCGCGGCATTGCTTTTTTGTGTTTTGAAACATGATCTTTCGGACATGGATGCCGCTTCCGCCTTACGGGCGACGTACCTTAAAGCGCGAAGCCCCGCTTTATCGCGGAGATCCGAGGGGGGAGGACGGCGGCGCCCTGCGGCAGGGAGGCGAGCTCCGTGGGAGACGGTTCGCATGCGCCGGGGACGAAGTGGGGCTCCGTCTCCGCGACGGCCCGGGAGGCGGCCCGCAGGAAGATCACCGCGTATTCCTCCGCCTCACTGCCTTGCGCGATCGCGCAGCGGAAGAGATAGGTGACGCCCGCGGCCATCTCCTGCGTAAAAGTAAAATTCGACGCGCCTTCAAGCTTGGGGAAGAGCGCGGCGGGGCTTTCCACGAGGGCCGCATCGCCTCTCGTCATGACCGTGTAGACGGCGGTGACGGTGGGAGTGAAGGCGTAGTAGACGCCTTCCGTGGCCTTCTCCTTGGGGACGGAGACGAGGTTTTCCCCCTCTTGGAAGGGATAGGGATTTTGTTCGGAGCCGAGCTCGGGCGCGAAGGTGAAGGCAAACGTTTTCTCCGCGGCGGCGGTGAATGTAAAGGGCGTTTTCCCGGAATCGGCGGCAGAGAGGGGTACCATGTCCGCGTTCGTGTAGTTCTTTCCGTTCAAGGTGAGGGTGACGCCCTCCTCCTCGAAGGTGACGACGCCCGCGGTTTGCGCGAGGTACCACACGGCGCCGTCCGCCGGGAGAGTGACTTTATACTTGCCGTAGCGCGTGAGGCAGAAGGGGGAATCCTCCGTGCCCGCGCCCGTCGCGCTCTCGTAGGTTGATTTGTAGTAGCCGCAGGCGAAGAGGAAGAGCTGTTCGTCCTCCTCCGGCCAGCCGAGCGTTTCCGCAACGCCGTGCGAGAGGGCATAGTACTGAAGCGCTTTCTGAAGCTCCGCGGTGAGCGGGTGCAGGCCCTCCTTGGAGGCCGCCGCATACTGCGCGAAGAAGGCGGTCATGTCGTAACGCATGACGACGCCGTTCGCATCGGGCTCGCCCGTAGACCACGTCATGTCGGCGTCCTTCGAATTGGCGGTGGGAAAGGGTTCGGTGAGCCCCTGCGGCGTCTGTTCCGCGCCCATCGCCGCAAAGACGACAGGGCCGTCCGCCGTGCCGCAATGGTAGATATCGTTGGGATCCTTTACGACGGTAGCCGCAGGGTCCAGCCATGTCCACGCCGTCTCGGCGGGGCGATCGTATGCCGACGTCCAATCGGCGGGCGCGAAGGCCTCCTCGGCGTTGGGGGAAGCGAGGCGCTTTTCGGGGCCGGGAAGGCGGACCTTGAGGTCGAGCGCGGGCGAAGCGGCCGTCACGGCGGCATTCTCGTCGTATTGCCATGTCGCGGGGCAATCGACGATGCGGACGAGATACTCGCCCTTGGCTGCGACGAGCGCGACTTTTCCCTGCGCGTCGGTGACGCCCGTTGCGGAGGGAGTCTCTTGGGGCAGGGCGGAGCCGGCCGGGCGCGCATAAAGGGCGATCTGCAGGTCGGGGATCGCCTCCCCCTTGATCTCCTCCGTCTCGCCGCCGTTCGTCTCATAGGAGACCCAATAGACGAGGACGGTGTACGTCTGCGTCTCGTGGAAGAATACTTCGATTTCGCCGCCCGCAGCGTCGATCGTATATTCCGTGTCGTCGAAGAGGTAGCCCGCGGGCCACTGATTTTTCTCGATGTGGACCTCATAGAGCCCCGCCGCGAGGGTGAAGCGGGCCACGCCGCTCGCGTCCGTCTCCGCCGTGTTGCACGCGCCCGTGGGGCCGCCGCACAGCTGCACGATAATATTTTTTACGGGGTTGCCGCTCGGAAGTTTCACCGAGACGGCATAGTCGATCTTCTCATCGGGGGTCCCGCCCTCGTCCCGTCTGCGAAGCGTGACGGTGGCTGTCGTCGAGATGGGGGTCAGCGCGGCGGGGGTATAGGTGAAGTCGTCGAGCGCGCCCTCGAGCTCGGCCGTGTAGACGGCGGGCGTGAGGGAGAAGGTGGCTGACCAGATGTCGCCGCCGTCCGGCGTCGTCTTGTCGAGCTCCTTTTTTGCAACTTCCTGCGCGCCGCTCAGGATCTTTACGGAGAGCGTCTCGAGCGTGGACGCGTCGTCGCATTGGACGAACACGGTATACTCGATGGTCTCTTGATCGGGCGCGGGCGGCTCGTCGTTTCCGCACGCCGCAAGGCCGAGCGCGAGCGAGAGCGCAAGGCCGAGCGTGAGAAGGAGCGGGAAAAGCCTTTTGAGATGCTTCATGGGATTACCTCCACGGGAAAGATTTTTCGGGAAAGCCCCGATCGCAGTCGTTTCCCTGTTATTGTAGCACAGTTTTCAAATTTATGCAAGAGATTCGGGCCGGTCGCCGTAAAATGGCCGCGGCCGCATGGCGCAGACAGCATGGGAAGGGGATATAGACAGAATGAGAAGTTCCGCGCGCGCCCATGCGCACCCGCACAATAAGAAAAGTCCGAAAAGAAAAGTCCGAAGCCAAACGCCTTCGGACTTTGGTAGGGGCAGCGGGGCTCGAACCTGCGACCTCACGCATGTGAAGCGTGCGCTCTGACCAACTGAGCTATGCCCCCGATCGAACATCACCATTTTACACGCTTTCGGCCCGCTTGTCAACCGATTTTGCACAGTCATAAAAAAATTTTCTCAAGTTCATGCAAAATCGCTTGCTTTTTTTCGTGCGGTTAGGTATAATCATTAACGGACGATGGGGATATAGCTCAGTTGGTAGAGCGCTGCGTTCGCAACGCAGAGGTCACGCGTTCGAGTCGCGCTATCTCCACCAAACGAAAGGGACTGAATTTTTTCAGTCCCTTTTCGCATGCCGAAAATAAAATTTTCTTGTCTCGATGACGCGTTCTCCCCATACCATGTCCGAAGAGAGACGTTTGAAAATCATTTCTTGGGCGATTTTTTGTTTCTTGTAAGGTCGGCTTTCAGCCGCTTGAAATCGAGGGCGATCCCGAGGAGCAGGGAGAGGACGGCCATCAGAAGGTACATGGGGATGAAGTACCAGAGAAAGGGGACGTAAGGCTTATCGCCGCTTCCGAGGAACAGGTCGGGCGAGAAGAACTCGAGGGCCGTCTGCACCCATTCGAACCCGGCGGGCGGCGCGGGGTGCATCACCCAGCAGGGGTTGAGGGAATAGAGCGTGGAGAAGAGGTCGCGCGTTCCCCCCGCAAGCAGGCCGCAGGCGGCGCAGATGACGGCGTTGATCACGATCACTCCGAGCACGAAGAAGAAGCAGAGCGGAATGGTCAAAAAGCTCTTATAGGAGGGCCTGTGCAACTTCCACAGCGCGGGCAAGAGGGAGGTGGCGATGAGCAGGAGGTGGCAGACGTAGAAGCGGAGCACCTCCCACGAAAAGACGGATTGCCCCTCAAACCAGAAGGGGACGACGATGGCGAGCAGCGGTCCGCCCGTCCCGATGTAGAGGAGGGCGTCCTTTGCGGTCTGCCCCCCGAAAAGCAGCACGAAGGGGGAGAGCAGAATGAGCGTCGCGCAGACGTTGTAGGCCGTGTTATGGTATTGGAAGCCCGTCCCATAGAGGTGGGGCCAAACGTAGCACTTCAGAAGATGCTGCGCGATATTCAACAACATGAGCGCGAGCACGACGCCGAATCGCACCCCGCGCGGACACTTCCGGAAGGCGAAAAAGAGCGCGACGACGATCCCCGCGCACAGCAGGAGGCAGACAAAGTAGGGGAAGGATAAAAAATTCAGCTTCATTGCAACACCGTCGCCGGGACGTCGTTTGCGCCGAGGGCATGAGCCCGTGGGCCCCAAGGCGCGCTTCCCGGACATTTACCAGATAAAATTCGCGCGGGCCTGTTCGCCGTTGTCGATGAGCAGGTCCTGTGCCGTCATGGAGCGGTTGACGGCGGCGACGAAATATGTCCACTCCGCGATCTCCTCGGGCGTGGCCCACTTCTTGAGGGGGGTCTCGTCCATGATCTTTTCCCAGAGCGCGGGGTTTTCCATCACATGGCGGTTGAGCGCCGTCGTCACTCCGCCGGGGGAGACGCTGTTTGCGATGCCGCCCCAAGCGGCCATGCGCAGGGCGACATTTTTCATATACGCGACGACGCCGCCCTTGCTCGCGGCATACGCGGGGAACTCCGCCCCCGAGGAGGCGCTGGCTGAGGCGAGAAAGACGACGCTCTTCGGCTTTTCCTTGAGCACTTCTTCGGTGACGCGCATCGTCGCGATGAGGTTGATCCGGATGTCCTCTCCGCTGTTTTGCACGCCCGCGTTGTTGATGAGAATTTCGGTGCCGGAGAAGTCCGGAAACTTCATTTCTGCGATGTCACCTCGGACATGGGTATATCCTTTTGCGTCGATCGCCCTTGCCGCACGGTCGATCCCAAGGACAGTGTGTCCCTCTTTCAAGAACTTTTCCGCGATGGCCTTGCCGATGCCCGCGCTCGTTCCCGTGACGACGATTTTCATGCGGGGTTTGCCTCCTTCCTCTTTTCGAGGAGATCGAAATAGGCCTTGCCCACGCCGCGTTTTTTCCAATTTTCGGAGATCTTATAGCCGAGCGGGGAGAAGGCGGCCTCCACGAGCAGTTCCGCCACCATGCCCGTCGCGGCGCAGGTGAGGCACTGCACGAGGCTCCACCCGAAGAAGAAGTGGCTCACGAGGAGGGCAAAGACGAGGTTATCGCAAAATTGCCCGATGGCCGTGGAGAGATAGGTGCGGCAGGCATAGGCGCCGAATCCGTCCGGATGCCGTTTGAAGAGCTTGCCGACGCCCCAATTTGTAAAGTTGTTGACGAACGCCGAGACGACGAAGGCCGCCGTACTGCCGAAAACGACGTACCATGTCCCCCCGAACGTCTTATCGAGGGCTTGGTTGATGACGGGCAGTTCCCCGAAGTCGTAATATGCGCCCCACATGCCCGGGATGAGGCTCGCGAGGTAGAGAATGAGGCAGAAGAAGAGGTTGACGGCGATGGCGACGAGGGAGAGCGTCGTCGCGGCGGCGGGGCCATAGTGCCGTGTGAGGACGTCCATACACAAAAAGGCCGCCCATGAGACGATGATACCGCAGTCGAGGGCCAGCCAATCGAGGGGGATCTGCAGGCTCTTGTTGGCGAGCAGATTCATGGAAAAGACGGAGAGGATAAAGAGGGCGAGGGTGAGGGGGGAAACGGCGCCGAGCAGGGCGCGCGTCTCGGTGAAAAATTGTTTGCATGCGTGCTTCATATCCGAAGCCTCCTTGTTTTTTATTGCGCATATGCGCTTTCCCGCAGGAAATGTGCAGGGATGGTTTGGCAAGGAACATCCCGCAACAAGGAAAGTATACACGCTCTCGCCCGAAAAGTAAAGCGGTTTTCTCGCCTTTTGAAAAAGTTGACAGCGGTTTTGCGCTATGTTATACTATTATAATAGAAAGGAAACGGACGGAGGAAGAAGATGACGGAAGTTGTTGCGGCGCTCATTTGGCGGGAGGGGAAATTTCTCATCTGCAGGCGGCCGCCCCACAAGGCGCGGGGGCTCCTGTGGGAATTTGTCGGCGGGAAGGTGGAGCCGGGCGAGACCAAGGAGGAGGCCCTTGTGCGCGAATGCCGCGAGGAGCTGGCAGCTCTGGTCGTTCCCCGCGCCGTCTTTTTCGAGGTGACGCACGCCTACCCCGATCTCACCGTGCACCTCACCCTCTTTACCGCGGAACTTGTGGGCGAGCCGCAGCTTTTGGAACACGTCGAGATGCGCTGGATCGCCCCCTCCGAGATCGGGAACTTCGAATTCTGCCCCGCAGACGAAGAAATTTTGCGCCGTATCGCGGACATCGAACCGTAAAACGCGGAAAAGCTCCCGGAAAACGTGCAAGCGCGGCGGGGAAACGGCGGCAAAAAATTTTTCGGAAAATTTTTTCGGGAGGGGGATTTTTTAATCTTCCTTTCATCTTTCCGGGTTACGATAGGGGTACAATCAAACCGGAGGAAATCAAAACGAATATGAAGAAGTTCATCAAATTTATCACGTTCGGCGCCGCGATGGCGCTCTCCCTCTCCCTCTTTGCGGCGTGCACGCCCGAACAGACGCCCACCGCTTCCTACGATACCGGCGTCGTGCAGGCCTTCCGCACCGTGACGCCCGCGGGGGACCTCGTCAGCCAGACGGCCGTCGCGGAGGGGCAGAACTACTTGGTCACGGTGATCACCTCCACTTCCGTTGCGGAATACAGCCTCGACGCCGCCTTCCGCGTGGAGGAAAAGCGGGACATCGTGGGAACGTCCGCCCTCTCATCTCTTGCGGAAGTCGGCTCCGCCGACGCGCCGCTCTCCGATCTCGAACGCGCCTACAATGAGGCGTTGACGTTATCGGGCATACCCAAGTCCGAGGTCATAGGCTTCGATTTCGATTTCGATACCTATCTCGGGGAGCAGGTATTCAAGGTGGAGATCGAGGACCGCGTGGCGGAATATTCCTATATCTTCCGCGCCGCCGATCTCACCCTCATCGCGAGCGAGATCGAGCTCAAGACGGGGACGGCGACGGGCGAGACCTCCTACATCGGGGCGGAGCGCGCCAAGGCCATCGCCCTCGAAGCGGCCGCGATCGAGGCCCAAAGCGCCGCCGATCTCACCGTAAAAGACGTCCTGCAAAGCGGCCGCAAGGTCTATAAAGTGGGCTTTTCTTACGAGGGCTTCCGCTATGACGTCGAGATCGACGCGCTCAGCGGCGACATCCTGAAATTCGCCAAGACGGTGCTCGACGAGAGCGTGAAGGCTCCCGAAGTTCCCTCCGTGCTCTCCGAGGAGCGCATCAAGGAGCTCGCCGTCGCCTTTGCCTTCCCCGAGGGCGCAGAGGGGCACGCCATCACCTTCCGCAAGGTCAAGCTCGACTATGAGAAAGGCGCGTTCGTCTATGAAGTGGAATTTCTCGCGGACGGCAACGAATACGAGCTCGAACTGCTCGCCTCAGACGGAAGCGTCCTCGATTTCGAGATCGAACCCGCGGAAGCGGACGACGATCGGCTCCCCGCGGAGGGCTTCCTCACCCGCGAACAGGCGGTGGAAAAGGCCCGCGCGCTAGCCGGAGCAGACGCCTTCTTGCTCGACGTGGAGATCGAAAAACGCATGCAAAACGGCACAATGCACTACTACTATGAGGTGGAGCTGCGCGTCGGCAACCGCGAGGTCGAATACGTTGTAGACGCCGTCACGGGCGAAGTCACCCTCAACGAGGAATACGCGGGCAACCCCGCGACGCCCGCCCTCTCGGAGGAGGAAGCGCTCGCGATCGCGATGGAGAGCTTCCAACTGACGGAAGGGGAGATCGACGTCAAGAAGATCAAGCTCGAGCGCGAGGACGGCAGGCTCGTCTATGAGATCAAATTCTATTGCGGGAGCACGGAGTATTCCATCGAGCTCGACGCGCAGAGCGGCAAGATCCTCGAGCGCGAGATCGAGGAGGAGGACGACCTTCCCCCGCAGCCGGGTCAGGGGCAGACGGGCGCCATGCTCACCTTGGAGCAGGCCCGCGCGGCGCTCCAAAGCGTCGTCGGCGCCAATGCGCGCATCGAGGAGATCGAGCTCGAAGGAGAGGGCCGCGGAGAAAACAGGCGGTACTTCTATGAGGCCGAAGTCGTCATCGGCGGCAGGGAATATGAATACGTCGTCGACGCCTACACCGGCGCGGTCAGCCTCAAGGGCGAATATTTGCAGAACGGCAGGGAGCTCATCGGGGAGGAACAGGCCGTCGAGATCGCGCTCCGGTATTTCAGCCTCACGGCGGGAGAGGCCCGCGTCGCCAAAGTCAAGCTCGAAGAGGACGACGGCATCCTGCAATACGAGGTGAAATTGCGCGTCGGCAACATGGAATACACCCTCGAGCTCGACGCCGAGACGGGCCGCGTGCTCGAACACGATATTTCCTTTGACTAAGGCGGGATATCCGCGATCCAAGCAAGACGCGCATTGCCCGGCGGGGGGACCCGTCGGGCAATTCCCGCGGAGGAGGAGCCGATGAAGATCCTTGTTCTCGAGGATGATGAAAGTCTGCGGGCCGTACTCAAAAAGCGGCTCGCCGCGAGCGGGTTTACCGTCGAAAGCGCGGAAAACGGCGAGGAGGGGCTGGCCTTCCTCGACGCCGGCGGGTTCGACGTCGTCATCTCGGATATCATGATGCCCGTGATGAGCGGGCTCGAATTTCTCTCCGCCGTTCGTGCGCAGAAGCGGGATATCCCCGTCATTCTGCTCACCGCCCTCGATGGCAGCGGAGATGTGGTAAAGGGGCTGGATATGGGGGCGGACGACTACATCGTGAAGCCCTTCGAGTTCTCCGAGCTGCTCGCGCGCATCCGTCTCGTCACGCGGCGGAGCGCGGGGGTGCGGGAAAATTTGCTCACGGCGGGGGACCTCACCCTCGACCTCGCCGGGCGGACCGCCTCGCGGGGCGGGGAGGAGATCGCGCTCTCGGCGCGGGAATTCGACCTTCTCACCCTGCTCGTCCGCAATAAAAATATCGTCCTCTCGCGCGAGCGCATCTGCGATTCTCTCTATGGCACGGAGGATGGCGTCGAGTCCAATACGATCGACGTCTACATCCGTTACCTGCGCAAGAAGATCGACGAGGGGCACGCAGAAAAACTCATCCACACCGTCCGCGGCGTGGGCTACACGGTGAAAGCATGAAATTCGGAAAGCGGATCGTCCTCATCGATTCCCTCATCATCGCCCTCCTCACCGCCGTGATCGTGATCGCCGCGGCCGTGGCGGGCACGACGGTCTTGCGCGACAACATCCGCAATACCCTCATCGACACGGTCACGTCGCGCGCGGCCATCATTTCGGAGGCCAAGGGCGTGGTCCCCGACAACTTCGACTACAACGTGGGCGGCGTCTACCTCAGCGTCTACCTCAGCGACGGCACCCTGAAAAACGGCTCCTTCCCCGGCCCGTTGGAGCTTCCCATCCGGAAGGGGATCGTCTCGCGGGCCGCCATCGAGGGGGCGCAGTACTATGTCTATGACTTCGCGATCACCCTCGAGGGCAGGGGAGATATCTACCTGCGGGGGATCGTCGCCGCCTCTTACGACGTCTGGTTCATCGCCATGGTCTCCGTCGCCGTACTCGCGGGCGCGCTCGCGGCGGCGGGCATCGCCCTGAACCTTCTCTCGGTGCGGCGGGCGGTGAGCCCCATCGAGAAGATGCGGCGGGAGGTCAACGAGATCACCGCGTCCAAAGACCTCACCAAGCGGATCTCCAAGGTGGATTCCGACCGCGAACTCGGGGAACTTGCCGACGACTACAACTACATGCTCGAGAGCCTCGAGGCGATGTTCCAAAATCACGAGCGCTTCACCTCCGACGTCGCCCACGAGCTGCGGACCCCGCTCACCGTCATCCTTTCGGAGAGCGAATATGCCCTCACGGAGACGGACAGCATGTCCGAAAAGAACGCCTCGCTCGCTACCATTTCCCGCCAATCGCGGCGGCTCAAGGCGATCACGGATAGCCTGCTCGAATTCACGCGGTTTGCCAACAAGCGCTCCATCGCCCTGCGGCCCACCGACCTCTCCGCAGTCACCGCGGAGCTCCTCGGGGACTACCCCTTCACGCGCGGCATTTGCTGCAAGAGCGACATTGCGGAGGGGATCGTCGTCTCGGCCGACGTCACCCTGTATGAGCGGGTGCTGCAAAACCTCCTCGATAACGCCGTCAAATACGGCAGAGAGGGGGGGAAGGTCGAAGTTACCCTGCGCCGCGAAGGGGAGAGAGCCGTGCTCACCGTCTCGGACGACGGCGTCGGCATGAGCGAGGAGACCAAAAAGCACGCCTTCGACCGCTTCTACCGCGAGGAACGCGCGCGCTCGGAGAAGGACGGGCTTGGGCTCGGGCTCTGCCTCGTCAAGGAGATCGTGCGCCTCTTCGGCGGGGAGATCGCCATCTCTTCCGCCCTCGGGAAAGGCACTTCCGTCGCCGTCACCTTAGACATGGTGCCCTCGGAGAACGTCTGCCCGCCCCCTGCTCCCTTCGCGGAAGGCTGAGCCTTCCCGCCCGCTTTTCGCCGTTTTTCGACGAAATCGAACATTATTCCCCAAAATCTTCGGCCGTTTTTTTCAGGTTGCCCCCAAAGGGGGCAATTTGCTTTCTTCGACAAAAAAATGCAACAATTCGCGTATTTTTTCATTTTGCGTTCTTGACATTCGGCGCGGAAATCATTATAATGATAGACCAAGGATATATCGGCATGGCGTCGATCGCTTTACGCCGGGAGGGATAGTATGAGATTACATAAAGGCATCCGGATGGGACTTTTTGCGCTGGTCCTGCTCTTGGGAACGGCGGCGGCAGCGGCTTGGAAGCCCGCCCGTGCGCAGGCCGCCGAGCAGACGGGCCCCGTCTTTGTCGCAAAAACGGGCGAGACCTACACGCCCTATCCCGACCTCTCCACGGCCCTTCTCGCGGCCACGGCGGAGGAGGGCGTCAAGACGGTCTACCTTCGCGCCGATCTGCAAAATCCGCTTTCTTCCCCGCTCGAATTCAGCGGGGCGGTGCGCCTTGCGAGCATCGCGGAGGAAAACGGGACGTGGACGACGGACTGCGCGGCGGCGACGCTCACGCGCGGCGAAAGCTATGGGGGCGCGCTCATCACCGTGAAGGCGGGCGGCTCCCTCCTGCTTGAAAACGTCGCCTTAACGGGCGGCGAAGGCGACTGTGCGGCGATCACGGCGGAGGGTGCGCTCACGTTGGGCGTCGGCGCGTCCATCCGCGGATTTTCCTGCGAGGGAAACGGCGCCGCGGTCTATGCCTCGGGCATGGGTGCCTCCGTTGTTGTGAACGGCGGCGTCATCACGGGCAATCACGCGGCCGCGGGCTCCGCGCTCTACGCCGAAAACGGCGCCGCGATCACCGTTTCGGACGTGGAAGAGATCGAGACGTCGATCCACGCCAACACCGACGAAGGGAAGGGGAGCATCGCCGTCGGAAGCGGCGCCTCCCTCACCGTCCGCGACGGGCGCATCTCGGCGGAGCAGTATGCCGTCTATGTCTTTTCCGATGCGGGCGCGGTCTCCATCACCCGCCGTCCCGCCGTGACGGGCCACCTCTTCCTCGAAAACGGCCGCACGTGCGACCTCACGGGCTACAAGGGCACGCCGCTCACCGTGGAAGTCTCCTCCGACCGCCCCGACGGCCCCATCGTCACGTCGGCAGATGCGGCCTTGGAGGGCAGCGTCATCCTCTCGGAGCCTACCATGCCCGAGACCTACTATTCCGATCGCGAGATCCGGGATCGCTTCCTGCGCACCGTTCAGCGGGAGACGGGCCGGGAATACGGCTACGGCGGGCTGGGCGTCGCCTTCTCCCAGCGCGAGCGGGGCGCCCTCATCGTTTGCGTCGAGTTCTCCGATGGCGACGTGGGGGAGGTCAGCACGGAGCTCAACGGGAAGTCGTATCCGCTCACATATCAGGAGGGCGTCTACACCGCTACCATCGCGGGCGTCACGGGCGAGATCGCGTCGTGGCAGCTCCGCTCTTCCCTCAAAACGGCGGAATACGCCGCCATCCCGTTCATCACGGTAGACCGCAGCAACGCCGGGATCGCGGCTCCCGCGGGGACGCAGTATCTCGCGGAGGACGGCAGTCAAAAGCTCCTTCCGGCGGACGGGCTCATTCCCAACGACCTCGCCATGACGGAGGGCGTGGGGACCTTCTATCTCGGGGAACGCGGGTGCGCGCGCGAAGTCTTTGTGGGCGAATGGGGGGCGCCCGTCGATCCCGAAGAGGCGGGCGGCACCCTCTACGACGCCGAGCTCACCGACGTCGCCGCCACATACAATACGCTCACCTTCCTCGGCGCGGAGGGCTACGAATACGCCCTGCGGGGGGAGCACGGCCTTGTCGGCTGGATCGCCCCCTCCTTGGAGGACGGGCTCTATAAGGTCCTCTTCCGCAATTTGGAGCAAGACGCCGCCTACACCCTGCTCATCCGCAGAGCGGGCGGCGCGGATACCCTGCCCAGCCGGTATGTTGAGGCCGGCGCCGTAAAATCGCTTTCCCGGGCGGAGAGCGCGGCGCGCACGGCCTTCGTCGAGGCCTACCGCAATCTGCTCTCGGGCAAAGAAATTCTTCAGACGGTGACGGGCGACGAGCTGCGTTCCGCCCTCATGAAGTATGTCGAACTCACAGCCGCGGCCGAGCGCGTCGCCAAACTTCCCGCCATCGTCGAGAAGGCGGAACAGCTTCGCACCGCCCTGCCGCAGGCCTTTTCGAACGATTGGAGGGCGGAGCACGCGGCGATCCTCGCCCTCGAGCTCTCCTCGCTCGACAACACCACGCACACGCAGTATAAGGCCCCCGCCGAGGCGGCCGTTCTCGCCTACCACGGCATGGAGGCGCACGTCGCGGAGTTCCTCGGGGAGGCGGCAGACGGCGTCGATGTACAGCGCGTCTCCTCGGCCGCACAAGAGATGCTCGCGGGCGACATGCAGGATAGCGTCATGCCCAAGGCACGGCGCATTGCCACGATCGAGATCGAGGAATGGCTCGTCGCGGCGCGCAGTAAATATGATTTTGCCGATGGCGCGCAGGATAACACCCCGCAGGTCAAGGCGCTCAACGCCCTCCGCGACTTCTATGCGGCGGCGATCGGGGAGCAGACGGGCATCGCGCTCTCCGACTACGAGGCTATCCGCCGCGACGTCGTCCTCGCCAAGGCCAAGCTCTTTGTGCAGGGCTACTATGAACGTCTGCTCCTTCGGAAGGAGGAAGCGCAGTTCTCGCGTGAGGAGCTTTCCGAGGCCTTGACCTCGGTCATGGGTGGCCTCGATTCCCTCACAGAGGAAAATCCCATGGCGGAATACAAGGCCATGCTCGCCCTCTATCAGAGCTTTGGGAAGCTGTGTTTGGATGCGTATTTGGGTGCGGATGCGTCGGACGGAATGCGCGCGCTCTATGCTTCGGAGAAGGGGCGCATCGAGGCTTACGATCTCACGCAGGCGGACGACGAATCCCTTGCGGCCGCCGAAGCGTGGGTCGATCTCGTCGTAAAGCAGGCCGAGACCAAGCGCGAATTGCAACTCTACTACGAGGGCCTCTTCGATCCCGCAGAGCCGGGCCGTCTGAACGCAAGCGATTTGCGGGCGTACCACGCCGAAGGCGCGTTCGAAAAGCACGTTGAAAGTTGGTTTTCCGAGATCGAGTCGGCGGAGGACGACGCCGGCCGCGCCGCTCTGCTGCAAAAGGCCGAGCGGGACGTCTACGCCGAGCTCGCTTCCGCGCTTTTGTCGTTGCATTATCAAAACGCCTATGGGGAGGACGCCCCGGAGGGCATGTCCCAAAAGAACGCTGCCTTTTTAAGCCTGCTCCAAGAGAGCAAGGCGGAAGAAAAAGAAATCGGAATTTTCGAGGATGAGATCGAGTGCGTCGTTGCAAACGCAAAGCTCGAGCTCATGGTCCTTCATGACTATTTGACGACGTTCGAAGGTACCATGTCCGCGGAGGAAGCGCTCGAAGCCGTGTATGCGGCCATCGAAGAGGCAGGGAAGGAGGCAGTTGCGGAGGAGATGATCTCCGCAAAAGAGGCGGCCGCCTACGAGGGCATGCTCACCCTCTATAAGCTCCATGCCGGCCTCCTTCTCGATGGGTTTGCGGCGGATTACGCCGACGTCCCCGCCTGTGCGGAGATCCTTTCCGAGGCCCGCACCGCCCTCGAGGCGATCGCGTTCGGGGAGCTCGCTTATGGCGACGACGCCCTCTTTGCGGTCCTTCGCCCCGCCGTCGATGCGGCCGTGGAACAGGCGCGCCAGCTCCTCGAAGTGCGCAAATACGCCGAAAACCTCATCGCGCGCGGCGGCGTCCGATCCTCGATCGAGGGCGTGCTCGGCGTCTATTTCGGCACGGAAACCGCAGACGGCCTCATTCGCCTTGCCGATGGTGCGGAGAAAAAGCGCACCGCCGGCTATGATGGCAAGCTCGCGCTCTATAAGATCTTCCGCGTTTCCGAGCTCGGGCTCCACCTTGAAGAACAGTACGCGGGCGTTCCCGAAGCCCGCCTTGCGGCCCTTCGAAGCATTTTGTCGGACGCGAATTCCGCGATCACGGCGATTCAATACGAGGGCGCGCCGGAGGAGGAACCGCTTGCCGTCTGCGAGCGCAAGATCGATGGCCTCGCCGCCGCGGGCAGGGAGAAGATCGCCCTTGCGGATTTCTTCTTCCGCCTCACGGAGCCGGGATGCGTGGGGGAGAGGTTTGCCCAAGATCCCGCCCTCCAAGAAGCGTTACAAAATGGCTACACGACGATCGATGAGGCCACCATGTCTGAGGGGGCCCCCTTCGTAAGCGCGCAAAAGGCGGCGTATGCGGGCATGCGCGCGCTCTACTTGCAGTATGGCCTTCTCGCCCTTTTAGAGCTTCGCGCCGCCTATCCCGCCCATGCGGACGTGCTCGCGGATGCGGAGACCGCCATGCAAGCGGTGGGCCCCGCCGAGGATCGCGACGGAGTGGACCGTGCGGCCGAAGAGATCGAGACGATCCTCTGGGATACCGACGCCGCGCTCGTCCTGCTTGGCCGGCTCGACGTCTTGACGTACACCGCCGGCGCGCTCACGGGCCCGAGCGAGCCCCATAGGGCCGCGCTCGCCTCCCGCTCGGAGGAGCTCCTTGCCGCAATCAAGGCGCTTGCAAATTCCGAGAAGCACGCCGCCGCGGAGGAGGGGTGCAAGGCGCTCTTTGCCGACTTCTCGGCCTACGCCGCGGAGGAATTTTACGCGGCCTTCCCCGTCCTCGAAAAGGAGTTTCCCGCCCTTTCCGCTGCGGACCTTCCCGCGCTCGAGGAAGCACGTTCGGCCTTCGCTGGCCTTACCATGTCCGAGGAGGAGCTGCTCCGATCCCTCCTTGCCGTCTTTGCGGAGAAGGCGCCTTCTTATCAAAATGAACTCGCGCAGAACGCCTTTGCGCTCATGCTTTTGGACGCGTGCCGCAAGGCGAAATTCGAGGGGGAGCGGGAGGCCGTGCTCGCCCAAATCGAGGCATATCCCGCCGGTCTGGAGGCCGATGAGGCCCTCGCCGCGCAGGTAGCCTCCCTCCGTGCCGTGGCCAAGCAGTCGGCCGAGGCCGTGGAGTATGTCCCGTACGCCGCAGAGGGCGACAACGCCGACCCCACGCAGGACGCCTATTCCAACGGCCTTACCGCCGCGCTCGGCGCCATCTTTGCGGACGTCTGCGATCGCATCGACGACGCCGTCGGCGCAGACCTTCTCGCCAAGCAGAGCGCCGCCTTGGAGGCCGAGATGGCCGCCTATGCGCATTCCCGTCTCAAGGAGATCGCCCCCGCGTCCGTCGAAAAGGCTTATGCCGACGTCTTGGAGGAGACGCTCGCCGCCATGCAGACGCAGAAGGAGGGGAGCCTCGACGCGGCGCGAAGGGGGCTCATCGCCATGCGCGAGGCCTATGCGAAGGCCGTGCTCGCCGCCTATGCCGAACTTCTCGGCGTGGAGGAGTACGATGCCTCCGCCATCGAGGCCGCCGAGAGCGACGCGGCCAAGAATGCCGCCATGTTCGGATCCCTCCTCGCCGTCTACCGTGCCTATGCGGCAAGCCGCCTCAAAGCGGTTGCGCCGGAGTTTGCCGAAGCGGCGCAGACGAAATTGCAAGCGCTCGCGCTCACCGAGCCCTCCGACGCCGCCCTGAAGGCATGCGAGGACCTCGCGGAAGCTGCCGCAGAGGACGCGCTTGCGGAGGACGCGCTGTACGCCTTCTATGGGGAATTGACCGCCGCGCAGGGGCTCGGGGACGCGCTCCGTGCCGACCTCGAGGCCGCTTACACCGCGATCGAAGAGGCCCCGACGGCGGAAAAATCGGCAAAGAAGGACGCCGGCGCCCTGGCCCTCGCCAAGGCCGCATTGCAGCGGTTCGGGCGCGATCATGCGATCGCGGAAGAGGAGATCTCCGCCGCGCAATCTGCCCTTGAGAGCGAAAACGCGGGTACCATGTCTGAGAAGGTACTCTCGATCGAGAAGGATTTCCTCACGGAGGCCGCCCTTTCCGCGCTGGAAAAATTTGCCCCTGCGGGCGATGGATTTGCCGCCACCGTGCGCACCGCCGTCGAATCGGAACAGCAAAAGGCACAGGCGGCGATCTTTGCAGCGGCCACGCTTCCTGCCGCCCAAGCGGCCTATGAAACTGCCCTCGGCGCCGTCGAAGCGTGCGTGCGCGCGCAGTATTCCAACGCACTCTGCGAGGGGCTCGACGCAGTCAACGCCGCGGCGTTTGCGGAGCGCTCCGAGGCGATCTCCGCGCGCGGATACGAGGCCGTGCGCCTCTTGATGAAGGCCTATGCCGCCGTCGTCATTTTGGACGCGCGGCTGGATGCGGACGACGTCGCTCTCCGCAGCTATCAGGCGGAGCAACTCGCCGCCGCGGAGACGCTGACGGATCGCGCGGACGACGTCAACGCATTTGCCGAGACGCTTCCCGCCCTGAAAACGCTCGTCACGACCGCCGCAACGCACATCCGCGGCGAGCGCTTCCTCATCCTCCACGCCTATCGCCCCGAGCTCGCCTTCGACGCCATCGCCGCCTCCGACTACGAGCGGCTTGCGGAGGCCTTTCAGGACTATTCCTCGCTCGACGACGCTGCGAAGCGCTATCTCGACGAGGAGTATTCCGCGGGGTATTCAGACTTTGGGATCCGCCTGCAGGACGAGCGCGACAAGGCCCAATTCGAAGGCATCCGCGCGGAGGCGCGCGTACAGATCGAGGAGATGTTCGATTCCGAGAGCCCGCTCGCCGTCGCCGCCCGCTCGCGCCGCCTTGCGGAGCTCGCCGCCGTCCGCTATCTGCCCCTCACCGACCCCGATCGCGAGGGGGATTACCTCCACCGCATGGGGGCGTTGGTCGCCTTCCTCGAGCACGAGGCGGAGGCCGATCTTCGCGTGGTACAGAAGAAGGAGGAATCACTCACTGCGCTCGAGGGCTTCTATCTCGCCCTGCTCGAAAACGCACAGGTGCGCTATGCCGATTCCGCGAAGGCCGCGCTCAAAACCCTTTACGAGGAGGCGCAAGCGGCTCTGCGCGCCATGGAGCCGGAGGACTACACGCAGGACGTCGAACAGATCGAAGCGGGGATGAACACGGCTCTGCGCGCCCGGCTTTCTCAAGCGCATGCAGATCTCTACGCGGTGCCCGTCGTGGCGGTGGCGAGCGGGATGCGCGCAGACGGAAGCGGCGCGGGCGATACCCCCGGTGCGATCAGCGGTTTGATCGAAAACGCGGGGGGCATGTCCGGGGATACCGTGCTCAAAATGCAGGCTGTCGATACCGCGGCGCCTCACGCGGAGGCCCTCGTGGGCGATAAAATCGCCAAGGCCGTCTATGCGATCTCGCTCGAGAGGAGCGGCGTCGCCGTCACGAGTTTTGCGGGCGTCTACACCGTGAAATTGCTCATGCCCGTTTCGCTGCGGTCGGCGGAAGGGCTCGTCGTCGTCACGGAAGGGGAGGATGGCCTCGTCTGCCTCGAAACGCGCGTCGAAGGGGACTTCCTCGTCTTTGAAACGACGCACTTCTCGCAATTCTATGTCTATGGCGAGCGGGAAATTTCGCTCTGGTGGCTGCTCGTCGGCATGACCGTGCTCCTCGTCGTCGAACTCGGCCTCATCGTCTATCTCGGCGCACGCGTTTCCCGCAAGCTCCGTGCCCGCAGGGATACGCGTCTGGCGGCATGCGGCCTACCCATGCTCGCGATCATGGTACCGCGCGGCGCCGTCACCGCGTGCGTCGTGCTCGGCGTTTTGATCGCGCTCGCCGCCATCGCCATTGCCGTTTTGCTCGTCCTCCTTTTGAAAAAACCGCGCGCCGCACAGTCGCCCGCCCTCCACGAGCAGCCCACAGAGGAACCCGCGGAAGAGCCGGAAGAAGAAGCCGAGGAAGCTGTGGAAGAGCCGGTTGTAGCGCCCGAAGAACCCGCGGAAGAGCCGGAGCCCGAACCCATTTTCCTCTTAGAGCCGGAATCGCAACCCGCGCCCGCCGAGGAGCCCGAACCGGAACCCGAACCCGTCCCCGAGGAACCCGCGGAGGAACCTGTGGAAGAACCTATCGTGGAGCCCGCGGAGGAACCTGTGGAAGAACCCATCGTAGAGCCCGAGCCCATTCCCGAGGAACCCGCGGAGGAGCCCGTGGAAGAACCTATCGTAGAGCCCGCGGAGGAACCTGTGGAAGAACCCATCGTAGAGCCCGAGCCCATTCCCGAGGAGCCCGTGGAAGAGCCCGAGCCCGTTCCCGAGGAAGTCGTCGAGGAACCTATCGAAGAGCCCGTTGTAGAGCCCGCAGTCGTCCCCGAGGAACCCGCCGAGGAGCCTGTTATAGAGCCCGAACCCGTCCCCGAGGAGCCCGCCGAGGAGCCTGTTGTAGAGCCCGCAGTCGTTTCCGTAGAACCCGCGGAGGAACCTGTGGAAGAACCTATCGAGCAATCCGTCGAGGAGCCCATTGCAGAGCCCGAGCCCGTTCCCGAGGAACCCGCCGAGGAGCCTATTGTAGAGCCCGAGCCCGTTCCCGTAGAACCCATCGAGGAACCTATCGAAGAGCCCGTTGTAGAGCCCGCAGTCGTCCCCGAGGAAGTCGTCGAGGAACCCGTTGTAGAGCCCGAACCCATTCCTGAGGAGCCAGCGGAGGAGCCCGTTGAAGAGCCCGAACCCGTCCCCGAAGAGCCCGTCGAGACGCCCGCCGTAGACCCCATGCCCGCAGTCGTACCCGTGGAGGCGGAGATGCCCGAAGAGTATCGGCTTCCCATCGGGGAACTGCGCGTGGAGGTCGCCGCAAGCGAGGTCAATGCGCTCATGCAGGATACCGTCGCCAAACAGCTCATCGAAGAGGGCCAGCGAGTCGCCGCACGGGGCAAGACGGGCATCGTCAACGTCGATACGCTCGGCGCCTACTTCGAAAACGGCGAACGCGTGACGCTCGAGGAGATCAAGCTGCGGGTGCCGTACTTCAATAAAAAGACGACTTACGTCAAGATCCTCGCCCGCGGAAAACTCTCCAAGGCTCTCATCGTCGAGGGCGACGACTTCTCCCTCGAGGCCGTGAAAATGATCGCGCTCACCGGCGGTCATGTGATCAGAACGAAAAAAGCATGAAGCGGCCATAGCCGCGCATCGAACAGTTTCCCCCGCCGCAAGACGGGGGAAAACCGCGCGCCGCGCCCCGTAAGAAAAAAATCGGCACGGTTTGGAAAAAAAATCAAAAAAGGGGCGAAAATCACTTGACTTTTCTCGGCATTTATAATATGATATACAAGCATTGTGAAACCGCCGTGAGGCTGCATGGGCCTTTAGCTCAGTTGGTTAGAGCAGTCGGCTCATAACCGATCGGTCCGCGGTTCAAGTCCGTGAAGGCCCAC
>CANQBG010000023.1 GCA_947588985.1 uncultured Clostridia bacterium
TTCATGAAGAAGGGCTTCCGCATGGGCGAACTCTTTCATCCCGAGGCGCTCTACGCCCGCGCCAAGGAGATCGTCGAATGGAAAAACCTCACCATCGCGGGCGGCTACGGCCACGCGCCCGTCACGGTGGAGGAGATCGTCGCCTACTTCGAGGAATACGGAAAACCCCTCCGCGACTACATCTGCGATACCGGTCTCTACCTCAACGAAGCGCACAAGGCGGGCAAGAAGATCATGTTCGAGGCCCAGCTCGGCGCGCTGCGCGACATCGATTACGGCATCTGGCCGTACACCTCCTCGTCGCTCACCATCGCGGCCTATGCGCCCATCGGGGCGGGCGTCCCCAACCTCAAGCTCGATAACTCCATCGGCATCATGAAGGCCTACTCCACCTGCGTGGGCGAGGGGCCCTTCGTCTCGGAATACTTCGGGGAAGAGGCCGAAGAGCTCCGCAAAGCGGGCGAAGAATACGGCGCGGCCACGGGCAGACCGAGAAGGGTGGGGCCATTCGACGTCGTCGCTTCCTCCTACGGCATCCGCTGTCAGGGCGCGACGGAGGTCGCCCTCACCAAGCTCGATATCCTCTCCATTTATGAAGAGATCGAGGTGTGCGTCGCCTATGAGCTCGACGGCAAGCTCCTCCGCGATTTTCCCTTCCCCGATTTGCTCGAAAAGTGCAAGCCCGTCTATAAGAAGCTCAAGGGTTGGCACACGGATATCTCCGCGTGCAGGAAGAAGGAAGAACTTCCCAAGGAGGCCCTCGACTACATCGCGTTCATCGAGGAGGCCTGCGCGTGCAAGATCTCCTATGTGGCCGTCGGCCCCGAGCGGGACGCCGTCATCCGCATGAAATAAATCAAAAAATCCATCCCGAAACCAAAGCGGTCATCCGCAAAAAAACCATAAAAAATCAAAGTTGATCCGGAGGTAAAAAATGACAAGAACATTCTATAAGTATCACGGCAACGGCAACGATTACATCTACTTCGATTGCTTCGAAGAACGGCTTCCCTATCCGTGGAGGCTGGCGCAGGAACTCTCCGACCGTCACTTCTCCGTCGGGGGAGACGGCATCGTCCTCATCCTTCCGAGCGAGACCGCCGACGCGCGCATGCGCATGTTCAACGCGGACGGGAGCGAGGGCAAGATGTGCGGAAACGCCATCCGCTGCGTGGCCAAATATCTCTACGACCGCAAGGGCGTGAACAAAAAGCGCATCGCCATCGAGACCAAGTCGGGCGTCAAGACGGTATTCGTGCGCACCAAGCGCAGATCGGGCGAATCCTATTCCTTCACGGTGGATATGGGCGCGCCCTCCCTTGCGCCCGCGCGCATCCCCGCCCTCTTCGAGGGAGACCGCGTGGTGGGGCATCCTCTCCTCGTCGGGGAGGAGACGACCTACGTCACCTGCCTCTCCATGGGCAATCCCCACTGTGTGGTATTCGGAGACGACCCCGACGCGCTCGATCTCGGGAAGCTCGGGCCGCTCTATGAGAACCATCCCGCCTTCCCCGAACGCGTCAACACCGAATTTGTGCAAGTCGTCGCCAAGAACGAGCTCAAAGTGCGCGTCTATGAGCGGGGGAGCGGAGAGACGCTCGCCTGCGGCACGGGCGCCTGCGCTGCCGCCGTCGCCGCCGTGTTGAACGGATTTGCCGACCGCAACAAGCAGATCACGGTGCACCTCAAGGGCGGCGATCTCACCGTCGTCTACACGGGCGAAACCGTGCTCCTCACCGGTCCCGCCCAATTTGCCTTCCAGGGCGAAGTGGAAATTTAAGGGCCGCGGTCTCTTCCCGCACGACAGTCGCCGCGGAAAGGATGCGGCGGCGGGCACGATCCATTTCAGCGAGGGAATTATGGCAAAATACATCTTTGTGACGGGCGGCGTCGTCTCCGGCCTCGGAAAGGGGATCACGGCGGCCTCCTTGGGCCGTCTCCTCAAAATGCGCGGCTACAAGGTCGCCTCCCAGAAGCTCGATCCCTACATCAATATCGACCCCGGCACGATGAGCCCGTACCAGCACGGCGAGGTGTTCGTCACGGAGGACGGCGCGGAGACTGACCTCGATCTCGGCCACTACGAGCGCTTCATCGACGAGGACCTCAACAAGTTCTCCAACCTCACCACGGGGAAGGTCTATTGGAACGTCCTCACCAAGGAGCGCGCGGGGGAATACCTCGGCCAGACGGTGCAGGTCATTCCGCACATCACCAACGAGATCAAGTCCTTCATCTATCAGGTGGGGAAGGCGACGGGGGCCGACGTCGTGATCACCGAGATCGGCGGCACGACGGGCGACATCGAGAGCCAGCCCTTCCTCGAGGCCATCCGGCAAGTCGCCCGCGAAGTGGGGCGGGAGAACTGCTGTTTCATCCATGTGACGCTCGTGCCCTACATCTCGGGCTCCTGCGAGTTCAAGAGCAAGCCCACTCAGCACTCCGTAAAGGAATTGCAGGGAATGGGCATCTTCCCGGACATCATCGTCGCCCGCGTAGACGAGCCCATGCCCGCCTCCATCCGGGAGAAGATCGCCATGTTCTGCAACGTCGCGCCCGAATGCTGTATCGAAAATCTCACCCTGCCCGTCCTCTATGAGGCCCCCATGATGCTCGAAAAGAGCAACCTCTCGACGACGGTCTGCAAGATCCTGCACCTCGACCCCAAGACCATCGACCTCACCGAATGGGAGGAGATGCTCGCCCGCATCCACGCCCGCAATAAGCGGGTGAAGATCGCCCTCTGCGGCAAATACGTCCAACTGCACGACGCCTATCTCTCCGTTGCGGAGGCCTTGGCGCACGGCGGCTACGAGACGGGCGCCGACGTGGAGATCGCGTGGGTGGACACCGAAAAACTGACGGAGAGCAACGTCGCGGCCGTCCTCCGGGATGCAGACGGCGTCCTCATCCCGGGCGGCTTCGGGCTACGCGGCGTCGAGGGAAAGGTGGCGGCCTGCCAATATGCCCGCGAGCACAAGATCCCCTATCTCGGGATCTGCCTCGGCATGCAGGTGGCCGTCATCGAATACGCGCGCCACGTGCTCGGGATCGCAGACGCCAATTCCTCGGAGTTCTTCCCCGAGGGGGAACATTCCGTCATCGACCTCTTGCCCGATCAATACGGCGTGAAGATGGGGGGGACGATGCGCCTCGGCGCCTATCCCTGCCTCCTTCTCGGCAAGCGGCTCCGGGAGATCTACGGAAAGGATCTCGTGCGCGAGCGCCATCGCCATCGCTTCGAGTTCAACAATGAATACCGCGCCGCCCTCGAACAGGCCGGGCTCACCGTCGCCGGGACTTCGCCGGACGGCACCCTCGTGGAGGCCGTGGAGGTGGACGCCAACGATTTCTTCGTGGGCGTGCAGTTCCATCCGGAGTTCAAATCCCGCCCCAACGCGGCGCACCCCATCTTCCGGGAATTTATCCGCGCCGCCCTCTCTTATCGCGAAAAATCATGAAACTCAATCGTAATTTTTTATCTTTACAGGAATCCTATCTCTTTGCAACGGTGGGGGCGAAGTACGCCGCCTATCAGGCCGCTCACCCCGAGAAAAAGGTCATCAAACTCTCCATCGGAGACGTCACCCGTCCGCTCGCGCCCTGCGTCATTTTCGCCATGCACCGCGCCGTAGACGAGATGGCGAAAAAGGAGACCTTCAAGGGCTACGGCCCCGACGCCACGGTCTATGGCTACGATGCGCTCATCGGATCCATCCGCGGCCGCTATGCGCGGCGGGGCGTGGAGCTCGAGGCGGGCGAGATCTTCATCTCCGACGGCGCGAAGTCCGACCTCGGCAACATCCTCGACCTCTTCTCGGCCGACAACACCGTCCTCGTGCCCGATCCCGTCTATCCCGCCTATGTAGACGCCAACCTCATGGCGGGCCGCAACATCGTCTATGCCGACGCGACGGAGGAAAATCACTTCCTTCCCCTGCCCGATGAGCGTGTCGCCGCCGACGTCATCTACATCTGTTCGCCCAACAACCCCACGGGCGCCGTCTACGATCGGGCGGGCCTTCAGGCGTGGGTGGACTACGCCAACCGCCGCGGCGCCGTCATCCTCTTCGACGCGGCCTACGAGGCCTTCGTCTCGGATCCCGCCCTCCCCCGCAGTATCTATGAGATCGAGGGGGCGAAAACATGCGCCGTCGAGTTCTGTTCCTATTCCAAGACGGCGGGCTTTACGGGCGTTCGCTGCGGCTACACCGTCGTGCCGAAGGAGCTCGTGCGGGAGGGCGTCCCGCTCGGGAAACTGTGGACGCGGCGGCAGTGCACCAAGTTCAACGGCGTCTCCTATATCACGCAGATGGGGGCGGCGGCCGTCTTTACGGAGGCGGGCGAGCGCGAGATCGCGGAAAATCTCGCCTACTACCGCGCCAACGCCGATCGCATCGCGCAGACGCTCCGTGAGGCCGGCGTGTGGTACACGGGCGGGAAGGATTCGCCCTACATCTGGCTCAAATGCCCGCACGGCATGAAGAGCTGGGAGTTCTTCGATCGTCTGCTCGAGGAGGCCAACGTCGTCGGCACGCCGGGCAGCGGATTCGGCAAAAACGGCGAGGGCTTCTTCCGCCTCACGGCCTTTTCGACGGCCGAAAATACGGCCGAAGCGTGCGAACGCCTCAAACAATTTTTACGGTAATTATGGAAAATCAACGCAGCGCAGGCATTCTCCTGCATATCTCATCGCTTCCCGGAAAATACGGGATCGGCTCCCTCGGGAAGCCCGCCTATCGCTTCGCCGCCGCGCTTGCGCACAGCGGCGTGAAGGTGTGGCAGATCCTTCCGCTCGTGCAGACGGGCTTCGGGGATTCTCCCTACCAGTCGGTGGCGTGCGATTCCGGCAATCCCTACTTCATCGATCTCGATCGGCTCGGCAAAGAGGGGTTGCTCACCAAGAAGGAGCTCAAAGAGCTTTCGGAGCAGTATCGCGGCAAGCCGCTCGATTACGGCGCGCTTTACAAGGAGCGCTACGAGACGCTCCGCCTCGCCTTCTCTCGTTTTGCCTTCGACAACGAGGCCTTCCGCGCCTTTGTCAAGACAGGGCGATTTGAGGATTACGCCCTCTTCATGACGGCCAAGACGGTATATGGCGGCAGTTTTTGCGATTGGCCGGACGGTATCCGCTTCCGCGACCCCGATGCGCTCGAGAAGTTCCGCACCGATTATCACGAGGAGTATCTCTTCTGGCAGTTTTTGCAGTATAAATTCCGCGAGCAGTGGGAGGCCCTGCATGAGGAATGCGCCGCGCTCGGCCTCCGCATCATGGGGGATATCCCGCTCTACGTCGCCTACGACAGCGCGGACGTGTGGGCCCATCCCAACCTTTTCAAGCTCGATGAAGAGCTTCGGCCCGTCAAGGTGGCCGGGGTCCCGCCCGACTACTTCTCGGCGGACGGCCAGCTGTGGGGCAACCCCGTCTACGATTGGCCCGCCCATGAAGCAGAGGGCTACGCTTGGTGGACAGACCGCCTCTCGGCCGCCCTCAAGACGTACGATCTCGTCCGCATCGACCACTTCCGCGGCATCGACCGCTACTATGAGATCGAGGCCGGCGCGGAGACGGCGCGGGAGGGCAAGTGGTGCGAGGGCCCCAAGGAGGCGCTCTTCGAAAAGCTCGGCGCGGAGAAAGCCCGCATCATCGCGGAGGACCTCGGCACCATCGACGACGGCGTGCGCGCCCTTCTCAAAAAGACGGGCTTCGCGGGCATGAAAGTCCTCCTCTTCGCCTTCGACGGCAACGAAAACAACGAGTATCTCCCCAAGAACATCGGGGAAAATTGGGTCGTCTACACGGGCACGCACGATAACGACACCGTGCGCGGCTTCTTCGACGCCCTCTCCGCAGAGGACTTCATCCTCTTCCGCTCCCGCGTCGCCGCTGCGCTCGCGGAGGAGGGGATCGAGGTGGAACTCGGCGCGCGCGGCAAGGGCCTCCCCGAGGCCTTCGTCCGTCTCGCCCTCGCCTGTAACGCCGACCTCTGCATTTTGCCTCTGCAGGATGTACTCGGGCGCGGCAATGCCTCCCGCATGAACGTCCCGGGGCGGCAGGAGGGGAATTGGCAGTTTCGGTTGAACCGTATGCCCGGCGGGTGTACGTTTGCACACTTGAAAAAAATGATAAAATTATATCGGAGGTAACTTTATGGCAAACAAAAAGGGCTTTTGGTCCGAATTCAAGGCGTTCATCATGCGCGGCAACGTGCTCGATATGGCCGTCGGCGTCATCATCGGCGGCGCGTTCAGCGCGATCGTCACGGCGCTCACCAACCAGATTTTGATGCCCGTCATCAACTGCATCCTGTTCGCGATCACGGGCGGAAACGGCTTGGAGAACATCTACACCTATCTCCACAAGGCCACGATGCTCAATGAGGCAGGGGAGACGGTCATCGACCTCGCCAACTCCATCTACATCGACTGGGGCGCCTTCCTCACCGCGATCATCAACTTCCTGCTCATCGCGTTCGTGCTCTTCCTCATCATCAAGGCGATCAACGCCGTCCACTCGGGCGCCGCTGCCGCCAAGAAGAAGTACGCGCCGCTCACCAAAGAGGAATTCAAAGCGCTCCGCCACGAGGGCAAGACGCTCCCCGAGATCGTCGCCGCCGCCAAGGAGAAGCAGGCGAAGCTCGATGCCGAGGCCGCCGCTGCCGCCGCAGCAGCCGCCGCCGTCCCGCCCGCACCCACCACGGAGGAGCTCCTCACCGAGATCCGCGACCTCTTAAAGACCAAATCCGAATAACGGTTCAACCTTACAAAAGCAGCATACGAGAACATGAAAAAGAACGGCCCGCTCCGTTCTTTTTTGTATATCCTCCATTCTCTCGCTGTCCCCCTCCATCTCCTCATACCGCCCTTGTCGAAGCGCTCTGCCGCAGCCCATTTTCGGGTTGCTGCAGAGCTATATCCAATGTCACCAAATCGCATGGGCGCGGATACAATGGTAGTATGCGCATTTGTTTTGTGACGAGCGGCGGTCTCGAGAGCTTTGCCGCGGGAGTCACCGAGAAGATCGATGTTTCGATATTTGCCTTTCAGGCGCTCGGGGAAGTGAGTTACGAGCGCGAGCTCAAGGGGGAGACGGCGCTCTTCGAGGACGTTGCGCTCCTCTCCAAGGAGACGGGCGGCGTCGTCATCTGCGGCTGTTACACGGATACCCGCGGCATGCGCAGGAAATCCGCCGTCGTGGCCGAAAAGGGGAAGATCCTCGGCGTTTCGGACATGGTCAACCGCATCGACGCGGGGGAATACCGCTGCGGCGCGGGCGTAAAGATCTTTGATACGGGTGCGGGGCGGATCGGCGTGATCGTGGCCGAGGACCTCTATTTCCCGCGCATTGCGGAGACGCTCTCCGTCTGCGGGGCCGAGCTCGCCGTGTGCGTCTTTGAGCAGCTCGACGGCAATCTCGAGCAGACGCTCATGCGCGCGCAGGCCTTCTTTTTCGGCCTTCCGATGTGCGTCTGTGCCTATGGCTATGCGCAGGCCGCGGATATCGGGGGCAAGCTCAAGTTTGCCTCCTCCGTCAACGGCTGCATCTATGAATTCGAGCGGGAGCAGGAGTATCACCTGATCGAAACGCGCCGCCGCGGCTTTTACCACCGCAAACGGACGGGATTTTGAGAACGCACAGCGCCGCCCGCGGAGACCCGCGGGCGGCGCTTTTCCGCCGATGAATCAGTTTAACTCTCGCGAACAGGCGACGGCGAGCGCGCCCGGCCCGATGTGGCAGGAGACGGAGAGCGAGAGGGGATCGCAGAAGGTGACTTTGCAGCGGGGGAAGGCGGCGCGCAGTTCCTCGAGGAAGATCGCGGCCTCCCCGTCGTTGGCCGTATGGGCCACGGCTACCGTCATCTCGCCCGCCTCCACAAAGGCGGCAAAGCGCGTCTCGAGGTCGTGTTTGACGGCGGCGATCATCACCTCTTTCGCCTGTTTGAGGGTGTGGACTTTCTTGAAGGCGTCGAGCTTCTCCCCTTGGATCTGCAAGACGGGCTTGATGCGAAGCAGCGTCCCCACGAGCGCGGCGGCAGGGGTGAGCCTTCCGCCCTTTTTGAGGTACTTCAAAGTGTCGAGCGAGATGTAGATACTGCTGTCGAACTTGGTCCGAAGGAGGATCTCCTTGATCTCCGCGGCCGATTTCCCCTGTTTTTCGAGGGCGAGCGCGTCGTAGACGCTCTGCTTCTGCGTGATGGAGATGCGCTGGTTATCTACGACTTGCACCCTCCCGCCATAGCTCTCCGCGAGCCGCTCCGCCGTGTGGCAGGACTCCGAGAGCCCGCTCGACATGGGGATATGCACGATTTCGTCGTATTCCTTCAGAAGGCTGTCCCAGAGCTCGGTGACGTTCACCGTAGAGGGCTGCGAGGTGGAGACGCTCGCCTCCGCCTTCAGATGTTCATAAAATTCCTGTTGGGTGAGGTTGATGTCCTCATAAAACTCTTCGCCGTCGATCAAAAAGGGCATCGGGAGGACGGAGATCCCCAATTTCTCCGCTTCCTTTTGCGTGATGCCGCTGTTTGAATCGGTAACGATCCGAATGCTTGCCATAGTGATCTCCCAATTCTTCACTTTTTCTACAATTTTAATCCAAATTTTCCCCGATGTCAAGAAATTTAACAGAGAAATTTGTTCCTTTTTTGCTATGTCACGCATTGACAAAAGTTGTTGATACGGTTATAATGATGGAGAAAATAAGAAATTTTCAAACATTTGGAAGCCATGGGTTACGAAATTTTACAAAGAGAAGTTTTACGCGAGGGGATCGTCCGGCTGAGATTCTCCGTGCCGCTCATTTCCCGCCGGGCGCTGGCGGGGCAGTTCGTCATCGTCCGCGCCGATCAAGGCGGCGAGCGCGTCCCGCTCACCATTGCCGCCTACGACCGCGCGGCGGAGACCGTCGATCTCATCGTACAGGCGGTGGGGGCCTCCACGATGTCCCTTGCGGAAAAGCGCGTCGGGCAGAGCGTGTGCGACCTCGTCGGCCCCCTCGGCATGCCCACATGCTTTGCGGGCGTAAAGCGCGCCGTCGTCGTGGGGGGAGGCGTGGGGTGCGCCATCGCGCTTCCGCTCGCCCAAGGACTGCGGGAGGCGGGCGCGACCGTGCAGTCGGTCATCGGCTTTCGGAGCCGGGAGCAAGTCATCCTCACGGAGGAATTTTCCGCCCTCTCGGAGCGCGTCTTTCTCACGACGGACGATGGAAGCGCGGGCGAGAAGGGCAACGTCTGCCGCCCTCTTGCCCGTCTCATGAAGGAGGGCAATATCGACGCCGTCTTTGTCGCCGGGCCTCTTCCCATGATGAAGTACGCCGCCGAGACGACCCGCCCCTACGGCATAAAGACGGTCGCGAGCATGAACCCCATCATGATCGACGGCACGGGGATGTGCGGTTGTTGCCGCGTGCGCGTGGGCGGGGAGATGAAATTCGCCTGCGTAGACGGCCCCGATTTCGACGCTCATCTCATCGATTTCGACGAGGCGATCTCGCGGCTTTCCGCCTATCGCCCCTTCGAGCAAAGGGCCCGCGAGCGGCATTGTAATCTCCTGAAAAAAGAGGAGGACTGAGCCATGGAGAAAGGCAAACAGACCGCAAACAGGCATACCATGCCCGTGCAGGATCCTCACGAAAGGCAAAAGAACTTCCGCGAAGTCGCCCTCGGTTACGACGGGGAGACCGCAAGGGAAGAGGCCCTTCGCTGTCTCGGATGCAAGGGCGCGCCGTGCACAAAGGGTTGCCCCGTCGCCGTGGATATCCCCGCCTTTTTGGCGGAGGCGGCGCATGGAAATTTCGAAAAGGCCTACAAGATCCTCCGCGAGGACAACGCTCTCCCCGCCGTTTGCGGAAGGGTGTGTCCGCAGGAGAAACAGTGCGAGGCGCAGTGTACCCGCGGGCGGGTGGACGCCCCCGTCGCCATCGGAAACGTCGAGCGATTCTTGGCCGACTTGCATGCGGCCTCGGGGGAGAACCCGCCTTCGCCGCCCAAAAACGGCCGCCGCGTCGCCGTCGTGGGCTCGGGCCCCGCGGGGCTCGCGTGTGCGGGGGAACTCGCGCGCCGCGGCTACGAAGTCACCGTCTATGAGGCCCTGCACGCAGCGGGCGGGGTGCTCGTCTATGGCATTCCCGCCTTCCGCCTTCCCAAGGAGGTGGTCGGGCGCGAGATCGAAGAGCTTGAGGCGCTCGGCGTTCGCTTTGTCCTCAACGCCGTGGGCGGCAAGTCTTTCACCGTGGAGGAACTGCGCACCGATCTTGGCTACGAAGCCGTCTTTTTGGGCACGGGAGCCGGCCTTCCCCGCTTCATGGGCATCGAGGGGGAAAACGCCGTCGGCGTCTTTTCCGCCAACGAATATCTCACCCGCATCAACCTCATGGGCGCATATGAGGAAGGGGCCGCGACGCCCGTCTACCGCGCGAAAAAGGTCGCCGTCGTGGGCGGGGGAAACGTCGCCATGGACGCCGCCCGCTGTGCGAGGAGGCTCGGTGCGGAAGTCACCGTCGTCTACCGCCGTTCGGAGGAGGAACTTCCCGCAAGGCGCGAGGAGGTCGTGCACGCGCGCGAGGAGGGGATCCTCTTCCGTTTCCTCGCAAATCCCGTGAAGATCGAGACGGAGAGCGGGCACGTCAGCGGGCTTCTCTGTGCGGAGATGGAACTCGGGGAGCCCGACGCGAGCGGCAGAAGGAGCCCCCGCGAACGGGCGGGAAGCCGATTTGTCCTCGCGGCGGACGCCGTCATCATGGCCCTCGGCACCTCCCCCAACCCCCTCCTTTCCCGCGCAACGGAGGGGCTTGCACTGGGCCCCCGCGGCGAGATCGTGGCCGACGGCGAGGGTAGGACCTCCCTCGAGGGGGTATTTGCCGGCGGCGACGCCGTCACGGGCTCCGCGACCGTCATTCAGGCGATGGGGGCGGGCAAGCGTGCCGCGGCCGCCATCGACCGCTATCTGCAAAACAAAGGTCCCGTCGCATGAGCGGGGAGCAAACGAGCTTGCGGCAGGACTGCATGCGCGTGATCGGGGCGTCCATTGCGGCCGTATTGCCGGACGCCGTCGTAAAGCGCGCCCTCCGAAAATTTCCCCGCGGGAAGGGGAAGCTCGTGCTCATTTCCGTCGGCAAGGCCGCCTGGCGGATGGCGCATGCGGCCATGGATGTGCTCGGCACGGTGGACGGCGGCGTCGTCATCACCAAATACGGCCACCTTTTGGGCCCGCTTCCTCCCTTGATCTGTTATGAGGCGGGGCACCCCATCCCCGATGAAAAGGGCGTCGCGGCGACGGAAGCTGCCATCGCGGCCGTGCGGGGGCTCACCGCGGAAGATACCGTGCTCGTGCTACTCTCGGGCGGCGGCAGTGCGGTCTTCGAAAGGCCTCTCATCCCGCTGAGGGAACTGCGGCGGCTCACGGAGGACCTGCTCGCCTCGGGCGCGGACATCCACGAGATCAACGCCGTAAGGAAGAGGCTCTCCGCCGTGAAGGGCGGGAAGTTCGCCGCGCTCTGTGCTCCGGCGCGCGTCGTCACCGTCGCCCTATCCGATGTCTTGAGCGGCGATCCGAGCGACATCGCAAGTGGCCCGACGTGTGCGGACCGCACGACGGCGGAGGAAGCGCAGGCGATCGCAAACCGCTATCATCTCCCGGCCGCCCTCTTGCCCTATTTCACGGGGGAGGCGGAAAAGCTCGAAAACGCGTCGGAGGTCGTCGTGGGCGGAAGCGTGAAGGAGCTGGTCCGCGCGGCGGCGTCGGCCTGTCGTTCGCTCGGCTATAAGACGGAGATCCTCTCCGATCACCTCTCCTGCGAGGCGCGTGTGGCGGGGCGGCATTTGGGGAATTTTCTCCGCGCGCATGCGGGGGAACACGGACATGCCTACGTCTTAGGCGGTGAGTGCGTCGTCCATGTGACGGGAAGGGGACGCGGCGGCAGGAATCAGGAGCTCGCGCTCGCGGCGGCGGACGTCATCGCGGGGCTTTCCAACGTCGCGCTCTTCAGCATAGGGAGTGACGGCACCGACGGCCCCACGGACGCGGCGGGCGGCTATGTAGACGGCCAAACGCGCGCCACCCTCGCTCGCGCCGGACTGAAGATCGATGCCCTCCTTCGGGAGAACGATAGCTACCGCGGTCTCAACGCCGCAGACGGCCTTCTTTTCACGGGTCCCACGGGCACCAACGTCAACGACCTCACCGTCGCCCTCATCCGGTAGCGCACGGCGATTTTGCGCGATCTTCAAATCCGCGCCATGTTGCGCCGCCCCCGAATCATACCCAATATGGAAGGGAGAACGGATTCTAATGCCGTCCGTTTGCGCATACTGTAATTCATGCACATCTTCCGATCTCTCTATCGTCATCGCGTGCTGTTGGGCTTTCTTTCGCTCATCGTCGCCGTTGCGGTGACATTCGGGTTTTGCTTCTTTGCGCTTGCCCGCACGGCGGCCGAGTCCCTCCGCCTCACCGTCGTCCTCGATGCGGGGCACGGCGGCATAGACGGCGGGGTGTCCGGCGTCCATACGTCCACCCCCGAGAGCGACATCAACCTTGCCATCTCCCGCCTCTTGCAGCGCGAACTCGAGGACGCGGGCCTCAACGTCATCCAGACCCGTCCCACCGAGGCGGGGCTCTACGGCGTAGCGACGCCCGGCTATAAGCGGCGGGATATGGAGCGGCGCGCGGAGATCATCCAAAAGAATGCCCCGGCGGCCGTCGTCTCCATCCATCAGAACTCCTTTTCCCAACCCTCGCGGCGGGGCGCGCAGGTCTTTTTTCGCGAGGATGTGCCCAAGAGCAAACTGCTCGCCTGCATTTTGCAGACCAAACTCAACGAGATGCCCGAGTGCGTGCGGCGGTCGGAGGCGCTCGCGGGCGACTACTTCGTCCTCAACTGTTCGGAGGCGCCCGCCGTCATCGTGGAGTGCGGCTTTTTGTCCAATCCCGAGGATGAAGCGCTTCTGCTCGACGGGGGATACCGCGAAAAGCTCGTCAAGACCATCGCCTCCGGCATTCTTGCCTTTCTTGCCGACGGGAGCGGAGCGTAAATCCTTGACAGCGGCGGAGAAATGTGGTAAAATTACAAAAGTATGAGTTACGCCAATTTCAAAAGTTATGAACTCCGATATTCGGATTTTGATTTTCGGGACGCGCTGAAGCCCTCCGCACTCCTCTCTCTCGTGCAGGAGTCGGCGGCCGCCAGCGCCGATGAGCTCGGGTTCGGCTATAAGGATCTGAAGCCGCTCGGCCTCGGATTCATCACGGTCGCCACGCATTGCGCCTATCGCAGGCCCGTCGTCCTCGGGGACGTGCTCACCATAGAGACGTGGCCGCTCCCGCCCCGTCACGTCATCTTCGAGCGCGATTACCGCGTCACCAACGCGCGGGGGGAGGAAGTCGCCGTGCTCGCCTCCCGCTGGTGCCTCGTCGATCTCGCGACCTTCACGATGCTTCCCCCCGAGCGGATGGGGGAGGCGCATGCGCGTTGCCCGTACCGCGCCGAAAAATCCTTGGAGGTGACGAATTGGCGGCTTCCGCGGCTCTCCGCGGGAAGGGAGGTCTTTCGCCATACGGTGAGAAATTCCGATTGCGACCACTACCTGCACGCCAACAACGCCAAGTATTTCGACTTCTTCCTCGACTGCTTTTCGATGGAGGAGCTCGGCGGCGCAGACATCCGCGGCTTTCAGATCGCCTACGCCAAGCAGACGAAGGAGGATGAGACGTTGATCTTCACGCGGGAGGATAGCAGCGGCGCCTCCGCGCTCGAAGCGAGAGGGGAGGACGGCACGCTCCGCACGCAGTTTAAGTTGTTTTACGGGAGAGAATAGATGAAAACGCCCATCGTCCGATATTTGAAATTTGTAAAAAACATCGTGACGTTCCTCTGCGTGGCATTGGGGATCGCCATTTTCATTTCGCTCGGGTTCGCCTTTTCTGGCTACATCGGCTTTATGATCATCGCGCCCGCCCTCATGGTCGTCTTTCTCGTGATCTATGGGATCTACGCCGTCAAGTTCTCCCTCGACCTCGTGCTCGCGGTGGAGTGCGGCTCCAAGACGCTCGTGATCACGACCAAGCGCAAGTCCTTCACCTTCGGCCTCGACGCCTGCACAGACGTGAAGGAGACGGATCGGAAATACGTCTGCACCTTCCGCACCGAGACCTCGGAGGACAAGTTCACCTTCTTAAAGCGCGCACCCTTCATGAAGCCCTACGAGACCTGCTTCACGGAGGAGGATATCCGGACGTTTTACCCCGACTTCGAAGGGGAATAAAATCGCGATTTTCGCCGTTTTGCAGAGTACTATGTCAGACATAAAACTGTGCAGCGGGGGATTTTTTGTTGGCAATGCACCGCATCCGTGATGGGTTACGGGAAAAAATAGGAAATACTTCAGAAGGGAGGAGATCAAGATGCCTCGGGACGGATTTTATGAAGAGAGCGCCGTATCGGTCAGAAGCCTGAGAGAGGAAAAGCTCTACAATGGATTTCGCATCACCGCGATCGTCATTCTCGCGATCACGGCCGTAGTCGCCGCGCTCGTCTCGCCGGCGTATTTGGGGCTCGTGTTCGGGACGGAGGAGGCCACGCTCGTCGATCGCGTCATCGGGACGGCGACATGGGTCATCATGCTGCTCGGGATGATCGGCGTGGGGCTCTTCTTCTGGTTCTTCAAAAACCGGTTCAATTTGAGCTACGACTACACGTTCGTGGAGGACGAACTGCGCATCACCAAGGTGTACAGCGGCCGAAAGCGCAAGCCGCTCGTCGTTTTGAAGGCGGACAGGATCCTGCAGATCGGCTGGGTGGAGAGCGAGGCCTTCGAGCGGACGATGCGCGGGTACAAGGGCAAGAAGCCCAAGATCTGCACGCCCAATAAAGTTCCCGCCGAAAATAAGGAACTCATCTACGTCGTGCACTCGAGCTCCATCGAAAAGGCCGTCTATATCCTCGAAGTCCGCCGTCAGCTGCTCGAAAATCTCGTCTATGCGGCGGGCAGAAATAAATTGGAGCGCAAATGATCTATCTCGACAATGCCGCGACGACCCGCCCCGACGGGCAGGCGCTTTCCCGCGCCGCCGAGGAGGCCTTCCAACACTACTTCAACCCCTCCGCGCGCTATGGCGGCGGGTTTTTGGTGCACCGCCTCATCGAGGAGGCGCGAAGCCGCTTGCTCGCTTCGGTCGCGAGTGCGGAGAACTATGAGCTCGAATTTACCTCGGGCGGCACGGAGGCCGATAACCACGCCGTCTTTTCGGGCGCGAGAAGGGGAAATGCCGTCACCTCCGCGGGGGAGCATTCCGCCGTCTATGAGAGCTTTGTGGCGCTCCGCGGGCGGGGCGTCGAACCGCGCTTTGCCCCCGTGCGGCGGGATGGAAGCGTCGATCCCGAAAGACTGCTTTCCCTCGTGGACGAAAAGACGACGTTCGTCTCCGTGGTCCACGTCAACAACGAGACGGGCGCCATCAACGAGATCGGCGCGCTCGCACAGGCGGTCAAGGAAAAAAATCCCCGCTGCGTCTTTCATAGCGACGGCGTACAGGCCTTCGGAAAGCTCCCCGGAAAGATCCCGCCCGCGGTCGATCTCTACAGCGTGAGCGCGCACAAGATCGGCGGGCTCAAGGGCACGGGGGCGCTCATCCGGCGCAAGGGGCTCGCGCTCCCGCCCTATCTCTTCGGCGGAGGGCAGGAGGGCGGCCTGAGGAGCGGGACGGAGAACGTCCTCGGCATCTTGGCCTTTTCCTATGCCGCGGAGAGGAAGTTCGGTGCCATCCAAGGGGACCATGTCCGCGTTGATGGCATCGCACGGCGCACGCGGGCGCGGCTCGAAGAGAGCGGGCTCTTTGCTGTCCTCTCCCCCGAAAACGGGTCTCCCTACATCCTCACCGTCGCCTGCGAGGGCGTGCGGGGGGAAGTCTTGCAGCGCATGCTCTACGACCGCGGCGTCGCCGTGGGAACGGGGAGCGCGTGCTCTTCCAAGAAGCCGCACAGCCGCATCATCGAGGCCTGCGGCTACAAAAAATCCGTCCTCGACGGCGTCCTCCGGCTGAGTTTTTCGCCCGAGACGGCGGAGGACGAAGCGGCGGAAGCGGCGGAAATTCTGTGTAATACGGCCAAAGAACTCAAAGAAAAACTCTCTTAAAAGACGGAAACTGTCATTATGGAAAAAGTTGTCATTATCCGCTATGCGGAGATCCACTTAAAGGGCAAAAATCGCGGCTACTTCGAGCGCGTCTTTGCCATGAACCTCGAGCGGAGCCTCAAGGGCGTCCGCCACGAACTGCACCGCACGAGCGGGAGATGGCTCGTGGCGAAGTTCCCCGAAGAACAGGCGGAGGATGTCGCGCGGCGCGTCTCCAAGGTGTTCGGCGTGCATTCCTATTCCTTGGGCTACGAGACGGGGAGCACGCTCGAGGAGATCTATGAGGCCGTCCGCCTCGTCGCCCCCAAGAGCGGCACTTTCAAGGTGGAGACGCACCGCGGCTACAAACAGTATCCCCTCAATTCCATGGAAATCAGCGCAGAGATCGGCGCGCGCATGCTCGAGGACAACCCCGCGCTCACGGTAGACGTCCACACGCCCGCGCACACCGTCTACGTCGACGTGCGGCAAAACGGCGTCGCGCTTGTGTTCGGAAGCTACGGCGCGGGCCCCGGCGGCATGCCCGTCGGCACGGCGGGAGAGGGGCTCCTTCTGATCTCGGGCGGCATCGATTCCCCCGTCGCGGGGTATATGATGGCCAAGCGGGGTCTCGTCGTCGAACTGCTCCACTTTCACAGCTATCCCTATACCAACGAGGGCGCGAAGGAGAAAGTCGTGGCGCTCTCCAAGATCCTCTCCGCTTACACGGGCGTCGTGCGGCTTACCACGGTCTCCGTCACGCACATTCAGGAGGAGATCCATAAGAAGTGCGCGGCCGAGCTCAACGTCACCCTCCTCCGCCGTTTCATGTTCCGCATCGCGGAGCGGATCGCAAAGGCGCGGGGGCTCTCCTGCCTCGTCACGGGCGAGAGCCTCGGGCAGGTGGCCAGCCAGACGATGGAGGGCCTCACCTCGTCCAACGCCGTCGTCACCCTCCCCGTGCTCCGTCCGCTCATCGGCTTCGATAAGGAGGAGATCATCGAGCGCGCCAAGAAGATGGGGACGTATGAGACCTCCATCTTGCCCTATGAGGACTGTTGCACCGTGTTCTTGCCCGAATTTCCCGCCACGCGCCCCAAGCTCGAGCGCATCGAACGGGAGGAGGGGGCGCTCGACGTGGAGGCCCTCATCGCGGAATCGCTCGCGACGGCAGAGACCGTTCGATTGGACTGACTATTCCCACCAATTCTCCAAAGAGGAGGGTGCGGACGAAATTTTGACAAGGGGAAGCTCCACGGCTTGCCCCTTGTTTTTTTGATAGTAGGGGATCACGGTATAGCGATAGCTCTCGCCGGGAGAGACGGAACTATCGCAGATGGTATTGCGGTAGGGGCCGCGATAAATGGTGGAAATCTGCCCGTTATGCTCGCGATTTACCTCGTAATCATAGTATTCTGTCTGGCATAGTACTATGTTTACGGACCCATTCTGCACGCAAATCGACGGCTTTTGAATGGTGGGATGGGAGAACCGGGCGCTCTGCCGGCACGGAAGATCGGACTGCTTGAAGTATTCCGAAGGGTCAATGAGAAGGGGCGCCGCGGGATCGGCAAGGAGGAGCAGGTGCTCCTTTTCATAGGCCTCCTTGTCGTACGCGGCCCGCACGATCCCCGCGGGGACGGAGAAATCCGCGGGCTGCGCCGTCTCATAGAGCGCGCCGAAGATCTCCTTCACGGCGTTTGCGGGCAGGCCTCCGCCCGTCGCGTCCACGGGAGAATTGTCGGCGTTTCCCATCCACACCGCCACAACGTCGTCCGGCGTGTAGGCGATGGTGTAGGCGTCGAGATTGCCCGCCTTCCCCTCGTGCGTGCCCGTCTTTGCGGCGACGGGATAGGGGAGAGAGCGCAGCTTTTTCGCCGTGCCCTCGGTCGCCGCCGTCCGCAGCATGTCGGTGACGAGGAAGCTTGTCTCCTCGGAGAATACGCGCGTGCCCTGTGTGGGGTGGGTGTAGAGCACGCGGCCGGACCCGTCATAGATGCGGACGATGCACCGCGACGGCGCATAGAGGCCGCCTTTCGCGAGCACGGAATAGCCGTCTGCGAGCGCGCGGAGGTCGAATCCCTCCCGCATGCCGCCGAGCGCAAGCGCGAGAGAGCGGTCCTCCGGGCCTGTCTCAAGCCCCATTTTATGGAGATACTCCGCGCCGCGGTCCACGCCGAGCGCGTTCAGAATGCGAACGGCGGGGATATTCACACTGCGGGCGAGCGCGAGCCGTGCGCTCAGATACTGCCCCGAGGCGCCGCCGGCGTCGTCGGGGCAGTAGCCGCCGAAGTCCGTCCGTTCATCGAGGATGGGCGTGGCGGGCGAGATGAGGTTTTCCTCCACGGCGGGCCCATAGACGAGCAGCGGCTTGATGGTGGAGGCCGGGAGTCGCTTGGGGAGCCCCGTCGTCGTGCGGATGGCGCGAAGAAGGTCGGTCCGATTGCTCCGCACGAGGGCGATGAGGTCGGAATCGGCGGGGAGCGCGTCGAGCGTTTTCTGGAGCGCGGGCTCGAAGGCCGTCTCCACGCGGAGCTTCCCGTATGCCCCCGTCTGCGCCCCCGGGAGCACTTCCTCGAGCTCTTCGAGGACGAGCGCGTCGTAAAAATTCCCCCGTCTGAGGGGGATGGGGCTCGCAGGGAGGGGCACGGCGAGGGCGGTGTTATATTCCTCCTCCGTGAGATAGCCCTGCTCTGCCATGAGTTTCAGGACGAAATCCCGCCTCCTTTGGCAGGCCGCGGCGTCCTTGAAGGGGGAATAGCGGTTGGGCGACTTGACGAGGGCGGCGAGAAGTGCGCTCTCGGCGGGGACGAGCTCCTCCGCCTTTTTGCCGAAATAGAACATGGCCGCGTCCCGGATCCCGTAGGCGCTGTGTCCGAAATAGATGGAATTGATATAGAGCTCCAGAATTTGCTCCTTCGTATATCGTTTTTCGAGCATGGCGGTGAGGCGGAACTCCTTGAGCTTGCGCGAGACCGTCTTTTCGCTCGTGAGATGGGTATTTTTGATGAGCTGTTGGGAGATGGTGGAGGCCCCTTCGCGGAAGGAAAAGGAGGCGAGATTTTTGAGGAGCGCCTTTCCGATGCGCCTTACGTCGAAGCCGCTGTGCTCATAAAACCGCTTGTCCTCCACGGCGACGAAGGCATGGGGCAGGTGGGCGGGGAGACGTTGGATGGAGACGAATTCCCGCTGCCCCGAGGGGAGCTCTTCCCCCGTGGCGGCAGTGAGGGTGACGGGATTTTCCCTAATCGCGAGGCGGGCGGGGTCGAGCCGTTCCCCCCGCGTGACGGCAAAAAATCCCAAGAACAGTGCGGCAAAGCCCACGGCAAAGACGCCGAGGACGACGCCGCATACGATGAGTGCGCGTTTCATGACAGAAGTATGCGTAATTTCCCAAAAAAATTTGCTTTGCGGCCGCGGTTTTCTTGAAAAAGAAATGATTTTATGGTATAATAGGGAATCGGAGGAAACTAAAATGACGCTTCAAGAGCTCATAAACAATAGCCGCAAGATCGTCTTTTTCGGAGGCGCGGGGGTATCCACCGAGAGCGGGATCCCCGATTTCCGCTCCCAAGACGGCCTCTACAACCAAAAATACGCCTATCCGCCCGAGGAGATCTTGAGCGCGGACTTCTTTTCCCGCCACACCGCGGCGTTTTATGAGTTTTACCGCGACAAGATGCTTCCCCTGTGGGCGCAGCCAAATGCCGCCCACAAAAAACTTGCCGAGCTCGAGGAGAAGGGCAAACTCCTCGCCGTCGTCACGCAGAATATCGACGGCCTCCATCAGAAGGCGGGGAGCAAGAAGGTCTACGAGCTCCACGGCACCGTCCATAAGAATACCTGTCTGAAGTGCGGAAGAAAGTTCTCTGCAGAATATATCGCAAACTCCGAGGGCGTCCCCAAGTGCCCGTGCGGGGGGACGATCAAGCCCGACGTCGTCCTCTACGGCGAGCCGCTCGACGACGCCACCGTGCGCGGGGCGATCTCCGCTATCTCCGGGGCAGACCTTCTCATCGTGGCGGGGACGTCGCTCACCGTCTGGCCCGCGGCGGGCTTTGTGCAGTACTTCCGCGGGGAGCACCTCGTGCTCGTCAACCGCGACAAGACGCCGCTCGACGATGCCTGCGAGCTCGTCATTCGCGAAAACGTGGGGGAGGTCTTTCAAAAACTCGAAGCATGAACTACCACATCGTCACATACGGCTGTCAGATGAATCTGCACGAGTCGGAAAAGATCGCGGGCATTCTGAAGGAGGCGGGCTACGAGACGGCCTCTCCCCTCGAGGAGGCCGACATCATCGTATTCAACACCTGCTGTATCCGCGAGAATGCCGAAAACCACGCCTTCGGCAACATCGGCGCCTTGAAAAAGCTGAAGCGCGAGAAGAAGGGCCTCCTCATCGCCGTGGGGGGGTGCATGGTGCAGGAGGCGGGAAAAGCCGCCTATCTCAAACAAAAGTTTCCATTTATCGACATCCTGTTCGGTACGCACGATCTTCCCGCCCTCAAGGGGCTCATCGAGGAGAAGCGCGCGCGCAAAAAGGCGGTCATCTCCGTCTCGGAGGAGCGGGGGGAGACGGAGGACGGCGTCTCGCCCGTCCGCACGAGCTATCCCAACGCGTGGGTCAACATCATGTACGGCTGCAATAACTTCTGCTCCTATTGCATCGTGCCCTATGTGCGGGGCAGGGAGCGTTCCCGCGCCGCCATCGAGATCCTCCGCGAAGTCGAGGG
>CANQBG010000024.1 GCA_947588985.1 uncultured Clostridia bacterium
ACGGTCAGCCGTTCGTAGTGCGTGAGCACGACGGACTTCGCGCCTTGGATCTTTTCCTTGATCTCTTCGACGACAACCTTTTTTGCCTCAAAATTTGCCGACATGATTACCTCCTTTTCGGCCTTGCGGCCATAGTTTGGGAAAAACAAAGCTCCGTAGCAGACAGTACGGAGCGATTCTTAAAGGATTAAGAAGTCAACCTCGACGGGATATTGAGCCGTGCGGCACCCGTTGTCTGCGGTCTATTGCTTTTTTCATTGTACCACCCCGCGCACGCCTTGTCAAGCGATTTTGCGATGCGGAGATGAAATTTGTTTTTGCGGGTCGTCGCCCGAAGGGACTCCCGCGTAGGGGCGAAGGCTCCCTCAACTGCGGAGAAGCGAGCAAGACAAGGAGTGCGAGGCTTTTCGCACGGAGTGTACCAAGACGTACACGACGAAGAAAAACGTAGCACAACGAAGGATCGCGACGCTTATACGCAGTTCGCTTAACCTCTCGTGTAGGCGACTTTCACGCCGGGCCCCATCGTCGAGGTAAGCGTCACACTCTTGATGTACTGGCCCTTGGCAGCGGCGGGCTTGGCCTTCACGATGGCCTCCATGAGGGCGTTGAAGTTCTCCAAAAGCTTTTCGGGCCCGAAGCTCTTCTTGCCGATGGGGCAGTGGATGATGGCCGTCTTATCGAGACGGTACTCGACTTTACCGGCTTTCACTTCCTGTACGGCCTTGGCGACGTCCATGGTGACGGTGCCCGACTTAGGGTTGGGCATGAGGCCCTTGGGGCCGAGGATACGGCCGATACGGCCGACGACGCCCATCATGTCGGGGGTGGTGATCATCACGTCGAATCCGAACCAATTCTCCGTCTGGATCTTTTGGATCATCTCCTCCGCGCCGACGAAATCCGCGCCCGCTGCCTGTGCCGCGTCTGCGCGCTCGCCCTTGGCGACGACGAGGACGGTCTTGGTCTTGCCGGTGCCGTTGGGAAGGACCAACACGCCGCGGACCTGCTGATCGGCCTGTCTCGGGTCGATGCCGAGGCGGATATGAAGTTCCACCGTCTCATCGAATTTGGCCTTGGCGTTGGCAAGGACAAGGTTCATCGCCTCGCCTGCCTCATACGTCTTGGTCTTATCGTAGGACTTGAGGCTCTCTACATACTTTTTTCCGTATTTCATCTTGGCGCCTCCTTATTCCTCGACGGTGATGCCCATGGAACGGGCCGTGCCCTTGATCATGCTCATCGCGCTCTCAAGCGTGGTGCAGTTGAGATCGGGAAGTTTGGTCTTGGCGATCTCTTCGACTTGCGCCTTGGTGAGCTTGCCCACCTTCACCTTGTTGGGGGTGGAGGAGGCCGACTCGAGGCCGAGCGCCTTCTTGATGAGGACCGGTGCGGGCGGCGTCTTTAAGACGAACGTAAACGAACGGTCTGCATAGATCGTCATGACGACGGGGATGATGAGCCCCTCCTGCGAAGCCGTTCTCGCATTGAACTCCTTAGTGAAGCCGGGGATGTTGACGCCGTGCGGGCCGAGCGTAGAGCCTACGGGGGGGCCTGAGGTCGCTTTCCCGGCGGGAAGTTGCAGCTTTACAACTGCCGTTACCTTCTTTGCCATAAAATGCTCCTTTGTGGTTTTGATGGCGGCGCTTGGGATTTTGCCGCCTCCCACCTATCGAAAACGCAAAATTCGCGGTTTCTTTTTGAGAAATTTGAGAAGTGTGAGAAGTGTGATTACTCGTCGTCCTCGCTCTTGGGGATCTCCACGGCGGTATCGGAAATGCGCGTCATCTGCACATATTCCACCTCGACGTCTTGCTCCCGGCCAAACATCATGATGTTGACCTTGGCGCGCTGCGTCTCGTCGTTGGCCTCCTTGATCGTTCCGATAAAGCCCTCGAGCGGGCCGTTGTCGATGGAGACCCTGTCCCCCGCCTTGAAGTCGGCGTCCACCACGTAGTCCTCGAGCCGCATCTTGCGGATCTCTTCCTCCTTCATGGGAATGGGCCGCCCCTGCGGACCGACAAAGCCCGTCACCCCGCGCGTGTTCGTCACGAGGTACCAAAGCTGGTTGGAATAGATCATCTTGATAAAGACGTAGCACGGGAGAAGTTTTCGCTCGACGACTTTCTTCTTGCCGTTCGCCTTCTCCTCAATGGTCTGCTCCATGGGGATCTTTACGTCGAAGATCTGCTCTTGTAAGTTGTTGTTCTCGATGAGCCGGAAGAGGCTCTCGCGCACCAGAAGCTCATAGCCCGAATAGGTGTGCAGGATATACCACTTGGGCTCGGTATCGACGCTCGTGATTGCCATATGCGCTTACCCCAGCGAGGTGAGGAGCTCCAAAAGCTCTGTAAACCCGATATTGATGAGGGTGATGAGGACGAGGAAAATGAGGACGATCACGATGACGACGCCCGTCGATTTGAGGGCATTGGGGATCGTCGGCCACGTGACGCGCTTGAGCTCGGAGAAGGTCTCTTTGATCTTCTTGCCCATGCGGACGAAGAGATTGGGCTTCTTCTTCGCTTCCTTCTTCGTATTTTTTTTGGAGGCGGGGGCCTCTTGCCCCTTCTTCTCCAACTCGGTCTCTTTTTTCGCCATGATCTTGTTCTCCGGTGTGATTACTTGGATTCTTTGTGCACGGTGTGCTTCTTGCACGTCGGGCAATACTTTTTGAGCTCGAGGCGATCGGGATCGTTGCGCTTATTCTTGAAGCTATCGTAGTTCCTGTTCTTACATTCCGTGCACTCGAATGTTACCTTCATCCGCGTAGATTTGACAGCCATTGCGTGAAAACTCCATACAAAAAAATTACACCCCTCAGGTGCTTGATTCAAGTTTATCATAGATGGGGGAGCTTGTCAACCGATTTTGCGTGGAATTTTTATTTTTTTTACGGCGACTTCGCACGAAAAAAGAACTCCCGAAGGAGTTCTTTTTTCGTGCGCTCATCGGATTTCGACGAGCGGTTGCTTTTTCAAGCGGTTAGGCCTTAGCCTCGGGAGCGGTGTAGGTGCAGGTAGCCGTACCGGTGAGATAGCCGCTATCAACTGCAAGGCCGACAAGCGCCCAATCTTCGAGTTTGAAGTCGTCGCCGTCGCGATACTTGATGTTGGGCATCGCCGTGATCGTGTAGCTCTGCGTGAACACGTTTCCTGCATGGCCTTCGTTCTCCGCCGCGCCCGTCACTTTGATGGTGCAGACGAGCTTGGTGGGATCGGTAAAGTCGAAGGTGTATTCCGCGGTGTTCGGGCCCTCGCGGAGAGCTGCCATTTCGGCAACCCAATCCCCGATCGGAGCACCGTTGGCGTCGACCGCGGCGGGAACCATTTCGACATTCCAGAAGTTGTTTGCGGGAGTACCGTTGATGAAGTTATCCATTCGGCCGTTCAGCGGGGTCACTCCGTCTTGGAGCAAGCCACGATCGAAGATAACGCCGATTCCGTGCCAATTGCCATCAAGGTTGCCGTCCGCGTTGGTAAATCTCTTATCGGCCTTCAAAACGCCGCTCACGACGATCTTCTGTCCGGCCTTGATATACCACGTCTTGCCGACGGAGTAACCCTGCCAAGCTGTGCCTTCGACGGTGCCGTCCACGCCGACCGTAACGCTTTCAGACCAAGTCTCCTCGATCTCGGGCATTTCGGGAAGCTTTTCGGGACCGGGCATGGTGGGCATGCCCACTTCCTGCACATAGGCCTTGAAGAGGTCGTTTGCCTGCGTCGCGTCCACGGCCTTCTTGATGACCATCGCGTTCTTGACGGTGACGCCGGAGCGGCCGATCACGAGACCCTTGCGGGCAAGGCTGAGGAAGAGCTCTGCGAACTCACCGACGTTGCTGCCGCCCATCGCCGCGTTGGCGGGATAATCGACGAGCACCGTGCCGTTCTGATAGTATTGGACGCCGCCCGTCTTGGAGACGACGATGGTGACGAACCAATAGCCGGAAAGGAAGCTGTTATACGCACCGCCGTTCTTCAGATAGCTGGTATTGTTGGCGGTCGGGAAGAGGTTGGTGCCCGCAAGCTTGGTTGCGAGTTCCTGCTCGCGCTCCGTCGCGTCTGCGACTTTCGCGTAGAGGACGGTCTTGCTCTCATCCACCCCTTCGGTCTCGGGATTGTCGGCATTCATGATGTCGGCATTGACGGAGTTGTTCCAAGGATCGAGGTTGGGAAGGGTGACGATCATGTTGCCTTCCGCGGTCACGAGAGCCGCAGCGCCCCAGTCGCTATTCGCCGTACCCTGAAGCTCGAAGGTGACGGTGAGGCCCGTCTCAACGAGATTTGCGAAGGAACCGACGTTGAGCGCGTTGGCGTCTACATAGGTCTCTGCCTTTGCTTCATAGTTGCGAACGGAGCCGCAGGTGGAGCAGGTGTAGAGGTTGTTTTCGCCCTTCACCCAAACATGCTCTGCATAGGTATAATCCGCGAACGCATAGAACACGACGGCATCGCCCGTGCCCTTGACCGCATAAGCGACGTCGGCGGAATTGATGCAGTTGCCGCCTTCCGTGAGGGTGACGGTCGTTTCGGGAAGCTCGTAAGTGGTCTTTGCGCCAACAACGCCATCCTTCGTGACGGTGTTGTAGAACGGCTCGTTCTCTTCGGCGTTCACGGCGATCGCATAATCCTGCTTTCTCGGGTTGACGCCGACCTTTCTCGCGTCGAGACGGACGACGAGCACGGCGCCGTAGTCGGTATCCTCGCCGTTGTTGAGGGTGCCGAAGGCGGTGAGGGTGCCGGTCGCGAAGTCGGCAAGGAGGCCCTTATCCGTGAAGGACACGCTGCCATCCTCGTTGACGGCGTAGCTCAGATCGTGGTTGCGGAGATACTTATAGAGCTTGAAGTTTTCATCTTCGTATTCGCTGCCCGTTGCGGCGCCCGCATTGAGCGTGACGAAGAGGGTATCCTTCACCGCGGCGGACTCGATGTCGCTGCCCGTGTAGGGGCGAAGGAGATAGACGTAGTTGCCGCTCGCGCTGACATAGTAGTCCCCGACGAGCGCGTTGTCGTTTTCCGCAAACGTGAGGTCGTAGTAGAGCTTGTCGGAGGCAAGCACCGCGCCGCTCTCATTATTGACGAGGTTGAAGGTGTAGCTGACGGGCTTGGAGGCGTCCATCGCGGGGATGGTGTAGACGAGGGTCAGCTTGCCGCTTGCATAGGCCGCGGACTTGATCGCAAACCCGGAGATCGCGGTGAAGGAGCCCGTATTGAGCGTGCCGCCCGTCGTGTTGAAGGGCACGAGCATGTTGTTGATGGCAAGGCTGAGCTTGCTCGCAACGGAAGCCGCGTCGGTGACGCCGGTGAGACCGGAGATATCATACTCTACGGTGAGATCCTTGGTCTCGTTGATCTTGAGGGTGTTGAAGGAGAGCGTGGAGCTCGTGGAGCAGCCGAGCATCTCCCCGAAGGAGACGACGATATCCGTGCCGCCGTTGACGCCCTTGATGGTGGCCTCTTTGAGGTCCGCCGTGACGGCAAGGACGACGTCGAGCTTTTTGCCATCTTCGGAGGCCTTCGCATAGCCCTTCGTGCCTTCGATGGTCGCGGTGCCCGCAAAGGTCGTCGCGCCGTTGGCATAGAGCGTGAAGGCGACATAGTGTTTGCCGCTGCCGCTGCCCATGGTGAGCTTGCCGGCCTGATCGGTAGAGAGGGTAGCCGCCGCGCCTTCGATCGCAACGCCCGCCTTCTCGCCGTTCTGCGTGAATTCGACCTTGCTGAGATCGGTCGCGCGGAACACGACGTTGTCTACCGTGATCTCGTTGGGATTGCCGTGATCGACGGCGTTGGGGATGATGGCCGCATTGATCTTGGCCACATCCGCTTCGGGAAGGAGCTGTTCGAACCAGTCGAGACCGGTCTGCACACGGACCTTATACGACTGGAAGTTCTTGGTCATCTTGGTGGTGGAAAGATCTTCCCACGCATTGCCCTTGCCGTTGTAGGCCATGCCGCCCTGAGCGGTGTTGTCATCGGGCAACTTCGTGACTTTCTCGGTGTTGCCATAGACCGTGACCATACCGTCGTTGACGGCCGTATCTTTGAGGTTGCCGGCGTAGGTGATGCCGATGTTGAAGCAGTTGTTGTTGAGGTACTTGTTCTCAAGCACTTTCTCCACGGTATTCACCGTGATGCTGTCCACGGACTCGAGCTTGCGGGTCTGAATGATCTGGACTTCGGTGAAGGTCGCGTCGAAGAACTCGCCGTGAAGGAGAGCATTGTAGAACTGACGGTCCGAAAGAAGGACGCGCGCGGTGCGGATGCCGTTCCCGGTGGGGTTGTTCCACTGCATGAGGAAGCTGTTGTCCGTGCCGTATTCCCACGTGAGTTCGATGGGAACGTCGCCCTTGTCGTAGTAGTCGGCCGTCGCGGAGCCCTTGCCGTCTACATAGACGCGGTACATGGTGGCCGCTTCTGCGCCGGGCCAACCGGTTTCGGGATCGCTGTCGCTGAACGGTTTCCCGCTGAGTTGAGCAAGAACGCCGTTCATGGCGCCGTAGATCGACCAACCGTCCTGTCTGTCGATGATGGACCAATCCTCTTCGATGTTGGCAACGCCGAGGATCGGGAAGTACCAAGGGTTATCGTTACTCGTGGCCTTGCCGGTGCCCTTGAGGGTGATGCTCATGCCCTTATCGAGGCGGGCGACGAAGGCGGTGTTGTTGCCGATACGGTTATCGGTAAGCACGTATTCGTTGTCCTTTCCGACTGTGACGCCCTTCGCCCAAGCTCCGATCGAGAAGGTATCGTTGATGGTCTTGGTCTGGGCAACTGCATTGCAGAAGGTGCAGACCTGCACGCCATCCGCGTCGGGATTTCCGAATGCGTGGGTGATGCTCACGGCGACTTCGGCGTAGGCCTTGGCGTCGTTGTTCTTGCTCGTGGTGACTTTGGCGGTGTAGTTGCCGGTCTTGCCGAACGTGACTCCCGTCCAATCCACTGTGTACTCGCTTGCCGCAAAGGTGTGATCCTCGGTATTCCCCAAATAGGTGCAGTAGAATTCGAGTTCATCGAGCTTTGCTCTTGCCGTTGTCTCGGTGTCTGCGTCGGTGAGGGCGATACTTGCCGTACCGTTTACCTCAATGGTATCGATCTGATCCTTGCTGCCGCAGGCGAACAGGGCCAGAGAGAAAACCATAGCAAACAACGCGAGTAAAGCAATTCTCAGCTTTCTCATGTCTTGTTTGTCCTCCCCTTTATTAAAATGTTTTTTGTCGCCATTCAAAAGATGGCGATACTATTCTACAACAATTGCGCGGCGATGTCAATAAGTTTTTGTAAAAAAATTTCTTCGGAATGTGCAATTTTTTCTGTTTCCGTCCCTTGGGAGCATTCTCGCCCCCCTCCGCGCCCGAAAACATCGGCCCAAAGCGTAGCCCGAAGGCGCAGCCAAAAAGCGTAACCCGAAAGTGCGGGGGCTTCCCGCGCGCACGCACGCGCCCGAATTTCATAAGAATATAAAAAACCCCTCCCGCGGGAAAGCAGGGGGGGCTTACACGATCGCGAGGAGTTCCGCAAGGGAACGGCAGGGCGCGTCGGTCAGGTAGGAAATATACGCCTTAAGAAGGCGCAACGCGCGCCTTTGGCCGTCACCCGGGTCGCATTCCCGCCCCGCGGAGAGCGCAGAGACCGTCTCGTAGGTCGATCGGCTCGCCGGCACCCCCACCGCGCACGCCCCGCAGGTGAAGGCCCCGCTCGTCATGTCGAAGTAGAGCTTCCCCGCGATCTTCTTGCCGCAGACGGGGCAGTCCCCCGCCGTCACGGGATAGCCGGAGACGCGCAGAGTCTGTAAAAGGAAGGCCACCAGCGCGGACATGGTATGCCCATCTTCCGTCTCGATGGCGTTTAAGGTCTCCACCGCGGCCACGAGGAGCGCCCCGCTCTCCATGCCTTCCCCCGAAAAGACGTCGCACGCCTCGAGCACGCTCGCGCCCGCGTAAAACTTCTCGATGTCGCCCCGCAGACCGTAAAATCCCTCGTGCAGGGCGGCCTGCGTGACGGTGTAGCGCCCCTCCCGCTCCGCAAAGACGTATTCGGCAAAGCAAAAGGGCTGCGACGCGAAATTCAGCTTCGCGCCCGCCCTTCTCACGCCCTTCATCGCCGCGCCGATCTTCCCCCGCCCGGCGGTGAGCAGCGTCACCATTCTGTCGTTTTCGCCGTAGTCCGCCGCCCGCAAGACGAGCGCGTCTGCCTTGTATTCCATATCACTTCAATCGCTTGTATAGCATGTAATAGCTGAAATTGCCCGTCTCCTCGAAGAGCTTCCACGCGATCTCCTTCGCGCTCTCTTTTTCCTTCATGCAAGCAGTATGCCCCGCTTTCGGGCGGTTATGCGCCGCTCAGAGGTCCTCGGGCGTGTAGCCGAACTCCTTCATGAGGCTGCTCTTATCGCGCCAGTCCTCGCGCACCTTCACATAGACGGTGAGAAAGACTTTTGCGCCCAAGAATTTCTCCATGTCGGCGCGGGCGAAGGAGGCCGTCTCCTTGATGGCCTGCCCCTGCTTGCCGATGAGAATGGCCTTGTGGTTCTTCTTCTCGCAGACGATGTCGAGGCTTATCTCATACGTCCCGTTTTCGTGCCGCTCGAAGGTGTTTACGATGATCGCCACGCCGTGCGGGATCTCCTTCTCGTATTTGAGCAGGATCTTCTCGCGCATGAGCTCCGCGATCATGAATTTCTCGCTGCGGTCGGAGATGACGTCGTCGGGGAAAAGCGGCTCGCCTTCGGGCAGCATCGCGGCGACGGCTTCCTCCAATTTTTTGAGATTGGTGCCCTTCCTCGCGGACACGGGGTACACGTCCGCCGTCACACCCGCCTCAAAGAGCGTCTTTACGTCGGCGGGGATCTTCTCCCGCTGCATGATGTCGATCTTGGTGTAGGCGATGAGCATGGGCACACCGAGCGCGGCGTATTTCTGGATGAGGGAAACGTCGTCCTCCGAAAGCCCCGCGTGGCCGTCGTGAACGAAGAGGATGGCGTCTACGTCCTTGGAGGTCGTCTCCGTCGTTTTCATCATGAGCTCGGTGAGGGCATTTCTCTGGCGGTAGATGCCGGGGGTATCCACAAAGACGATCTGATGGGCCTCCTTGGTGAGAATGCCGAGGATGCGATCGCGCGTCGTCTGCGGTTTGGGGGAGACGATGGCGACTTTTTCACCCACGAGGACGTTGATGAGCGTGCTCTTGCCCGCATTTGCCTTGCCGATGACGGCGACTGTTCCGCTTCTCATTCTTCCCTCCCGAGGCCGAGACCGCGCATGAGCTCCTCCTCTTTTTTCCGCATGACGGCCTTCTCCTCTTCCGTCTCGTGGTCGTAACCGAGGCAATGCAACATGCCGTGCACGATGAGATAGCCCACCTCGCGCGCGTAGCTGTGGCCGTATTCCTCGGCCTGCTCGCGCGCCCGCCGGGTGCACACGACCACGCTCCCGAGGTACATCCGCTCCGCCCCCGTCTCGTCCTCGTCGATGCACTCGCCGTGCTCCTCGGACAAGATCTCCTCGCCCGGGGTAAGCTCCATGGCGGGGAAGCTCAAAACGTCGGTCACGCGATCGACCTTCCGCTCCCGCTCGTTGAGGCTGCGGATCTCCTCCTCGGAGACAAACAAGACCTCAAGCACGAGGGGCATGTCCGCGATGAAGGCTTCGGAAAGCGTGGTCTCGAGGGAAGCGCGGGCCCCCTCTTCCAGCGAATCACAGTCCACGATGAGCTTAGGCATGCGCGTCGTCCTCCTCCGTTTTCACGGCTTGTCTGTCCCGTCCGAATTGGATGGCCGGGTACTGCACGCGATGATGGTGCACGCCGGAGAGCGCCTCCACGAGCGTCTCCTTGATGATGGTGAGTTCCTTCAAAGTGATGTCGCACTCGTCGAACTGCCCGAGATCGACGCGCTCCTCGATGATGGAGCGGCACACCTTTTCCACCTTCTCGGGGGAACGGTCGGGCATGGCGCGCGTGGCGGCCTCCGCGCCGTCCGAGATCATGACGATGGCCGCGATCTTGGTCTGCGGGACGGGCCCGAGGTAGGAGAAATCCTTGAGATCGGCGTCACCCGAATAGCGGATGGCCTTGTCGTAGAAGTATTTGATGGGCAACGTGCCGTGGTGCTCGCGCGCGACGTCTGCGATGATCTTGGGCAGATGGTTGTTTATGAGCAGTTCGTAGCCATCCTTGGTGTGCGAGCGGATGATGTCGGCCGAGAGCTCGGGGGTGATCTCGTCGTGCACGTTGTAGTCGCCCTGATTCTCGGTGAAGCAGTCGGGCTGCTTGAGCTTGCCCACGTCGTGATAGTAAGCGGCGGTGCGGGCGAGTTCGGCGTTTTCCCCGATGGCGACGGCGCACGTCTCGGCCAGCTGGGCGACGATGAGGGAGTGGTTGAAGGTCCCCGGCGCCTCCTTTTTGAGGCGGACGAGCAGGGCCGCGTCTGTGCTCGTGAGCTCGCGGAGCCGGAACACGGTGAGGCGGTTGAAGGCCCGCTCGAAGATGGGCATGAGGGCGAGCGCCGCAATGGCGGAGGTCACGCAGCTCAAGATGCGGAAGCCCACGGCCGAGACATAGTCGATCCAATCCGTCGTGATCTCGGGGATATTGAAGAGCATGACGATGAGCACGACGGGCACGGCGATGAACACGCCCGAGAGGAGCAGGCCGCCGCGCGTCTTGACGTCTCCCGCGAGGAAGATGACGACGGTGCCGCTGATGAAACTCAAGAGGAAGGAGGCGTAGATCTCGCTGTTGAGGTCGGCCGTCGGGATGGCGTTGGTGAAGAGGTCGATGACGAACATCAAAAAGGAAAAGATGAAGTTGAGGAAGAGCGCGTGCCGCCTGTTGGTGAGAAAGAGCGCGAGGAGGGCGAACATGGCCACCGGCCGCGAGTCGATGTGCAGAAATCTTCCGAATACGAAGCAGATGATCGTCGAGACGATGATGAGGGAAAAGACGAGCAGGATGTTCCTTCGGCTGGCGAGGGCGTCGGCGTCCTCAAAGAGGTAATACCAAAAAACGAGCCCGAAGAGGAAGAAGATGCTCACGGAGAGCGCCATCACCTCGGAGACGTTTTGCACGATGTAGCTCTGCCATCCCTTGAGATCGCTTATCACCATGATCAAAAAGACGACGAGCATCATGACGAGATAGCAGGCGAAAAAGACGAGCCCGCTCTTTACGAGTTTTTTCTTGGTCTTGGGAGGGATGATGTTCATGCTTTTTCTCCTCTTTTCCGCTTGGTTTCCTCGGATTCATAGGCCCGCACGATGCGCGTGACGAGGGGATGCCGCACCACGTCCTGCGCGGAGAGCCGCACGATCGCGATGTCCTCCACGCCCTCGAGGATGCGGACGGCGTGTTTGAGGCCGCTCGTCTTGCCGTCCGGGAGGTCGGTCTGCGTGAGGTCCCCCGTGACGACCATCTTGCTCCCCTCCCCGAGACGGGTGAGAAACATCTTCATCTGCTCGCGGGTGGCGTTTTGCGCCTCATCCAGGATGACGAAGGCCTCCGAGAGCGTCCGCCCGCGCATGTAGGCGAGGGGCGCGACTTCGATGACCCCCTTCTCCATGAGTTTTTGATAGGTCTCGAGGCCGAACATCTCCTGCAGCGCGTCGTAGAGGGGGCGGAGGTAGGGATCGACCTTGGTCTGCAGGTCCCCGGGGAGGAACCCGAGCTTCTCCCCCGCCTCCACGGCCGGGCGCGTTAAGATGATCTTCTCGACTTCCTTGCGCTTATAGGCGGCGACGGCGAGGCAGACGGCGAGGTAGGTTTTCCCCGTTCCCGCCGGTCCCACGCCGAAGGTTATGGTGTGGCTCTTGACGGCCTCGACGTATTTCTTCTGGCCGACCGTCTTGCATTTGACGGGTTTGCCGCGCGAGGAAATGGCGATGACGCCGTGCATCACTTCCTCGATGTCGCGGGCATGCCCCTCCCGTGCGAGCTCAATGCAGTATAAAATGCGGGCGCGGTCGATGGTTTCCCCCGCGGAGAGCACGCGAAGAAGGCTTTCGACGACTTCCGCGCCGACCGCCTCCGCGGCCCCCTCTCCTTCGAGGACGACGCGCGTCCCCTCCACGCGGACGGTGAGCCCGAGCTCCCGCGCAATGAGATTGAGATTTTCGTCGAAGGCGCCGACGACTTCCGAAAGCCTGTCCAGCGACCCCGTTTCAACGGTTGTAGGCAAGATCCCTCCTATGTGAGATTGAGCGCGCAGACGACTTCCGCCGTGCCCTGCACGCGCCAACCTCCTTTCGTTTTGCTGATATGAATTTCCCGGAATTCCCCGAAATCGAGCGCGGCCTGTGCGGCGGCCTGCGCCTCCCCTTCGAGGGCATAGACGGCGTCGATCTCGCGCACGATCCCGGCCTTTGCGATCACGATGACGGGCGTCTTTTTATCCCCGGTCATCGAATAATTTTCCACGAGCAGTTGGCCTTTCTCCACCGCGTCCCCCACCGAAACGCACGCCGTCCCGCGGAGGACGATGAGCTCGGAAATGACGCCTGAGACCGAAGAGACAAGGGGCATGCCCGCGATCGGGGCTTCGCTTTCGGCACATTGCACCTCCACCGTGAGGATACCGCCCCGCCGTTTGAAGCTGCAAAATTCCACGTTCCGAAGGCGCAAAATGCGCGCCGTAAGCCGCCCCGTATCCTTCGGCATGGGCGCAAACCGCCCCACGCCCTCCTCCTCGAGCACGGAGAGCACTTCGCGCGCGTAGTAGGCGCCGCCGCCCACGACTTCCACGGCGAGCACCCTGCTTTCGCAGAAGAGGACGGCCGCCAAAAAGAGGACGGCGCCGAAGAGCAACCCCGCCGCCCGCACGGCGTTTGCACCCAGCCGGGCGAGACCGAAATAGCCGAGGTTTTCTATATTATAACATGAACCGCGCAAAATTGCAAAAGTTTTTTTCACATCTTTGGCGCGGATATGCACTTCCACGGTATTTTTTTGGCGCATGCGCACGCAGAGCACGGGGACGCCCGCCCGCGCCAACTTATCGGGGACGCACTGCGCGCTCAGGCTTCTCACCGTGAACCGCGCCTCCGCCCTCATCCACGCTCCGAACGAATACATACGATCTCCCCGCGGACGACGAGGTCGCCCGCATGATAGGTCCCGAGCGCGAGCTCTCTGCCCTCCACGGCGACGGTCCCCCGCCGCCCCGCGAGCACGATCAGCTCCGCCGAATATGCGAGGATGCGCCGCACATGGATAAAATACCCGCCGCCGTTCGAGACGGTGTAGGCAATGCGCGCGGGGTCCTCCCCGCCCACCGCGTTCGCGATCTCCTCGAAAAACCTCATTGCTTCTATTGTATGCGGAGCGCCCCGCTTTCATGCTCCGCGGGGCCCATGGCGGAGAGTACGAAAAAAGGGAGCGACTTTGGGTCGCTCCCCCGGAGACGCTTGCTTACTTGAGTTCGGCAAAGTATTTGATGGTGCGGACCATCTGGGAGGTGTAGCTGTTCTCGTTGTCGTACCAAGCGACGACCTGCACCTGATAGGTGTCGTCGTCGATCTTCGTGACCATCGTCTGCGTCGCGTCGAAGAGCGAGCCGTAGGTGATGCCGATGATATCGGAGGAGACGAGCTGTTCCTCGGTGTAGCCGAAGGAAGCGGAGGCCGCGGCCTTCATGGCCTCGTTGATGCTCTGCTTGGTGACGTCCTTGCCCTTGACGACGGCGACGAGGATGGTCGTCGAACCCGTGGGAACGGGCACGCGCTGCGCCGAGCCGATGAGCTTGCCGTTGAGGGCGGGGATGACGAGACCGATGGCCTTCGCCGCACCCGTGGAGTTGGGCACGATGTTGACGGCGGCCGCGCGGGCTCTTCTGAGGTCGCCCTTGCGATGAGGGCCGTCGAGGACCATCTGGTCGCCCGTGAAGGCGTGGACGGTCGTCATGATGCCCGAGACGATGGGATAGGCGTTGTTGAGCGCGTTGGCCATGGGCGCGAGGCAGTTGGTGGTGCAGCTCGCCGCGGAGATGATGGTATCTTCGGGCTTCAAGGTCTTTTCGTTGACGCCATAGACGACGGTGGGAAGATCGTTGCCCGCGGGAGCGGAGATGACGACTTTCTTCGCGCCGGCCTTGATGTGCGCTTCGCTCTTGGCCTTAGACGTGTAGAAGCCCGTGCATTCGAGCACGACGTCTACGCCGAGTTCGCCCCAAGGAAGATTGGCGGCGTCCTTTTCCTCATAGATCTTGATGGTCTTGCCATCAACGGTGAGCGTTCTCTCCTCGTCGTTGGCGGAGACGGTGTGACCTTCGTATCTGCCCTGCGCGCTGTCGTACTTCAGAAGATGCGCGAGCATGGTGGGGCTGGTGAGGTCGTTGATCGCAACGATCTCGTAACCTTCCGCGTTGAACATCTGACGGAACGCGAGACGGCCGATGCGGCCGAAGCCGTTGATCGCAACTTTAACGTTTGCCATTGGTTTCATTCCTCCAATTCACTATTCGGTGCCTCGGCACCTGATTTCCATGTTTCATTATACCACGCTTTTCGGCGTTCGTCAATGCTTTTGTCCAAATTTTTCCTGCCGCCATGGGAAACTTTCCCCGCCGCCCCGCAAAATCCGCGAAAAAACACGAAAATGCGGGCCTTTTTGCAAGGCCCGCATGGGATGAAGAGAAATCACCACTCCTGGATCTTCACGAGTTCCGCCGTCCAAGTTCCGTCTTGTTTGACGATCTCGAAGTAGTAGACGGTCGCGTAGCCGTCTGTATCCACTTCGTAATTATACGGCTTGCCCCCTTCTTCCCCGTTCGCATTGCCCGCCCAATCGAAGTTCTTTTCCTCAAAATCACTGCTCGTGAGTTTCTCGAACTTGATACATTCGATGATCAGATCGCCCGCGACCCGAAGGGTGAAGCGGTAGGCTCCGTCTTCCGTCGTCACGGTCACTTCTTCGAGGAGCACCACGCTCCCTTCCGCGATGTCGACGAGATAGACTGCGCCCGTCTTGAGCGTCAGCTGCAGGTAATCCGTGTTGTTTACATACATGGACTTCTGCTCATAGCCGACGGCTTCCCCGTTCAAGGTGACGGAGAGGACCGCGGCGATGTCGCCGTTGGACTTCGCGATCAGAGAGACCGCGAACTTCGTCTCCGCATGCTCTGCGTCGACCTTTCTCGCATCGTAGATCTCACACGACGAAGACCCTACCGATACATAGTAATAGGTCGTGCCGTCGTGGCACACATACCCGCCTTCGGCCACGTAAAACTGCTCGAACACCTTGCCCTCCACCGTGAGTTTCGCGGCGGTGACTTCGCCGCTTTGGTCGCGGCTGACGGTGAGCTCGCCTTGATAATCGCTCCAGCTCTCCGCGGGATACGTCTTCTGCGCGATGACAACCGCGGCCGTACCGCTCTCCACGTCCGGCGTGACGTAATACACTCCGCCTCGGAAGGAGACTTCGAGATAGCCGTCTTTCTCCGTGATGTCCTCTTTGCCGATTTCTTCGTAGATCTCGTCTGCGCCGTGCATCCAGAGCGCCGTCCGCACACCGTCTTGCCCGTAGAAGAGGATGACATAGACGCCCTCCTGATAGCCCTTGACGGCCTTGCCCACCGTGAGCGTGCCGTCGAGCGTATCGCCGCTGCCCGTGAGCGTGAGGATGTAGTCGCCCGCATAGTTGTATTCATAGACGAACCAACGGTAGACGAGTCCGCCCTCTTCATGGGTATAGACGAGGTTTTTCGTCTTTGCCGCAACGTCTTCCCAATCCGAGTGGTCCTGACAATACAGGGTGATGCTCGTGACGGCGCCGCTCTCCGAGACGAAGAAGATGACGCGCGCCAAGCCGTCTTCCGAGAGGACGATCACCTGCCGCTCCGCCTTCAGGCTGTAGGAGAAGGCGTCTCCGTCGAGGGTAAACGTCACCATATAGCTGTAGCCCGCAAAGAGGATGGCCGACTGCGTGGTATATGTGCCGTCGTCCCCCTTCGAGACGTCCACGTTGGCGGCCGAAAACGGCGCGCCGTCCTCGTCTCTCACGGAGGCCAAGACAAAGGATACGGTGAACTTCGTCCCATCCTCGTCGTTCTGCGAGAGGGCGAGCATGCTCCCGTCTTCCGCCGTGTACCGCGTGACGATGGGATCGAAGACTGCTTCCCCGAGGGAGACCGTCTTTCCCGAGAGCGAGGCGCTCGGCGAGAGCGAATAGCGGTAGCCGTCTAAGACCATATAGAACGACACGCTGTAATATTGGTTGTATTCGAGCCGCACGGTGGCCTGTTTTGCGACTCCATTCTCGTTTATGACGGCCTCCGCGGCGTAGACCGTGGAAGACGCGGCGAAAGGATCCCCCGCCTCGGGTGTGAAGGTGAGCTTCCTGCCGTCGGCAATATCGAAGGAGACCTGCTGCCCCGCCTTGACGCAATAGGAAAGATATTGATAATTTTCTTCGTCCATGCCGTAGCCATAGATATCGTAGAGGAAGACGCCATCTTCGAGGAATACGCCCTTGGCCGTCTCTTTGTAGCGGCTCTGCGCGTCGGCATCCGGATCGAAGGTGATGAGATAGAGGGTATTGTCGCGCACGTCGTAAGCGCCCAAGCGGGAGACCCCGTAGTCCACTTGGCGGAGAACGCCACCGAGGACGTAGGCCGACACGCCGTAGCTATAGCGGTAGTACACGCCGTCGTAGGTGCTGTTCGGAACGCCGAGGTTGGCATTGTAATTCTTCCAGCTATCCGCGGCGTAGAAGGCCTTGAGTGCGGACATGGTAGGCACCTCGACGGTGTAGAGCGTGACGCCCTCAAAGAGATCCGTGCCGATTTCGGGCGGCGTTGCGCCCTCGAGCACGACGGTAAGCGGGACCTGCGCGAAGGCTCCGTCGCGGCCGAATACGCCGGCAACGTACTCCTCCGTCGAGCCGATCCGTGCGAGGGTGGCGCCGAGCGTGACGCGCTGCAGCGCATAGCAATTGTAGAACACGCCCTCTTCGAGCGTTTGGATGGCGGGAAGGGAGACCGTCTCGAGCGCGTAGCATTCGCTGAACGCCGAGGAGGCGATCGCCTTAAGGCCCGCAAGCTCCACGTCCACGAGCGACTCGCAGAGGTGGAAGGTAAATTCGCCCACTTTCTCGAGCTTGGGCAGGGTGAGCTCCTTGAGCTCGATGCAGGCATAGAACGCGCTCGCACCGAGTTCGCGGACGCTGCCGCCCGTCACGGTGAGAAGCTGTGCGCACCCGTTGAAGGCGTTTGCGCCCACGATCTCCACGCCGTTTAAGTCGAGCGTCTCGATGTCGGCGCCGCGGTAGCGCGCACCGTATTCCTGTTCGGAGAAGGCGAGGGGCGCGATCTCCTTCACGCCGTCGGGGATGCGGATGTTCTTGCCCTCCCCGCCGAGATACTTCACGAGGACGTCGCCGTCCAACACATAGCCCGAAGTCGGCGCGGTGAAGGTGAACTTCTCCCCGAGGACGGCGTAGAAGTCCTCCAGCCCGTCCGCGGAGACGGTGACGACGTGCCCGGTGATATTCGTGTAGCTCCCCTCATAGCTGATGCCATAGACGTCGGTGTACACGGCGGTGCCATAGGGCGTGAGGGTGAGAAGCTCCCACCGCTCCGAGCGATACGTCCCCGCGCCGTCGTAGGCCTTCGTGTAGTAGTTGATGTAGTCCTCGCCATCGGTCATGGCATAGATGTGGATGAGGTAGCTCTCTTCTTCGAAGGTAACGAGCACGATCTCCTCCTCCGCATCGGTGAAATGATATTTGCCCCTCTCGAGGGGGATCATGTTCCCCCCTTCGTTGACGGTGATATTGCAGCGGGTGACGACGCCGTAGCCGTTGAGGATGAGGACGTCGTTCGAGCCGTCGTCGGCATAATACTGCCCCACCTCATAGCCGCAGGCGGTGTACGTCTTTTGGACGACGTCGATATCAA
>CANQBG010000025.1 GCA_947588985.1 uncultured Clostridia bacterium
GGCGTTCGCCCCCACCGCGAGGTTGTCGCACGTCTCCTCCATCACGTCGACGTTGTAGACGCAGGCCTTCCCGGGCTTGGTCCAGCCGACATTTTCGTGCGCGCCCGCCATGTATTTTTGCCGGTAGAGGTAATAGGGCCCATAGCCCGCCGCGGTGAGCTTTTCGCGCGCGTAGGCGATCATCTCGGACATGCCCCCCTCGGAAAGCGTCTCCGTCTCCTCTTTGAGGCGCGCGCCCTTCTTGAGGCAGAGGGTGTGGACGGTGATGTTCTCGGGCCCGAGCGCAATGGCCGTATCGACGCTGTTTTGAAACTCCTCGAGGCTCTCGCCCGTCAGCCCCGCGATGAGGTCGCAATTTAGGTCGAACCCATAGGGCCGGGTAAGCGCGAAGGCCTCGACGACGTCTTGCGCGGTGTGCTTCCTTCCGATGGCGCGGAGGGTGCGGTCGGAAAAGCTTTGGGCGTTGATGCAGAGGCGGGTGACGCCGTAGCGTTTGCACAGCTCGAGTTTTTCCGGCGTAAAGACGTCGGACCGCCCCGCTTCCACCGTAAATTCCACGCCGGCGGGAATATGGGGCGCGAGCATTTTGAAAACGCGCCCGAGCTCTTCGGGCTCCAGCACGAAGGGCGTTCCCCCGCCGATATACACCGAACGCAGACGCTTGATCGCGGACATGGCTGCCTCGGTTTCCCTCTCGAGGCAATCGAGATAGGCGGGAAGATACTTCCTCGTCGCGTCGATGGGCGCGGTGATGAAGGAGCAATAGACGCATTTCGTGGGGCAAAACGGCAGGGAGACGAAGAGGTCACAGTTGCCTTCCCGCCGCTCGTAGATGCCCTTCTGCCCCGCGAGGACGCGGGCGGTGAGCGCGATATTTTCTTCGGAGACGCCGAGCTTGCGGAAGAAATTTTCGAATTCCCCCGTCTTTTGCAGGCTCTCATAGGCGAGGCGGGTGGGCCGGATGCCCGTGAGCGACCCCCACGGCAGTTTCTTTTGGAATCTTTCCGAGAGGATGTTGTAGAGCCCGAGCTTGGCGAAGCGCTTTATAAGGCTCTTCTTTTCGATCTCCGTGGAATACTCCGCCTCTTCGCACGAGGAGAACTGTTCGCCGCCGACCGTGAAGCGGTTAAAAAACCGCGCGCCGTCCGCTTCCCCTGTGTGCAGGATCTCGAGCTCCTCCGCGCCGGGGAAGAGACGGACGACGTCCATGAGCTCGGGGGCGAGCCGTTCGAAGGTGGAAGTCAGCATGTCCGTTTCCCCGCTTCACGCATTTTGGGGATACCATGTCCGAGGGAGGGCGCATAAAAAGCCGTGCTCATCCGTTGCTCATCCTCCTCACTTCGATGATCCGCGCGTGGTTTGTGATCTTGCCGATGAGGATCTCGAGGTCGTTTTTATCGAGCAAGCTCACGGTGAATTCCACGATGGCGTCGTGATTTTTATCGTAGCGGCCGTTGATGGAGGAGATGGAGAGCTTCATCTCGGTGGTGCTCTGCGAGACGGCCGAGAGCGCGGCGCCCTGGTCCTCCGCGTACACGATGATCGCGGCCTTGTAGCGCGCCTCGCGGTTCTTCCCCGTCCATTCGGCGGGCTGGAGCCGCCCCGGCTCGGCGTTTTTGAGATTGGGGCAGTCGGCGCGATGGATGACGACGCCCCGCCCCCGCGAGACGAATCCCACGATGGTGTCGCCCGGGACAGGCGAACAGCACCCCGCGAAGGAGACGAGCAGGCCCGTCATGCCCTTCACCGTCACTGCGCTTCCATCGTGTTTTTCCTTGAAGGGGCGCACTTCGATGGGGCTCGGGACCTCCTTGCGGAAGTAATCGACGAGGCGGAAAAAGACCTGGTTGACGGAGACGCCGCCATAGCCGATGGCGGCAAACATCTCGTCCTGCGTATCGAAGGCGTATTTTTCCGAGACCTTCTTGAAGCTCTCGGGCGTGAGGATCTCGGGGAGGGTGCAACCCTTGCGCCGCGCGAGGTCCTCGAGCATGCTGCGCCCGAGTTTGATGTTCTCCTCCTTGGTCTCCCGCTTGAAAAACGTCTTGATCTTGGCCTTGGCGGAGGAGGATTTGATGAATTTGAGCCAATCGCGCGAGGGACCCTTGCTCGTGGGCGAGGTGATGATCTCCACCACGTCCCCGAGTTCGAGGGAGGAATTTAAGGGGACGATCTTGCCGTTGACCTTGGCACCGATGCAGTGGTTGCCCACTTCGGAGTGGATGGCGTAGGCGAAGTCCACGGGCGTCGCACCGTTTGGAAGGGAGATGACTTTGCTCTGCGGCGTAAAGACGAGGAGCTCGGGCGTGTAGAGCTCGGCCTTCACCGTGTCGAGGAATTCCTGCGAATCGCGCAGTCCCCCTTGGATATCCATCATCTCGCGGATCCACGAGATGCGCTGGTCGAGCGTCGTCTCCTCGGTGCGCTGTTCCTTATACTTCCAATGCGCCGCGATGCCATATTCCGCCGTGCGGTGCATCTCCTCGGTGCGGATCTGGATCTCGAAGGGCTGGCCGAAGTTGGTGACGACCGTCGTGTGCAGCGACTGATAGAGGTTGGGCTTGGGGGTGGCGATGTAGTCCTTGATGCGCCCCGGGACGGGCTTCCACGTCTTGTGGATCTTGCCGAGCACCTCGTAGCACTCGTCCACCGTGCCCACGATGACGCGCACGGCCGTGAGGTCGTAAATTTGGTCGAGCGTCTTATTCTTGGACGTCATCTTTTTATAGATGGAGTAGAAATGCTTGGGCCGCCCGAACACTTCCCCGTGGATATTCGATTCGACGAGAATTTTATTGATCTCCTCGACGACGTAATCGACGAACCGGTTGCGCTCCTCGAGTTTTTGGTGGATGTTGCTCACGAGATACTCGAAGGCCGCGGGGTCGAGATATTTGAGGCAGTGGTCCTCGAGCTCGCATTTGATCTGGCTGATACCCAGCCGCCCGGCGATGGGCGCATAGATATCGAGCGTCTCGCGGGCCATGCGCTGCTGCCGATCGGAGGAAAGGTAGTTGAGGGAGCGCATGTTGTGGAGGCGGTCGGCAAGTTTGATGATGATGACGCGGATATCCTTGGCCATCGCGATGAAGATCTTGCGGAAGTTCTCGGCTTCCTCCTCTTCGTGCGACTTAAAGACGATCTTATCGAGCTTGGTGACGCCCGAGACGAGCGTCAGGACGTTTTCCCCGAACTCGCGGCGGATGTCCTCCTCGGTGGCGGGGGTATCCTCGATAACGTCATGCAGAAGGGCCGCGGCGACGGTCTCCGCATCGAGACCGAGCCCCACGAGGATCTCCGCCACGGCGCACGGGTGGATGAAGTAAGGCTCCCCGGAGGCCCGCTTCTGATTGTGGTGGGCCTCTTGGGCAAAGTCGTAGGCGCGGAGCAAGAGATCGCGGTCCTCCCCCGTGTAAAACTCATAGATCTTCATGAGGATGGCGTCCATTTAACTCCCCTCCTTGAGGCGGGAAACCGCCGAATAGATGGCAGACTTTGCGAGCTCGGTGTGCTTTCCGCGCACAAATTCCAGCCGTCCGCGCGCGAGCGAGAGGAGGCCGAGCTCCTCAAAGACGGCGAGCGCAAACACCACTTCCTCCTGCGAGAAGGCGGAAAGGCGCAGCCGGCGCGCGGCCGCGGCATAGCTTTCGGGGAGCTCCACACCCTCGCATCTTCGCAGTTCCGCAAAGACGCGCAGCAACACTTCTCGCGTGCAATCGACGGAATACAGGCCACCCATGTCCGAAAGAGGGACGTGCAAAATGCGTTTTTCCCCCTGCATGGGAGGGAGGCAGGCCGCCCCGCCGAGGACGACGATCTCGCGATAGGGCATGAGGTCGCAGTCGGGCGCGGGGCCGAAGATGACGGCGTTTTGCGCGCCCTGCGAGGAGGGACGGAACACGTCGAGCTCCATGTCCGCCAAGGCGGAAAAGCGGGTAAGCGCGGCGCGGTCGGCCGTGACGACGGCCAGCCCGTAGGCGCAGGCGCCCGTGCGCTCCTTCAGGAAGCCCTCGAGCACGTCCGCTTCCATCGCCTCCGCGCCGACGTTCATGGGCATGAGCCGCAGGGAATTCTCGAAGGCGTCGAGCTCCACTTCCCGCCCGCTCGCGCCGTCGTAGAGCACGCAGCGGACGAACCCCTTCACATACTCCTTCCCGCGGAATTTGGAGAGATTATATTCGAATACGATCTGCTTTTCGAGGTCGCTCCGCAAGATCTCGAGGTCTTTCGCGCCGCCGAAGTAGACATAATCGAAGCCGTCGAGGGTGAAGGAGACGTGCGGCGAGCCCTCCTTGAGGGGGGCGGCATTGAGCTTCCCCGCCTTCGCATAAAAGAGCGGACGGCGATTGCCGATGCCGCAGGGCTCCAAAAGCGTGAGCTCCTTGGCGAAGCGGCGGGCGTCCTCCACGGCCTCCCCCGCCACATACACGGAGGGCGTGAAATCGGCGCGGGTATAGCGGCTGCCGATGTAGGCGTTGAGAGCGGTTTTGAGCGCCTCGAAGTTTTCCTCCGCGACATTGACCCCCGCGGCCTGTGCGTGGCCGCCGAACTCGGCAATGTATTCCGCGCACGCCTTGAGCGCCTCGAAGATGTTGACGCGCTCGATGCTCCGCGCGCTCCCCTTGAGCATGCCGCCGCGGCGGACGAAGAGGAGGGCGGGGCGGCAGAATTCCTCGGCAATGCGCGCCGCCACGATGCCCACGAAGCCGGTGTTCCAATCCTCCCCGGCGAGCATGATGACGTTTCCGTATGCCCCTTCCGCGATGATCTGCGCGCGCACGCGGGTGTAGAGTTCGTCGCACGCCTTCTGGCGTTCGAGATTGTAGGCGTTGAGGCGGACGGCGAGGTCGTAGATCTCCCCCTCGTCCTCACTCGTGAAGAGCGCTAAGGCGGCGTTGGCGTCCCCCATCCTGCCCGCGGCGTTGACGCGGGGCGCAATGGTGAAGGCGAGCGTCTGCGCCGAGATCTCCCCTCCCTTGCCGAGGAGGGCGGAGAAGGCGGGGCGGGGCTCCGACGCAATGCGCTTGAGTCCTTCGGAGACGATATCGCGGTTTTCCCCGATGAGGGGCACGCTGTCGGCCACCGTCGAGAGGGCGGCGAAGTCCACGAGGTCGTAGGCCTCCTCCCCGATGAGGGCCTGCGCGAGTTTGAAGGCCACGCCCGCGCCGCAGAGGTTGTCGTAGGGGTAGTCGCCGCCCCGCTTGGGGTTGACGATGATGCAGTCGGGGAGCTCGTCGGGCAGCTCGTGGTGGTCGGTGACGATGGCATATGCGCCCTGCGCCTTGATATACTCGATCTCTTCGCGGCAGGAGATGCCGCAGTCCACCGTGATGACGAGGTCGGGCAAAAATTCGTCGAAGATCTTATCGAGGGCGGCGACGGAGAGGCCGTAGCCGTCGGTGCGCTCGGGGACATAGAGATAGGGATCGATGCCGAAGCGTTTGAGGGCGCGCGAAATCACGGCGCAGGCACCGATGCCGTCTGCGTCGTAATCTCCGAACACCGCCACCCGCCACTCCTCGTCCCGGGCGCGCGTGATGAGCTCCACGGCCTCCCCCATGCCCCGCAAAAGCAGGGGCGGAAGATAGTTTTCGGACGAGGGCGAAAGGAAGGCGCGGAGCTTTTCCTCCGTGTCGATCCCCCGCGAATAGAGGATGCCCGCCGTCGTCTCGGTGAGACGGAAGCGGCAGGCAAGCTCCGCGACGACGCGCTGTTGTTCGGCGGAAATTTCAAATTCACGAACGAGCTTCTTCATATCGACCTATCAAAAACGGCGGGATGATACCCGCCGCCTTTTGCGATGTTTTCATCAGGTTTCGGCTTCCGCCTTCTTCTTGCCGACGTAGGCGCCCCGGTTCTTCTTCTCCTCGCGCTTCTTATCGAAGGCCTTGCGGATGGGAAGCGCCACGGCGGGCCCGATCACGTTGACGGAATAGAGCGGGCATGCCACGGAGAGGAGCATGGGAAGGACGAAGAGCGCACTGCCGCCCACGGCGACGGCGCCGAGCAGAAGGACGACGGCGGCGAAGGGCAATGCGACGAAGAGCATCGGCTTTCTGCTCTCCTTGGAGGCGGAGAGAATGCACAGCTCGCCCGTCACGGCCTCGCCGGACTTCCCCTTCGCCTTGATCTTCGCGCACACGAGCAGCCAGAGCACGACGGACACGAAGGCCGCGGCGGCTGCATAGAGAAGGGGCGCGGCGGCATAGACGGGGATGCGGGTGAGGGCAAAGAAGGCGGGGACGAGCAAAGCGTCGTGTGCGCAGCAGACGAGACCCGCCACGCCGCAGCTCACGCCGTAGCGGATGGCGACATAGGCGAGCGCGACGATCGCGCCCACGGCAAGGGCGATGGCCCCGCGCCACGCGGATTCATAGAACCGGCTCGCCGTCTGCGTGTGCCAGCTCACGAAAACGTCGGCGTCCGCATAGGCTGCGTCGGCGGCGACCGCCGTGCGGATGGCCTCTGCGGCGGCCTGCACCTTTGCCTCGCTGCCCGCGGAGAAGGTGTAGACGAGCATGCTCTCGTTGCCCTCGTTGAGGTTGTTGCTATCGAGGAGCTTGGACTGCGTCTTGTCCGTGTAGGAGAGACCGTTTGCCTTGAAGGCGTCCTCGCAGAGTTTGCCGAGCGCGGCTTCCTTATCCTCGATCTCGACGAGCGCGTTGTAGCGCAGTTCCACCGTCTTGCTTGCGGGCACGTCCGCAAGGGCGTTGAAGCCGAGCAACGCATAGAGGATGATCCCGGCGACGATGATGACCGAAGATACGGCCAAAAGAAGCGCAAACAGCTTGTTATCCTTGATTTTAGTCATCTTCGAGCTCCTCCCGCTTGAAGTTGCAGAACTTGCCCTTGTCGCTTGCGAAACTCATGCAGGCCGCCCAATAGAAGCGGCTCACGGCGAGCGAGCAGAGGCCGGAGAGCGCTACGCCGAGGCCGAGCGTGAAGGCGAACACGGAGAGCTCGGTGAGCGCGATGAAATAGGTGATGAAGGAGAGCAGAAGAAGCGCGATGTGCAGATCGAAGATCGTCCAGAAGCAGCGCTTGTAGCCCGCCTTCACGGAAGAAGCGATGGTCTTTCCCGCCGCGTATTCCTTTCTGACGCTCTCAAACACGGCGACGTCGCACACGGAGAGGAGCGCACCGCCGAGCATGGCCGCGAGGAAGGTCTCCACGCCGAGATGCAGGAAGGGGATCCCCCACACGGCGAGGATCATGATGAGAAGGTACGCGAGCGAGGAATAGAGATGGGCAAACCCGAGCCCGCGGTACCGCACGAAGAAGAAGGCCGTCATGCCGACGAAGAGGACGGCGGAGGCGACGAGCAGGAGCACGAAGGCGAGATCCCCCATGCCCGCACGGTTGCGGACGACCTCTCCCACGGAGAGGGAAAGCCCGGACTGCGCGGTGTTGAGCGCGGTGTCGATGGTCAGAGCGACGATCTGCGCCGTATCCGCGGTGTAGCTGCCGCTGATGTACAGGGTGGATTGGTCGATCTGCTGACTGGCGGAGAGCTGGATGACCGCGTTGTCCCCGACGAAGAAGAAGAGCGTCGTGGAGGAGTCGGCGGCGGAAGCCGTCCACTCCGCGATCTTGGCGCGGCCCTTGCGCGTGAATTCTACGGCCACATAGGCGGTGCTCCCGCTCGTGCGGGAATGGGCGCCCTTCACATAGTCGTGGATGTCCTCATCCTCCCCGAAGGTGAGCCGGGTGGCGGAGTCTGCGGAGGAGCCGTAGCCGAGGCTGAACTCTCCCATGTAGGAGAAGAGGTTGAGAAGGCTCGCCTGCGCCCCCGTGTAGGCGGGGAAGGTGACGCGGAAGGTGTAGCCGTCGCGCACTTCGAGCTTCGCACCCTCGACATGCACCCGATCGAGACGGGCGCGGAGGATATCCTTCGCCGCGGCAAAGTCCGCTTCGAATTCCTCGGAGACCGCCGTCCCCTCTTCGCCGTACACCGTCTCCTTCTCAAGGTAGATGGCGGGGTTCTCTGCGGGATAGGGCGCGTACTTTTCGAGATAGTCGTTGTACTCCTTCACGGCGTCGTTTGAGGCGCCCTCGCCCTCCGCGACTTCTTTGAGCGCGGCGAGGTTTTCGCTGTACTCCTGCGCGGAGATGACGCCCTCGGGATAGTAGACCGCGGAGTAGCCGCCGCCCACATAATTGTTCCCGTCTGCAAGCGTGGTGCCGAGGTTCGCATCCTTGGCCATCATGCTCAAGACGGAGTTGAACGTGTGCATCTTGTCCACACCGTACGAAAACGACACGAAGCACATAAATGCCACGCCGAGGATCAGTACGGTGCTCAAGACAAGCGCGAACGCCGATTTTATCTTGCTCATTGTTCCTCCTGTATCGCATCGGGTCCCCCGTTTTTCGCCCTACGGCGGAGAACCCCGCAAAAAGCAATTCCGACTACGGAAACACTCACCCCTTAATTATATAGGAATCGCGGGCGCACGTCAAGCCGAATTGCGTTGCTTTCGGAATTTTCTGTGAATTTTCTTTAATTTTCCCGCGATTTCCTGTCCGCCAAAACATGCATCGCGCACTCCGCACGCTTTCTCATCATGGCGCAGGTGATGGGATAGGGCTCGTTGATGTCCCCCGTAAAATGGTAGTTGTTGGCGCTGCAACCGCCCGAACAGATGAATTTGGCGAAGCAGTCCTTGCAGGTTTCGCGGGTGAAGAGGCAGCTCTCGGCAAACTTCTTCCGGAGCGCGGGGTCGATCTCCCCCGCAAACACGTTGCCCATCAAAAATTCCTTCTCGCCCGCAAATTGGTGGCAGGGATAGATGTCTCCGCTCGGAACGACGGAGAAATACTCGTTGCCCGCGCCGCATGCGGAGACCCGCTTTTCGAGGCAGGGCCCGCCCTCGAGGTCGATGTGGAAGTGGAAGAAGGAGAAGGGCTTCCCCGCCCGCTCGCGCTCCAGAAAGGCGTCGCACAGCCGCTCGTATTCGGCTTCGATGGCGGGAAGATGCTCCTCCTTTATCTGCAACTCGGGGATCTCCGTGACGACGGGCTCGAGCGAGATGCTGTCGAAGCCGCTGTCCGCAAGAAAGAGGACGTCCTCGGCAAAATCGAGGTTTTTGGCGGTGAAGGTGCCGCGGACATAGTAATGCTTGTCCCCGCGGACGGCGACGAACTTCTTGATCTTCTCGATGACGGCGTCGAAACTTCCCTTGCCGTTCACCGTCTTTCTCACGGCGTCGTGCACTTCCTTGCGCCCGTCGATGGAGAGCACCACGTTTTCCATCTCCTCGTTGAGGAAGGCGATCGTCTCGTCGTCTAAGAGAAGGCCGTTGGTCGTCGTCGTGAAGAGGATGCGCTTGCCCGCCTTGCGGGCCTCTTCCTTGCCGTAGTACACCGCCTTTTTCACGACGTCGAAATTCATGAGGGGCTCGCCGCCGAAGAAGTCCACTTCGAGCACTTTGCGGTTTCCGCTCTTTCGGATGAGGAAGTCGATCGCGGCCTTGGCCGTCTCCCACGACATCACCTCTCTTTGGGCATGGTATGCCCCTTCATCGGCAAAACAGTATTTACAGCGCAGATTGCAGTCGTGCGAGACGTGCAGACAGAGCGCCTTCACCTTGTCCGATTTGATGGGCCGCGCGCTCGTCTCGGGCGCGTCCAAAAGCCCCTCCGCGCGGAGGGCGGCAAGGTCGGAAAGCGTCTTTTGACGCTCCTCTTCGGTGAGGCCGTCGGGCTCTCCCTTCAGAAGTTTGGCCGTCGCCTCGTCGCATTCGTGCAGACTGCCGCTGCCGACGTCATAGACGTAGTGTTTGTCGTGATAGCGGAATACGTGTTTCATGGGCTCCTCCGTGTAACGCCAAAAGAGCGACGGCGTACCGTCGCTCCGTGAGCTGCCGATGTGATTACTTTCTCTCGATCTTTTGCTCTTTCGTGACGCGCTCGCAGGATTGGTTCCCGACGGTGCAGCTCGTCTTGCAAGCGGATTGGCAGGTGCTTCTGCACTCGCCGCAACCCGTCGTCTTTCTTTCGGAAGGCTTGGCAATCGTCTTGATCATGAGTTCACCTCTGTGCTTTTTTTCTATTATACTACACGCGCCCGTATTTTGCAAGCAATTTTACTCCTCTTTCCGCAATTTTACGCCGAGGACGGCGCCCGCCCCGCCGAGGGCCGCCGAAAGCAGGAGCTCGAGGGCGAAGAACCATGTGAGCCGGAACTCCCCGCCGATGGCCGCAAAGAGGAGCATTTCGAGCATGCACATGCAAAATCCCCCACCCATGCCCTTGAAGAGGGCGCGGCCGCGATGGATAAAGAGCAGGCAAAAACAGAAGGAGAAGAGCGCCTTGAGCACCCATCCCGTGGCCGTGACGACGGCGGCGTCGGGGGCGTACGCCCGCACGATCACGGCGAAGATCGCCGCCGCAAAGAGATAGACCGCCGTGCCCGAGACGGCCGCGAGCGAAATTTCCCGCGCCGTCCTTTTGATCGTTTCGTCCATAAAAAACCTCCGCTACGTCTTTACCGTATGCGGAGGAAATGACAAATATGACCGTTTACTCTTCGGATCCGGGCTGTTGCGCGGGCGTCTCCGTCTCCTCGGCGGGCGCGGGCGCCTCGGGCGCCTCGGGCACATCCTCAGCGGCGGGGCTCTGCGGCTCCTGCGCGGCCTTGGCCTCCTTTTCCGCCTTGCGCTTCGCCTCGGCGTTTTCGCGGGCCGTCTGCGTGGGGCCCTTGGCGTCGGTCTGGGCGATGCACTCCTTATCGAGCTTCAAAAAGGACTTCCCGGAGGCCTCCGTGCCCGTCTCGATGACGACGGTGTTGTCGTCGCACACTTCCACGACGACGCCGCAGATGCCGCCGATGGACTTCACCTTATTGCCGGGCGCGATGGCCTCGAGCTGCTCAACGTATTCCTTCTGCCGCTGTTTGTTCTTTCTCCCCGAGAGGAAGAACCACAGCACGAGCAAGACGATGAGCACGGCGAGCACGATGTAGAAGAGCCACGTCTGCATTCCGCCCGGCGTGTTCGCCGTAGAACTGTCCGCCGCATCGGCCAATAAATACCAAACCTGATTCATAGATGATCTCCTTTATCTTTCCCCGTTATCATACCCTATTTGGGGAATTTTGGCAAGCGATTTCCGAAAAGTTTTTCCCATTTCGCAAAGTTTTCATACAAAATCACACGATTTTACACGATTCGCCCTGCTTTTCATAGAATTCGCGGGCGAATTCCTTCACATACCCGCCGAGAATGCTCTCCCGCAAGCCCCGCATGAGGGTGTGGAGATAGGCGATGTTGTGGAGGGAGAGGAGCATGGCCCCCGTCATCTCCCCCACGTTGACGAGATGACGCAGATAGGCGCGCGTGTAATTTCGGCAGCAATCGCAGGTGCAGTCGGGATCGAGGGGAGAAAAGTCCTCCTTATACTTGGCATTCCGCACAACGACCTTCCCCCGCGAAGTGAGCGCCATGCCGTTGCGGGCGACGCGCGTCGCGAGGACGCAGTCGAACATGTCGACGCCCCGCATCACCCCCTCCACGAGGCAATCGGGCGACCCCACGCCCATGAGATAGCGGGGAACGTCGGTGGGAAGATGGGGCTGCATCGCGTCTAAAAGCGCATACATGAGGGGCTTGGGCTCCCCCACCGAGAGCCCGCCGATGGCGATGCCGTGCTTCACGAAGGGAAGGACCTCGCGGAGCGCATTGAGGCGCAGGTCCTCATAAAAATTGCCCTGCACGATGGGGAAGAGGGCCTGCGCGGGGTTGGTCTGTGCCGCATAGCAGCGTTCCAGCCAGCGGAGCGTCGTCCGCATGGCCTTCTCGGCCTCCGCGTGCGTGTAGCCGTATTCCGAACAGACGTCGAGGGGCATGATGATGTCCGCGCCCAAATTGTGCTCGATCTCCATCACCTTTTCGGGCGTGAAGGTGTGGTAGCTCCCGTCCACATGGGAGGAAAACGTCACCCCTTCCTCGGTTATTTTATTGAGCTTGGAGAGCGAAAATACCTGAAATCCGCCGCTGTCCGTGAGAATGGGCCTATCCCAATTCATGAAGCGGTGCAACCCGCCCGCGCGGGCGACGAGCCCGTCCCCCGGCCGCATGTAGAGATGGTAGGTGTTGGAGAGCACGATCTGCGTGCCGATCTCCTTGAGGGTGGGCGGAAGCACCCCCTTCACGGTGGCCTGCGTCCCCACGGGCATATAGACGGGCGTCTCGATGTCGCCGTGCGGCGTGTGCAGAATGCCCGCCCGCGCACCCGTCTCGGGATCGGTCTTGATAAGTTCAAAGGAAAAATATTCGTTGTTCATGAGATCCTCCGCTTTTGCCGCATTTCGCCCCTTTCCATCATACGACAAAGCACGGGGCGCGGTCAAGCCCTTTTTCGCAGGAATTTATGAAAATTTTTTTCTTTTTTATTGACAAACCGCGCAAAATACGCTACAATAAGATCGAACCTATCCGCCCGTCCGCCGCCAAGGCGCAGACCCGCACTTTGCCCCGTTTCCACGAAAAAGGAGGCACCCATGTCCGAAATACAGCCCTTCAAATTGCATGGAAGAGCGGCCGTCCGCGGCGGCGAGCTCGTGCTCTCCCATGTGCTCGAGGGGGCGGAATTCTGTGCCTCGGGCGGCGATTTCTCCTTTTTGTGCCGCGGGGAAAGCGGGAAGCTGAAAATTTTTTACGGAGACGAGGCCTTGGAGGTCGTCATCCGCGGGGAGCAGGCCGTCCGCCTCACGATCCCAAACGGCCCCCATGCCGTGCGCATTCTCAAGGCCTCGAGCCCCCGCTTCGGCACGCTTTCCGTCGAGCTCGGCTCCCTGCGGGCCGACTTGCTCCCCCCTCCCCCGCCCGCCGCGCACAAGATCGTCTTTTTGGGCGACTCCATCGCCGCGGGTTGCGGCGCCGCCGGCACCTGCGCGGAGCGGGAGCAGACGGTGGAAAATTCGGACGCGACGCGCGCCTTCCCCTATCTCACGGCCAAAGCGCTCGGCGCGGACTTCTCCGTCCTCGCCCATGAGGGAATGGCCGTGCGCGACAGCATGCCCTGCGGCTATGCCCTGCTCGAGCCCCTCCCGCCCGATCCGAAGGCCGATTTCGCCGTCGTCGCCTTCGGGGAAAACGACATGTGGCACGCGACCTCGCCGGAGTTCCCGAGTTATAATCTTTTGAAATTCGAACGCGACTACGCGGACATGGTATGCCTTGTCCACGCGAAATATCCCAACGCCGCCCTCGTTTGCGTCTATGGCATGATGCCCGCTTCCGCGACGGACGCGGCAGACGCCGTCATCCGCGATGCCGTCAAAAAGTCCGGCGTTGCCGCAAGCGTCTGCCGCATGCTCCCCGATGAGCGGGGCGGCAATCTTCATCCCTGTGCCGAAGCGCACGAAGAGACGGCGCGGCGGCTCATTTCCCACCTTTGCGCATCTTGCGAAAATTCGCCATAAAGGAAGTCGTTATGAAAAAATTTCTGATCGCCGTCACCGCGCTTTTGCTGCTCTCCGCCGCCACGCTCGGCGGATGCGGCTCCCCGTCCGATCCCACCCCTGCCCCGCCCTCCGAGACGCCGGGCGAAGAAACCATCGAGGGCCTCACCGTGGTCAGTAAAGAAGAAGTCAACAAATTCGAGGGAGACAGCCTGCGCTATTTCGGCCGCACCTATCTCAACGCACGGGACGGCGCGCTCGTCCTCGACAACGCCGCGACGGGCATCGAGACGGTGTTTTACGGCACCCGCCTCGAGGCGCAGATCACCCCCGTCCAGACCCCGCTCATCCTCCACGTCTACCTCGACGGGAATCCCGAGGGCAAGTTTTACCGCGTCCTGCGCGATAAGCGCTACGTCTTTGCGGAGGACCTCGAGGAGGGCGTACACACCGTGCGCATCATCAAAGTGACCACCTCGCAGCACCGCTCCCTGCGCATCTCCGACCTCACGACGGACGGAAAATTTTTGAAACCGCCCAAGAAGGACCGCCCCGCCATCGAGTTTTTGGGCGACTCCATCTCCGTGGGCGGCGGGATCCTCGGCGCCCCCTCCGACATGGGCTCCGTGGATAATTCCGATTCCACGCGCGCCTTCCCCTATGTGGCGGCCGGCATTCTCGACGCGGACTATTCTCTCGTCGCGACGGACGGCATCTGCACCAAGGCCAAGACGGCCCTGCCCAACGTGAATATGATCGAGATGTACGGCTACTGTTCCTCGACCACCTTCTTAAAGTATGAACACGCGCCCGACGCCTTCGACGTCGTCGTCATCGGGACGGGCACCAACGACGCCTACGCCCTCTCCACCGGCTACACCGTGGAACAATTCAAGCTCGACTATCTCGAACTTTTAGAGCTCGTGCGCGAGAAAAATCCCGCGGCGAAGATCGTCTGCGTCTATGGCATGATGATCCGCCATGCGCAAGTGGAACAGGCCATCCGAGACGCGGCGGCCTCGATGAACGATCCGCGCGTGACGACGCTCGAACTCCCGCAGAGCACGGGCGGCGCGGGGGCGCATCCCGACGTCGCGGGAGGCAAGGCGCAGGGCGAAGCGCTTGCCGACTACTTAAAGACGATCTTATAAGGTCTTGCCCCCGCCTTCGGTGGTATTCCGTAGGGAACAAGAAGGAGGGATTTGATATCGGAATACAACCTTTGCGCGACCCAAAAACAGCGAGGAACACGTTCCCAGCTGTTTTTCTATATAAGGAATAGGTATTTTATCGGTCGCCCGCCCACTCCCGCGCGACGCGCCCTCGACGACCTCGCTGTTCCTCATGAGGTCGTGATTTTCGGCCCCGTTCGCAATCAAATTGAGTGGGCGGCGCGGAATTCGGTCGCCGTCATGCCCGTCTCGGTGCGGAAAAAGCGGAAAAAGGTCTGCGGAACGGGGAAATTCAGATAGTAGCCGATCTCGGAGGCGGTGTAGTCCGTTTCAAGCAGCATCCGCTTTGCCTCGGCAAGCCGCACGGAGGCGATGTACCTTTTGAGCGTTGTTCCCGTCTCGGCGCGGAAGGCGGCGGAGAGGTACTTCTCGTGATAGCCAAGCTCGCGCGCAAGTGCCGCGATTTTGGGATCGGTGAACCGATAGCGAAAGACGAGTTCTTTGATCCGCTCCGTAAGTCTTGCGCGGGCGGATAGGGGCGCTTCCTGCGCCTCGACGTTTACAAGCTCGAAAAGGAGAAAGGTCGCAAGGTATTTCAGTTGCAGTCCCTGCGGATCGGCGCGTTCGGCTTCGAACATCCGCTGAAAGATCGTTCGTACGGCGTCCATGTCGGAGACCTGTGCCGTCTTCGGAAGAGAGCAGTCCGCATTCTCCGCGCCGCAACGGAAATGCAGCCAAAAAAAGCGGCAGCGGCAGGGGTGGGTGCCGTGCTGGTAGCGGGTCGGCGGCATGAGAAGGTACTCTCCCGCATTCACGCGGTATTCCTCTTTGTCGTCGCCGATGAGGAGGGTTCCCTCCGTCACGATCATGAGTTCGTAATCAATAAGATTGCGCGTGAGGTGCCGCCAACCGCGCTCGGGGGAGAGAAATTCCCCGAAGAAAACGGGTTCGACGGGTTTTTCGAGATCAAGTCGGATCATCTTACTTTTTGTTACCATAAAATCCGAAAATGTACTTGTCGGATTTCCCCGAATATTTTATAATGATTGTACCATATTTTTTCGGGAAAGACAAGTCACGAAAAAAACGTTTGAAAAGGGGGAAATGTGAAAATGAAACACAAGGGAGTTAAGAAAGCCATTTCGATCATGCTCTCCGCATGCCTTTGTGTACCGCTCTTTCCGTCGGCGGTCGGATGCGGCACAAAGGAGACAAACAGCGTCGGGTTTGCGACCGTCAGCGAGACGGAAATTACCGACAGCTACGCTGCAAACGGACTTGCAAAGGAACTTGACTATCTCCTCTCCATTGACAAGGACCGCCTTCTTTCCGACTTCTACGACAATGCGGACCTCGATCCCAAGGCGGAGGCGTACGGCGGCGGTTGGGAGCATTCACTCATCGGCGGTCACACGATGGGACACTATCTTTCGGCGCTTGCACAGGCGTATGCGAACGCGGGCACACCCGAGGCGACGCGGAAACAGATAAAATCCCGCATCGATACGATCGTCCGGGAACTCAAGACCTGTCAGGACAATGCGACGTCGGCCGGCGCGAAAGCGGGCTTCCTTTGGGGGGCGCGTTTCATCATGCCGCCCGAACTTCAGTTCGACAACGTGGAGATGGGCAGGGCGAACATCGCGACGGAGGCATGGGTGCCTTGGTACACGATGCACAAGCTCATCGCCGGCCTTATTGACATTGTTGAGTATACGGGGAGCGATACGGCAAAGACGGTCGTCACCAAGCTCGGCAACTGGGTGTATAGGCGTGTCTCCAAGTGGGACGAGGCGACCCGCGCCCAGGTCCTTGCCATCGAATACGGCGGCATGAACGATTGCATGTATAACCTCTATAAGATCACGGGGGACGAAAGGCACGCGATCGCCGCGCACAAGTTTGACGAGGACATCGCAAATCCGGGGCGGGCGACCTCCCTCTTTGAGGACATCCTCTCGGATAGGGCGGACTATCTCGACGGCCGGCACGCCAACACGACCATTCCGAAGGTCATCGGCGCACTCAACCGCTACATGACCCTCGACGGCAAGACGATCGGCGGGGAAAAGGTGGACGCAAGCGAGATGCTCGAGCTCGCGGAGAAGTTCTGGACGCGTGTTACCGAACACCATACCTATATTACCGGCGGAAATTCCGAATGGGAGCACTTCGGGAAGGACGACATCCTCGACGCCGAACGCACCCGCTCCAACTGCGAGACGTGCAACGCCTACAACATGCTCAAACTCTCGCGCATGCTCTTCTCCGTAACGGGAGAGAAGAAGTATCTCGACTTCTATGAGAATACCTACATCAACGACATCTGGGCGTCGCAGAACCCCGAGACGGGCATGACGACCTACTGGCAACCGATGGGGACGGGATATTTCAAGGTCTATTCTTCCCCCACAGAGCACTTCTGGTGTTGCACGGGGAGCGGCATGGAGAGCTTTACCAAGCTCAACGACAGCATTTATTATAAGGATGAGGACGAGACCGTCGTCGCTATGTATCTTGCGTCTACCCTTAAGACCGACAGCGTGGCCCTCACCCAGACCGCGGATCTCGAGAATTCCGACGAGGCGACCCTTCACATCGACGAGGGGGAGACCGAGCTCAAGCTCCGCGTTCCCGACTGGACGCAGAAGTTCGAAGTCACTCTCAACGGGCAGCCCGTCACGGAGGGCGCGGACGACGGATTCGTCTCCGTCGACGTCAAGAAGGGGGACGACGTCAAGATCGTCTTTCAAAAGACCTTCAAGGCGTACTCTCTTCCCGATAATCCCAACGTGTACGCCTTCAAATACGGCCCGTTCGTGCTTGCGGCGGAGCTCGGGACGAACAACATGAGGACATCGACGGACGGCGTCAACGTGCTCGTTCCCGCCACGCGCGATCTCGGCGGTTTTTCGGAGACCGT
>CANQBG010000026.1 GCA_947588985.1 uncultured Clostridia bacterium
TTTTTTGTTCTTTCTTCCTCTTTTCTCCATAAAAATATGCACCTCCAAAAGTGTCTAACTTTTGGGGTGCATATCAGCAAGCCCCGTTTTTTTCTATGATAGGAGGAAAACCGTGCGATCGATTTCAGGATTTTATTGTATCACGCTCCGCGAAAAATTGCAAACATTCTGCAGCACATCGGGATTCCGAATTTCTTATGCGACGCATAAGCACAGGTTATCTTACACGACAAAGGGCAAGCGCTTCCGCGCTTGCCCTTCCTGCTTTTTTTTGGGGGGGGGTGATTAGGTTATTCCTACTATTGCTCCTTATGAATGGCTCAGAGAAGTGCCTTCCCACGAGAGGCTCGTTCCATTCGCGGTTCCTACCGACAATGTAGCCGTAAACGTATATGTGCCACCTTCTTGCAACGTATTGCTGTCCGAATTGGCTACATAAGTACCTCTGGCATCTGATGCTCCCCAGCCCGTATAACCACCACTAACTGTTATAGATATCGACCAATTTGTGAGTTGTTCGCCATGCAGATAATAAGTGTGCGTAAACGTACCCGTTTTATTTTCCTTATCAGTGCCAGCGACATTATCCGACTTGTTGTGCTCACCGATTTGAATTGTATACGCAATTGCCGCGTAATACGTAAATATCCCACTTTTTGATGCATAGTTATCTGTTAAATTTACCGTAATACTTGCCTTTTGAGCCCACTTGGCGACTAAGGTCAATGTATATTTACCGTCCGCCTGCGTAAGATCGCTTATTGTGACGGTATTGCCTTCGACTACCTTCGTATCGCCCGAGGCCCTACGGATATACCAACCGTCAAAGTAGTACTGCTTTTCGACGTCATCATCATGGCCAGTGAAATTGCCTTCTGGTAACAAGTCGCCAAAGGTACCCGTGAAATCCGGTTTAGACACAGTTTTCCAAAGAGTGGAAAATTCATTCTCGTATCCACCCTCTCCGATATATTGGACATCGAACGTGATCGTCGGGGCAGCCTGGCAGAAAATGATTATGCCAAATGTGAGATCTGCACCGCGCAACGTCGTAGCCGTGAGCTCACTAATCTCTCTTGCACCGCTGACATCCGTCAACGAAGCGGCCAAATACCATTTCTCGATCAACTTATAGCCTGCACTGTAATCACTCAACAGTTCTTGCATTTTCGCGAAATACGAGTTCAGATCTCTCAATTCATCGTGAGCTTTCCACTGCCCCATCACGGAGTATAGCGGCTTTTCTGCATCCGGATCGAGGATTTCAGACAAGGTTATATCCGAAGGCACAACGGCCGCGATAATGTCATACTCTACTGCCTTCCATCCCGCATACAGCACTATTTCCTCTCCATTATGCACTGTCAGTGGTTGATCTTCCAAAGTATATTGTTTTCCGCCCTGGATATAATACCAATTTTCCAATGAATAGAACTCACGAACGGGCATTTCGCTCGGAGACATCGTTTCGAGGCGCGCCCCGTCTGCGACGTTATCTACGAACATGCTCATTTCTTCTTCTAATGTATTACTCCCGTTTGCAAAAGCACCTTCTTTCGCGTCGTATTTTACTTTGAATGTAATACTGTTATCCGAAGAGGCTTGCTTCCACCCCCCGATCTCTCCCGATTTCGTAAACATCCAAACACTGTTTCCCGAGAATTCCGATATAGGAGCCGCCGTACCCTCTTCATTCAAAATCGGGCCTTTCGTTGTAAAGGTCGAGGTGAAGAATATGCCGCCTCCGCCCGTAAAAGCATCCCCCAATCCAGAATCCGAGCTTGTCGAAAGATCTTCTTTAATGGAGTTGCCGCTAATACTGGCACCATTGTTAAATGTGATTTGTCCACCCTCGATACCATCGAGCTGCGCACCAATTTTGGCATTTCTATCTACGATCATTTTCCCGCCGTTTGTTACAGGAGCGGAAGACATATTCGTAAAATCCAAAGTGGGAAGAACACGATAAATTATCGATTTCCCTTGTGTATCTGTCATTGATACAGGATAATCCTTACCGTTATTCCCGTCTTTCCACGACGATACATCGGTCAACGTCACATTCTCTTTCCCATAGGCATACGCACCACCGCTTATTCTCAGCGTGGCGTTTGAATTGATATTCAATGCGGCACCGGGAAGCAACTTTAATTGGACGCCGCTTGGAATGGTCGCTGTTCCGGAATTTAACGTAATTGCAAAAAATCCCGGAAGCGGAACTTGAAGGTTGTTCGTTGAAACGGTTACAGAAATCCCAATTCTGAAGCTTATTGCTATATTATTAAATGTCAATGTTCCATCCGATTGGAAATGGATCTTCCCGCTTGCTTCATCAATCCATTTTGTAATCGTACCGCTTGTCAGTTGCAAAAAAGAACTGTTGGAATTCGAAACAAAGGTAACTTCAGGGTCAAAGTCTACATTGCTCGCTTGAAACGAAGCCAAAACTTTATAAAGGCTTCCTGCGTTGAATTTGGTTTTGCAAATAATACTGCTAAGTACAAACTGATTGAGGGGGAAGACGGTGGCTCTAATCCCCGCCGAAATAGTGCCACCCTTCCAACCGATCATAGAAAACGGCTCATAGACCGTGGCACCGCTCTGCACATTGACGTCGCCTGCGCCATAACTATAGCCCATGGAATACCATGTCGCGCCCGAGGCAATCTCCACATGCGCGTCCTTTTCGACTTCCATACACCCATGTGCCTGGACGGTAGACGTGGAACCGCCCGTCGATGTTCTGCTTGCATTCACAGTCAACGTACCGTTTACTGTAAGCGTTACGCCTTTGGGAATATGAAGCGTTGCATAGGCAACTTTTGTTCCATCGTTTACGACCCTTGGCGAACCGTTATCAGTTGCAATCCGCGGGACAAGAAGCGTTTTCCCCGAGGATACCGTGCGGCCACTTCCCGCATATCCCGTAATGGTATCGGCCAACCCTGTGAAGGATGTTTCGCCCGCTTCAATCGAAATCGTGCCACTTAAAGTGGACAATGCGTCTTCAATAGTATAATATGTGGGATTATTTTTCTCCGAAGGCGTTCCTTGATATACCGTCTTGTATTTCAGCAAAAAACTATCAACTGCATAGTATCCGTCACCTGTCTGATGATAAAAGTCATTCGACGTTACTTTGCCCTCGGTAGACCCATGAAACGTTCCGACTAAGATATAGTTTTCATTTAATGTAATGTTTATTTCGCTGACTTGATAGGTGCTGCCGACTTTTATCGCTCCGCCTTTGGGGACATCGGCTGCTTCTCCGTCTGCTTTCACCGACAAATTCGCGATCGCATTTCCCAGCTTTATCTCCGCAACTTCACTTGTAGTTAAAAGCTCTCCGTTTTCATCGCAAAATGTAATTTTTCCCTCCAACGATGACAGCGGAATCCCATTCGGATCATAATCGAATTCGGCATATCGATTGACCCAAACAGGGTTTTTCCCCTTATCCCATGTCGGTGTAAGGCGGGTGGGCGTTGCTATGATCCACGTGGAAGCGCCGGCCGCGCAGAGCAGGGCCGTGAGAAGCGTGAGAATGAGGATGATGTATTTTCTCGTGCGATTCATTGCGTCTCCTTATTCGCCGTTTGAAACGGCCACTGAGAAAACAAACGCGTTGACAATTTCGGATTCTTGCACGAATTGTGTGTTATACAAATAATAGCTATATTGTGCCAATACCGGGAAATTAAATTCAAGGTTGACTATAAGCTCTTTCTCTTTTTGCTCTACCGGTTCTTCTGTCTTCAGTGAAAAACTTATCAAATATTCTTTTGTAGAGCTCAGTGCTTTTCCTTGCACGTTCTGCACAGACGCGTCTTCGCAAACAGGCTTCAGGTATTGTGTAGCCGTTAAAAGGTCGGATTGCTTTTCAAGAGATATGGTAATATCCACATGCAATTCTGTCTTGGAAAAAGCATAGCAATTTTCCATATTGATGACCAATGGAATTTGCAAAATCCCCTTCGTCGCAATCGAAATTGTGTCGTCATCGTTCGTAATAACAAACCCATACGGTGAAACGACGAAAGTCTTTTTATTAAGTTCTATTATCTGCTCCGTATTGATCTTCACATAGTCGTTGCTTACGATGACGTCCTCGGAGGTGAGGGTGCCGGAGGTTGTTTCGCTGAGGCTATCTTGGGTGGTAATCGACCATGAGGAAAAGCCCACGCAGACGAGGGAGCAGCAGGATAGCACTGCAATGAGCGCGATCGTTGCCTTCTTGAACATGATTTTTTCCTCCTTTTTGGGGATTTTGGTGAGATTCTTCGACTCGCCGCAAAGGCAGCGGCGGCTCAGAATGACGGGAAGATCCGCTCACTCCGCTACGCTCCGTTCGGGATGAGGGAGGTCCCCCACCGGGGGTAGGGCTTGGTTAGTCGGCGGTCGGGATGAAGTGCGGGTAGAGCACCATGTCGGTGAGGACGGGAGTGAGGTCGGTGAAGCGGCCGGAGTTGACGTCTACCGAGCCGTCCGCGTTGATCTTTGTATACCAGCCGTCGAAGGTGAAGCCCTCCTTATCGGGCGTGGGGATCTTATCGGTCTTCCCATAGAAATACTCGCCGTGGAGCATGGTGACGGTAGCGATGGCCGTGCTATCCACCATGAATCGGACGAGGTGGGTGCTTGCCTGTTTATCGGAGAGGTCCATGATGGTCTTCCAGCCGTCGAAATCTTTATAATAGATCTTATAGTTCTTTTGGTCGAAGATGAAGTCGCCAAAGTTGCCGGCATTGGGAGAGGGCTCGCCCTCCCCGATCGTCCAATTATTGACCTTGGGGATCGTGGTGGTGATGGAGGAGCCATCGGTGAGCTCGATGACGAGATAGATATTGCTCGGATCGCCCACGGTGAGGTAGTTATCGACGCGGATATTTTTGATGCCCACGCCCTGATCGCCCTTGTCGCCCTCGGGCATGGGGAACTCGTAGACGACGGGCTCGCCGTCCTCATCGGTTGCGGCCATGGTGATGACGATATAGGTGGTGCCCGTCTCGTCGTCTACGCGCGTGGAGATATTTTGGATGCGGTCGCCATCGACGCCGTTGTGCAGCGTAAACTCGCTGTGATCGCCGTTGGAGAGGGTGATAGAGACGTGGTAATCGCCCGTCTCCTCATCCAAATCGCAGGTGAAATCGGTGGGAAACACGCTGTTTTCGAAGGTGAATTCGGAGGGATCGCGCGTCTTATCGGTGTAGCTGACGGTGATCTTGATGCGTGCGCCTTCATCGACGAGCTCGGCCGTGACATCATCGATGCCGATGCCCTCTTCGCCCTGTTCGCCGTTGGGGAGGAAGAACATGCTGTCGGGATACTCGTCTCCGACGTAGTCGATGATGACCATGATCCCCTCTTTTTCGTCTTGCGTGGCGGCGCGGTAGTAGATATTTTCGATTTCGCGCCGCTCTTCTTCCGCGAAGAACGAACACGCGCCGACGGCAAGCAGGAAAGCGGAGAGCAATAGCGCGGAGAGCATTTTGCCGATTTTTTTGATCATGATAAGGTCTCCTTCTTGTAGTTAGTTGCGGACTTTAGGAGTTGTTGCGGATGAGGTCGCGATAATTGGGGGCGATGAGCTTTCCGTTTTCATCGAAGAGCCCCTCGGCGGAGGTCTCGAACTGGAAGCGGAAGGGCTCGAAGCCCGTGACGACCGTGACCGTCTTTGTAAGAACTTCCTTCATATAGCGGATGAAGTTGGGGTTGGACAGCACGCCGTTTAAGCCGCCGTTTGCGAGCCCGGAGAGATCGAGCGTCGTCGTGAGGCCCAAGTAGCTATCGAGGAGGTCTACATCGTAGGTGGGCGAAAGCACCTTGCTCTCGATCGTATCGGAGGTGACGACGGAGGCATTCCGCCCGCCCCCGTAGTATGCGACGGGGATGCTGATGTATTCCACGGACGAGGGCTCGCCGCTCTCATCCACCGAGTTTACCGTGTAGGTGAGGCGGGCGCCGCGCGCGACTTGCGTGAGAATGGACTTGAGGGGGAAGATATCGTCGATCGTGATATCGAAGCTCCCCATGTCGAGCCCGGCGACGAGGTCCCCGATGTGCTGATCGATGAGCCCCGCGATGTCCCAATCGGAGAGTGACTTATAGTCGTAGAACTGCGTATCTCCCGTGAGCTCCACGCTGACGGGGAGGCTCGCGCCCGAGACGTTGTTGGGGAACATGGGGATGGCCGCATCGAGCATGCCGCCGAGCAGACCCAAGATCCCGCTGATGAGCGACGGGGAATTGTTGTAGAGGAAGGGGCCGTTGAACATGTTGTTGACGCCGATGCTCGCGATGCCGCTGCGATAGAACACGGTATCCCTTACCGTCGTCGTGCCGTCGAAGGCCTGCCCCACCGCGTCGGCCTGATCCAGCCCGCTCTGCAGGGAGTGCAGCGCCGCCTTCATCTGCGGCTTCTGCGTCTTGGGGTCGTATTTGGGGACTTCGGGCGGATCGAGGACCTCGTTGAGGTCGGAGAAGCCGGCGACGAAGAGGCTGAGCAGCTTATCGCCCAAAATGACGCCCTCGGGGGCATCCGGTGCGAGATAATCTGCCGTCGTCGCGGAATACACCGCGCCGTCGAGCTGCGTGAAGTCGTAGCGCGCGGTGGCATCCGGCAAGCTCTTGAGATAGCGGTTGCTGCCCACTTCCAACAGGAAATTGCGCGAAGTGCTCAGGATGCAGTTGTCGATCGTCAGATTCTTGGAACTGAAGCTGCGGAGGATGTTTTTTCCGTTTTGCAGCACGCAGTTCTTCACCGTCGTCCCGTTGCCGCAGACCTCGAGGACCGTCCCCGTGTAGTTGAGATTGGAGACGATGAGCCCGAAATCGGCATTGGAGACCTTGACGTCGTTGAAGGTGATGTTGTCCCCATCGAGATAGATGCCCACGTTGTCCTGCCCGAAGGCGGTGACGAGGGGCGCCGTGCCGTTGGGGTCGCCCAAGAGGTAGAAGGGTTTGGGTCCGCGGAAGAGATCGTCCGGACCCAACACGGCGATCTCATACCTGCCGTTGTTGCCGTCCGTCGTCTCCCGCCTGAGAGACGGGAAGCAGAGGTCGTGCAGGTTGATCCGATAGCCGTTGCCGTAAAAATCCTTCTGCACGCGCAAGCCGGCCACGATATCGAGGCTGACGGGCGAAAATCCGCTGCCGTCGGGCGTCGTGATCCACTCGTTCCACTGGTCGATATACTCGTGGTTGTAGGTCGTGGGGAAGCGGTAGACCTCCCCGGCGAAGTTGAAGCCGTTTGCCGTCTGCGTGCCGAAGAGGGTCACGTTGGAGGCCGGATTGCCCTCGTAATTGGCGAGGGACTCGAAATGTTTGCGCAGGACGACGGTCTCCCCCTCCTCCGAGAGGTTGGTGCAGGCGAGAAGGTCTGCGTAGGTGTAGACGTTGACGCCGCCGGGGACGACCAAAAATCGGAACTTCGCGGCGATATCGGGATCGACATTGCTCCGGAAGGCAACTTCGGTGAATCCGCTTCCCGGGAGCGCCCGCAAAACATGGATGACGCCCTCCCCGTTTTCGATCTCCACATCCACGTTGTCGGTGGAATCGACGCTGTCCCACACGATGCTCCGGAGGAGTTCGTCGTCTGAGACGGTCAGATCGAATGCGACGGAGGCATTCACCTTGGCGCCCGAGGCGGGATCGCGGTCGTATTGGCCATAATAGAGGGTTTGGTCTACATTTTGGGCGGAGGCGTCCGTCTTGGTATTGATGACGAAGGCGTTGCCCTGATAGATATAGGCGCTCATCCGCATGGGCGTGATGTTGCCCTTCTCCGTGGTACAGGTGACTGTCACCTGCCCCACCGACTTGGGGACGAGATAGCTATTGATGTTATCGGGGCTCTCGATCTCCGCATGAGGCTCGGTTGCGCCGTCGGCATTCTCCACCGACCAGACGAGCTTGCTCCCCGCGGAGCCGAGATCGGAGGCCTTGGCGAGGATGCCGCGCGCCTTCAGAAGCTGTCTGCCGGCGTCGAGGTTGAAGAGCTCGTTTTGCCGGTAGTCCCATTCGATGCGGATGACGTCGTTGTCCACCAGATTGAAGGCGGCGTTGATGGTGACGATCCCGAAGAGGGAGACGAGAAACGGGATGATCAAAAGGATCGCAAGATTTCTCTTTTTCATATCAGTTGACCACCTCCAGCTGCTCGAATTGCCGCAAGACGCGCTTCTTCAGGCCGATCACCCAAGGGAGCCCGCTCGCCAACACGATGGCGATGCCGATGACATAGGCGATGTAGAGGTCGAGCCCGAAGTAGCTTCCCAAAATCATCGCCGCGGCATACAGGATGGGAATGACATAGGAGAACGTGGACGACAGGAAGTAACTGCGCGAGCGATTGTTGCGGACCTGCAATTCCTCATGGAGCGAAATGATGCTGAATACAGTCTGAATAAGGAGCGTGATGAGGAGGCCGAACAGCGCTTCCACGATCGTGATGCCGCCGAAGAGATATAACACGGCGTAGCTGACGAGTGCGGAGGCCGTCACGAACGTAAGGGGCAGGGCGACTTTGATCGCGATCTGCTTGAGAATGCCCACGGGGAGCAGTTTGATGAGGCGGATATTCTTCCCCTCCGAGGAGATGTAGCTATTGGCGCCCTGACTGATGATGAGGCTGATGAGGATGACCATCAACATGTCGATGATGGGCAAGAAGTTGGGCATGAGCGCCACATAGTAGGCAAAGATGCCCGAGCGGAAGATCGTGTTGATGGACGTGACGATGAGATACACCAAGAAGGGCTGGACGAGGATGAGCCCCGTGAAGGAGAAGAGATTGTTGCTGTCCTTGAAGAGCAGGACAAATTCCTTCTTGATGAGGGCCTGCGTGGGCGAGAAGCATTTATATTTGAACTTCCGCGCACGGGCACCGCTATGGAAGCGCACGCTGCGCAGGTAGTTGAAGCTGACGATACACACCGTCGTGCCGAGGAGAAAGACGCCGAGCGCCACGCACAGATAGACGCCGATCATGCGCAAATTGCCTTCGAAGAAGAGGCCCACGAGCCAGCCGATCGGGATCATGTAGCGCTTGGCCGCGACCATGGCGTTCACGGTATCGGTGTTGATGATCGCGTCGAAGTTGTTGGAGGCCACCAGCGTGACGAACAGGTTCAAAAGGATGCTGTACCCATAGCACAGGCCGAAGATGACAACCACGGCGACCGCAAACTGGATCCACGAATGCTTTTTGAGGAAGTCGGAGAGCAGTTTGTAGGGGTAGACGAGGAGAAGCGCCACGCCGCATTCGAACGGGAATGCCACCAGCGGATAGAAGAGACCGAGATAGTACATCATCTTGCCGCCGCCGTAGAGGGCGTTGTAGGCGACGATGACGGGATAGGTAAACATCAGCTCCGTCACGTACTGCGTCAGGAACAAAAAGAGGAGCTTGGAGAGGATGATCTGGCCGTTGCTGACGGGCATGCTCGCGAGATTTTCGATGTCGCGGTCGTTGAAAAAGAGCTTCTTGGCCTGCGCGACGCAGAGCAGGATCATGAGGATGCTGATGATGAACAGCGCGGCGGACAGAAAGGCGATCGGAGCATTGACATAGGCGTCGAGGCGCGACAAGATACCCGTCACGATGTAGACCTCGATCGCAACAAACAATGCGACAAGCAAGGCGCTGAGCAAATAGGAGACGACTCTCCATTTGCCGGCCTTCCCGCTTGCAAACACAAGTTTGAAATCCTTTGCCAATAAGTAGATCATGAATGATTCCCGTAAGTTTCGACAAACAGCCTTGCAAGGCGCAGACGCAGATTGGGAGAGCGATTGAGATCGTAGGAAGCGGACACCACGCCCTGATTCACGATCGCCACGCGGTCGCACAGTTTGGAGACGAGATCGATGTTGTGCGAGGTGACAAAGACCGTCTTGCCGTGGTTTGCGTATTCGCGCATCATCTTTTTGAGTTCTTCCACCGCCATGATGTCGAGGCCGACGGTGGGCTCATCGAGGATCCACACATCGGGGCTGTGCAAGAGGCTCCCCACAAGGCAGAGCTTCTGCTTCATGCCGTGCGAATATCCCGAGATGGGAAGATTGAGGTCGGAATCCTTGAAGGAGAGCCGCTTCATGAGGTATTCGCAGTTGATCTTGAATTCCTTTTGCCCGACGCCATAGACGCTCGCCACGAACTCCAAATAGTCGTAGCCCGTCATGATGTCGTAACAGGTCGGTTCGCTGGCGACATAGCCGAAGAGGCGCTTGCACTCCACGGGCTCATGCACCACGTCGTATCCGCCGATCTCGATCGTGCCGCTGTCGAAGCGCTTGACGCCGATCATACAGTCGATGGTCGTGGATTTCCCGATCCCGTTGCGGCCGATGAAGCCGAAGAGCTCCCCTTTGTAGACGTCGAGATCGATGCCCTTTAAGACTTCCTTCTTCCCGTACGACTTTTTCAGCCCCTTGATGGAGATCGCTACTTCCCGCTGACTTGCGGCACTGCGCGAAAAATTCTGCTCCGCGGGCTTTTGCGCGGGGCCGGAAAACGCTGCGGGCGGCTCTGCCTCGGCCGCGGCGGGTTGTTCGGAAGGTTGCTCCAAAGGCTGCTCCGCGGACTCTGAGGCTTCTTCGGGCTGTTTGGTTTTCTTTTTGGTAAAAATGCTCATTGTTTTCTCAATTTGATGAACCAGATCTTATCTTGAAGGAAGCACCAGACCGATCCGCATCGGTCGCACGTCCGGCGGCCGTCCTGCTCCGAGATCTCCTTGCCGCCGCACACGGGGCAACGGTTCTCATAGAGGTTTCTGCTCGCCGCGAGCGTCCGCACCTTGTTCCCGAGATACCGTTCCATCAGCCCGGCCTCCGTCGTCTTTGCGGTGTTTTGCGGGAGGACGTCCCCCTCCGCATAGGCGAGATCCCACAGGTTTACGGCCTCGACGCTCGTCTCATCCTTGGGATAGTCGGCAAGGTTGCGGCGCACCGTCCCGAAGTCGGCCGTTCCGTCGAAGAGCAGCAGATTGCGGGAGCGCAGGTCCCTGTTTTCCTTGCTTTTGATCGTGAGGAGCATGCCGCCGAAGCGCGGGGCCGCCTTCAATTTGAGTACAAAATCGGGCGAATCGAAGAACATCGCCCCCATCGGCCGATCGGCCCGCTGCGCCCCCCGCGAGGCCAACTGAAACCCGCACCGCTGCAAGGCAATGAGCATCCGCGTGAAGAAATACACGCCGAGGTCGAGTGCCCGGACTTGCTCGTCGCCATAGGTGACGTAGCGGACATAAAACCGGAAGCAGTGGTTGTAGAGGCGGTTGTGCTTCAAGACGTTGGTCGCCTCCACATGGGTAAAGGCGGTATTGGCCTTGGAGACCTCCCGGTAGAAGAAGGTATTCTTGATGCGGCGGACCTTTTTCGAGAGCGTCTCCAAGCGGAGGACGAGCCGTTCGAGCTCGGAGCCGTCTGCGGTGAGGGCGTCGTCGCGCGAGAGATTTCCGAGGAGTAGATCGTAGAATTTCCCGTAATCGTTGAGCTGCTCCCCGATCCGATCGAGGAGGTGGGCGATGAAGCGGTTTTCGTAGTTGGTGAGCCTATCGATATTCTGAAAATAATAGACTTCGGCGGGGGTCATCACGCCGCGTTTGTCCTTCCAGAGCCGCTGGTCGTGCACGGTATCGAGGAACATCTCGGGGGTGAGGCCGTGGGCCTGCTCGGCGCGGAGGATGATCGTCTCCCGCTCGTTGACGATATGCGGGTGGACGATGATCGTCGTGATGACATTGAGCACCGAATTGATCTCGGTGAAGAACTCCGCGTCGTTTTTCAGGCTCAATTCCTGCAGACTGAGCTGTTCGAGGCTGCCGATATCGCGCCAAAAGGATACATCGTCGCCGTGGGCAGACGCGTATTCCCCGATCGCGGCATGGGTAGCTTTCAGAAGTTTTTCAGCGCAATGGATCATAACGTTGCATCAAAGTTTCTTGAGAAGATTTTGGATCGCGCGTTCGCTGCGTTTGAAGGTCCCCTCCCCGTAATTGGTATCGAGGAGCGCCTTCACATGTTGGAGGCCGTCTTTGATGTAATCTTCGAAGCGGCCCTCGAGCTTGACGAGGATCTTGCGGGCGACGATGAAGTCGAGCACCTCTTCCTTGGTGCCGCCGCAGGCGATGTATACGGGCACGAGCGCCTCGATCTGATTGAGCACGCGGTTGCCGAAGGCGATGTCGAAGGTATCGTATATATAATCGGTCACGCGCGCGAGGCGGGCGACGTCCTCCGCCGTGAGCAGGTTCTCCTCGTTTTGCATCGCTTCGTCATAGAGCGCCTGCAGCGTGGAGGCGCCGAGCACGATGGTCCCCGCCTCTTCCTCGACTTCGAAGGCTTCGTTGCGGTTGTCGAACTCGATGGGAATGGCGCGGTCGTAGACCTTATCGGCAATGGTAAACGTACTGTCGTCCTTATTTGCCGTGCCCACGAAGTAGACATTTTCGGGGATCTGTACGACGCCGTCCTCGAGCTTCACGGGCGGCAAAAATCCGGTGGGAAGTTGCATAAGACGCAGTTTCCACTCCGGAGAAGGATACTCGAGCACGGAGAGGAAATCGGCAAAATAATATTCCACGCGGGAGATGTTCAGCTCGTCGAGCACGAAGATGTTAAGGCGGTCTTTATCGTAATTTGCCTCGTAAAGAGCGGTCAAAAAGTCCGTTTCGTTGTATGTTTTGCTGAAATCATTGAAATATCCGAGGAGGTTCGTGCGGTCGCGCCACGTCGCCTGCACGGGGATGAAGGTCGCCTTGCCGTTTACATATTTGGCAAAATAACGCGGGAGCGAACTCTTGCCCGTGCCGCTCAATCCTTCGAGGAGCATGAAGCGGGAAGCATGGAAACCGCTGATGAACATGCGGATGGTATCGCGGTCGAAATAGAGATGTTCCACCTTCGCAAGGTAGTTGCGGAAGCCCTCGCAGAGTGAGTAGAGCGTCATCTCTTCCCCGATGAGATTATCGGCGTCGAAGCCCTCGTATTGCGCGTCGATGGCGGAGAGCGCGGGGAAAACTTTCTCGCGTTCTTCGAGCTCGGTGACGCCGCCCGAGACGGTGGCATTTCCGCCTCCGCCCGCACCGCCGGCGCCGCCCGCGCCCGTGCCGCCAGCAACGGAAGCGTCGGTGTCCCCGCCCGAGACCGCCGTATTTTCGGTGGCGTCGAAGTTCTCCGCAACGCTCGTCTCTTCCTCCTCCATTTCATCGAGGATGTCGTCGAGCGATTTATCGTTGAAGAAGTCGAAGGGCTCGTTGACTTTGCGGAAGTTGACGACGAGCATCACGACGGAGCCGATAGCGAGCGCGAACGCCGCATAGAGAAGCAGCGCGAGCCCGAGGCTCTCCCCCACAAAGATGAGGTGATTCAAGATGTTCTCCGCGGTGATCTTGGGCTGGATGACGAGCCCGAGGCCGAGCGAGAGCGCCAGCGCAAGGACGAACGTGGCGAAATAGATGCACCACATCCGGAGCGAATACGTCTTGATGCCGTTGATATACGCATAGCGGCGCTCAAAGACGATGGCGACGGTGAAGAGAATGAGGTAGATGGCGACGAGCGCCACGCAGACCATGCCATAGACGCCCGCAGTGATCTGTTGGAACTTGAGGGCGTCGGCCATGAGGGCGATGGGATTCTTTGCGCTCACGAAGGAGCCTTCGCTCCGATCGAGACACAGCGCTACGAACACCGTGAGAATGGAGAACAGCGCCACGAGAGAGAACAAGATCAAGTTCTTTCGGGTAAAATACTGTCTGTTACTTTTTTTCATCTTTGATCCTCGTTTGAATGGGTATTATTTTGGATAGCCGCGAGGCGCCATCGTCTATGATTTTGAGCATTTCATTCGGTTCCGTCGTCTGCTCTCCCGCCGGAACCTCGGATTTTTTTACGAAGCCCTTCTCGTTGAAGTGATATTCGTAGCCTTTGTAGTAGATGATCTCGAGATACTCGGCGCGGAGGTCCTTCACCTCCGAGAGATCCTCGATGACGCCCATGAGCTGATCGATGCGCGCCTGTTCCGCCTTCTCGATCTTGCGCGAGATGTTGTCCACCATGAAGAGACAGTAGATGAGGGCGACGATGGTGATGATGCCCGGAATGGATTGGAGGAACATCACGAAGATGCCCACCGTACGGGCGCGGTGCCCCGTGTAGACGCCGATCACGTCGTTGAGGTTGGGCCGATAGTAGTCGTCGCTGTTGTTGCTGTCGCCGCGGGTGACGAATCGCACCCCCCCGGGACTGCCGTCGCCCACCGAGATGACCTCCCGGATGCGGTGGATGATCGTCGTGCCCTTGTTGTCGCGGAAGGCGATCACATCGTATTGCGAGAGCTCCTCCGCATCCTTCACTTTTTGGATGACGATGATGTCGTAGGTATCGAATTGGTCGTAGAGCCCGGCGGTATCGAGATAGGTGTTGGCCGGGTTGCGCTCGCTCATGGAGCCCGAGGCCACCACGAGGATGCCGCGGTCGAACACGGGCTCCCGCGTGAATCGCCCGATCACCGAGATGAGGAGCACCGGGATCATGATGACGAGGAAGAGGACAAAGAGCACCGTCCGCGCCACGGCAAACGCCTTGCGGCGGCGCGTCACCTTGGGATCCTTCTCCTTGATGGCTGCGTCGATGAGGTCGATGTCCCGCTTGCCCGTCTCGATCTGCGTCACCGTCGATTTGCGGTACGAGAGATAGAGCAGGGTAAAGACCCCCGCAAAGCACAAGAGGCCAAAGAACGTGACAATGATTGAAATGAGTTCGGATTGTTCCATGGATCACACCTTCGGGCTGGCTATCAGCGTGAGAGTGAACGTGGGGGTCGAGTAGTGCGTCCCCGCCATCACCATATCATAGAAATCGTTGAGCGTATCGCGCATCTCCTCATAGGAGATATCCGCGCCCGCTTCGTCGTAGTAGAGGCTGGGGTTGATGTTCCCGAACACCTCCCCCCAACCAAGGGTGAGCGTAAAACGAACGCGCCATGCGTCTTGCTCGGGGAAAAAGATACCTTCGTCGAGCGTGAGCTCGATGCGCCGCGCCTCCTGCTTCTCCCAATCGTAGTAGTCCCCGATGTCGAGATACCCTTGCGCGGCCGCGTCGATGACGCCCTGCGGCAGCTCGAGGCAATACTCGAATTGCTGCAGATAGCGCGAATGCTCGATGACGACGTCCACATCCACCGTGAGCTTCTCGCAGTCGGTGCCGTTCCACATGAGCCGGCCCGCATAGTCGTCCTTGGCCGAATCGAAGGAGAAGCCCGTATCCACGTGGTGATCCGCGGAGTCGAGATCCACCTCGATGCCGTCGATGGAGATGCGGCCGAAATCGAGCGGACTATCGATGACGCCCGCCACCGTGATGCCGCCCCCGAGCGTCCCGCCAAGGGCGCTGAAGAGCAGCCAGATGGCGATCCCCGTGACGATGAGCACCACCGCCACGAAGATGAGGGCCCCCGTCATGAGGCGCTTTCTCGAATATTGTTTTCTGGTAAGCTTTGCCACTCGCGTTTCCTCAACTTTGCCCTGCTCGCGCACGGGCCCGCGCGCATATATATAGACGCGTGCGCGCGCGTAAGAAGTTCGGGGCAGAATGCCCCTATGGGCGGGTTTCCCCGCAATACAAAACCGAGGGGAATAGTAGAATCGCCATTCCCCTACAGTTCGTATTATGCAATTTTTAAATTATGTGTTGCGAAGATTAGTCTCCGGCCGCCTGTACAGGAGTAGCGGTGAACGTGAAGGTATATGTCGTACTGGTCAGCAAGTCATTTAACTTTGTGAGCAAAACAAGTGCATAATCTTTCCAAGTCGTATCCGCACTCACATTCGTCGCGCCGCCCACCTTTAATCCTAACGTTTCAATTTGAGTTTGATGAGTGGTATAATAGGTATTAAGTTTATCGCTGGATTTTTTGCTATTGAAGAAGACATAAGGATTGCTACCGGAACCCTCTGCACTATCAGAGAAGAGAGCCCCCCAATTGAAGGTCGCTACGATGGAAAATCCTGTTGATTCATCTATCGTTTGCTTACCATCAGTAACGGTGAATGCGTAGCTGTATGTATCCGCACTCCCATCGCCTTCTGCCACTGTGCCATCCGCATCGGAAATAGAAAGTTTTCCCGTCGTGCTGGAGTCAATCGACAACGTCGGTGCCGTGATAAGCTTATTCGCCACAGCCGTATCCCAATTCGTGGTAGCCGTAAATGTTGCAGAAAGCCCGCCAACGGTTCCGTCGCCCGCTAATTTGAATGTTGCAGCAAGGTTTTCCGCGGTCGCATCGTTAACGAGCCATTTGCCGGTTGTCGTGGTGGAATCCGAATTGCCACCATAAACTATATCGCCACCAGTCACTGTCACCTTAAAATTCTTAATAGAAGCATCATTCACAGTTTCTGCTTGAATATTGCCCGTCCCATCTGCCGAAGATTCGGCCAAGATGACCCAGCTTGCGAAACCTGTACCGACCATGCCGACGCAGACGAGCAAAGAGGCGACGACTGCGATCAGCCTTGATTTCGATCTCATGATTTTTCTCCTTTCCTTCTTATTTGCGCTTGTGCGCGCTGCAGGGCAGCGGCGGCGTTCCCCGGCGTGCCCCTCGCCCCGCGGCCCCTTGCGGCCTTCGGCGCGCGGCGGCACCGCTTTCGGTTCTCAAACCCGCTCGCGATACTCCACCTGATAGCATGATTATACAATGAGCACCCCCCCCCCATGTCAAGCGTTTCACACCACTTTTTTCGAAATTTTTCTCCTTTTTTCCTCTTTTTTTTCTCAACCTACCCCTTTTTATCAACTTTTTTCATCGTTTTCAATTTTTGCAATGGATTTTCGGGGTGAGCTCGGGGGATTGCGGGGCCCTCGGCTCCACCTCTCGGGGGAGCTGTCACGAAGCAGCAAGCACCCTCGGCTCCACCCCGGGGTCCCCGCAAAAAGCTGTCAGGATTTTTGCGGGGTGGATTGGGGGAGCTGTCACGAAGTGACTGAGGGGGTTCGCTCATATGTAGTGCTCTGCGAACCCCTTTCGGCCCTACGGGCCACTTTCCCCAGAGGGGACAGCGAGGAGACTTCGTATTGGCTCCACGGCAAACCCCTTTCCCCCGCTTCGCGGGTACTTTCCCCTAAGGGGACAGCGAGGAGACTGCGTATCGGCTCGTCTGCGAACCCCTTTCGGGCTGCTCGGCAGAACGCGAAATTCTACCCAGAGGGGACAGCAAGCGCCCTTGGCTCCCCCCCGGGGTCCCCGCAAAAAGCTGTCAGGATTTTTGCGGGGTGGATTGGGGGAGCTGTCACGAAGTGACTGAGGGGG
>CANQBG010000027.1 GCA_947588985.1 uncultured Clostridia bacterium
TCCTATTGCATCGTGCCCTATGTGCGGGGCAGGGAGCGTTCCCGCGCCGCCATCGAGATCCTCCGCGAAGTCGAGGGCCTCGTAAAAGAGGGCTATAAGGAGATCACCCTCCTCGGGCAGAACGTCGATTCTTATAGGGGAGACGACGGGACGACCTTCCCCGCCCTCCTCGACGCCGTGGCCTCCATCGAGGGGAAGTTCCGCGTCCGCTTCATGACGTCGCACCCCAAGGATTTCTCCGAAGAGCTCGTCGCCGTCATGAAAAAGCACAAGAAGATCTGCAAACATCTGCACCTTCCCGTGCAGGCGGGAAACAATCGGATCTTGCGGCTCATGAACAGGCGCTATACGCGGGAGCAATACCTTGCGGAGCTCGCCCTGCTTCGGCGGGAGATCCCCGACTGCGAGGTGACGACGGACCTCATCGTCGCCTTCCCGACGGAGACGGAGGAGGAGTTTGGCGAGACGCTCTCCCTCGTGGAGGAGGCGGACTTTTCTTCGGCCTTCACCTTCATCTACTCCCCGCGCACGGGCACCAAGGCCGCCGCGATGGAGGGGAGGATCCCCGAGGACGTCGCGAAGGACCGCATCACCCGCCTCATCGCCCTCGTCAACCGCAAGACGCGCGAAAAGAGCGCGAACTACGTGGGCAAGACCGTCGAGATCCTCTGCGAGGACTACGACGGGAAGAAGGGCATGTATCTCGGCCGCGACGAATACGGCCGGATGGGCTATTTCCGGTCGGAGAAGAATGCGATCGGGGAGTTTGTCAATTTGAAAATAACAGACGCGAACGGGATCTCCCTCTATGGCGAACGGGCAGAATGAGGGAGACGCGGCGAAGGAGAACCGAAGATGGGACTTTCCCCTATGATGGAGCATTGGCAGAAGATCAAAGAGCAATATCCGGACTGCATCATTTTTTATCGGCTCGGAGACTTTTATGAGATGTTTTTCGAGGACGCCGTGGAGGCGAGCGCCATTTTAGACCTCACCCTCACGGGGCGGGATTGCGGCCTCAAGGAGCGTGCGCCCATGTGCGGCGTTCCCTATCATGCCGCCGATACCTATATTCAGAAGCTCGTCGATAGCGGCAAGCGCGTCGCCGTCTGCGAACAGCTCTCCGATCCCAAGGCGAGCAAGGGAATGGTGGATAGAGACGTCATCCGCGTCGCTTCGGCGGGGACCGTCATCGAGGGCAACCTTCTCGATGAACACAAGAATAACTTCATCGCCTGCGCCTGTAAGGATGAAACGGCCTATGCGCTCGCATGGGCGGATATCACGACGGGGGAATGCTTTGCCTGCGAAGAGGAGAGCGCGGATTCCCTCCTCTCCACGCTCACCAATCTCTCCGTCTCCGAGATCATCTGCAACAACGAACTTTTGCTCGAGGTGCAGAGCCGCCCCGAAGCGCGCCTCTTGCCGCAGTTTTCGTGCTACCTTCCGTGGGCGTTTGCGCCCGAGGCGGCGGAAAAGAGCGTACTGAAACAGTGTTCCGCCTCTTCGCTCGACGCGCTCGGGCTCCCGCACGGTTCGCTCGCCGTCCGGGCGGCGGGTGCGCTCATCGAATATCTCTGCGACACCCAAAAACACGCCCTCAAAAACCTCACGAGCATCCGCTACCGCGACAGCGCGCGCACCATGCGGCTGGATCCCGCGGCCGTCAAAAATCTCGAGATCCTCAAAAACAGCGCCGAGGGGAAGAAATTCGGCTCCCTTCTTTGGCTTCTCAATCAGACAAAGACGCCGATGGGCTCCCGCAAACTTGCCGGGTTCATCACCGCGCCGCTCACCGATAAGGCCGAGATTGAACGGCGGCAAGACGCCATAGAGGAACTCTATCAAGCCACGGTCGTCCGCATGGGGCTTTCCGATATGCTCACCGGCGTGCGCGACATCGAGCGCCTCACGGGCAGAGTCTCCAACGGCAACCTTCAGCCCAACGACTGTCTCGCGCTCTCCTCGTCGCTTGCCGTCATCCCCAACCTCCGCTTTCAGCTTACGGGATTTTCCTCGTCGCTCCTCAACGAGATCGCCGGGGGGCTCGTGGACACCAAGGAGATCTGCTCGCTCTTAGACCGCGCGATCGACCCTTCGGCCTCGACCCTGAAGGAGGGGAACTACATCCGCGGCGGCTACAATGCCCGCCTCGACGAACTGCGCGACCTCAAACTGCACGGGCAGGACATGCTCAACGCCCTCGAGGTGCGCGAGCGCGAGCGCACGGGCATCCGCACCCTCAAGGTGGGCTATAACCGCGTGTTCGGCTACTATATCGAGGTCAGCAACTCCTTCAAGGACCGCGTTCCCTACACCTACACGCGCAAGCAGACGCTTACGGGCGGCGAACGGTATATCAGCGAGGAGTTAAAGGAGTTGGAGGATAAAATTCTCGGCGGGGAAGAGGAGGCGGTCCGTCTGCAGGAACGGCTCTACGGAGAGATCCTGGAAGTGCTCGTAAAGAATATTCCCGTCCTGCAACTTGTTGCCTCCTCCGTGGCCCGTCTCGATTGCATCGTCTCCCTCGCGACCGTCGCTAAGGAGAATAAATACGTCCGTCCCATCATCAAGGAGGAAGGGGAACTCAAGATCGAGGAGGGGAGGCATCCCGTCGTCGAAAAGCTCACAAAGGAGCGCTTTGTCCCCAACGACTGCCTCTTAGACGGCGATGAAAACCGCACGATGATCATCACCGGCCCCAACATGGCGGGTAAGTCCACCTATCTTCGGCAGGTAGCCCTCATCACGTTTATGGCGCACATCGGGAGCTTCGTGCCCGCCAAGCGCGCCGAGATCCCGCTCACCGACGCCATCTTCACCCGCATCGGCGCGAGCGACAACCTCATCCTCGACAGGAGCACCTTCATGGTCGAGATGACGGAGGTAGCAAACATCCTGCGCAACGCCACGCCCCGAAGCCTTGTCATTTTAGATGAGGTGGGAAGGGGGACGAGCACCTTCGACGGCCTCTCCATCGCATGGTCGGTCGTCGAATATCTCACCGAAAATCTGAAGGCGCGCACCCTCTTTGCGACGCACTACCACGAGCTCACCGAGCTCGAGGGCAAGCTCGCCGGCGTGAAGAACTATAAGATCGGCGTGCGGGAGATCGCGGGATCCATCGTCTTTTTGCGCAAGATCGTCCGCGGCGGTGCCTCCCGCAGTTTCGGCGTGGAGGTAGCCTCGCTCGCCGGCGTTCCCGCAGCCGTCACCGACCGCGCCAAGGTCATCCTCCGCTCCCTCGAGAAGAAGGAGGGGCGGCGGCCCAAGGAGGAAGAACCCGCAGAGGAAGAGGAGGAGACCGTCAACCTCAAGGAAGAGCTGAAGGGGATCGACGTCAACGTCTTGACCCCGCTTCAGGCGCTCGCCATCCTATCGGAATGGAAGGAGAAACTCAAGTGAAGATCCATATTCTCGGCGCAGAGGTCTATAACCAGATCGCGGCGGGGGAGGTCGTCGATCGCCCCTATTCCGTCGTCAAGGAGCTCGTGGAAAACGCCATCGACGCGGGCGCGACGGAGATCACCGTGGAAATTTCGGGCGGCGGAAAGTCTCTCGTGCGCGTCACCGATAACGGCGGCGGCATCGAGCGCGACGACCTTGTAAACGCCTATCATCCCCATGCCACGAGCAAACTCAAGTCGGCGGCCGATCTCTTCGGCGTCCAAACGCTCGGCTTCCGCGGGGAAGCCATCGCCTCCATCGCCTCCGTCTCCCGCATGAAGATCGTCTCCCGCACCGAAGAGGGGGAGGCCTATTCGCTGGCGGCGGAAGGGGGCGTACTCGGAAAAATTCAGCCCGCTGCGGGCGCAAAGGGGACGGAAGTCACCGTGGAGGACCTCTTTTTCAACACGCCCGCGCGCCTCAAATTCCTCAAATCCGATGCGCAGGAGGAGGCCGACGTCTCCTCGATGATGGCCCGCTTCCTCCTCTCCCGCCCCGAGATCTCCTTCACCTACATCGCGAACGGCAAGCGGAAGTACCATACCTATGGAGACGGCCTTGCCCCCGCGCTCGCCGCGATCTACGGGACGGACGTCCTCCGCAACCTCCTTGAGATCGACGCCGATAAGCACGGGATCCGCCTCTCCGGCTTCATCGGCAACCGCTTCTATTCCAAGCCCAACCGCACCTATCAGAGCCTCTTCGTCAACGGGAGATACGTCGTCAACCAAACGGTTTCGGCGGCGATCTCCAATGCCTATGCGAGCTACCTCATGAAGCGGCAATATCCCTTTTATGTGCTCTTCCTCGACGTCCCGCCCGAGATCGTAGATGTCAACGTGCACCCCAACAAGGCGGACGTGCGCTTTGCCGATAACCAGGTCATCTATGGGAGCGTGTACTCCGTCGTCTTGTCGGTCTTAGACGGCAATTCCCGTGCCCTCGAATATCTCGTGGAAAACGGACGCAGGGCGCAAAAGGCAGAGGAGGCTTCGATCGCTCCCGCCCTTCCCGCCGAGGGGCCGCAGGCCAAGCCTGATCCTTCTCCCAAGGCGGAGGAACTCCCCCGGCCCGCCCCCGCGCCCGTCATGACGTATGAACAGGCCAAGAAGGAGCTTCAGTTTGAGATCCCCGTCACGGGGAACGTGGGTCCCACGCGCCGTGGGCCCATCCATGCCCCGGAGGTGCTCTCCGTCGCCTCGTCCGAGGCGGACGCCTTCGAGGAGAACCGCAGATTCCTCCGCGAACAGGAGAAAAAGCAGCAATACGTCGATCCCAAGTCCCTCGAATTCAAGGGGGAGCTCTTCAGGACGTATCTCTTCTATGAATGCGGAGACGACGCCTACATCGTGGACCAGCACGCCGCACACGAGCGCATCATCTACGATAAACTCCGCGAAAAGCTCGCAAACCGCGCCGTCGTCTCCCAGCCCATGCTCATGCCCTATACGCAGACGGTGAACGGGCAGGAGTTTTCCTTCCTCGAAAAGAACTTCGGGCTCCTCGAAGAGCTCGGCTTCGAGATCGGGGCGTTCGGGACGGACACCTTCCGCGTGACGGCCGTGCCCTCCGATCTTCTCGGCATCGACCTTGCCGCCTTCTTCGGGGAGATCCTCGAGAGTTACGAGAGCCTCCGCGCCATCAAGCTCGGGGACCTTCTCAAGGACAAACTCGCCTCCGCGGCCTGTAAGGCGGCCGTGAAGGGGGGAAATTCGCTCACCGAGCAGGAAGTCCGCGCCCTTTTGGAGCGCATGAACGGGGACATGGGCTTAAAGTGCCCGCACGGGCGCCCCGTCGCCGTCCACCTCAAGAAGAGCGAGTTCGAAAAGCTCTTCAAGCGTATCGTATGAAAGATCTTCTCGTCATCTGCGGCCCCACGGCCTCGGGCAAGACGGCCCTCTCCGTCGCCTGTGCAGAGGCGCTCGGCGGGGAGATCGTCAATTTCGACGCCTTTCTCGTCTACCGCGGCCTGAACATCGGCACGGCCAAGCCGACGGCGGAGGAGAGAAGGGGGATCCCGCATCACCTCATCGACGTTGCGGACCCCCGCGAAGCGTTCTCCGTCAGCGACTACGAGCGGCGCGCGATTCCCGCCGTCGAGGACATCCTCGCGCGGGGAAAGACGCCCGTCCTCGTGGGCGGCACGGGGTTCTATCTGAACGCCGTCCTGTATTCCCACGCCTATGGCGGCGCGCCCGCCTCGCCCGAGATCCGGGAAAAGTACGAAACGCTCGCGCGGGAAGAGGGGAATATGGCCGTCCATGCCCGCCTCATGGCCGTCGATCCCGAGAGCGCGCAAAAGCTGCACGCAAACGACGTAAAGCGCGTCATCCGCGCCCTCGAGATCTACGAACAGACGGGAAAGCGGAAATCCGAACAGCACGACGGCAATGCGCCGCGGTTTCCCTTCGTCGCCGTCTCCTATGCGTATCCCCGCGAGGAGCTCTACCGTCGCATCGAACGCCGCACGGAAGAGATGCTCTCGGCGGGGCTCGTGGAGGAAGTGCGCGCCCTCCTTGCTGCGGGCGTCCCCGCTTCGGCGCAGAGTATGCAGGGGATCGGCTACAAAGAGACGGTCGAATTTTTGAAAAACGGCAATAATTTAAGTACTCTGCGTGACATAATAGCGAAAAATACCCGCAATTATGCCAAGCGGCAGTGCACCTTCTTCAAACGCACGCAAAATTTACATTCCATTCGGCCCGAAGAGGGCGCAAGTGAGGTCATAAAGCTCTATGAACATTTCCGAACGCATTGAGGCCGCCGAAGCGGCGCTCGCACCCAAGTTCCGCGCCATCGACGAAGTTTCGCTCTTCAACCAGGAAAAGGTGCTTTCCGCCTTCCGCAAGGAGCAGATCGCCCTCCGGCATTTCCTTCCCTCCACGGGCTACGGCTACGGGGACGAGGGGAGAGAAGCGCTCGGAAGGGTCTATGCGGACGCCTTCGGGGCGGAGCGTGCCATCGTCTCGCCCGCGCTGCTCTCGGGCACGCACACGCTTACCGTCGCGCTCTTCGGCGTCCTCCGCCCGCAAGATAGGATCTTATTTCTCACGGGCGAGCCCTACGATACTATCCGCGGCGTCATCTGGGGGAAGGGCAACGGATCCCTTGCCGATTTCGGCGTCACCTACGATATTTTGCCCCTCAATGGCGCGGGAAAGGTCGATTATGCGGCCGCAAAGAGAGTATTATGTCAGACAGAATACCGCATGGTCTACATCCAGCGCTCCCGCGGCTACGACCTCCGTGACGCCTTCACCGTCTCCGAAATCGAGGATATGTGCGACTTTGTGCGCCAAGCGGGCTTCAAGGGCTGCATCTTCGTCGATAACTGCTACGGCGAATTTGTCGAGCGGAAGGAGCCGACGGAAGCCGGGGCCGACCTCATCGTGGGCAGTCTCATCAAGAATCCCGGGGGCGGGCTCGCTCCCACGGGCGGCTACATCGCGGGGAGAGAGGAATATATCCGCATGTGCGAAAACCGCCTCACCGCGCCCTCCGTCGGGGGGGAGATCGGCTCGTATGCCTATGGCTACCAGCAGTTCTATCAGGGATTTTTCCTCGCGCCGCACGTTGTTGCGCAGGCGCTGAAGGGGGGACTTCTCATCGGGAAGTGCATGGAGGAGCTCGGCTATGAGAACTTCCCCGCCACCTCCGCGCCCCTCGCGGATATCACCCGCGCCATTCGCTTCGATACGCCCGAGCAGCTGTGCGCCTTCATTCAATCGGTGCAGGACGTCTCGCCCGTCGATAGCTTTGTGAAGCTCGAGCCGTGGGATATGCCCGGCTACGATTCCAAGGTCATCATGGCCGCGGGCACCTTTGTGGCGGGAGCGAGCATCGAACTCTCCGCCGACGCGCCCATCCGCGCGCCCTACACGGCCTATTTTCAAGGCGGTCTCACCTATGAACACTGCAAACTCGCCTGCCGCGAGATCTTGAAGAAACTGTGCGGCTCGGTTTGAAGAGGGGACATATGCGCACCCGATCCCTCGATCGGGGATATTATATTGTGGAATCGTACCTATTTAGAATTGCTCGGGAAAGGGCGGCGCAGGCCGTCTTTTTTTTGTGCGGAAAGCGGAAAATTTTTGCGAAAAACGCTTGACAACGCTCCCGAACGGTGATATATTTATGATATCAAAATGATATCACTTTTCGGAGGGAATTATGCAAAATCAAGAACTTGAAGTCAAGGAATTCGATCGGATCACCGAGAAGACCGCACGCGAGAAAAACGGGTGGGTGATGCTCTTCGTCTCGATCGGCCTCATCGTTTTAGGCCTTGCGGGCATCGTCATCGGCACCAATGCAGACACCGGTTCGGGCATCGTCATCGGGATCGCCTTGCCGCTGTCCATCCTGTTCCTCGTTGCCGGGGGCATTTTTCTGCGCGGCCTGCGCCTCCTGCAGCCCAACGAGGCCTACGTCCTCACGCTCTTCGGCAAATACTACGGCACCCTCAAGCGCGACGGCTTCTATTGGGTGAATCCGTTCTGCTCGTCCGTCAACCCTGCGAGCGCCTCGACGGCCTTTGCGCGCAAACTTTCCTTAAAGGCCATGACGCTCAACAACGACAAGCAGAAGGTCAACGACGAGGAGGGCAATCCCATCGAGATCTCCGTCGTCGTCATCTGGCGCATCACGAACACGGCCCGCGCCGTCTTTAACGTCGAAAATTACATGGCCTATCTCTCCACGCAGTGCGACGCAGCCATTCGCCAAGTGGCGCGGCAGTATCCTTACGACGTCTCCACGAACGGCGACGAGACCTCGCTCCGCGGCAGTGCGCAGGAGATCGCGGCCGTCCTTCGGGAAGAATTACAGCAGCGTACCCTCGTCGCGGGCATTGAGATCTTGGAGGCCCGCATCTCCCACCTCGCCTACGCGCCCGAGATCGCGGCGGCCATGCTCCAGCGGCAACAGGCTTCGGCCATCATCGCCGCGCGGCAGAAGATCGTCGAAGGCGCCGTCTCCATGGTGCAGATGGCCCTCAACAAGCTCTCCGAGGAGGAGATCGTGGAACTCGACGACGAACGCAAGGCCCAGATGGTCTCCAATCTTCTCGTCGTCCTCTGCGGCAACCGCGACGCCCAGCCCGTCGTCGGCACGGGAAGCATCTACTAAAAATTCACGAAATTTCTTGTTCCAAGAAATTTCCGTGAGGGGTTAGGAAAGTACATCTCACAGCCCCGTCGGCCACAATCTTGTCTGTTCTCAAAGACAAGAAGCCGAAAGGGTTCGGCAAATTGGGTCGCGCAGCGCAAAAGCGTGGTTTTGCTCGCGCACATAATCGGAACTTGTTCACGAATTTTTCCTTGGTGGAAAAATTCCGTGAGGGGTTAGGTTGGTACATCTCACAGCCCCGTCGGCCACAACTTTGTCTGTTCTCAAAGTCAAGAAGCCGAAAGAGTTCGGCAAATTGGGTCGCGCAGCGCAAAAGCGTGGTTTTGCTCGCGCACATAATCGGAACTTGTTCACGAATTTTTCCTTGGTGGAAAAATTCCGTGAGGGGTGAAGTGGGCACGGGAGGATTCGGCCTTATGAAGTGGTTGATCGGGATCGCCTTGGCTACCATAGCGTTGATCGCCGCCGTAGTCGGCTTCGGGATCGGGTTTTGGCGCGATATGCCCTTCATGTATGGGATCGCGCTTTCCATCTTTCTCTTTGCGCTTGCCGCTTTTGTGACGGTATGGAGCAATCGGGCGAAGCAAAAACAGACGGAGGAGGAGCGCACAAGGTTCGACGTGAAGTTCGCAGAAGCCGGTTGCACCGTCTTGCTCTGGTACATGTCCTACGGCAAGCCCTACGATCTGTCTGTCCCGAAGCGCGGCAAATGTTTTGTCGTCGATCAGTACGAGGGCGCGACGGTACGGGAAATCATTCTTGCGGGGCTGATCTCGGATGAAGGTGCGACGTATGTCTCGGACGGGGTCAGGCAGATTGCAAAGTTAAATTCCGACGATGAACTCATGGAGATCTTCGACAAGCCGAATGTACGCCGCAAAATGACCGAGGCCGAGCTCGTTTCGCTCCGCGGAAAGAAGTTTGTCCTCGATAAAAAGCTCTATTCCAATCTTTGCGCCGCAAGGCAGTTCCGCGCAGAATACAGCGTGTTTATGACCGAAAATGAATTTATTGTCTACGAGGAGATCGGAGACTGAGGAAACGTTTATGGAAGAGATCGTACGGGCGGAGGGGCTCAAAAAGACCTTCACGCTCTCCAAAAAACAACAGCGCATCGAAAAGACGGGGGAGCCCCGTCGCGTCGCGGTGAACGGCCTCTCGTTTTCGGCCTACCGCGGCGAGATCTACGGTCTTTTGGGCCCCAACGGCGCGGGTAAGACGACGACGCTCCGCATGCTCTCCACGCTCATAAAGCCGGACGCGGGCGACGCCTTCCTTGCCGGCCATTCCATCGTGAAAGAACCCGAGAAGGTGCGAGACGTCGTGGGATTTCTGACGAGCGACTTAAAGCTCGAGGGCTTCTTCACGCCCGACTACCTCTTCGACTTCTTCGGCGCGATGCACGGCGTGGAGAAGGGCGTCCTTGCGGAGAGGAAACAAGAACTCTTCGCCCGGTTCGGCATCGATAAGTTTGCCGAGGTGCAGGTCAAGAATCTCTCCACGGGCATGTTGCAAAAGGTCTCGCTCGTCATCTCCATCGTCCACGACCCCGAGGTCGTCATCTTCGATGAACCAACCAACGGGCTCGACGTGCTCACGGCGAAAGTCGTCACAGACTTCCTCGCGGAACTCAAGGCGATGGGCAAGAGCATTCTCCTTTCCACGCACATCTTCTCCCTCGTCGAGAAGCTCTGCGACCGCGTGGGGATCATCATCGACGGCACACTCGCCGCTGAGGGGACGCTTGCAGAGGTTGCAGACGGCGACCTCGAAAAGAGTTTCTTCGCGCTCTATCAAGAGAGAAAGGGGGAGATCGTATGAAACTTCTTGCGCTCATGAAGAAGGAGTTCCACCGCTTCTTCCACGACCCTCGCCTCATCGTCACGATGCTGCTCCCGGGGCTCCTCATCTTCCTTCTCTACACGTTCATCGGGGAAATCGCGTATGGGGATGAGGCCCGAGAGTTCAAAGTGTACCTTTCGGGAAGTTCCGCCGTCACCGTCGCCATCGAGCAGATCCTCGCGGAAAACGGCGACAAGGTGGAGTGGCTCCCGCTCGAAAACGAGGAGGAGGCCCGCGCCGCCGTCAAGGAAGGGGAGGCGACCGCCATCCTCAAATTTTCGGAGAACTTCGATCCGCTCCAAGAGGGCGGCAGCGTGAGCATCGTCTACGATCACGGCAGCGAGGATAGCTTCTACTTCGAATCCCTCGCCTCCGCCGTCCTCACCGGCATGGGCATGCGCTTTCTCATCGAGGAAGAGACGGTCAAGGAGGACACGGCGGTAGGGGCGGAATTCTTATCTACGCTCCTTCCCATGCTCATCGTCTGCTTTATCTTCTCGGCGTGTATGTCCGTCACCCTCGAATCGGTGGCGGGGGAGAAGGAGCGTGGAACGCTTTCCACCATCCTTGTCACTTCGGCAAAACGTTCGCACATCGCCCTCGGGAAGGTCATTCCGCTCTCCTGCATCTCCATGATCGGCGCCGTCTCGAGCTTTTTGGGCGTCGCGCTCTCCATGCCCAAACTCATGGGCTTCTCGCTCGGATTTTTGGGCGACTATTCCGTCTGGAGCTACGTTCTCCTGCTCCTGCTCATTCTGAGCACCGTGCCGCTCATCGTGGGCGGGATCGCGGCGGTCTCCGCCCTCTCGCGCTCCGTGAAGGAGGCCTCCGCCTATACGGGCGTGCTCATGATCTTCACGATGGTGCTCTCTCTCGTCACGTCGTTTTTGCCCACCATGGGAAGCTGGGTGACGGTCGTGCCCATCTTCAATGCCGTCGTCGCCATGCAGGGCGTGTTGCAGGGCGGACTGCCTGTGCTCAACGCCCTCCTCTCGGTGGGGATCAACCTCGTCTACACCGCACTGCTCATCTTTGCGATCGCAAAGTTGTTGTCGAGCGAAAAATTCATGTTCGGGAAGTGAGAGAGGCATGGAGGAATTCATCCGATTGTATCTCACGGGCGTCCGCGCCGAAAATATGGCGAGATTTCGCCGCGTCGCGATGGTATTCGGCCTCATCGGGGCCGTCCTCGCCCTTTTGCCCGTCCTCTTTACCTTCGCCGTGGAGAACGTCCCGCTCACCGTCGCCTTCTCCGTGCTCGGCGTCCTGTTCGGGGCGGCGAGCGTGGCGCTCAAATGGTATGAAGTCGCGTATCTTCGCGTCCTCGTAGAGCTCCAGAGCGCGGCAAACGCACTCGAACTGCGCGGGGAAGAACGCGCCCGCAGCGAAACGCTCTATGCCGTGTGGACGGAAACGCTCGGAAAGCGCGGCGCGCTCCGGAGGATCGCCATGGCGCTCACGGGGCTCTCCTATGTCCTCCTCGCGGTGACGGCGATCGTCTGCGTGGTCTATTCGCTTCCTTCTTTTGTGTTGCTCATCGCCTGTATTGTGTTCGGCGTCCTTTCGGCCGTCGCTTCGGGCATGCAGACGGTGGCGGAGGGCCGCGCCCGTGCGGCGCTCTACGAGCGTGCGGAGAAGGAGATCGGGGAGCTCAAGCGCGAGAAGCTCTGCCTTTCCGAGAGGAAGATCGCCGCCGAGGCGGAAAACGCCCGCGGATTCTCCCAGCTTCCCGTCTCCGTCGCGCTGTTCTTAAAGGACGGCGTGGAGAGAGAGGAGTTCCGCGCCATCGATCGGCGCAGCGGCATCATCGGATTTTCGGTCGGCTTCGCATTGGGCGTCGCCATCGTCTTGCCCATGCTTTTGGGCGATTTATGGAATAGGCTCGGCTCGACGGTCTCATGGCTACTCGCGGGAAGCGTCCTCGTCACGGCGACGGGCGTACTCTTTGCCTTGCTCTTGCCGCTTGAGGCGAAGAAGAACGAAATTTACAGGCGCAACGAGGAGAAGCTCACAAAAGGGGAGACGGACGACATCCGAAGAAGGCTGCAAACTGCGTGGATCAGATCGCAGAGGAGGGGGAACGGAATGTTTCTCGCCTTCCTCGTCGCCTCCGTCGCGGGCGGCCTCGTCCTTGGGCTTATCGGGTATTTCACGGGGGAGGGGACCGTCCTTGCCGATTGCATCGGAAGTTCTATTATGGCGCTTCTCGTCCCTGCGGCGATCCTGTCGCTGATCATCTGGATGATCATGTTCGCGTGTTACCGAAGGAAGGCGCGCCCCTTGGAGGCGCAGCTCAGAGAAAAACTTGCCGAGGAGGAGAAATGAAGGAGACGGAGAAAAACAAAAAGCAAGTGCCGCTTCGGCTGTCTCCCTCGCTCTATGCCGAACTCATGCGCTGGGCGGAGGAAGATTTCCGCTCGCTCAACGGGCAGATCGAGTTCCTCCTCACCGACGCGGTGCGGAAGAGGAAGGGCAAGAAAGGGGCAGGTGAAGGGGACGAAACCCCCAATTAAAGCGCATTTTGTGAGGTATTATGCGTGGCATAATACTATTTACGTTGGTATAAATGTGCTCTTAGACGACGGGTTTGGCCCGCTGAGGGCCTTTCATAAACGGGTGCGCCTTGTAAAAGGGCAGGGCGCGGAGGGAATTATGGACGGAATGGAACCGATGATCGTTTCTTTGGTCTTTAGCGGCGTAATCTTCATCGCGGTTGCCGTCGCGCTGGTTGTGCAGCTACGCTTCAGGCGGACGTATGTCTTTGCGGTCCACAGCCATGAGGTAGCCGTGAAGATCATGGCAACGGGGATGCTTTTGTATGTAGACGGCGCGCTCGAGGAACAGCTCTCGGGGCGTTCGTTGCGCCGCGCGACGCTTCATGCGACCGTCGACGGCGAAGAATTCAAGGCGCACGTCACCGTCGGAGGCCTTTTCCGCATCAATATTGAGGCGACGCTCGGTGGCCGCGAAGTGCTCCTGACGCGCGTAGAACGTTAACTTCGCCGCCCGAGATCCTTCGGACAAACGGAGAGAGAAATGGCAAAGCAGAAGATCAAAAACATCTTTTCCTACGACGAGACGACTTCGCGGATGGGCCTTACGATCGACGGCGCGGAATTTGTCGTCCGCCGCGCAGACTCCGCGCTCGCGGCGAAACTCGCGGCGATGGGGGCCGAGGCCGATTCCGCACAGAAGGCGGCCACGCTTCCGCTTGTGCTCCGCATCGTGGAGCTTATCTGCGCGCTCATCGGCACATGCCTTCTCGGCGGTGCGTTAGACGCGCTTGCAGACGCCGAAGTTCCCTTTTCCGAGATGGTAACGAACGGATTTTGGTACTTCATCGGCTTCGGCGCGGGGGCGCTGCTCGTTGCAGGTATCCTTTTTATTTTCGATATCCTCCGGAAGCGGCGCGTGATGGCAAGCCCCGCGATCGCAGATCTCAACGACCGCTGTACGCGCCTCGAACGGGAGATCGCGGAAAACTTCTCCGTGCCGGAGACCGCGATCACGGCCGACCTCTTCGTCCCCGTGCGCGGCAAGTTCCGTATGACCGTCATTTCCAACAAGGCCGTAAGCTATTATCCGGACCAAGACGCGCTGTGCATCGCGACGCTCGGAAACGTCGTGCGCATTCCCTATGAGCGCATCGAGGCGGTCGCATGCGTCAAGCGCAGGATCGCGTTCCGCTTCTGGAACAAGGAGATCCCCTGCGGCACGGGGCCTTACAGGAAGTATAAGATCCGCCCCGCCGATGGCGACCAATTTACCGTCAAGCCCTATTACGCCGTCTCCGTGCGGGGAAGCGAGCCCTTCGAGTTCCTCATCCCGCCCTACGAGTTCGAACGCGTCGCACCCCTTCTCGGCAGCAAGGGGACAAACGTCATCGAACGGAAATAATTCCATAAAGCAAAACGCCGCGCCCGACCAATGGTCGGGCGCGGCGCCGTTTATCGGAAAGTTCAAAGCCGGTTGGGATCCTCTTGCTTGATGAGTTTGTAGCCTTTCTTGGGCTTTGCGCGGAAGAAGTCGATCTTCCCTTCGAATTTGACGAACACCGCGCAGGCGGCGATCGCGAGGACGGTGACGATGATCACGATGATGGCCCATGCGTCGAGCGTCTCGGCGCGCACACGCGACCACAGCTCGTTGATGCGCACGCTCGCCTCCCTGTCGTAGTAGTCCATCACGGCGCAGTGGGCGATGACGTCGGGAGTGGGGTACTGCGCGTAGAGCTGGCGGCAGGTAGCCTGTTCGATGTCCGCGAGGATGGAGGCCTCGCCGCCGAAGAAGTAGGAGAGGTCGTAGTCCACGGTGTCCTCCGTGCCTTCCTCCTCGCCATAGAGGTAGTCGGCGTAATCCAGCATCTCCATCTCCTCGCCCGCGATGACGGAGGTGTAGCCGATATAATAGCTGTTGCGCATGGCGTTTTGGGGCATGGAGAGGAAGTTGACGAAGGCCTGCGCCGCCTGCTTATTCGCGCCCTTGGGCATGACCCAGCCGTCGAACCACAGGTTGGTGCCCGCCTTGGGGACGTAGTAATTGAGAAGCATGGCCTCTTCCTCTTCGCCGTCCTCCGTCTCGCCGCTCTCCGCGAGGTCGAGGGCATACACGGCGTCCCCGCTCCACGCATAGTTGAGCCAGATCTTGCCGTTGACCATGTCCGATTTGCCCGTGTCCGTCTCAAAGCTGTAGATATTCTTCTTGATGTCCATGAGGACGGGCTCGACTTCCGCGACCGTCTTTTCGTCGGTGGCGTTGAAGATGGCGGTGAGCTGTTCGATGTAGTCCTCCGCGTCCTCGTCGAGGGCGAGGAGGGCGTCTTGATAGGCTACGCCGAGGGCGGCAAAGTAGGTATCGCGCACGTTGTCCTTTGCGGTGATCTTCCCCGCGACGCGGCTGTCCGTGAAGATCTGCCAGCCCGCGTCCTGCAGGAGCTCTTCGAGCTCGCCGTCTTTCAAGGCGTCGGGATTATAGACGAACCCCGTCGTGCCCCACATGTAGCCCGCGGCGTAGTCCCGCCAGACGATGGGCTCGCCCGCCTCATCCTCCCGGATGGCAAGACCCGCATTGTTCGCGAATTTTTCCGCGATGAAGGGGGAGACGTTGCGGACGTAGTAGTTGAGGGGATCTTCGGCGTCGAAGAAGGTATCGTCGTACTTTTCCAGCCGTCCCTCCGCGGCGAGCTTCATGATCATGTAGTCGGAAGGGCAGAGGAGGTCGTATTCGTTGCCGAGCACGATCTCGTTATACATATCCTCGTTGGTGCCGAAGGTGGAATACTCCACGCGGATCTTCTGCCCGTAGTTGCGCTCGTACCAAAGGCAGAAGTCGTCGAGCACTCTCGGCCCCTCGGGGGAGAGCTCCTTTCCCATCTCCTGCAGATACCACGCCTTGTAGTCGTCGTCCACGATGTCGGAGTCGATGTGCACGTGTTTTCCATTCTCGGTGACGGGCTCCCCGTCCTCGTCGAATTCATGCAGTTCATCATAGATGAAGGTGCCTGTTCCGCCCTCGTCGATGTATTCCTCCCAATTATAGACGCGCAAAACGACGGTATCGCCGCTGCCGCACCCGCCGAGCGCGGTGAGGGAGGGGAGGAGGAAGGCCCCCGCAAGGGCGAGGCTCACAACTTTTTTGGCGTTCATTGCTTTCCCTCCTTTTTCTTGCGCCCCGTGAGATTAGAGATGACGACGAAGAGCAGGATGACGATGAAGATGAGCGTCGTGAGCGCCCAGAAGGAGGCGAGCGTCACGGCCGTGTGGGCGTTGCCCTTGGTCGTCGCGTTGTAGACGTAAGTCGAGATGGTCTCAAATCCCGTGGGGCGGGTGTACATCGTCACGATATAGTCGTCGAGGGAGAGGGTGACGGCGAGCATGAAGCCAGAGATGACCCCCGGGATGATCTGCGGCAGCACGACTTGGAAGAGGGCCTTGGCGGGGGAGGCGCCGAGGTCGAGGGCGGCCTCATAGAGGGAGTTGTCCATCTGCTTGAGCTTGGGCATGACGGAGAGCACCACGAAGGGTGTGCAGATGACCATATGCCCGATGAGCAAGGTGAAGTAGGATTTCCCCACCCCCACGGCGACGAAGGTGACGGCGAGCGCAAGCGCGGTGACAATCTCCGCATTGATGACGGGGATCTGCGAGACGCCGTGGATGGCCGCCTTCACCCGCTTCTTGCAGTAGAACATGCCGAGCGCCCCGAGCGTCCCGAGGACGGTGGAGAGGAGCGCGGCGAGGAAGGCGAGCAGGAAGGTATTCCCGATCATGCCGAGCACTTTGGGATCGGCAAAGAGGGCGGAATAGTGGGTGAAGGAGAAGCCCTCGAAGCGGCCGATCATGTTGGTCTTATCAAAGCTGTACACGGCAAGCAGCAGGATGGGCGCGTATAAAAAGAGCAACACGAGCCCCACAAAGAGCGCTTTGAGACAGCTGTAGACTGTTTTCTTTCGATTCATAAGTTTGCCCCCCGTACATTTTCTTCGGACTTAAAGCCGCCCGTCAGCCAAGTAGAGACAAAGACGACGACGAGGAGCACGAGCGCGACCATCGAGCCCATGTGCCAATCGTTGCCGAAGTAGTCGTAGATGAATTTCCCGACGATGGTCACTTTGGCATTGCCGAGCATGTCCGAGACGACGTAATTTGTCATCGAGGGCAAAAATACCATCGTCACGCCGCTCATGATGCCGGGCATGGAGAGGGGAACGGTGATGCGGGTAAACGTCGTAAAGGCGCTTGCCCCGAGGTCGGCGCTCGCCTCATAGAGGGAGGTGTCGATCTTGAGCATCGTCGTGTAGAGGGGAAG
>CANQBG010000028.1 GCA_947588985.1 uncultured Clostridia bacterium
GACCAGATCGAGGCCATGACGATGGGCACCCGTATCGTCGTTATGAAAGACGGCTTCATGCAGCAGGTCGATACGCCGCAGAACCTCTACGACTATCCCATCAACCTCTTCGTCGCCGGCTTCATCGGCACCCCTCAGATGAACTTCTTCAAGAAGTCCACCCTCACCGAAGAGGACGGCAAGGTCTACGTCAACTTCATCGGCGGCAACAAGATCCTTCTCCCCGAGACGGTCGTTGCCAAGATCAAGAATATCGACCAATATCTCAACACCGGGAAGGAAGTCACGCTCGGCGTTCGTCCCGAGGATATTCACGAGGACCAGCGCTTCATCGAGACCTCTCCCGATACCGTCGTGAAGGCGAAGATCGAAGTCATCGAAAAACTCGGCGCCGAAATGCAGATCTACTGCGATGTAGACTATGAGAGCGAGAAGAGCTCCATCGTCGATTCCGCGGCGCAGATGGTCGCGAAGATCTCCTCCCGTGCCACCGTGGAACTCGGCAGCGTTGTGGAACTTGCGTTCGACGCGCGCCACATCCACCTCTTCGACGGCTACACCGAGGCCACCATGCTCGAACGCGATGAGCACTACGACGTCATCCCCGAAAACGCAGAGGGTGCGGCGTTCGTTCCTCCTACACCGCAGGAGATGCAGGCGATGATCGATAAGGCCCGCGTCGTCACCAAGGAGATGAAGAAACAGGCCAAGCACGACGCCAAGATGGAAGCCAAGCGCAAGGCGCAGGAAACGGCGGCTCCGGCTCCCACCGATGAGAACAAAGACGAGGAATGATCCCGAATCTATGAAAAAAGAGCGTTTGCCATCCGGCAAGCGCTCTTTCTCTTTGGCAAGACCCCCGCAAAACGGTTGACAAAATCGCAAAAATCGTCTATCATAACCGAGTAGAAATTCTTTCAAGGAGGAAGCGCAGATGTGGGAGACCTTCGGTGACGTCTTATTGGACGCGCTCTTGGATACGCTGAAACTTTTGCCCTTCCTCTTTGTGCTCTATATCCTCATCGAGCTCATGGAGCACAACACGGGCGTGGGTCGGCCGCGCCGCGCGCTCGCGGGCAAGTGGGCGCCTCTGCTCGGGGCGGGGCTCGGCATCGTCCCCATGTGCGGATTTTCCGTGATGGCGGCCAAGCTCTACCGGCATCGCCACATCACGGTGGGGGCGCTGCTCGCCGTCCTCATCACGACGAGCGACGAGGCCCTCCTCGTCTTGCTCCTTGCCGAGACGCCTTGGCTCACCAAGCTCGTTTCCATCCTCGCCCTCGTCGGCGTGAAGTTCGTGCTCGCCGTGGGGATCGGGTATCTCGCGGACTTCCTCGTGGGAGAAAAACAGCTCGCGCCCCTGCCCGACGACAAGAAAGAGGGGGGGCATGTCCGCGATCGGGCGTTCGAAAACGATCATGCGCACCACGAGCACGATCACGGCCACGAGCATGAGCAAGAGCATGAGCAAGAGCATGAGCATGAGCACGGCCATGAGGCGGGGGAAGAGGTGCATTCGCACGGCGAATGCGAATGCAACGACCTCTCGCCCTGTGAGCACAAGAAGGAAAATAAGTTCTCGATGTATGTGCTCTCGCCGCTCGTGCACGCCCTGAAGATCGCCGCCTTCGTGCTGCTCGTCAACTTCGCGTTCGGGCTCGCCGTTGCGCTGGCGGACCCCGCCGTCCTCATGCAGGGCGCGGCCTATTGGCTGCAACCCGTCGTCTGCGCCCTCATCGGGCTCATTCCGAACTGCGCGGCCTCCGTCATTTTGGCGGAAGCGTATGCGCTCGGCGGGATCGGGTTCGGCGGCCTTGTCGCGGGGCTCGTGACGGGCGCGGGGCTCGGTTCCTTCATCCTCCTCAAAGAGACGCCCAAGCGGGGGTGCGCGATCGTCGCCGTACTCTTGCTCCTCGGGCTGATCACTGGCTATCTCGCCAACGCGGCGATGCTTTTGTTATGACGTTTTCGCAGTGTCCATGGATGCAAACGGTGGAGCTCGTGCTCCTCGATCTCGATGGGACCGTCTATCTCGACGATAGGCCCATCGGGGAGATGCCGCGCACCCTTTCCCGCCTGCGCGAGGCGGGGAAGCGGCTCGTGTTCCTCACCAATAATTCCTCCAAAACGGAGGGAGAATACATCGAAAAATTGCGGCGGATCGGGCTCTACGACGGGCGCGACGGGGTGTATACCTCGGGCATGGCTACCGCGGAATACCTCAAAGCGCATTTCCCGGGGCGGCGCGTCTTTCTCGTGGCGACGCAGGCCGTGCGGGAGGAATTCGCGGCCGCGGGCATTTGTCTTACGGAAGAGGACCCCGATGTGTGCGTACTCGCCTACGACGTGGAGCTCACCTTCGAAAAACTGCGCCGCCTCGACTATTTTCTCCGCAAAGGCAAGCCCTTCCTCGCGACCCATCCCGACGACGTCTGCCCGACCAAGGACGGCTCCATGCCCGATGTGGGGAGCTTCCTCGCCCTCTTCGAGAAGTCCGCGAAGCGGCGGCCAGACCGCGTCATCGGCAAGCCCTATTCCGACATGGCCGAGGGACTTGCGCGGCGGTACGGCGTTCCCCCCGCGCGGATGTGTATGGTGGGCGACCGGATGCACACGGACATCCGCTTCGCCAACGCCTGCGGCATGCGGAGCATCCTTGTGCTCTCGGGCGAGACGACGGAGGAGAGCAGAAAGGCCTTCCCCGATTCGCCCGATCTCGTTCTTTGCGATCTCAATCATATCTTCGAACGTTGAAAATTTCCCCCCAAACGCTTTGCATTTGCGCTTGGGCGTGGTATAATAAAGAAAAGCCGCGGTTGCGGCGGAGGTGCGCTATGCAGGAACTTACCATTCTCTCCCGGTCCCCGCTCACATGCGGGCTTGCCGGGGAGATCGATTCAAGCAATGCGAATGAATTTTATCACGAGGTCTCCTCGCTCTATGAGGCGGCGCCGTCCGATATCGTGTTCGACTGCCTCAAGCTCGAATTTATCGATTCCACCACGCTGGGGACCTTTGTCAAACTCTGCAAACAGGCCAAAGCGGACGGCCACAAGATGACCATTCGCCGCCTCTCGCCGCGCCTGAAAAAACTCTTTGTCATCTGCGCGCTGGATCAAGTCATGGAGATCGAAGCATGAAAGAATTGTTTGCTTTGGAACTTCCGCTCGGAAACGGTCAGATGACGACGGTCCGGCTGGCGACGGGCGGCGTGGCGGCGTCATTCGGCCTCGGCCTCGACGACAGCGAGGACCTCAAACTGTGCGTTACGGAGAGCCTCTTGCTTCTCCTCCATGCGGGGAGCGGCCGTGCGCGCGTGGAATTTTCGGAGGACGGCGCGCAGCTCTTTGTCGCCGTGCTCGGAGCGGGCGAGACGACGTTTGGAGGGGGCATGCCCGAGGATGACATCTCGGAAGCCCTTCTTTCCGCGCTCGCGGAGGACGCCCTTGTGGAGCGGAAGGATGCGGGCATTGTGCGCGTTTCGTTCCGGTTTTCAAAATGAACGAGGAAGAACTCTTCCAACAATATCATGAGACGCACGACGTTGCCCTGCGCAATCAGATCGTGGAGAACTATCTCTACATCGCGCAGGTGATCGCGAAAAAGTTCTCCGGGCGGGGCGTGGAATACGACGACCTCGTGCAGGTGGCTTCTCTTGCCTTGATGCGCGGAGTGGATCGCTTCGATCCCGCGCGGGGGGTGCGGTTTTCCACCTTCATCACGCCCACCATCACGGGCGAGATCAAGAATTACTTCCGCGACCATGCCCGCGTGATCCACCTGCCGCGCGCCGTGAGCGAACTGAGGGCGGATATCCGCGATACGGACGATCGGCTCACCGTGGAACTCGGCAGAAAGCCCACCGCGCAGGAGATCGCGTCTGCGCTCGGCGTTTCGGAGGAGGAAGTGGTCTCGGGCGCGGAAGCGGGGACCGTCGTCTCCCTCGACCGGCCGACTGCCGACGGCGATACCACCTTCCACGAGCTCATCGCCGCTCCGGACGACGGCGGCATCGAGCAGATGGAGAACCGCGACCTTCTGAATTCGGCGCTCGAAAAACTCCGCGAAGCGGAGCGTACCCTCATCCGGCATCGGTTCGTGGAGGGGCTCTCGCAGGCGGAGACGGCGGGGCGCATGCACGTCTCGCAGATGTGCGTCTCCCGGCTCGAGCGAAAGACGCTCGCCAAACTTCGCAATCTCCTCCAAAAGGAGGCGGCGGAATGAAGTTCGTGATCGAGGACTACGCGGCGCTCAAAGCGGCGCTCGGGGAGATGGTCAGAGAGCTCGAAACGTGCGGGGAGGTCTGCTTCAACGGCAAGCTCGTGGCCATGGAGTTGCTCTCCAATGTGCTTCAGCACGGCGGCGGGAAGGCGTATTTCTCCTACGCGATCGACGACGCCGCGCTCACCATCACCGTGCGCGGGGAAAACGGCTTCCGCCCGCCCGAGAAGAGCGAACTCGCGGATACCATGTCCGAAAGCGGCAGGGGACTTTACCTCATCGACGCGATCGCGGACAAGCGGAGCTACAGCGAGCGGGACGGCATCTGCGTGGTCTTGCGCCTGCAGCGGTGAGCCGCCTTCGGAGGATTTTTCCTTACACAATTTAACGATTGATCATAGAAGTTGCCCCCGGACAGAGCCGGGGGCAACTTCTACTAAATATAAAGGAGGTGCTGTTATGCTTTCTGGGAGAGCAGCTTATCGAGCAAGCCGTCGGAAGCATAGGGACGGAACTTGCCGAGCGCGGCAAAGACTTTCGCGAAGAAGGCCTTGTTGTCCTTCCCGACGGCATACTTGGGAAGGCCGAGATCGCCGTGCGTTCCCTCAATGAAGAGGCTGTTGAATTCCGTGAATTCCTGCTGCGTGAGGGTATCGAGGAAGGCGTCGTGCGGGCCGACATGCTGCGGGCGCGCGGCGGATGTTTCCACGGGCTGAACGGCGGCCTGCTGCTGCGGCATGGGCGCGGGCTGCTGAGGCTTCTCGGGCTGTTCCGCGGGCTCGTCCGCAAGGACCATCATCCGGCGGGCAAAGTCGCTTGCCGGGGGTTCCGGTTCCTGCAACGCGGGTTGCGGCTGTGCGGGCATCGGCTGCGGGTAAGCGGGTGCATACGCCTGCTGCGGGTAAGGATACTGCTGCATGGCGGAGACCTGTACGGGCTGCTGCTGGCCGTTGCCGGGGAGCTGCAGGACGACCACGGGAGGCGTGGCGGGAGCCTGTTGGACGATGACGGGCGGCATGGGCGGATAGACGGGGCCCGCGGGGGTCATCGACATCTGCATCATCTGCGGCATGGGCTGAGGATAGTAGGGTGCGGGTTGAGGATATGCCGGCGCATTGTAGGGCGCGGGATAGGGCTGGTAGGGTGCCTGCGAATAGGCGGCGGGAGCCCCTTCCTCGGGCGTCTCGGGCTGCTCCGTCTTTTCTTCCTCGTCGATGGCGGCGAGCACGGCTTCACGCTGTTTCTTCAACTGCTTGCGGCGATGCAACACGAGGTAGACATTTTCCACCGAGAGCAGGAACGCGACCAAGGCGCCCACGAGGAGGACATTGGCGGCGACGGGATTCTGCGTGAACATCAACCAGCGCGCTTTCTCGTTGACCGTGATGTATTCGATGAAGATCGCGGCGACGACGACGAACACAACGCCCGTGAGGACGGCCTCAAACTGATAGAACTTCTTGGCGTTGAGGCGGAAGATGCTGATGCCGATGGTGGCAAAGAGCAGGAGGATGAGAACTAAATAGTAATAGGAAATGCTGAACTTGTGCAGATTGCCGTGGAGATTTACGACGAGATCGACGTTGGTAGCCGTGATCGTGCCGGGATAGATGAGCGCGATCGCCATGGCAATGGCAAGGGCGAGGTTGATGACGCGGATGAGCCCGACAACCTTTCTGCGGCAGATGGTGACGACGGCGAGGATGACAAAGCACAGAAGCGCGATCCCCATGATGATGGGGTCAACCGTGAAGCTGAATTTGCCGAAGAGGGTGAGGGTGTGAAGCGCTGTCCCCGCACCGAAGAAGAGAACGGTGAGGCTGGGCCAGAGATAGGTGGCGAGGACGACATATCCGCAGACCATCGCGCAACCTCTGCACGCCTTTCCGTTCGTGAGGTTGGCGGCGATCGCAAGCCCGAGCGAGACCAACACGCCCACGGGGATCAACGCGACCTGCGCCACGCCGGCGAGCTCTTCGATGATGAGCAGAGGGCTTCCCGAGAAGGTGAGCCCGCCCGTGAAGAGCGCTTTGAGAACGGTGATGCAATAACCGAGGAGGCAACCCGGCATGATGGCGCCCTGAACGCCTTCGAGCGAGACGGGATAGGCGAACGCTTCATTGATACCGTAGATCGGGGCGGCCGTATGCGAGAAGAACTTTTGGAAGAACGCATTCGGGATCGCGGACAGGTATCCGAGGAAGAGACCCGCGACCGCGATGACGAAGAACACGATCGCCATGACGCGGTATCTGACCGTGGGCACGGAGCCCGGCTTGCAGTATGTAGTATCCATAAAAACCTCCGTTTCCAAGTATGAAAACCTATAGTGCGTTTCCTATTATATCACGAAAGTTTTGCGATGTCAATCATCAACCTAAAAAAAATATCATTTTCTTTTCAAGTTTTACAGGAAATTTTCGGAAAATCGTCGCGCATGCCCGCGCAACGGGCGAGGCGGGCGGCGGCGGGCCCTTTCCGCGGGCAAGATCCGCCCTCCTTCGGGGCGCTCTCCGCCGCAAGCGCAAAGCAAAGCCTTCGAAGGAATTCCCCCAAGGAAATGCAAAAAGAAGGGAGAACGTCTTGCAATTTTTCGGCGGGCGTGGTATAATTTTCCTGCATTCGTATCCATAAGAAGGAGGGAGCCATGGATCCACAGTTCGAGCGCATTCTGCGCGACATTCGGGAAAAGGCGGGGGTGGAGATCTCCGAGGAGCCGTCTTGCGCGGGGCAGCAGCCCATTCCCGTCCGCTACGGGGAGCGCGAGACGACGCTCTATGTGCACGGGGCGGAGGACGGCGCGCGGCTGCTCTCCTATCTCCTCTCGGGGATCGCCGCGGAAGCCGACCGTGCGCCCGCGGGGGACCGCGTCGAGGAGCTCCGCACCATCTTGCGCGGCGAGGGGGGGAGCCTCGGGACCTATCGCTATCTCTCCCGCTTTCATCTCGAGGACGCGCCGTGCTTTGCCGTCGAGCTCGCGTGCGACCGCCTTTCGGAGGAGATCGTTTCCCAGATCGAGGGCTGTATCGACGGCCCGTGGGAGACGGCGCTCCGCATGGACGGGGAGCACGTCGCCGTGATCAAGCGGACGGACGGCGAGCAGACGCCCTTCGAATTCGGGGAGTTCCTCGCGCAGTCCCTCTATGAGGAGCTCGGCGTGCGTGTGAGCGTGGGCGTGGGGTGCGAAGTCGCTTCCTTCCACGAGATCGCGGCGGGCTTCGAACAGGCCGAGACGGCTCTGCGCATGGCGCGCATGTTCCACAGCGAACCCGGCGTCCACTCCTATCGCGAATTTTTGCTCGTGCGCCTCTTGGAGGGCGTCCCCAAAAATCATCTCAAACTCTATCTCGAGCAGTTTCAGGTGGGCAATATCGACGCGGTGCTCGGTGACGAGGAGCTCATCCGCCCAGCCGAGGCCTTCTTAGACTGCAGTCTCAACAGCTCGGAGGCCAGCCGCGCCCTCTTCATGCACCGCAACACGCTCGCCAACCGTCTCGAGAAGATCGCGCGCGAGACGGGTCTCGACATCCGCAAATTTTCCGACGCGGTGACGTTTCACGTCATCACCGTCTTGAAGCGGCTCATCGGATCGTGATCGGGCCGGCCCGGGCAAGAGCCCGCAAGCGTACAGGAGGCATTCTATGAAACATTCCGAAGCGTCCCGCACCGGGGCGCATCCCGCGGGGGACCCCGCCGAAGCGGCCCGCGCGGGCAAACGGCGGACGGGGGGCGGGCGGATCGCGCTCACGGCGCTCGTCTGCGTCTTGGCGGCCATCGTCTTTTTCATGGCGGGGTGGATCGGCCATTTCCTCTCGCTCGGCCCGCATGCCCGCGCCCTTCTGTGGGCGGTGGATACCGCGGAGAGATATTTTTACGACGGCGTGGACGAGGACGCGCTCTACGGCGACATCTTCGAGGCCTTCGCCCTCGATCCCTATTCGGAATATTATACTAAGGAAGAATACGAGGCCGTCCTCGCTTCGAACAGGGGAGAGGAGAATGGGCTCGGGCTCACTTTCACCTCTCTCGAAGCAAACGGCGGCGTGCGCATCTACCGCGTGGCGGGCAACTCCCCCGCGGAAGAGGCGGGTCTGCGCGCGGGCATGTATCTGCATGCCTTCGGGGAAGGGGAGGATTCGCTCAAGCCCGGCACGGCAACGGAGCTCGTCGCCTTCATGCAGGGAAGGGACAGCGTCGCGCTCTCGTGCGGGTTTTCCCCCGACGGCTCCGACGCGCAGGTCTATTGCGTCTCGTCGGCGGCGTACGCGCTCTCGGAGTGTCTCTATCGGGACAGCGGGTGCGCGGTCCGCTACCTCGCGGGGCGGGGGATCGCGGAAAACCCCGTCGGCGGCATCGAGGGGCTCCCCGAGACGGTGGCCTACCTCCGCTTGGACGCCTTCTATGCCGACGCGGCGGCCGAGGTCTCCGCGCTCCTCGATTACATGCGGCAGCGCGGGCGGCGCGACCTCATCCTCGACTTGCGCCTCAACGGCGGCGGCGCGATGAGCGTGTTGCAGGCGATCTCCGCCCATCTCATGCGGGACGCGAAGGGGGCGTATCCCGTCGCTGCGATCGCGCGCTACAAAGACGGCCGCGAAACGGCGTTTGCGGCCCTCGGCAACGACTTCGGGAAAAAATTCGATGAGGGCGCCCGCCTGTATCTCTTGGCGGACGCGCGCACGGCCTCGGCCTCCGAGTGCCTCATCGGCGCCATGATCTCCTATGGGACGCTGCCCTATTCGCACATCTTCCTTGAAGCGGGTGCGGACGGCGCGCGGACGTATGGGAAGGGCATCATGCAGTCCCACTACACCGACAGGGAGGGCAACGTTTTGAAGCTGACCTCCGCCAAGATCTTCTGGCCCAACGGCAGGACGATCCACGGGACGGGAGTGCGCGAAGAGGACGGCGCAATCGCCATCGAAGCGCCCGCGCTGCCGGGGCGTACAGACGAGATGCTGGCCGCCGTCGTCGCCCGCGTCTCAGCCGAGACGGCTTAATAGGTCCTCCAAAATTTTTGCGCCGTTCTCTCCGAAGGGGGCGGCGGATGAATTCTTGGTTTCGGAAGGGGCACCCTCAGACATGGGTGCCTCATTTTTTGTCATCACGGCGAGGAGTTCGCGGTTTTCGCGGTAAAAACTTAAGAAATTTTTCAGCCGCTCCCGCAGCGCGGGGTCCTCGTTGAGCGTAAAAATCAAGAAGAGCACGAGAAATTGTTCCATGCCATATGCTATGCCGCGCACACGGGCGGGGGTTCGCGGCATAGGATGGAGCAAGAGGTGACGCATGAAGGATTTTGCAAGTTTTACGGCGGGAAACACGCCGGCGGGAAGCACGCCCCGCGAAGGGGACGGCTGGGTGGATCTTGCACAGGAGATGGAACGGCAGTACCGCGGCAAGAGCGAGGGAGAACTCGTGAAGGACATCTATGCGCGCGCCGTGGAGGGAAAACGCAACGGCACGCTGACGAACGCCGAGATCGACGCCTTCTATGCGCAGGTCGCGCCCATGCTCGACGGTGTCAAGCGCAAACGGCTCAAAAAGCTCGTCGAAGAGCTCAAATCGATGTAGCGATCCTGCGGAGCGCGGAGAGGAGGGCGCGCGCTTCCGCCATGCCCTGCTCGGGGGCGAAGGAGGCGCGGACCAGCCCGTCGGGGAAGGTCCCGAGCGCCTTGTGGGCGAGCGGTGCACAGTGCAGGCCGGCGCGCACGGCGATGTCGTACGTCTCGGAGAGCCTGCCCGCGATCTCCTCGGAGGGGAGTTTTTCGTGGCGGAAGGCGGCGATCCCGCAGGGGTTGGGGCGGAAGTACGGGATATAGCCGAGCGCGGGAAGTTCCTTTTTGAGCACGGACGTGACCGCAAGCAGGTTTTGCGCCCCCTCCGCGCGCCCCGCCTTCACGAGGAGCGCTCCCTCGAAGAGGGAACAGATCGCGGGATAGGAGAGGGTGCCCGCCTCCAAACGGTCGGGATAAAAGGCGGGCATGTCGAGGGAAAAGCTCTCGCTGCCCGTCCCGCCGAAGAGGACGGGGGCGGGATCGACGCGCTCGGAAAAGAGCAATGCGCCCGCCCCCTGGATGGCGTGGAGGCCCTTGTGTCCGGCGAGGGCGAGAAGGTCGATGCCCATCGTCCGCATGCGGATGTCGAGGTGCCCTGCCCCCTGCGCGCCGTCGGCAAGCAGCAATATCCGCGGAGGTATGGCCGCGCGGACAGCCGCAAGATCGGGCGTCTCCCCCGTGACGTTGGAGGCCGTCGTCACGGCGACGAGTTTGGTGCGTTCTGTGCAAAAGGAGGCCACCATGTCCGCGTTGACGCCTCCGTTTTCATCGAGCGGGACGACGGAGTACTCCACCTTTTTGTTCTCTTTGAGCCACGCGAGCGGGCGCAGGACGGAGTTGTGTTCGAGGCAGGTGACGACGGCGTGGTCGCCCTCTTTGAGCGTGCCCAATAGGGCGAGATTGAGCGCCTCCGTGCAGCTCCGCGTAAAGACGACGCGCTCGAATCCGTACCCTTCGAAGAGGGCGGAGAGCAAGTTGCGGCAGGCGAGGACGTGCTCGCTCTGGGCAACGGAGAGGCGATGGCCGCTTCGCCCCGGGTTGGCGCACACGCGCATTGCGGCGAGGACGGCAGACTGTACGACGGCGGGTTTGAAGCCCTCCGTCGCGGCATTGTCGAGATAGATCATGCTCATGCTCCCAAAAAATTCTATTGTATTATACGAAGGCAGGTGCAAATTATGACCATTCTTGCGGTTTTTCGCTCCCGTGCGCAGTCGCTCGACTTCCTCGCCCGCGTCAAGGCGGCGGGGGTCTCGGCGCAGGCGGTCTCCACGCCCAAGGAGGCGGGAGTGGGATGCGGCGTATCCGTCAAATTCGAGGAAGCCTTCTATCCCAAGGCGCGGCGCGTCCTCGCGGGCAGGCAGTATTCCGCGTTTGCGGGATTTATGAAAAATTCGGGCGGCGGTTTTTTCTACGAGAGGCCCTGACCGCTTGCATGCTTCGGAAATGTATGTTACAATAGACATATGGACACGCAAGCAATTCTTACGGAACTTCTTCGGCTCTACCCCGACGCCCGCCCCGCCCTCCGCTACCAAAGCGCCTATGAGCTGCTCGTCGCCGTGATCCTCTCGGCGCAGTGCACGGATGAGCGCGTCAACAAAGTGACGGCCGAGCTCTTCAAGGAGCATAACACGCCCCAAAGCATGCTCGCGCTCTCCAAGGAGCAGCTCGAGGAACACATCTATTCGTGCGGATTTTATCGGAACAAGGCCGCGCACATCCTCTCCGCCTCCCGCGATCTCGTGGAGAAGTACGGCGGGGAGGTCCCTTCTACTCTTGAGGAGCTCCGGACGCTCGCAGGCGTGGGCAGAAAGACGGCCAACGTCGTCTACTCCGTCGCCTTCGGCGGGGACGCCATCGCCGTCGATACGCATGTGTTCCGCGTGGCAAACCGCCTCGGGCTGGCCGAGGGCAAGACGCCCGAAGCCGTGGAGCGCGGCCTGATGGAGGTCATCCCCAAGGAGCTGTGGTCCAAGGCGCACCACCTGCTCATCTACCACGGGCGGAGGGTGTGTCATGCGCAGCGCCCCGCCTGCGCGAGTTGCACGCTTTCGGGGATGTGCAAATGGTATCTTGCGCATATGGGACAGTAAACAGGGGTACCATGCCCGAGACGCGGCCTTCAAAAATCCATCGAACGTATAAAAACCTCCTGCGTTGGGAACAACCGTAGCAGGAGGTAATTTTATGACCAATCTGACCGCAAAGGATCTCGATGTGCTCACGCACGTCCTCACGGGAGAAGAGATGGCCTGCAAAAAGGCGCGCGTCTATGCCAATACCCTCACCGACGCCGCCCTCGCGCAGGAGCTGCAGGAGATCGCCCTGCAGCACGAACAGCGCTTCAACGCGCTCTATACCATTTTGGGAGGCGCCAAATGAAACAGTCGAAGCGGGACATCACACTTTCGGAAAAGGACGCCCTTCAAGACATGCTCGACGTCGAAAAACTTCTCATGGATTACTACAACGCCGCGCTCACCGAGGGCAGCACCGCGTCCTTCCGCAAAGAGATCTTAAAGAACTACTCGGCGCACGAAAAAACGCAGTTCCGCGTCTTTGAGCAGATGCTCTCGCGCGGGTATTACGAGGTCCAACCCGCCGCCAAAATGCTCGTGGACGAGCAGACGGAAAAATTTTCCAAGTCGAAAAAACAGCTTTCGGCCAAAGAGGCTTGACAATTTCCCCGCCACGCGCTATAATACTTGTGGTAGGAGGCGCAAAATGCAGGAAAAAGAGACGAGCAAGGCCGAGCGGGTAGACCGCAACGCACAAAAGCGCGAAGAGGAACGTCTGCGCCGCGAGCGCGAGGCCATTGCCGAGATCGCGGGCCTTCCCCCCGCAGAAAAGAAGGTCGAACGGGAGAAGGAATAGATCTTGCCCCCGATGCACAGCCTAAGCGCGGAGGTGGGTATGTCGAAAAAACACAAAAAGACGGCCTACGCGCAAAATCCGCACTACTGCATGATTTCGCCCGACGCGGAGGAGCCGGACGGCGATTCGGTCGTCTCTACGGGACAATCGTAATGGACGGGAGCTTCGGAGATCCGGAGCTCCTTTTCTTATGCCCCCGGTCTCACGCCGGAAAAGCGGGTTGCATACAATGGAGCATGGTCTCTTTGAAAACGTGCGATCTCTTCGACCTTGCGCATACGCGCGCATGCGCATATTTGCGCGCCTGCACCTATCCGTGGGAGGCACTCGCGGGCCTTCCCGATTTTTTTCGGGAGCTCTTTGCGGGGCTCGAGGGGGACTACGAGGACCGCGGCGGAGGCGTGTTCGTCCACAAGACGGCTACCGTCGCCCCGACGGCGCTTCTTTTGGGCCCCGCCGTCGTCGGCCCGCGCACCGAGATCCGGCATTGCGCCTTCCTGCGCGGCAACGTGCTCCTCGGGGAAGGCTGCGTCGTCGGCAACTCCGTCGAGCTCAAAAATTGCGTCCTCTTCGACGGCGTGCAAGTGCCCCATTTGAGCTACGTCGGAGATAGCATCCTCGGACATGGTACCCACCTCGGCGCCGGAGCGACGATCTCCAACCTCAAGAGCGACCGAAGCGCCGTCGTCATCCGCGGGGAAGAGCCGCTCTCGACGGGCCGCAGAAAATGCGGGGCCTTTCTCGGGGATTTCGCGGAGATCGGCTGCGGGAGCGTCCTCTGCCCGGGGACGGTCGTCGGCCGCCATACCACGGTCTACCCCCTTGTCCTGTGCCGCGGCGTCTATCCGCCGGACAGTATCGTAAAGCCCTGCGGCACCGTCCCCAAACGGTAGGGGGGATGGGCTATATTTAGCCAAATTGTACCAAATATAGCCCACGCTGTCAAGTGTTTTTATGGTACATTTGATGCGGAGAAGAAATATGGATACCTACACTGCTATCAAGGAACGGCTCCTCGGGCTTCTCGGGGAGAGGCGGCTCTCGGTCCATGCGCTGGCGATCGCCTCCTCCGTTCCGCCTTCCACGATCAAGAATATCCTCTATGGAAAGAGCAAGAATCCCGGCGTCGTCACCCTGAAAATGCTCTGCGACGGATTGGGGATCTCGCTCACCGAATTTTTCGAAACGGATGTATTCCGAAACTTAGAGGAAGAGCTCTGAATACAACACGCCCCCGCGGCCGAATGGCCGCGGGGGCGTGATTTCTTGTATATTTTCGTTAAGCGGATTGCTTCGGCCAGATCAGGATCTCACCGTCGCCGCCGAGGTGCCACCAGAATTCCGCCTGCTGCCATTGCTCCTCCGTCGGCGCTTCCGAAGAATAGTAGTAAATCGTCGTATAATCCAAGCCGTTATCCTCGGGCCCGGCGATGAGCTCCAACGCCTGAGGCGTGCCCGCATAATACACGTTCATCTCATCATAGGTGAATGCCTCAAATCCGATGGAGGTAACACTGCTTGCAAGGGTGATCTCCTTTAGGGGAGAGCAATTAAAGAACGCAAGTCTCCCGATCGCGGTGACGCCGCTCCCGATCGCTACGCTTATCACCGTGGTGTTTTGATGGAATGCGTCTTGATAGATCTCATAGGTCTTTCCGCTCGGGCTCTTTTCGGGAAGGGTCAGCCGCGTCTGATTGCCGCAGTATCCGAGAAGATACCGCTCCTCGCCCTCTTCATAGAAGATGTAGCCGTCCTCGGTGATCGTCTGGTATCCTGTTTCCTCCCCGGTATAGACGTGCTTTGCATACATCGCAATTTCGCCGTATTCCTCCGACTCGGTCTCGAGCGGAAGTTTGGAATGATTCCATACCTCGACGAGCTTCGAACAATGCTCGAACGCCCACTCCCCGATCGAGGTGACGCTGCTTCCAAGCGTAAATTTTGTCAGGGAATAGCAATTAGCGAATACTTCGTCTCCGATCGTAGTGACGCCGTTTCCGGTCGAAAATTCGATCAGGTTCAAGCAGTAGAAAAACGCATCGTCCGGGATCGCGGTGACGCTGTCGGGGAGCGTGACGCTGACCAATTGCAAGTTCATGAAAAATGCAACCGGATAGATCGCATAGGTCTTTCCGGCGGGGCTCTTCTCGGGGAAGGTCAGCCGCGTCTGCATGCCGCGGTATCCGAGAAGATAACTTTCCTCGCCCTCTTCATAGAATACGTAGCCGTCTGCCGTTACCGTTTGATGGCCCGCTTCCTCTCCGTTGTAGACGTGCTTTGCATAGAGCGCGACGCTGCCGTATTCCTCCGATTCGCACGTGAGCGGGAGTTCGGAATGATTCCACACCTCCAGGAGCTTGACGCTCGATTCGAAGGCGCCCTCTCCGATTTCGGCTACGCTGCTGCCGAGCGAAAGGCGCGTCAGCCCCGGGCAAATGTCGAACGCATACTCCCCGATCGAGGTGACGCCGTTGCCGATCGTCACGCTCGTCAGCGCGGTGCACCAAAGAAATGCTTCTTCTCCGATCGTCGTCACACTGTCGGGGATGACGAGGTCGCCCGCGAGTTTTGCGCAATATGCAAATGCCCCGTTTCCGATCGCGGTAACGCCGTTTCCGATCGAAACGTCCTTGATGAGGCAGTCCGAAAAGGCATTCTCCCCGATCGTTGTCACGCTATCGGGGATCGCGACGCTCTCGAGGACGTAGCACTCTGCGAAAGCCGCCTCTCCGATCGCGGTGACGGGCTTGCCGCGGTAGCCGTAGGGGATGACGAGCGCCAAGCTATCCACGCCGTCTGCGGCCGTCCCGATCCCCGTCACGGTATAGGTATCCGTGCTTTCGTCCAATTGATATGTGAGGCCGTCTGTAAGCGGCATCGTTTCGCCGCACTCGGTGCAGACGTTTTCGACGGTGTAGTTATGGACATGGGTGGGGGGATTTGTCTCTCCGCCCTGTTCGCCGGGGTCGGTGCCTCCACCTTCGCCGGGGTTGGTGCCGCCCTGTTCGCCGGGGTTGGTCGAGCCACCTTCGCCGGGATCGGTCGTGCCGCCCTGTTCGTTGTTTCCGCCGCCGCAAGCCGCAAGGCCGAGCGCGAGGCAGAGCGCGGTGAGGACGGCGAGCATCATGAGCCAAAATTTCTTCTTCATAAAACCCTCCTTGGTTGTTGATAATAAAATTATAGTCATAATTATGACTATTGTCAAGTATATGACTGCATTTTATAATAAAAATATGATAAGTTATAAGCCGCTATGGGATACGCTCAAACGGAAGAAGATATCGACTTATGCCCTCATTCAAAAGTACGGGATCAGCAGCGCGACGATCGACCGAATGAAAAAGGGCAACGGGATCAGCACGGCAAAGATCGATGACCTCTGCAAGATCCTTGATTGTCGCGTAGAAGATATCATCGTTTTCGAGAAAGAATAAGCGGACGGCGAAAGCCGTCCGCTTGTGGTTTTATATGAAGAGATGGCGGACATGGGGGGGGGAACGGCTTACACATTGAAGCGGAAGAGGACAACGTCGCCATCCTTCATCACATAGTCCTTGCCCTCGGAGCGGACCTTGCCCTTTTCGCGCGCGCCGTTGAGGCCGCCGCATTCGAGGAGCGTCTCGTAGTCCACGACTTCGGCGCGGATGAAGCCCTTTTCGAAATCGGTGTGGATCTTGCCCGCGGCCTGCGGGGCCTTGGTGCCCTTGACGATGGTCCACGCGCGCGTCTCCTTCTCGCCCGCGGTGAGGTAGGAGATGAGCCCCAAGAGGGAATAGGAGGCCTTGATGAGCTTGGAGAGCCCGCTCTCTTTGAGGCCGAACTCTTCGAGGAATACGGCCTTGTCCTCCTCGGGAAGCTCCGCGAGCTCCGCCTCCGTCTTGGCGCAGACGACGATGGTCTCCGCGTTGTGCCGATTTGCGTAAGTTTTGACAGCTTGCACGAGGGGAAGCGCGTCCTCCGAGGCACCCATGTCCGCTTCCGCGATGTTCGCGCAGTAGATGACGGGCTTAGAGGAGAGTAAAAAGAGGTTGTCGAGCATGGCCTGTTCCTCCTCTGTCACGGGGAGGGTGGAGGCGGGGGATTCCTGCTCGAGATGGGCTTTGAGCTTTTCGAGGAAGGCGTATTCCGCGGCGGCGGACTTATCGGCCCCTCCGCGGGCGGCGTTTCTGATGCGGTCCATGCGCTTTTCGAGGGCCTCGAGGTCGGAGAGGATGAGCTCCAAGTTGATGGTCTCGATGTCGCGCACGGGATCGACGGTGCTCTCGACGTGGGTCACGTTTTCGTCCTCAAAACAGCGGACGACGTGCACGATGGCGTCCACTTCACGGATGTGGGAGAGGAACTTATTGCCGAGCCCCTCGCCGCGGCTCGCACCCTTCACGAGGCCCGCGATGTCCACAAATTCCACGACGGCGGGCGTCACCTTCTTGCTCGCATAGAGGGCGGCGAGCTTTTCGAGGCGCTCATCTGGGACGGCGACGACGCCCACGTTGGGCTCGATGGTGCAGAAGGGGTAGTTGGCGGCCTCCGCGCCCGCGTGGGTGAT
>CANQBG010000029.1 GCA_947588985.1 uncultured Clostridia bacterium
TCGAAGGCATAACTATCATAACACCTACACCCCCCCCCCGTGTCAAGGATTTTTCATGGGTTTTTTGAAAAAATTTTAGGAAATCTTTGGTTTTGGAGTAGTTTGGAGTAAGAAATTGAGTGTTTTTGGGAAAGGGAGGAAGATACACTACTTCGCCTACGGCTCGTGCCGCGCTTAGTGTACAATAGAAACCTCGCGCGGGGCGCCTTCGGCTCGGTATGAGGGGGCGGGCGTTTTGAATTCGTCACCCTGAGCGAAGTCGAAGGGTCGCCATATAAAATAAGGTGATGTTTCGACTACGCTCAACATGACGCATTTAGAATGTCAGGTCGCGTTCCACCTGCAAACCCCTTTCGGCCCTACGGGCCACTTTCCCCTAAGGGGACAGCAAGGGCTCGGTATGAAGATGGGGGCAGGATGGAAAGATACACTCCCCCTCGCGGTGCGAGGGGTCGGTATGAGGGGCGGGGGCATAAGGGCATAAAAAAATCCCGGGCGGGAGCACGGGAAAGAAAATCGTAAAAATTCAAAAAGAATCTAAAATAAATCTGAAAACGAAATCTGGCGGAATCTAAAAATACAAAAAAATTCGTGTTCGCGAAGAAATCAAATGTAATATGCGGGAAAATGACATTTACGGCATGCGGATGGGGTCTATAAAGACTCGAAAGCCGAGGCGTAAGGCGCGGAATAAGCAATCCTATTTGCGGGAGAGGGCGCGGAAGAGGTAGGAGACGCCGAGCGCGACGAGGTCCAAAAAGAGCGCCAAGGAGAAAAAGCACATCAAGTAGCCCGCGGCGCCCATGGCCCACCGCGTAAACCCGTGCAAAAGATTTCCGTCGATCAAGCCGAGGAGGGCGTCCGTAAGGAGCAAAAGGAGCAACACGACGATCCAGCCGCTCCACGCGCCCTTGATGTCGGCGCCGCTCAGCGTCATGTGCAGGGCAAACAGCGAGCCGAGCAGGAGAAAGAGCCACCACTGCCATGTGACGGCGTACGAGAAGAAAGCCCCGACCGCGCGGAAAAGAAGCTGCAAGACGCTTTTTAGGCCGGAAGAGAAATCAATCTGGCCGATCCATCCGGTCATCTCCGCGGTCATGGTCGGCATCAAGAGCCGTGCGAGCAAATAGAGGACGGCCGAGATCACCACGATGGGCGCGATGCCGATGAAGAAGTTCCCCATGCGCTGGTAGAGATTTTTTCGGTTGTAAGTGTGGTTGACGTAGCCGAGGGTTCCGTCCTTTCCGCCGACCTGAAAGAGCTTGATCTCCACGATCTTATGGCCGAAGAGCAGGCACATGAGCGCGTGGGAAAGCTCGTGGAGGGGCGTTCCGAGAAATCCCGTCACATAGCAGACGGCCCGGCCGTGACTGCCGAAATTGGCGTAAAACCGACGGTTGCACAGCGCGATCAAAAAGCCGAAGAGCAGGATCGGGCCGAACAGAAATACGATTTGCAAGAAAAAGGCGATGAAGATCTCCGCGATCATAGGCTTCCTCCATGCGACGGCTTACTCGGAAACGTTTTGCTTGACGGCGCAATCGCCATAGGCATCGACTGCGGTGCGCAGGGACTCGCCGTGGATGAGGCAGCCGGCCCCGCCGACGCACCCGCCCGCGCAGGCCATGCCCTCGATGAAATTATGCGGCAACGCGCCCTTCTGCGCCCGCAAAAGCGCCATGCGGCACTCCTCGACGCCGCTGCAGGAGATGGGTTTGACTTCGAACGCGCTCCCCCGCTCCTCGAGCGCACGGGCGACGGCCTCCGCGACCCCGCCGGAGCGCGCAAATTTCCTTCCGTAAGGGGAGGCTTCGGACATGGTGGTCTCGGAAAGCGTCGAGACGTCGATCTCCTTGCTGTCGATGAGGGCCTGTAATTCTTCAAATGTGAGGACGCTGTCGATGAGGCCGGCGTATTCTGGGCGTTGAAATTCCGCCTTTTTGGCCGTACAGGGGCCGATGAATACCGTCTTGGCGGCGGGATCGCGCGATTTGATATCCTTCGCGACGGTGCCGGCGGGCGAGAGATTGTGCGAGACGTGCTCCCGGAGCTTGGGGAAGTTCTTCTCCACATAGGAGACGAACGCGGGGCAACACGAGGAGAGGAGGAAGCCCTTCTCTTCGAGCTCCGCGGCCTCATCGGTGGCTACCATGTCCGCACCCAAGGCCACTTCCACGAGATCGGTGAAGCCCAATGCGCGGATCGCCGTGAGCACCTGCCCGAGTTTGGCGTAGGCAAATTGCCCCGCGATGGAGGGGGCTATGAGGGCGTAGAGCCTGTAATTTTGCCCGCCGCCGCTCTTTAAGATGAGGTCGATGACGTCGAGGATGTAACTCCTGTCCGTGATGGCGCCGAAGGGACACATGCGCACGCAGGCGCCGCACGCGACGCATTTCTCATAGTCGATGACGGCCTCCTTGTCCCTGCCCATGGAGATCGCCTTGACCTTGCAGCTCTGCTCGCAGGGGCGCTTATAGTTATGGATGGCCGAATACGGACATGCCTTGGCGCAAGCCCCGCATTCGACGCATTTGGTCTTGTCGATATAGGCCTTCTGGCGGTGGTCGAAGGAGATGGCGTCGCGCTTACAAGCCTCTTCGCAGCGATGGGCGAGGCACCCCCTGCACGCGCTCGTCACCTCGTAGCCTCCGGTGGGACAGTCCTCGCAGGCGATGTCGATGACCTCGATGACCTTTTTATGATGCTTGTTGCCGCCGATGGCGAAGCGGACGCGCTCCGAGAGCACGGCGCGCTCCTTATAGACGCAACAGCGCATCGTGGGGACCTTCCCCGGCGCGATGAGCTTGGGGATCTCCGTGAAGTTTTCGAGGAGACTGTCCGTCCACGCGAGGCGAGCTACCTCCCGCAGAACTTTATATTTGAGAAGCTGGACTTTGGTATCGAATTTGTGCATCAGAAGTCCTCCTCGTAGGTCCATTGCAGAAGCATGGCGCGTTTTTCTGGCTGCGTACAGTGGTAGAGCTGGGCCGCTGCGATGAGCGGGATCCACTCGCGAACGTAGTCCGCCGTCGCCCCCGCCTCCGCGCAAAATGCGGAAATATAGCTCTCGGCCAGTTCCCGCTCCCCCGCCAAACGGAGGAGCAGATAGCTCTTCGTGGCGTCTGCCGTGGAGTTGCCCTGACTCGCATGCGACCAGTCGATGATGTACGGCGTGCCATCCTTTGTGAGGATGACATTGCTCGGAATGAAGTCTCCATGGCAGACATGGGTATGCCGTCGCATGTCATCGAGACGCATGGAGAGGTCGTAGCGCGTGGAAGCGTCGAGGTCGGTGCGGAGGATCTTCATCTTGAGTTTATCGATGTATTTCGTGAGAAGCAGGTGCTTCTTCGCGTGGACGCTCCGCTGGATCACGACGAGTTCCCGAATCAATTCCTCCCGTTTTTCGGGATATTTTTTCAGGAGCTCGCCATACGTCGTCCCCTCGATGTAGTCCATGACGATGGCGGGACGGCCGCCGAGGACGGTGACTTCGTGCACGCGGGGAATATGCAGCCCCGTCTCTGCGACGCGCGCCTGGTTTAAGGCCTCGTTTAAGATATCCGATTTGGAATAGGCCTCCCCGAAGAGCTTGATGAGCTTATCTCCGTCGCGGTAGATGGTCTTATCCGGCCTTTCGGCAATGATCTGCTTCATGCGCGCCTCCTTTGCTTCATTATATCATCGCTTTTGCCGCTTGTCAAGACAGAAAAATGGCGAAGCGGACGATAGCAGAAAACCGGCGGAGGGGAATTCCGCCGGCTTTTTATGAGGGGCAACTCAATGCAGGTCGCTCAAGATCATCTTGATGCCCTTGAGCCAATACGGACGGTCGCCCTCTTCGCAGCGGAAGGTGCCGTTTTCCAGCTGTTTGAAGCGGAAATAGGCATTTGCGCGGAAGGTGATCTTCTGCAATTTGCACCAGTTGGGATCCTTCTTGAAGATGTTCCCTGTGGAGGCGAAATTGGAGCCATAGCAGGTATGGCAGATATGCACGGCCATGCAGTCGCGGCACTCCCCTTCGAAGCGGGTCCTATCGATCTCCTCGGGAAAGACGAGCTTCTGCGCCTCCTCCGACCTCTCCGCGCCGATGGAGAGCGGCATGAAGAATTGGCATGCGTAGCTCCGGCCGTCTACGTCGTAAGAGAACATCTCGATCCCCGCGCCGCACTGGCGGAACTTGGAATCAAGGTCCGTCGAGGCTACCATAAAGAGGGGCACGTCCAAAAATGTGCACGGCTTGATCTCGGGGTGCGCGAGGTAGTAATCGATGAGTTTTTTCAGCTCCCGTTCGAGGAGGGACTCGTTTTCGGGGGCAGACCAATCGATATCGAAGGCGAGGTTGGCCGTGAAGGCATACCCGTGCTCGTGCATGAAGATGACGCCCTCCGCGAGATAGGGAAGCGTCTTTTCGGAGACGGTCATCTTCATCTCCTGTTTGGGCCACGTCCTCGCGAAGAACTCGATGTCGATCTGATCGAAGCTGTCGCAACGGTTGAGGTCGTGCATGCGCTTGGTCCCGTCTAAACTGAGCGCGCAGACGAAGATATCGGCGTGCGCTTTGAGCCACGCCTGTATCTCGCCGTGCACGAGCGTCCCGTTCGTCGTCGCCGTAAAGAGGAGCAACTTCTTCGGGTACGTCTCGGCAACGTAGCGAATGGTCTTTTGGATGAGGTCGAACTCCAAGAAGGGTTCTCCCCCGAAGAAGTCGATCTCGTACTCCCCGAACCTGTCGTCGCAGAGCGCCTCGTCGAGGATGCGCTTGGCCGTCTCAAACGTCATGCGCTGCCCCGATTTATTGGCCTCGAAGCAATATCCGCACCGAAGGTTGCAGGAGCGCGTCAACGTCAGTGTGATGATCTTTCTGCGCCGTGCCATAGCCGCGGCCTCCTTTCGCCGTGAATTTTCGCGTCAAAGAAAAATGGGAAGGCTACCCTCCCATTTTCATCGGATCCGACCTTAGAAGAACAGGGATGTACAGGAGGACTTGCAGGCCGCCTGACACGTTCCGCCGCACTTGCTCTTGCAGTTGCTTCCGCCGCAATCGTAGACGAAATGCGTCCCTCTGTTATCGACGGGAAGATCTTTGACCTCCGCCAATTTGTCTTCGAGGAAGGCCCACTCCTGATCGTTGAGCTTGAACATGACTTTTACCTCCGCAGATCTTTTGATCGTATTCTTAGTTTAACGTATTTTTCGCGCCTTGTCAAGCGCTTTTTCATTTCTTTTGACTGATACGCTGCGGCCCCGCTCAGGCCGTAAACACGGCTTCGCCGCCGACAAAGGTGGAGAGGACGTCGTACCGAGCGTTCAAAATGGCAAAGTCGGCGCGCTTGCCCACGGCGATCGTGCCCGCCTCGTGCAAAATGCCGAGGTCGCGGGCGGGGTTCTTCGTGGCGGCGTCTACGGCGCGTTCGAAGGGCACCCCCACCTTCTCCACGAGATTCTGGACGGCGCGGTTCATGCGGAGGACGCTCCCCGCGAGCGTGCCGTCCTCGAGCCGCGCCTCGCCGTTTTTCACATAGACGGTCTGGCCGCCGAGTTCGGAGACGCCGTCCCCGAGCCCCTTGGCGCGGATGGCGTCGGTGATGAGGATGAGTTTTTCCGCGGGCTTGCACTTTGCGAGCAGCTGCATCGCGGGGACGGAGACGTGGATACAGTCGCAGATGAGTTCGGCCGACAGCCCGTCCTGCAGGAGCGCGCTCCCGACGACGCCCGCCTCCCTGTGGTGGAGGGGAGACTGCGCGTTGTAGGTGTGGGTGACGTGGGTCGCCCCGGCCGCCATCGCCCGCTCGACGTCTTGGAACTTCGCGCCCGAATGGCCGACGGAGGCGAGGATCCCGCGCGACCGGAGATAGGCGATGAGCTCCTCCGCGCCCTCCTCTTCGGGGGCGAGGGTGACGATGCGGATGGTGTTTCCGCTCGCCTTCTCATATTGCTTGAATACGGAGACCTCGGGCTTTGCGACGTATTCGAGGGGCTGGGCGCCCTTGTGCTTTGCGGCGATGAAGGGGCCTTCGAGGTGGACGCCGAGAAGGCGCGCGCCCGCTTCGGGATGCACGCGATACTCCGCCGCCGCCTCGAGCGCGCGCGTGATGTTGGCGGGGCTCTGCGTCATCGTCGTGGCGCAAAAGCCCGTCGTTCCCTCCGCCGCGACCGTCTTTGCGATGGTCGCGATCGCGGCATGGGTGCCGTCCATTGCGTCTGCGCCGCCCGCGCCGTGGATGTGTTCATCGAGAAATCCGGGGAGCACGACGGCCCCTTCGGGAAGAGACACAACTTCCGCCCCCTCCACGCTTCCACCGATGGAGACGATCTTCTCTTGGAATACGACGTTCGTGCGCTTCAAGCCCTCCTCGGTGTAGACGAGGGCGTTTTCAAATGCTTTCATGGGGACCCTCCGCGCTCAAAGGAGAGAGGCCGCCGCCTCGTCGATGATGAGCGTGCAGTCGGGGTGCAGCTGCAACACGCTCGCGGGGAGGCTCTCGGTGACGGGGCCCTCGACGAGCCCCTTCACGGCCTTGGCCTTATTCTGCCCGTTGGCGAGGATGATGACGCGGCGGGCGTGCATGATGTTTTTGAGGCCCATCGTGAGTGCGCTGCGGGGCACGTCCTCCTCCCGTGCGAAGAGACGGGCGTTGTCGCGAATGGTGCTCTCCGCGAGTTGGACGACATGCGTCTCCGCGCCGAACGGCGTCCCCGGTTCGTTGAAGGCGATGTGCCCGTTGGAGCCGATCCCGAGGATCTGCACGTCCTGCTGCAAGGTCGCAAGGAGGGCGTTGTAACGGGCGCACTCCGCCTCGAGATCCTCCGCCTTGCCGTTGGCGATGTTGGTGTTTTCGAGCGGAAGATCGAGGTGCTCGAAGAGGTTCTTGCGCATGAAGTAGACGTAGCTCTGGTCGCTCTCGGGGCCGAGGCCGACGTATTCATCGAGATTGACCGTCTTGATCTCCCGGTACGAGGTCCCGCATGCGGCGTGGTCCTCCGCCATGCGGGCATAGAGGCCGAGGGGCGTGGTGCCCGTGGCGAGCCCCAATACGGCATTGGGTTTGGCCGTGACGACCGTCTTGACAAGGCGGAAGGCCGCCTCGCTCATCGCTTCGTAGTCTTTGGTGACGATGACTTTCATAAGATTCCTCCGAAATTCAAATTCTTGAATTTGCTTCATTTATTCTCGGACATGGTATGCCCGTTTATGCTCTCCCTGCGGGAAGAGAGGCCGCCGCGATGGACTGCCCCACGCGGCGCATGTGCTCGCTCGGCGTATCAATATCGAGGCCCTTAAAGGCGGGATAGTCGCGGGAGAGCGTCTCTTTGCAGGTGGAGAGGATGACGTCCCCTCCCCTTCCGCTCATGACGCGGCCGAGGAGCAGGATGTGCTTGATATCGTAGAAGCGGGCGTAGTAGGGAATGGTGTGGGCGAGATACACCCCGATGTCGTGAAAGACGTCGAGGGCGAGCTTGTCCCCGTTCTCCGCGAGGCCCTGCACAACTTTGAGCTTTTCGGCGGGAGTGAGGCCCTCCGCGAAGGTGTAGCCGCCGTACTCCGCGAGTTTGATGACGGCGTCCTGCGAGAAATACTTGCAGCCCACGCCGATATCTCCGCTCCATTCGTCGCGCATGGCCTCCTCCGAGAAGTCCACGGGCGCGAAGGCGAGTTCGGAGAGCCAGCCGTTGAGCCCCCCATCCGCGTTGATGTAGCCCGCCGCCTCGCTCGTGCCCATGGCAAGGCCCAAGACGCGGCCGTCGTGAAGATCGAGGCTGCCCGCGAGGGCGGTGACGTCGCCGTCGTTGGCCACTTCGATGGGCACCCCCATCTCCTTGGCGACGCTTAAATACATGTTCTTCACGTAGTCGCCATACTTCTCCTTGTCCACTTTGAGGAAGAGGGAAGCGACCATGATGCGGTTGTCGATGTAGACGCCCGCGGAGGAGACGCCGATGCAGTCCACGCGGGGCATCTTGGAGGCGGCCGTCTGCATGGCCGTGAGGATCTCGCGGTAGTGATAGGTGGGGTCTGCCGTCGTCTTGGGGGACCAAACGACCTCTTCGCTGTAGACGACTTCCCCATCGATGACGGCGCTCACCTTCCTGTCGCTGCCGCCCGCGTCGAAGCCGATGCGGCACCCCTCGAGATGGCCGCCCACCTTGACGGAGGCGCGCTTCTCTGCGGGAACTTCCTCGAGCAAGACGACTTCGAAGGGGCGCTCATAGACGCCGCTCATGAAGTCCTCGTCGAAGGCCCGCGCGCCCGTTTTCGTATAGTCCGCCTTCAACCGCTTATAGATCTCTTTGCTTCCGCACACGCCGATGCGGTATCCGCCGCACACCCAGAGAATGGTCTTTACGAGGCGCTCCGCGATGCGGTAGTTGCGCGCGTCGTCGTAGCCGTCGGGGAAGGCGTCGTAGGAGTAGACGTAGTTATAGCCGCCGTTGCGCTCCACGACGAGGGTGACTTTCGTCCCCCGCTTTGTGGCCTCCACATCGCGTTCATAGGCCGAGAGCGCCTCCGCCATGGGGATGAAATGTTTGTCTAAAATGGGCTTTGTCATGAGAAAAATTCCTCCGTTTTTGTTTACTTTCATGAATTCCGGCATACCCATGTCCGAGGGTAGGCATTCAGATCTTATTGGAGACAGCGGCGGACGATCGCCTGCGCCTGTTCCCGTTTTTCCTCCATTTCCGCGGCGAGCCGAAGTTGGGTGCGCGCGCGGACGAGGTTGTGGTCCGCGCATTTGGTCTTAAAGTAGACGTCGCCTGCGAGATAGTCCGCAAGGAAGCGCATGCCGCACTCCACCGTCATGAGATAGGCGCCGTAGGGAAGCAGCTCGGCTTCGCGGGGCGTGATGCTCGCCTTGACGGCGGAGAGATACCCCTCCGCATAGGCGCGGAAGAGGTCGAGGGAGAAATGCACCTTGGAAAGGTCGCGCTCGTCCTCGGCGGCCGTGGAAGCGCCGAAGCGGATGGCGTCCCCGAAGTCGTAGAGCATGCTCCCGGGCATCACCGTGTCGAGGTCGATGACGGCGCGCGCCTCGTCCGTCGCGGCGTCCATCAGGATGTTGTTGAGCTTGGTATCGTTGTGGGTGACGCGGAGGGGAAGCGCACCCGTGCGGAGCCCTTCGACGCAGTCGCCCAACGTCCCCGCATGCGCAAGGAGAAAGGCGATCTCCTCCTCACACGTCTCGGCGCGGCCGAGCGCGTCCGCCTCGAGCGCGGCCCGAAAGTCCGCAAAGCGCTTGGGGGTATCGTGGAAGCGCGGAATGGTCTCGGTGAGCACGGAGGCGTCGAAGGCGGCGAGGGCATTCTGGAATTCCCCGAAGGCCCTGCCCGCATTGCGAAAAACTTTCTCGTTGGGGGCGGTCTGATACGTCACCGTGCCCTCGATGAAGTCGTAGAGGCGGAAGTTGTGCTCCCCCGCAAAGTAGGGCCGCCCCTCCTTGGTGGGGACGACGCGGAGGGTCTCCGTGCCGCGCGCGCGCAAAAATTCGGTGACGGCGCAGATGTTCTTCATGAGGTTCTCGGAATCGGGGAACACGTTCGTGTTCATCTGCTGCAAGATATAGCGGCGCGCCGTCGTCGTGACGAGGTAAGTGACGTTGATGTGCCCCTCTCCATAGGGCTCGACGGAGAGAACTTCCCCCGCGATCTCAAATTTTTCCGCAATGTGCCTTAAAAGTTCTTCCATGGCTTGACTCCCGCGATGTTTTCCGCTATAATAGATTTGGCTATCTCCATTATAGCATAACCAAATCACAAACAATCTACGTTTTCTCGCGAAAAACTTATAATATTTGGTAAAAATTTATGCTATCACACTACAAGGAACTCCCCATCTCCAACGCACTCTCCATCCGCTCGCTCTACACCTTTTCGCGGCGGATCTTTCCGCCCGATTACCGCTTCGAGGGCGAGACGCACGATTTCGCGGAAGTCGTCTGCATCCTCCACGGCCGCGCGTGCATCACGGCGGAAAAAACCGTCTATTTCCTCTCGGACGGCCAGCTCATCGTCCATCCGCCCAATGAGTTCCACAAGATCTGCTCGGACGGCGAGGAGATCGAGCCCATCATCTTTTCCTTCCGCACCGACGCCTTCCCGCAGCTCAAGCAAAACGTCTTTCACGTGTCGTCTGAACTGCTCCGCTCGCTCATCGAGATCGATCGGGAGGCCCTCTACGTCTTTTCCTTCGACGACGAGCAGGTGACGGGCATCCGCGAAGGACGGGAGATGGAGGCCTCCATCCTCCTCAAAAAGCTCGAGATCTTTCTGCTCAACGTCTTTTTACAGGGCGAAAAGGTGCAGTTCCTTGTCAGCCGCAGTGCGGAAAACTTCTCCCGCATCGTCGCGCTCATGGAGGAGAACATCGACGAGAATCTCAGCAATGCCGACCTCGCCCGGCTGGCCAACTGCAGCATCTCGTCGCTCGAAAAGATCATCTACCGCTACTCGGGCCGCGGCGCCATCTCCTATTACAACCATCTCCGCATGCAGCGGGCGGCAGATCTTCTCGCGGAGGGACTGAGCCCCAAGGAGGTCTCCTCCATGCTCAACTTCTCCTCGCTCAATTATTTCTCCCTCGCCTTCAAAAAATGGGCGGGCGTCAGCCCCCGGCACTACCACAAGTGACCCGCCCCGCGCGAACAGGAACCGCGGACCCGACCTAAACGGCCGGGTCCTTTTTTGTGCGGGCGAGCTCGCTCCTTAGGTAGCGCGCCGTGAGGCTCTCGGGCGAGCAGGCGACTTCCGCAGGCGTCCCCGCCGCCACGATCTTCCCGCCCAATTCCCCTCCGCCCGGGCCCATGTCGAGGACGTAGTCGGCATTTTTGATGACGTCGAGATCGTGCTCGATGACGATGACCGTGGCGCCGCTGTCGATGAGACGGCGGAATACTTTGATGAGGACGGCGACGTCGAGGGGGTGCAGGCCGATGGTCGGCTCGTCGAATACAAAGACGGCGTCCCCCTGCCCCCGCCCCATCTCCTCGGCAAGTTTGAGCCGCTGGGCTTCCCCGCCCGAGAGCGAAGGAGTCTGCTCCCCGAGGGTGAGATACCCGAGCCCGAGCTCCTGCAAGACTTGGAGTTTGCGGGCGACGGCGGGGAGGTCGCGGCAGGCCTCGAGGGCCTCCTCGATGCTCATATCCATGAGTTCGGGCAGGGAATGTTCCTCCCCCCGTTTATTTTTCCGCTTCACGAGGCCCGCCTCCCGCGCATAGCGGGATCCGCCGCAGTCAGGGCAGGGGATCTCCACATCGGGGAGGAATTGCACGTCGAGACTGATACAGCCCGTGCCGTCGCAGGTGGGACAGCGCAGCCGCCCCGTGTTGTAGGAAAAGTCGCCGCTTTGGTAGCCGCGGGCCTTGGCGGACGGCGTCTTGGCGAACACTTTGCGGAGCTCATCGTGGACGTCGGCATACGTCGCCGCGGTGGAGCGGACGTTGACGCCGATGGGCGCGGAATCGATGAGCTTGACCGCGGCGATCCCCTCGGCCGAAAGGCTCTTTACATGCGCGGGAAGGGGCACGCCCGCAATTTTTGCCGCGAGCGCGGGGACGAGGCTCTCTAAAATGAGGGTGGTCTTGCCCGAGCCGGAGACGCCCGTCACCACGGAGAGCCGCCCCTTCGGGAAGGCCGCCTCCAAGGGTTTTACGGTGTGGATCGCCCCGATCGAGAGGGTGATCTTCCCGAGGGAAAAGAGCTCTTCCGCACAAACGGAGGCACCCATGTCCAAGGTCTGCCTTCCGGAAAGGAAAGCGCCGATGCGGGAAGCGGGGTTTTGCGCGATCTCCTCCAAGGTCCCCTTCGCCACGATCTCTCCCCCCTTCGCGCCCGCCTCGGGGCCGAGTTCGATGAGGTAATCGGCATTCCGCAAGACGTTGACGTCGTGATCGACGAGGACGACGGTGTTGCCGTCGGCAAGGAGGTCGCGCATGACGCCTTTCAACCCCTCGAGATTGGAGGGGTGCAGGCCGATGGAGGGCTCGTCGAGGACGTAGAGCACCCCCGTCGTGCGGTTGCGCACGGCGCGGGCGAGCTGCATGCGCTGGCGTTCGCCCGTGGAGAGCGTGGAGGCGGCGCGGTCGAGCGTGAGGTAGGAGAGCCCGAGATCGATGAGCCGTTTTGCGGCGTCCGAGAAGGACTCGCAGATGCGCTCCGCCATGGGTTTCATCGCGGGGGGTACGGACATGGGTACCCCGTTTACCCACTCCGCGACGTCGGAGAGCGTCATTTCGCAAACCCGGTCGAGCGTAAGGCCGCGCAATTTGGGCGCGCGGGCGGCCGCGGAGAGGCGCGTTCCGCCGCAGTCGGGGCAGATATCCGTCCGCAAAAATTTCTCCACGCGCTTCATACCCTTCTCGTCCTTCACCTTGGAGAGGGCGTTTTCCACGGTGTAGGTGGCGTTGAAATAGGTGAAGTCCATGTCGCCCATGGCGCCGCTCGTCTTGTTCTGGTAGATGATGTTCTTTTTTACGGCGGGGCCGTGAAAGACGATGTCCCGCTCCTTCGGCGTGAGCTCGCGAAACGGCACGTCCGTCCGCACCCCCATGGCGCGCGCGATGTCCTTCATCAGCGACCACATGAGGGTCTGCCACGGGGCGACGGCCCCCTCGTCGATGGAGAGGCTCTCGTCGGGCACGAGGGTGGATTCATCCACGATACGGACGACGCCCGTCCCCTCGCACCGCTTGCATGCCCCCTGACTGTTGAAGGCGAGCTCCTCCGCGCCGGGGGCGAAGAAGTGTTCGCCGCAGACGGGGCATACGAGCTCGAGGCCCGCCGCCACGTTGAGAGAGGGCTCCGCGTAGTGCCCGTTGGGACAGCGGTGGGAGGCGAGGCGGGAGAACATGAGGCGGAGGCTGTTGAGAAGCTCCGTGCCCGTCCCGAAGGTACTGCGGATGCCGGGGACGCCCGGCCGCTGGCGGAGCGCAAGGGCCGCGGGGACATAGAGGACCTCGTCCACCTGCGCCCGTTCGGCCTGCGTCATGCGGCGGCGCGTATACGTGGAGAGCGATTCGAGATACCTCCGCGAGCCCTCCGCATAGAGGATGCCAAGCGCGAGGGAGGATTTCCCCGAGCCCGAGACGCCCGCGATCGCGACAAGGCGATGGAGCGGGATCTCCACGTCGATATTTTTGAGATTGTGGACCCGCCCGCCGCGGATCTCGATCTGATCGGGAAAATGTTCCATGGTCCCCTCCTTTTGCGTCTCTCATTATACCAAACCCCGCGGCGCTTGTCAACTTTTTATCCCATCGGCGCACCGCCGGGACGCGGAACCTAAGGCGGACGCGGAGGCGGGAGACGGGCCCTAAGGCGGGAGGCCGGCTCTGCCCCAAAAAAGCGGACGCGGCGGACCCCAAAGGGTCCGCCGCGTCTTGGCGTTACCGAAGATACAGGCCGTTTTCGCCCGCGTCGAGGGTGAGGACGGTGCCGGGCGCGGGGTCGTTTTGCAGGATATACCGCGCGATGGGCGTCTCGGCATGGGCGTGGAGGAAGCGCTTCAGGGGGCGCGCCCCGAACACGCTGTCGTAGCCGTTGTCGGAGATATAGGCCCGTGCGCGCGCCGTCGTCTCGAGGACGAGGGGGCTAATTCGCTCTTTGAGCTTTTCGAGCAGGAGATCGACGATCTTATCCACCTCCTCCCGCTTCAAGGGCTTGAAGGTGATGATCTCATCGAGCCGGTTCAAAAATTCGGGGCGGAACTTCTGCTTCAGGAGCTGTTCCATGAGGCCGCGCGCGTCCTCCGAGAGTTCGCCGCGGTCCATGTTCTCGAGCAAAATTTCCGAGCCCAAATTGGAAGTCAGGATGATGACGGTATTCTTGAAGTCCACCGTGCGCCCCTGCGAATCGGTGATGCGGCCGTCGTCGAGCACCTGCAAGAGGAGATTGAATACGTCGGGGTGCGCCTTCTCCACTTCATCGAAGAGGACGATGGAATACGGCCTTCTGCGGATGGCCTCGGTGAGCACGCCGCCCTCCTCGTAGCCCACATATCCGGGAGGCGCGCCGATGAGGCGGGAGACGGAGAACTTCTCCATGTATTCGCTCATGTCGATGCGGACGAGGTTCTTCTCGTCGTCGAAGAGGTTTTCCGCGAGCGCCTTGGCGAGCTCCGTCTTGCCCACGCCCGTGGGGCCGAGGAAGAGGAAGGAGCCGAGGGGGCGGTTTTGGTCGGCAATGCCCGCCCGGGCGCGCAGAATGGCGTCTGCGACTTTGCCAACGGCCTCATCCTGCCCGACGACCCGCTTGTGCAGATCCTCCTCGAGGCGCAAAAGCTTGGCGCGCTCCCCCTCTTTGAGGCGGGCGACGGGGATGCCCGTCCAGCGGGCGACGATCTTCTGGATCTCCTCCTCCGTGACCTCGTCCTGCAAAATGGCGTCTTTGCGCTTTCTCACGTTCTCCTTGGCCGCTTCGAGCTCCTTTTGAAGGGCGGGGAGCTCCCCGTAGCGCAAGCGCGAGGCCTCCTCGAGTTCGCCGCGGGTCATGGCCGAATCGATCTGCCCGTTGACGGCGTCTACCTTCTCCTTGAGCTCCTTTTCGGTGCGGATGATCTTCTTCTCGTCCTCCCACTTGGCCTTCATCTCGTCGAAGGAGGCCTTGTCCTCCGCGAGCTCCTTTTGAAGGGCCTCGAGGCGGGAGGCGGAGAGGCGGTCCTGCTCCTTGGCGAGGGCCTTCTCCTCCACTTCGAGCCGCAGGATCTCCCGGCTGAGCGCGTCCATCTCGGCGGGCATGGAGTCGATCTCCGTGCGGATCATCGCGGCGGCCTCGTCCACGAGGTCGATGGCCTTATCGGGGAGGAAGCGGTCGGTGATGTACCGATCGGAGAGCGTCGCGGCGGCGACGAGGGCGTCGTCGTGGATGCGGACCCCGTGGAAGATCTCGAAGCGCTCTTTGAGGCCGCGGAG
>CANQBG010000030.1 GCA_947588985.1 uncultured Clostridia bacterium
GGGGACGTCGGCAAGAAAGTCAAGCTCGCGGGCTGGCTCGACAGCAAGCGCGACAAGGGCGGCCTGCTCTTCGCCGTCCTCCGCGACTTCTATGGGACGACGCAGGTCGTCTGCTCCTCCGAGGAGATGATCGCGGCCTTCCGCGAAATCCCCACCGAGTCCACCGTTTCGGTGGAGGGGGAAGTCGTCCTCCGCTCCGCGCCCAACGATAAACTTCCCACGGGGAAGGTGGAGATCGTCCCCCAAACGGTGGAAGTTTTAGGCCGCCGCACCACGCAGGCGCTGCCCTTCGAGATCTCGCACTCCACAGAGGCGGGGGAAGACGCGCGCCTCCGCTACCGCTTTCTCGACCTCCGCAACGCCGCCGTGCGCGACAAGATCGTGCTCCGCTCGCGGCTTGTCGCCGACCTTCGCCGCCTCATGACGGAGGAGGGCTTCTTCGAGATCACGACGCCCATCCTCACGTCCTCCTCCCCCGAAGGGGCGCGGGACTACATCGTGCCGAGCCGCGTCTACCCCGGAGAGTTCTATGCGCTCCCGCAGGCGCCGCAGCAATATAAACAGCTGCTCATGTGCTCGGGCTTCGATAAATACTTCCAGATCGCGCCGTGCTTCCGCGACGAGGACGCGCGCGCCGACCGTTCGCCCGGGGAATTCTACCAGCTCGATATCGAGATGGCGTTTGCGACGCAGGAGGACGTCTTTGCCGTCTTGGAGCGCGTGCTGCCGCCTGTTTTTTCCAAATACTCGGGGTGGGACGCGGACATGCCCCCCTTCAAACGCATCCCGTACCGCACCGCCCTCGAGGACTACGGCACCGACAAACCCGACCTCCGCAACCCGCTCCTCATCAAGGATGTGACGGCGCTTTGCGAAAACTGCGGCTTCGAACAGCTGAAGGGAAAGCGCGTCAAGGCCATCTGCGTTGCGGGCGGAAACGTGCCGCGGAAGTGGATCGACAAGACGGCCGAGGAGTTCACCGTAAAGACGGAAGGCGGCAAGATGTATTGGTTCAAGCTCGATGAAAACGGCGCGCCCGCGGGCGGGATCGCCAAGTTTGTCGCGGAAAATGCCGCCGCATGGAAGGAGGCGCTCGGCGCGGAGAAAGATCTCTTCGTCGCCCTCGTGGCGGAAGAGAAGCTCGGTGACGTGCAGAAGCGCGCGGGGATCCTGCGCACCATACTCGGCACGGGGCTGGATCTTCTCGAGAAGAACGTCTACCGCTTCTGCTGGATCGTCGATTTCCCCATGTACGAGATCGGGGAGGAGAGCGGGCAGCTCGAGTTCTGCCACAATCCCTTCTCCATGCCGCAGGGCGGCCTCGAGGCCCTCGAGACCAAGGACCCGCTCGATATCCTCGCCTATCAATACGACATCGTGTGCAACGGCGTGGAGCTCTCCTCGGGCGCCGTCAGAAACCACGACCCCGCCATCATGCTCAAGGCCTTCTCGCTCGTGGGCATCGGCAAGGAGGAGGTGGAGAGCAAGTTCCCCGCCCTCTACCATGCCTTCGAATACGGCGCTCCCCCGCACGCGGGCGTGGCTCCCGGCGTAGACCGCATGGTCATGCTCATCTTGGGGACGGCCAACATCCGCGAGGTCATCGCCTTCCCGATGAACGCCAAGGCGCGCGACCTCATGATGAACGCCCCCTCGCCCGTCGAACAAAAACAGCTCGACGAGGTCCACATCGGAATCGTCGAAAAGAAGAAATAACGCGATCCGGGGTCCCCTTACGGGGGCCCCGATTTTCGTCTTGCGGAAAGCGGGCGATCCCCGAAAAGAGCGGGGATTTTTTTGGCGCGGGCGGGGGCATTTCGCGCGCGTGCGGCATAGAATAGGGGGTGGAGGCAAGTATGTTCGCGCTCTTCTATGCACTTCTTTGTAAAATTTATTTCTTTACGGGGGCCGTTTCGGATGGCTCCTCCTACCCCAAGCCCCTCTCCAAGGAGGACGAGGCCAAGTATCTCCGGCTCGCGAAGGCGGGGGACGCGGAGGCGCGCGATATTCTTATCCGCCACAACATGCGGCTCGTCGCGCACATCGCCAAAAAATACAGCGGGGCGGCGGAGACCGACGACATGATCTCGGTGGGGACGATCGGCCTCATCAAGGCGATCGGCAGTTTTGAGGAGGGCCGCGGCACCCGGCTGGCCACCTACACGGCCCGCTGCATCGAGAACGAAATTCTTATGCTCATCCGCTCCGGGAAGAAACACAAGGGTACCATGTCCTTAAACGACCCCGTCGGAACGGACAAAGACGGCAACGAGCTCACCATCATGGACCTCCTCTTCGAGAAGGAGGAGAAGGTCTTTGCGGGCGTGGAAAAGAAGCTCATGCGCGAGAAATTTCTCGCCGCGGTGGAGGGTCTCCTCACGGAACGGGAGGCGGAGATCATCCGCTTGCGCTACGCCCTTTCGGGCGAGACGCCGCTCGCCCAGCGGGAAGTCGCGAAGAAGCTGAAGATCTCCCGCTCCTATGTCTCCCGCATCGAAAAGCGGGCGCTCGAAAAGCTCCGCCTCGGCCTCCGCCGCGAAGATTTCCTCGATTGATCCCCCGAGAAGGATGGGGTGCCATGGCCTACCCCCTTTGGGGGAGGCTCCGCCATAGGCGGTGGTGGGGGGGAAGAGATCGCGCGGACTTTTTGTCCGCCTTTTTTCTTTCCAAAAAAATTTTTCCGAAATTTGCCAAAGCGTTGAATTTTGCTTGACAAACCGGGGGGGGGTGTTATAATAGGAAAAACACAAAAAAGGAGAAAATCATGATGAAAAAATTACCCGTGCTTATGCTCGCCGGGCTTTTGGCCTGCGGCATGCTTTCCGCCTGCAACGGCGGGCAGGAACCCGAGCCCCAAACTCCCCCCGAAGAGCCTCACGTCCACACCTTTGCGGAGGCGTGGTCGAGCGACGAAACCGGCCATTGGCACGCGGCGACGTGCGGGCACGACAGCGAGGTCTCAGGGAAATCGGAGCATACCATGTCCGAGGGAAAGTGCTCTGTTTGCGGCTATCGTGCGCCCGTCGTGCTGACCAAGGATACCGATTTTGCGGCGCTCGTCTCCGAAAAAGTGACGGAGGCGGAATGGGATGCGGCCTTCTCCGACGAGGGCTTCTCCGGCTGTTCGGGGAGATATGAAAATGAGGAAAGAATCATTGATTTTAGTTTTGATTATATTCAAAACGGTGATGTGACCGATATGTACGCTTACATATTTGAGGCGTCGTACTATATACATTGGGCAGGCAATCTCGTCAAGATACACTATTGGGACGAGGAATCAGACGAAGGATACGATGTGGAGCAAGATGTTTCCTCATATTCGCCGGAAGAAATTGCCGCGATGAAATTTGAAATGTCTTTCCGTTGCTATACGACCTTCGATTTTTCGGGCTACTATCAAAAATTTAATTACGACGAGGCCAAGGGGGCCTATGTGTTCGAAGGAAAGCTCGATTTAGAATATTCGCCGGCCGCTTCGTCCTTCTCCGCCGACTCTCCCGAAGTTATGATCCCCGACGCGAAAGTGGAGGTCAAATTTGCAGGCGGAAAGGTTGCTTATGTGCGAGTTTGCGGAACAAAACTGGATACGTCTGAATATCTTGAAGAACAGGATACATCTAAATATCTTGAAGAGTCCTATTGCTTTTTCGATTACGATGAGCCCAAGGTGGTCTTCCCCGAAAACGCCCAGCCCATGGCGTAACTCGCTCCGCTTCGCTCGGTTTGGTATGAGGGGGGCGACTCTCGGCTCCACCTTTTGGGGAAGCTGTCGAGCGTAGCGAGACGGAAGGGGTTCGCGCTTTTCTCTCGGAAATATGCTTGACAAAATTGAGCGAAGGGTGTATGATACATCTATGGGGAAACCCATGCAATCCCGAGAGAGGTGAAACGTTTATGGGCGATTGGCTCAATCAAAAACTCTACAAGTTAGGATATAAGCTCGGTGCGGCGGCGGGGAAGAATTCCGGCCCGAGCAAGGAGACCCGTTCCAACCGGACAAAGGTCGATTACGTCTACTTCGGCCGTTTCCCGCAGAAGATCAAAGACGACTCCGTTTCCCTCGGGGCGTCGCTCGGGGGCGGGCTCTGGCAGGGGAGCGACCGCGCGACCTATTGCGAGCGCATCCCCTCCGGCAAGGACGGCCAAAACGGCTCGGCCGGCAATTTCAGCTATGCGGCGAAGTGGCACACTTCGGCCCTGAACACGTCCGTCTCGCGGTATACCAACGGCAAGCAGCAGGGCCGCTACTTCAAGTTACAGCCGATCAAGTGGTACGTCATCAACGACGTCGGCGGCACGCTGACGCTTTTGAGCGAGCGCATTCTGTTTTACGCCTATTTCCACAAAAACCGCTCGATGGGGCAGTCGGGCTCGTCGTGGAGCAACAGCGAGCTCCGCACCCTTCTCAACGGGCAGTTCTTTGAGACCGCCTTCAATCGGGAGGAACGGGGCAAGATCCTTTCCCGCCATCTCGAGACGGAGACGAAGTGGTGTTCCGTCCTCGAAAAGATGAGCGGCGGGGAGACCGAGGACAAGGTCTCCATTTTAAGCCGCGACGAGATCGAGCGATACGGCTTAAAGAGCGACGATCTCGCCAAATTCCAGACGGATTTCGTGGGATATTACACCGATATGATCAATCCTTCCTCCCCCTTCTATGTCCGGGGAGAGTGGATGACGCGCTCGCCGTCGCAGCCGCCCGAAGGCGGGAGACACGAGACCAATCTCTACTGCGTGATGCGGGGCGGCGGGATCGAGGGGAAGTCCCTCGTCGATTGCGGCGTCGTGCCCGTGATCCGCGTCCCGCGGAGCGCCGTGACCGTCAATCGGGGCACGCAGTCGTAACAAGAGCAATTCGTGCGGGGAGGGCTTCGGCTCCCCCGTTTTTTGTACGATTTGGTGAAATTGCTTGACATCGCGGGGGGTATCGGGTATAATCGAAATCGGCCCGAAAAGGCCGGGAGGGAATATGAGTATTTTGATTTGTGACTCCAATTGCGAATTGTGGTATACGCGCGCCGAGGAGCTCGGGGTGGATTTTATCCCCATGCCCTACTTCTTCGAGGACAGGGAATTGAGCTACGATCTCGGCCGCGAAACCGACTTCAAAAACTTCTACAAGGCGATGCGCGAGGGTACCATGCCCAAGACGATGGCCCTCAATCCAGAGGATTACAAGCGATTTTTGACGCCTTACTTCGAGCGGGGGGAGGACGTATTTTACGTCAGTTTTTCCCACGCCATGAGCGGCACGTTTGCCTCGCTCTACGCCGCGCTCGAAGAGCTCAAGGCGCGCTATCCCGCGCGGAAGTGCACCGTGTTCGATACCAAGGCCATCTCGCTCGGCGCGGGCCTTCAGGTGGAGGCGGCGGCCCTGAAAAAGCGGGAGGGCGCCTCCGACGAGGAGCTTTTGGCCTTTCTGACGGCCTACCGCGACCGTCTCGGCTGTTATTTCGTCGTAGACGACCTCATGCACTTGAAGCGCGGCGGCAGGCTCTCCGCGGCGGCGGCCGTGGCGGGGACGATGTTGCGCTTAAAGCCCATCCTCACCTTCAACGAGGAGGGCGGGCTCTCCGTCTATGAGAAGGCGATGGGGAGCAAGAAGGCCCTTCGCATGCTTGCCGACCACTGTATCCGCGAGATGACCGCGCCCGAATATCCCGTCTACGTGCTCGACGCCGACTGCGCCGAGGAGGGCGACAGGCTCGCCGCGCTCATCCGGGAGAAACGCCCCGAGGCGGAGATCCGCCGTCAGACGGTGGGGCCCGTCATCGGCACGCACTGCGGCCCGGGGACGCTCGCCGTGCTTTTTATCGGGGAGAAGCGCCCCATTCCGTTAAAATAATCGAACAATTATCATCTCATTTTTGGTTACGTCGCCCGCGTCGCGGGAGAGGAGAAAAACGATGAACGTCAACGTGAAAAAACTCACCGAAAATGCCAAACTTCCCACCTACGGTTCCCCCCATGCGGCGGGGGCAGATCTCTATTCCGCGGAGGCATATGCTATTCCCGCGGGCGAGACCGTCTTTGTGCACACGGGCATTTCCATCGAGCTTCCCTCGGGCATGGTAGGCCTCATTTATGCGAGGAGCGGCCTCGCGTGCAAGCAAGACCTCGCGCCCGCCAACAAGGTGGGGGTCATCGACTGCGACTACCGCGGGGAGATCGTGGTGGCGCTTTATAACCACGGGAATAAGGCGCGCGAAATTGCCGTGGGGGACCGCGTCGCCCAGCTCGTCATCGCCCCCTATTATACGGCGGATTTTGTCGAGACGGACGAACTTTCCGAGACGGTGCGCGGCGCGGGCGGATTCGGCTCGACGGGCCTGCGCTGAGGAGGGGGTATGCAGCAATCCGATCTCGTTCTTCCCGCGATCTTTCGCTACGATCGCGACTACGCGGGCTACGAAGTCCTCTTCCCCGACCTCCCCTGCGGCACCTGCGGCAAGACGCTCGAGGAGGCCTTTTTGATGGCGTGCGACCTCGTGGCCCTCTTCCTCGACCACCCCTTCCCCACGGCGGATTGGCAGCTCCCCGCGCCCACGCCCTATGCCGTCGCCCTGCAACAGGCGAGGGAGGGCGATATCGTCTTGCTCGTGCGGCCCGCGTACTATGTGCGGAGCGAGTCCGCCGATTGAGCTCTCGTCCGATGTTCATTTGCACAGGAAGGAACCGACTATGAGAATGCGGAGAAAACGCAACTTAGAGGCGCGCATGCAGGCGTGCGAAGAACTTTTGCTCGTCCGCGGGCGGCCCATGCTCAACCTCAAGGAGGCGGCGGAACATTACCGTGCCCGCCTCGACCTCGAAGCCGTCTTTGGGCGGAAGGGGGAGTGCGTACTCGAGGTGGGGTGCGGAAACGGCGCCTTCATCGCGGAGCTCGCCCGCCGCTTCCCCGAGAAAAATTTCCTCGCCGTGGAGGTGTGTACCAACGTCATCCTCACCGCGATGGAGCGCGTCCAAAGGGAGGGGATCCAAAACGTCCGCTTCCTCAATATCCCCGCCGAAATCTTGCCCTGCTACCTCTCGGAGGGGGGCATGTCTGAGATCTACCTCAATTTTTCCACGCCGCTGCCCGCCGCCAACTGCGAGAAACAGCGCCTCACCTCCCCCCGTTTTCTGCAAATTTACCGCACCCTCTTAAGGGATGGCGGCGAGATCTCGCAAAAGACGGACAGCGCCTTCTTCTTCGATTACTCCCTCGCGCGCTACGCGGAAAACGGCTTCGCGCTGCTCTGTGCTACGCGCGACCTCCACGCGAGCGAATACGCCGCGGACAACATCGTCACCGAATATGAGGCCAACTTCCTCGCGCAGGGAAAACCCATCTACATGGCGCGCGTCAAGAAGGTCCCCCTTGCCGAACCGTGACGATCGCTTGAAGCACGATAAAGCCGTAAAATCTTGCACCCAAAGGCCTCCCGCAGGAGGCCTTTTGTACTTCACATTCTTCCGAATGACAGCGCAAACGGCCATACCATGTCCGGGATGGGGCGTTACGATTTATCATTTTGAGGGGTGGGCGTTACAATTTGAGGGCACTTTCGTTCCGAATGACGGCGCGGGGAGGGGAGGCCGCGGATTCCGCAAAAAAGCGGCTTGGCGAAATGCCAAGCCGCATAGGTTCGTGCCTCAAAAGAGAGGCTCATTTTTTGGGCAATTGGGTGGAAGCGGATTGCGCCTCGCCCGGCTCCTCTTGCGCCTGTCCCTTCTTCGCCAGACGGCGGGCGACAAACAGCAAGATGAGCGCTGCGGCGAGCACGGCCGCATTGACGGCCGCAACGGTGATCGCCACCCCCTTCAAGGCCGAAAATGACGTCGCGAGCAAAGTGTACATCGCTTTCCCCTTTCCTTACCGCGGGAAACGATCACGCCTCGGTGCCGTCGGAGACGGTGAAGGTAAGCGTATCTTCGTACTCTTTTCCGCCCGTGGAATACTTCTTTTCGTCCTCGTTATCGAGCGTTGCTTTTAAGGTCGCGCTCCCCTCCTGCGTGCCCGCATCGAGCGAAAGGACCTCGCCGCCATTGGTAAGAGCATCGGGCCCATCGTTCACTTTGAGGTCGTAGTCGAGAGACTGTTCGCCGCTCTCCACCTTCCATTCGTTCGCGCTTGCGACTGTCACCTTGAAAGTTTCGCCCTTCTCGATGGTGACGTCGGAGGCCGAAACAGTTGCCTCCTCGCCTTCGACGACGATCGACTCGGGAATGGTGAGCTTCCACGTGGTATCCACGTTGTAGGTAACGGTGGTCGTGATGGGGTCCTTGGAATCTTGCGTGATCTCCGATGCCGAAGCGGTGACGACTGCGCCGATCGAGCCTGCGAGCGCCAGCGAGAGCATCGCCGCGGTGCTCAAAAGTGCGAAATTTCTCTTTTTCATAAAACACCTCGAAAAAATTTTTATTATGACGCGGGTCTCCCCGTTGTCACCGATGGAAATTTATTTTACCGTGAGTTTGACGATGGCCGAAACGTTGTTCGTGGGCGAGAGGTCGACCATGCGGTAGGGCTGAATGAGCAGTTGCGCCCGATATTCGCCCGCGGGCAGCGCGTGGGCAAGCGTTATTTGGTAGATGTGCTTTCCGGGCGGCACGTGGGCCGTGTTGAACAGCACCTCGTAGCCCTGCGCGTTCTCCACGCCGAGGAGGCGGAACTCGAAGGTGAGGTAGTAGAGCCCGCTGTTCTCGATGGGGTTGTAGAGGTCGATGGCGATCGTGTCGTGATCGGGCGGGATGGTCAGTGCGGAGAACCCCGCCACGGTGACGCCCGGCACGGCGCCCGGTCCCTCGCTCGGCCGCTCGTCCGTCGCATTCGGATCGAGGACGACGCCGCCCGCCGGCTTTCTTGCCTCTCCCTCCATGACGGCGATACAGCCGAGGAGGATGAGGTCGAAGATGAGAAGGACGACGAGCGCGATATAGGAAATAAGGAAGAATGTGCGTTTCTGATTCATGAACTCTCCTCCTCAAGCGTGACGGAAAAGGTCAGCGTGTCGGAAAAATTTCCGGTGTAGGCGATCTCCTCCAACCGCAGGGTGATGGTGAGCGTGCCCGCTACGGTGGCCATGAAGTCGGTCGTGTCCTCATCGTACTCCTTCGGCGCTGCAAACACCCAAATCGCCTCCTCATCGCCGCCCGAAGCGGGAGTAAACGAGGAAACCGTCAGCTCGCCGGCGGAAGGGCTCTCATAGCATTCGACCTCGAGGGTATAGGGAATGGTCGCGGCCTCGCCGTGCTCCTCCTCCGTGAGCGCACCTTGCGCGGAAGTTACGGAGAGCGTCAGGGTGTATCCCACAAAGAGGCTGGCGGAAAATTCGATTTCGAATTGTACTTCGCCGTCCTCAAATTCCAATACGTCTCCCGTCATATCCGCGGGAGCGTTCGTGATCCCGTCCGGAAATCCCGTGAAAGAGTAGGTGATGGCGTAATCTCCGAGCTCCGCATCGCAGTCCTTGCACCCGCCCTTGCCATCGGGGCGGTGGGCGACTTGGAGCTTGGCTCCGCACGCACTGCATACGGCCCAGTGGCTGTCGTCGTCTATCGTCTCCCAACTTTGCGATCCCGCATCGAAAAGAAAGTCGTGCTCGCAGTCGAGCGTATGTAACTCGGATTCGTGGACGAGTTTGGAGTAGGGGCTATCCGAAACCGCTTCCACTTGGTCGGAATCTATGAAGGTGGCCAAATTGTCATCTTCTACGATTGCGAGCCCCGCCACGCCCGAGCCGCCCGTCTCCAATTCGTCGTAGGATACCCTCTCGAGCAGCTTGAAGCCGCGATAAAAAGTTCCCCAAGGCTTCAGGCTCGTCTCCCTGTCGGAGTCGAAGAGCTCCGGGTCGAATACCTTTATCGTGATCTCATCCTCCATGGAAAACGCCCGCGCCGCGACGGGGGGCACGGCCAAGGGGGCGAGCAGGAGAAACAGCGCCCACGCGCACACGCAGAGAATGGCGATTGCCGATCGTTTTTCGAAACGAAGTTGCATGTTCCCCCCCAAAGTACACGATTACTATACCAAAGTATTTTGCATTTGTCAAGTAATTTTTTACAATAGTAAAATAAAAATTGATGAAAGAGGGGAAAATTTTGAGGAGCATGATGTTAAACGAAAATATCCGGATGCTCAGAAAAGTGCGGCATCTGAGCCAAGTGGAGCTCGCGAAGGGGCTGAGCGTCAGCAAGCAGTGCGTTTCCAATTGGGAAAACGACAACATTCTCCCGTCCGTGGAGATGCTCGTGAAGATCGCAAGGTTTTTCAACGTCTCCACCGACGCCCTGCTCGGGCTCGAAAATTTGCAGACGATCTCGGTGGACGGCCTCACCGACGCGGAGATCGACCACATCAAACTGCTCGTGGAGGACCTGAGAGGCAGGCGCGAGGCGGCCCGCTGAATGGGCGCGGGGCGGCCGGAAGTACGGCCCAAAGTGCGGCGGCAAGTTCTTAAATAGAACCTATATATAATAGGATAGAAAAAGGAACCGGGGGCGCATTGCCCTCGGCTCCTTTGTGTGCCGATCGGTATAAACTTTTGGGATAGCTTTTTATTTTTGCGGGCCCGAGGCCCTTGGTTTTTTCGCGCGGGAAAGGTCTCCGAGAGGGGGACTTTCAGGCATGGTATGGCCGGATGCCGTCAGTCGGGAAAGAGCGTCTTGATCATTTGGGTGACGTAGCTCACGGGCACGAGCTCGATCTTTCCCTGGAACTTCTCGCACGCCTTCATATTTTTGGCGGGGAGGACGACGCGCCGAAAGCCCATCTTCAGGCATTCGTTCACGCGCTTTTCGGCAAAGCTCACCCCGCGCACCTCGCCCGTGAGGCCGACTTCCCCAAAGACGGCCGTGTATTTCTCGACGGGGATACTGCGTTCGGCGGAGGCGAGGGCGGCGCAGATGGCGAGGTCTGCGCTCGGCTCGCTGAGGCGGATGCCGCCCATCGCGTTGAGGTAGACGTCCTGCGTGCCGAGGGGGATGGAGCACCGCTTCTCGAGCACGGCGATGAGGACGATGAGGCGGTTGGGGTCCACCCCTAACGACATCCTGCGCGGAAGCCCGTAGGCCGTCTTGGCCATGAGCGTCTGCAACTCCACCATCATGCAGCGGTTGCCCGTCTCGCTCGGGGTGACGACGGCCCCCGCCGCCACGCCGCGGGAATCGGAGAGGAAGAGGGAGGAGTAGTCGTTCACGCCGAAGATGCCGCGCTCCGTCATCTCGAATACGCCCACTTCCTGCACCGAGCCGAAGCGGTTCTTATAGGCGCGCAGAATTTTGAAGTTCTCCGTGCGCTCGCCCTCGAAGTAGAGGACGGCGTCCATGATGTGCTCGAGCACTTTGGGCCCCGCGAGCGTGCCCTCCTTGGTGACGTGGCCGATGATGAAGAAGGTGATCCCGCGGGACTTTGCGATGCGCATGAGCTTGGAGGCGCATTCGCGCACCTGCCCCACGCTGCCCGCGGAGGAGGAGAGCGTCTCGGTGTAGACGGCCTGAATGCTGTCAACGACGACGTATTCCGCCTCCCCGAAGGCCTCCTCGGCGTTTTCGAGGCAGGTCTCGTTGAGAAGAAGGAGGTTATCGGAAGTGAGGCCGAGCCGCTCGCAGCGGAGCTTCACCTGCGAACAGCTCTCCTCGGCGGAGAGGTACAAAACGCGGTGCTCCTTGGCAAGATGGGCGGCGACTTCGGTGAGGAGGGTGGATTTCCCCACGCCGGGATCCCCGCCCACGAGCACGAGGGAGCCTCTTACGATGCCGCCTCCGAGCACGACGTCGAGCTCGGGATCGCCCGAAGAGACGCGCTCGTATTTTTCATACTTCACCTGCGAGAGCGGGAGGGCGCGCGAGGGGGAGACCGCAGACATGCCCCCCGCCTTTTTTGTCTGCGGGGGAGAGACGACCTCTTCGATGAGGGTGTTGAACTTCCCGCAGTCGGGGCATCTTCCGAGCCACTTCGGGCTCGCATAGCCGCATTCGTTGCATACGAATCTGGTGGAATTTTTCTGCATGATCACACGTCCTTCGTGAATTTACATTGGGGGTAGTTGGAGCATCCGTAAAATTCTCGGATGGGCTCCTGCTTGGTGCGGCGCAGTACGAGGGGGGCGCCGCAGCGGGGGCAGATGTTGTGCGCGACCTCGATCTGCGTTTTGCGGATATTTTCGAGGTGCTCCGCCGCGGTAACTTGATAGGCGTCCCGGTTGCGGCACAGCTTTTCGGTCGCCTCACGGACGCGGGCGGGGGAGAGGCGGACCTCCGTTTGGGCAGAGAGGTAGGCCGCGAGCCCCTTGAGGTCGGTGACGCAGTCGCTGCGCACCTTCCCGATGTCGCCCTGCACAAAGACGACGAGCCCGATGACGGGGAAGCCTTCCCCGAGGATCTTTCGCACGATATAGAGGTGGGATTTATTCTGCTTGACGGGGGAATAGAAGGAGACCTCCTCGCCGCCGGGGAAATATTCCCGCCACTCGGCCGCGGCGTCGGTGCCATAGATTCGCCCGCTGTGACTCTTGGTCTCGATGACGTACACGCCCGAAGCGCAGAGGAAAATATGGTCGATCTGTGAGGATTTGCCCGTCTCGGGGTTGAAGAGGATGATGTCGTCGATGACTTGGTCGTCCGGTTGCGCAAGGAGCCGGAGCGCCGCGCTTACGTCGCGTTCCCCGCGGGCGCCCTTCGCCTCGGGAGAGAGCGTGCGAAAGGGAGGAGCGGTGCGCCGCCTTCTCCCGCGGCCCCTTCTGCGGGATTTCGCCGCGATCAGAAAGCAGCACAGGGCGATTGCAAAGAGGATGATGAGCGCGCGCAGGAAGGGGTTCATGCGCCCTCCCGCAAGAGGACGAGGGCACAGCAGGTGATGCCGCGGCCCTCCCCGATGTAGCCGAGTTTTTCATTGGTCCCCGCGGCGACGGCGACGGCGTCGCACCCGAGCGCGGCCCGAAGATTTTGCCGGATGCTCTCGATGTAGGGGGAGAGACGGGGGCGCTCCGCGAGGACGGTGAGGCTCGCATTCTGCACGCAAAATCCCGCCGCGCGCACCTTCTCCATCACCGCAGCGAGCAGTTTCATGCTGTCCGCGCCCGCGTACGCGGGGTCGTCCGTGGGGAACTGCACGCCGATGTCCCGCTCCCCGATGGCGGAGAGGAGGGCGTCCATGAGGGCGTGGCAGAGTACGTCGCCGTCGCTGTGCGCCTCGAGCTCCCGGTCGGAGGGGACGACGGCGCCACCGAGCTTGATGTAAGAGAGGTTGAGCCGCGCGATGCCGCGGTCGAGCTCGTCTTGGTGGGCAAAGGCATGGGTATCCACGCCGAATCCCACGCGGGCGGGGGGCGCAAAGTCCTCGGGCGAGGTGAGCTTTTCGTTGGCGCGATCCCCTTGGAAGATGTGGGGCGGCGCGACGTATTTCGCATAGACGCCGCTGTCGTCGGTGAAGGAGGGAAGGCTCCCATCCTCGGCCGCGCAGCGGTAGGCCCGAAGTAGGTCCGCCGTGAAAAATCCCTGCGGCGTTTGAAGGGAGTAGAGCGCGTCGCGGGGGGGCATGTCCGCGATCACCCCTTCGGAAACGCGGGCTACGGTGTCGTGCACGGGCAGGGCGCAGATCGCGCTTCCATACGACTTCACCCCCGCGATACACCGCACGATGAGGGCGTGCGAGACGAAGGGGCGGGCCGCGTCGTGGACGAGCACGATGTCCCCCTTGGCCTCTTGAAGCGCCGAAAAGACGCTCTCGGCGCGCGTCTTGCCGCCGGGGACCGTCCGTGCCTGCGGATAGGGGGCGAGGAGGGCGCGCACGCGGGCCGTATCCTCCTCCCGGACGGCGACGAGCATCTCGCCCGCGAAGGGCGCAAACGCGGAGAGACTGCGGGAGAGCACGGAGAGCCCGCCCGTCTCAAAGAAGATTTTATTGTCGGGTAAGTTTGCCCGGATGCCGCTCCCCGCGGCGCATAGAATAACTGTTATCATCGTGCGAACTCCGTATAAACGGCGCAATCCTGCGTCGCGCTGCGTTTTTCTCGGTCACGTACGAAGGGGTACGCTCCCGTCGAAAAGCCTCCCACTCCTTGCCTTGCTTGTTTCTACGCAGTTGAGGGAACCCCATCGTGCGAACTCCGTACAAACGGCGCAATCCTGCGTCGTGCTGCGTTTTTCTCGGTCACGTACGAAGAGGTACGCTCCCTTCGAAAAGCCTTTCCCTCCTTGCCTTGCGTGTGCACGGGATTTCTTTTCGCGCAAAGGGCGGCGTGAACTTCTCAGGCGATCACCTCATAGAGGCTTGCGGCCTCGTCCTTTTTCACCGTCTCTTTGAGGGCGGCGACGCGGAATTTGAGCACGCCGGAGACGAATGCGACCTCCACCACGTCGCCCACCTTGAGGCGGTAGGAGGGCTTGACCTCGCGGCCGTTCACAAAAATTTTCCCGGCGTCGGCGGCCTCGCGGGCCACGGTGCGGCGCTTTAAGATGCGGGAGACCTTCAGAAATTTGTCGATCCTCATGTTTTTTTCCCGAATTTTCGAAAATTTATTTTTTAGGGGGCAAAAGCAGTTGACATCTTCCGCCGGAAGGGTTATAATAGCACAATGTATCATTATGTTTAGAATGAGGTTTTGTGCCGTTTCGGCGGAATTTCTCCGCTTTTTCGGGCCAACGCTTTCCTCTTTATTATAACGCATGCGGGCGGATTTGTAAAGGGGCGAGCGGAAATTTCTTCGGACATTTCGATTTTTATCGATGAAAAGATATACTCGGTAAATCGCCAAATGATAACAACAAGAAAGGAGTTATTTGACGGATGAACTTACCAATTCAAAAGTACGGCAAGACGGAGCGGAGAAAGTTCGGCAAGATCA
>CANQBG010000031.1 GCA_947588985.1 uncultured Clostridia bacterium
TTGTCGGAAATTCGAGACGAACTTGTCAGTGACGGCGATTTGATCGCGCAAGCGGAATATTCCGTCGTGGCAGAAAGCGAAGCGGACGCTAAAAATTGGAAATTTGCCGCATTAAAGGAAGCCTTGGAGTATGCGGAAAAATCCGCAAAATTATCGGGCTTAAATCGCACGGTGATCATGCGGACGAATTACGAGATCAAGGAAAATATCACAATTCCCGAGAATGTAACTTTGCTCTTGCCGTATGATACGTCGAAAGATCTAAGTAGAGGTGTAGGGGTATCGGGAACGAGTCAAGGTTCGATCGTGGGGTTTGATGGTACAACGCAAACTAATAACTATCAATCCACGCGTGGAAAAACGGAGCAATATTGCGATTTGACTGTTAATGTGGCGCAGGGGGTGACAATCACGAACCTCGGAACGCTGAATATAGGCGGTATCACCTCCGGTGGAAGCGGATTGAGTTCGAATCCGTCAAATACAACTACTGCAAAATATGCGGGGCAAACGGCATCGGGATATGCAAGGCTTGTGTTGGGCGATAATGCGAAAATCGTTTCGTCCGGTGCAATCAATTCGTTCGGGTTTATCGAAGAAGAAAATAAAGATCACGGTTCGGAGATCGTGTTGGAGAACGGTGGCTCTATTAAAATGCCGTTCATTGTCCGTGAGCATCGCGGCGGAAATGCTTTTTGGAAAATGGTTGATAATGCAATATCTGGCGATGTCTCATCAAAATTAAAAACTTCCCCATTCAATCGTTTCTTTATGGAAAACGTGCACCCGAAATTGACTGTATCGTATGGCGCGAAAGTTTTTGGTGCCGCAAATCTTTATGCGAACAAGTCGGATAATAAAACGGATATACCACTTATTGGCACTGATATTGGCACTGATAATCAAAGTATGATTCAGCTGAAAGAAAACGCCAAAGCCATTGCAAAATTCGATACTGATACCGCGGTTACGGCTCTTGAGATCAAGGGCAGTATGAAGCTAAATGCTCTTTCGCTTGCACTTAAAGTCTTAATTATGACTATAGAGTTAAATACCAAAGCTGTATTCTTCCCGCTCTCGTGGTACTATCATGTTACATTGAGCCCGTTTGAAGATGGCGAGCCTGCGATAGTTGATGCGACTGCGCAAAAGATCAAACTTCTTCCCGGGGCTTCCCTCACAGTGGGTGAAAATGTCACCATGAATGCAAGTGAGCTTGTAGTATATCAAGGTGGGGTTTTTAGCGGAATCTATGATTCAGGTGGAGACTACGAGAAGAACACAGAAGCAACCTTCACTGTCAACGGTACACTCATCGCCAATAAATTAGCAGGTACTGTTTTGACTACGGGTAGCAATGCAAATCTTGAAGTAACAGAGGAAGTAACTATTGCTACACAAGAAGTTTCAAGTAGTTCGAGCTCGAGCGTATTATACAAAGGCATTACAACCACTCTTACGTTAGCGGGCGTCGAAGCGCCGACGAATGGGAAATATACCTCTGTGAACGGCCAATGGCAAGCCGTGACGGAATAACATCTCATCCTCGTGCCGGGGAGCGTAGGCGGAGATGGGGGCTCCTTGGCTCCACCTTTCGGGGGAGCTCCGCCTACGTAAGGCCTACCCCCTTTGGGGGGAGGCTCCCGCGCAGCGGGTGGTGGGGGGCCTTGGCTCCACCTTTGGGGGAGCTGTCGAGTGTAGCGAGACTGAGGGGGTTCGCTCATATTGTGCTCGTCTGCAAACCCCTTTCCCCCTCGCAAGCGAGGGTACTTTCCCCTGCGGGGACAGCGAGAGGGCTGCCAGACATTCTAATAACGTCATGTTGAGCGTAGTCGAAACATCCGCCTTATTATAAATATGGTGAGACCCTTCGACGGAGCTCAGGGTGACGAATTGAACGCCCCGTCGCTCTCACAATGACGTTATTAGAACGCCCCGTCGTTCTCACAATGACGTTATTAGAACGCCTCGTCGCTCTCGCAATGACGTTATTAGAACGCCCCGCCTTCCTCATGATGGCCGCGGACACTCCCTCTCAGACATGGTATGGCCGTGAGAGGTCCGTGGGCGCAGGGAACTGCGCGAAGATCAACAGAATCCAAACCTGTTTCCGAAAAGCGCCCCCGGCGACTGTTGCCGGGGGCGTAATTTGAAAAGCGGGCGGTAGGGAGTAAAAATTTGCAACAAACCTTGCGAAAAGGTTTTTAAGGAGAACGATTGGATGAATGCGATTGAGATCACAAACTTCACCGAGGAGTATGCAAAGGGCGTGAAGGCCGTGGAGAATGTCAGCTTCCAAGTGGGAGAGGGCGAGATCTTCGGCTTTATCGGCATGAACGGGGCGGGCAAGTCCACCACCATCAAGGCGCTCACCGGGCAGCTCCCCATCACGGCGGGGAAGATCACCGTCCTCGGGCACGACGTTGCGCGCGAGCCTCTCGCGGCCAAGCAGCTCATCGGGTATTGTCCCGACGACCATGCCGTCTACGAGAACATGACGGGCCGGCAGTATGTCAACTTCATTGCCGACGTCTTTCGGGTGGGCAAGGAGCGCACCAAGCGCATCGACGGGCTGGTGAAGCTCTTCGGCATCGGGTATGCCTTCGACCGTTATACGGGCACCTACTCGCACGGCATGAAGCAAAAGATCTGCCTCATCGCCTCGCTCGTGCACAGCCCCAAGCTCTGGGTGCTCGATGAGCCGCTCACGGGGCTCGACGCGGGCATGGTACAGCAGGTGAAGGCGGCGATGCTTCGGCAGAAGAAGCGGGGCGGGACGGTGTTCTTCTCCTCCCACAATTTAGACGTGGTGCAGAAGATCTGCGACCGTGCCGCCTTCCTGCATAAGGGCAAGCTCGTGGAGGTATTGGACCTGCGCGGGCCGCGCCGGGTGGGCTCCCTCGAGGAGCACTTCTTTCAGGTGACGAAGGAGCTCGACAAACAATGAGACTTTTCGGACTACTCTTGAAAAAGGAGCTCGGCGGATTGCGGCCGCGGAAGCGGAATTTTCTCGGTTCGGCGGTGGGGGCGGTCACGATCGTTTTGGTCATGGCCGCGTTCGTCTATCTCTTCATCGCGCTGCATCAAAGGTTTATCCCGCTCGGCATCTCGGGGGAGATCCTTGCGATCTTCCTCTGCGTGGCGATCGTGCTCTCCGCGCTGCTCTCCTTCGGGAAGGCGGATAAGATCCTCTACTCTGCGGACGACAAGGCGATCGTGCGCCCGCTCCCCCTCGATCCCCGCACCGTGATCTTCAGCAAGATGACGGCGCTTCTGCTCTATGAGCTTGCGGCGGTGGGGGCGGTGACGCTCCCGCTCATGATCGCCTATGGCGTGACGGCGGGTGCGGGGGCGCTCTTCTACTGCAAGGCCGTGCTCTGTGTCGTTACGGCGGCGCTGGCGGTGACGGCCGTCGCCATGCTGCTCGCGCCTCTCTTCCACAAGCTCAAGACCTTTCTTTTGGGCCACGGCCTCTTGCTCTTTTTCGTCTCGCTCGCCTTTATCGGCCTGCTCTTCTTCGGCTACAAATACCTGCTCGACCTCATCATCGCGCTCATCCGCGACAGACGGCTGCAATTTGTGTTCAACTCGCGCACGGTGGCGGGGATCCGCACGGCGGCGCAGTATCTCTTCTTTTCCTCGTCGCTCACGCAGTTTTTGGAGGGCACCAACCTCTGGCGCGTGTTTGCCTGCCTCGGCGGGGGAGCGGTCGTGCTCCTCGTGGGCGTCGCCGTCGCCATGCGCCTCTATGTGCGCCCCGAAAAGTCGCATGCCCCGCATAAGCGGGCCTCGAAGGACCGTGTGCGCTCCGTCACGGGCGCGCTCCTCTTCAAGGAGGTCAACGAACTCGTGCGCACGCCGGGCTACATGTTCTCCTATCTCTCCATCGTCCTCTCCCTGCCCGCGCTCACCTATCTCACGATGACCGTCTTGCAGGAAGTCGTGGCGCAGATGCTTACGGCGACGTACGTCGGCCCCTTCACCCTCCTCGTGGTGGTGCTCTATGCCACCGTCTCCAACACGTTTGCGGGCGACGCCGTCTCCCGCGAGGGGAACAAGCTCTCCATCATCAAGACGATGCCCGTCTCCTACAAGCGGCAGATGGGGGTAAAACTTCTGCTCGCGCTCGGCATTGCGGGTGCGGCGATCCTCGTGGCCGTCGGCGCGCTGCTGTGGGCGGGGACGCTCTCCCTCGTCGACGCCGCGCTCATCGCCCTCGTCGCTCTGTTTTCCACCTTCGGCTCCGTCATCGGCATGCTGAATAACGACCTCGGCGGCATGGACCCCGAGCGGAACACCTCGCGGGCCGTGGTGCGGTCCTTCCTCTATTCGCTGCTCCTCGGGGCGGCGGCCGTGGGGATCGCCTTTATTCTGCAAGACGCCTATCAACCCGTCCTCGTCTATGCCGTGCCGCTCATCATTGCCGCATTGTACTGCGGGCTCATGGCGGCGCGCTACTTCAAAACCATGGAGAAGAAAATCAAACTGCTATGAAAAAGAGAATTTTGGCGATCATGCTGGTACTTCCTCTTCTCGTGGCCTTTGCGGCGATGGGATTCACCAAGTTGATCTCCCTCACCGTGCCGCAGATGCCCGAGGATATCCGCCTCGAATATGCCCAAAACGAGGCCTTCGAATTCGATTCCTTCGGCGGGACGATGGAGCTCAAGGGGGAGGTGATCCCCGAGACGGCAAACGCCGCGCTCGTGTGGAGCTCCTCCGACCCGTCGATCGCCACCATCGAGGGCTCCACGCTCACCTTCCGCGACGAGGGGACGGTGACGATCTCGGCTTCCCTCGAGGACGGATCGCTCAAAAAGTCGTTTGAGGCGACGCTCCTCGTGGCGGGCGATACCCCCAAGTATATCAAGGTCAACTACGAGACGCCCACCGAAAAGGGGGATACCGTGGTGGGCCTTTGGGACTATGCCGACGCGGCGGCGGGGGATACGAAGGTCCGCCACGCCGAGCGGGTGGTCTTTTCCGTGTTGCCCTCCAAGTCGCCGCAGGACATCGCGGTGGAGGGGCTGCCGGAAGGCTCCTTCACGGTGGAGGAGGGGAAGATCTCCTTCACGCCCCCCGCCGCGGGCGACTACACCTTAAAGATCTCGTCCGCAACCGATGCCGCCGTCTCGGGCGAACTCCGCTTTGCGGTGAAGGACTGCGTCAACGTCTATTCCTATGAGGACCTCATCCGCGCCACCAACAAGTCGGAGAGCGGCACGGCGATGGCGCTGCGGGTCAATCTCGAGAGCGAGGCCAATCTCGGCAGAGTCAACAGCCGCCATCTCGCCTATGCCTCGGGCGCGCCCTACGACTATGTTTCCTTCGAATCCACGTACGATACCAACTTCCTCAAAAACAGCAAGATGAACACCAAGCTGAAGGCGGCCGTCGTGTTCAAGGCCGACGTCTATGGCAACGGCCACACGCTCAACTTGCACGACTTCGCCTATCCCTCCGAATACGATCCCGCCACGGGCATCGCCATTCCGGGCCCCAACGACGTCTTTGCGGATAACCCGCTCGCATTCGTCATCGCCGCGGGGCTCACCGTGTCCGGGCAGGGCAACGTCGGGTTCATGGCGGAGGGGGACGGCATCACCCTCGATAACATCGTCCTCAAAAACTGCAACAACGTGGACGATCTCTCCAACCTCAACTATGTGGGGACGGTGCTCGAGATCGTGGGCGACGGCGTGACGGTGAAAAATTCCACCGTGCAGAACGGACGGACGGTGGTGCGGAGCTTCTCCAACCGCGATCTCACCATCGAGAACTGCATCCTCGCCTATGCGCGCGAGTTCATCTATAAGCAGGGGAGCAATCAATTCGTGTTCCCCACGCAGAAGAGCGGCCTCGGGGAGTGGAACGAAAACGCCAAGCCGTGGGAGGAGGCGAAGAAAGACCTCTTCAATCTCGATCGGCTCCCGGCGGCGGCCTTGGAGGGGGACAGCACGGCGACGATCAGGGATACGAGCTTCTTCACGAGCGGCATCTTCTGCATCGGCATGGACACCCACTTCGCGGGCGAGTTCCTCTATAAGTGGGTCGGAAGCAACAAGGATAACCTCAAAAACCTCGCGGCAACGAGCTATAAGAGCGTTCTCAACCTCGAGGGCGATGTGAAGTTCTACGATTGGAAGGTCGCCTCCAACATGGATAGCTCCACCCTCGTGAGCGGCATGTATGAGGGGAGCGACTTCACCCTCGATATCTATAACCTGCTCAAGCGCTACGATGAGACGTACGGCCGCGGCGAGATCATCCGCCGGGTCAACGGCGTAGACTATGTGCACGGCGGCATCGCCTTCTTCGGCGGCGGCAACAACCTGAGCGACGTCTTTTTGAACGGCAAGAGCGTGAAGGCGACGACGGCGGGTGGCGGCATCAACGACGACGTCTATGTGAGCCTCAGCGTCTCGCTCACCGATAAGACGGTCTTTTCGGGCTCGCTGCAGGGGATGTTTTATCTCGCCGCGGGCGAGGGGCCCTTCTACTTCTGCATCTACCGCAATTCCTATGAGGGGATCGGCATCCACGATTCCCCCTTCGCCCAATAGCCCCCATAGCCCCTATTTTCCGCAAAACAAAAATCCCGCAGCCTCCTGCGGGATTTGTTGTTTTTGGATGGGATGTTAGGCCTTCGTCGCGGTGACGGCCTTAGCGGTGATTTCTACTTTGTAGTTGCCTACTTGGTAGGATATCGTGCCTACTTTCTCTGTGCCGTCCCACTTGAAAGTAAATACAACGGTTTTTGTCTCATCAACGCTTAAAAACTCTTGGAGAGTGGTATTGGGCCGCTCCGTGCCTGCGGGATATTTCGTCATATAATAGTTAGAGGTTTCTTCCGGTATAATTCTTGCGGCTTCTGAGTCCGAAGTCTTTCTTTCATTGTCAGAGCCACTAACGGTGGCAGAAGATCCCAAGGTATTATAGTAATCTTCGCAATACTTATCGAATTCGCCTTGGTAGAGGGTGAGGATCTCCGTCTTGAGGCTGGAGCCCTCCTGCTCGGCGGCGGACTTATTCGCGTTGTCGATGACGGTGGTGAAGGTGGGGATGAGAACGGCTGCGAGGATCGCGATGACGGCGATGACGATGACGAGTTCGACGAGCGTGAAGCCCTTCTTGGATTGCTTTGTTTTCATATTTTTCTCCTTATTTTTTGCTTGCGGCAGGGCCGTAGCTGCTAACACTTTTCATTATACCACATTGCAAAGAAAAGTCAACGCATTTTACGGCGTTTCTCATAAAAAAAATATTTCCTTCCCCGATTTGATATTGATTTGCTAAATGTATTATAATATTTTGGGGGTTGTTTTGATTTTGCCTAAAAAAAATCGCAAATTTTTGCGTTTTTATTGCTCATAATGAATGCGGGAGGCGTGTTTTTTCTTGCTTTCGGAAAACCTTTGTGGTAAAATATATTATAGCGGAAAAGGACGAAAAAGGGAATTCCCCACATCATGAAAAAGTTCTCTCACAACAAACACGGCAGCGCGGGGTTCACCCTCGTGGAACTCACCGTCGTCATAGTCCTCCTGGCGCTGCTCGGCACGATCGCCGTCTCCGTCGCCCTGCTGGTGACGCGCGCCGAGCGCAACTACCGGCTCGACGCAAGGACGCAATCCGAACTTCTCGAGGCGGAGACGTGCTTCAAGGATTGGCTCATGCAGTGCGACGAAGCGGGGGCCACCCTCACCGTCTCGGCGGAGTCCCTCACGGTGCAAGTTGCGGGAACAGTGGCGGGGAGCTTTTCGTATACGGCGGGCACCGCCGTGGCCGAGGTGGGGGGCGAGGAGAGCACGGCGGAGTTTTCCGCCGTCACGGCGATGAAGTTCTCTCGTTCCGGGCAGGTGATCTGCTGCGAGATCGCGGTGCGGGACTTCGGTTCCTGTAAGGTCTTATATACGATGCGGGCGGCGCAAGTGAAAGAAGTCGCGGCCGCGGGCTGACGGGGTGAGAATATGGATACCTTAGTATTTGAAATTTATGAAGGCGAAGGCAAGCTGCGCATGATCTTCAAGCGGGGCGAAGAGGTGGGCTACGAAGTATTCCGCTTCGACCGCGACTGCTTCAAAGACGGCATCCCCGACTACGCGAAGATCGTCTCGCAGACCGTGGCCGACTACCTCGGGCAGGAGAAGGTCGCGAAGATGATCTATGTCTTGCCCGATAAATACGTCTTTTACGACTATGTGGAGACGCCCGTCATCTTCGGCAAGAGCCGCCAGAGCATGATCGACCTCGAGCTCGCCTCGCGCTTCTCCCTGCACGGCGCCTACAAGACGGCCGTCGTGCCCGTGGCGCGGGCCAAGGGCAAAGTGACCTCCGTGGCCTTCATGGCGCGGAAGAATCATCTCTCCGCCATCTACAACGCCATGAAGCAATTGCGGCCCAAGACGAGCAGCGTCACCTTCGAGGCGGCCATGTACGCCAATGCCTTCTTGACGTGCGATCCGCCCCAGCGGCACACCGCCACCATGTTCGCCGCCGTGCGCGGCCAGCGGACGAAGGTGGCCGTCGTCAAGGAGGACCGCCTCCTCTTCTTCACGGACATCCCCTATGGGAAGAACGTCTGCGCCGTCAATCGGCCGTTTGCCTCCACGCCCTCCGTCCTCAACCGCGGGGTGCCGCCCATCGATCAGACGACCACGCTCTCGGAGCGCGGCAAGGGGGATAACAACCGCTATCTCCTCCGCACGCTCGGGGAGATGCACGACCTCTTGGAGGAGAAATACCAACTTAGCGACCTCGCCCTCAAATACAGCATCTACGACGATTGCGCCGAGGACTTCGCGCGGTGCGCCGCGGCGATGGGGCTGAAGGCCAAACGGGTGCAGTCGGATACCCTCGTCATGTCGGGCAAGCCCGAGCTGTATGCCGCCCTGTCCGAAAAAATCTATAATGTGGGGATCGTCCTCTGATGAAAGCCGCAAGAAGGGGATTTACGCTCGTGGAGGTGGTGGTCTCGCTCGCCGTGATCGCCATCGTGGCGCTCGCCGCAACCTCCGTGATCGTCTCCGCCATCCACATCCAAAAGAACGCGCGCGAGAAATTCTACGCCGTCAACCTCTGCGAAAACGCGGTGGCCATCTTCCGCGCCGCCGTGGACAAGGAGGGGACTACGAACGCGCAGGGCGTGTTTGAAAATATGCAAACGAAGATGGAGGCCTTGCTCGGGATCAAGCCCTCTTCGACGGGCACAACGACGGCGACGGCTTCCCTCAATTCCAATTGGGAACAGGCGGCGGAGGACGCGAAATACAACTGCTCGCTCGCACTGCTTGAAGAAAATTCCGGCGCGCTCACCTTCACGGTGGAGGTCACTTTGGCGAGCGGCGCCTCGCTCTATGCGATGACGTATCAAATGGGAGGTGCGTCGTGAAAAAGCACAACCGCGGGGCCGCGCTCGCCTATGCCATCATGCTCACGCTCGTCGTCTTTGCCGTCTGCACCATGGTCCTCACCATCGTGCTCTCGCAGGTCGTCGATGGCAACACCTATGCCGTCTTGGCCGAACGGGAGCGCGTCTGCGCGCAAATCGGGGACCTCTTCCACGATGCGAAGGGGGAGCATGCGGGCATAGGTGGCTCGTCGGAGGTCTCCGCCTTCAAAAAAGCCCTCGAGGCGCACGGCTTTGCTGTGGAAATCGAGGGCGAAAATTGGACGGTGAAGGAGGGCTTGCAGACCTTCACGCTCACATTCGACGATAGCGTCAACACAAAAACGCTCACGATCGGGCGCGGAGGGGAGACGTATCTCACGGTGTGCCTCGACTCCGACGGCAAGATCACGGCGTGGCAGAGAGGGGCATGATGGACGGCACGGTGGAGCTTCTCTGTAAGATATTTCTCGGCCTCATCGGGCTGTGCGTCGGCAGCTTTCTGAACGTGCTCATCTACCGTCTGCCGCTCGGCATCAATCTCGCCTCGCCGCCCTCGCACTGTCCGCAGTGCAATGCGAAGATCAAGTGGTACGACAACATCCCCCTCCTCTCCTACCTCATCTTGGGCGGGAAATGCCGCAACTGCAAGAAGAAAATTCCCTTCCGCTATTTTGCCGTGGAGCTCGGGAATGTGCTCCTGTGGATCGCAGTGCTCATTCTATTCGATCTCTCGGTCTACGCCGTCGTCTATGCGCTGCTCGCTTCGGCGCTGCTCGCCATCGTGTTCATCGACGCGGAGCACGGGATCATCCCCGATTCCCTCAACCTCTTCATCGCGGGGCTCGGCGTCGTCGTCACCGTCTACAGCATTTTCTACCCGGAGATCGCGGGCATGGTAGGTACCTACGCCGTCGCATGGTGGGAATATCTCGTGGGCGGCGCGGGGGCCATGCTCCTCTATCTCGCCGTCTACGGGCTCTATAAGCTGATCCGCAAGCGAGAGGGGCTCGGCGGCGGCGACATCAAACTCATGGGCGCCCTCGGGCTGGTGCTCGGGTATCGGTCGGTGCTCTTGTGCATCGGGCTCTCGGCGGTGCTCGCGTGTATTTACTTGGCCGTGCTCGCCGCCAAACGCAAGCTCAAGGCGGAAAAGCCCTTCGCCTTCGGCCCGTTCATCGCCGCGGCGGCCTACCTTTGCGCCCTGTTCGGCAACTGTCTCATCGGGCTGTATCTCGGTCTGTTTTAAGGAGTCCATATGGCAGAGAAGAATGAATTGAAGAAATACAAGTATACGGCGATCGACGTAGACGGCGAGAAGTCGTCCGGCGTCATGCTCGCCGCAAGCGAAAGCGACTTGCGCAAGATGCTCGTGGAGGCCAACTTATACCTCGTCACCGCCAAAGTCGTCAGCAAAAATGCCGTCACCTTCCTCTCCCTCTCGAGCAGAGTGAGCATGCGGGAGATCACGACGTTTGCCAACCAATTCGCCATCATGATCACGGCGGGCATCTCCATCATCGAAGCGCTCGATACCCTCCGCAACCAGGCCTTTTCCTCCCTCTTCAGGCGGACGCTCAGCATGGTGCACGACGACGTGCGCTCGGGCCTGCTCCTCAGCGAGGCCTTCGCCCGCCACAAGAAGATCTTCCCCGAACTCTTCGTGAGTATGACGTACGTGGGGGAGGTCAGCGGCTCGCTCGACGCCATCCTGCGCGAGCTTGCCGACTACTACGAGCGCGACGATAAGATCAAGCGCAAGGCCAAGAGCGCCATGGTCTATCCCACGGTACTGCTCATCATCACCCTCGCCGTCCTCGTCCTTTTGGTCGTGGTGATCATCCCCACCTTCCAAAAGACGCTCTCCCAATTCGATATCGAGATGCCCCCGCTCACGCTGGCCATCCTCGCCCTCAGCAACTTCGTGCGGAACAACTATGCGGCCATTCTCGTGGGCTTGGCGATCCTCGTCCTCGCGATCTTTATTGCCTTCCGCTTCGAGAGCGTGAAGTATGCCTGGGACGCCATCAAAGCCAAACTTCCCGTCGTCGGGAAGGTGACGGAGAGCTTGGTCGCGGCCCGCTTCGCCCGCGGATTCGGCACCCTCGTCGCCAGCGGGGAGGACGTCATCAAGTCGCTCGAGATCATGAGCGGAATCTTGGGCAATCGCTACTACCAGCGCAAGTTCCTCAAGGCGTATATCGATATCCGCGAGGGCCACACCATCTCTTCGGCCTTCCGCGAACATAAGGTGTTCCCCGAGATCCTCATCCAGATGATCGCCGTCGGGGAAAAGACGGGCTCGCTCGATACCGTCCTCCGCAAGACGACGGGCTATTTCGACGACATGGTGGAGAGCGCGCTCACGCGGATGACCTCCTTGCTCGAACCCTGCATGATCATCTTCATGGGCGTGGTCGTGGGCATCATCATCCTTTCGGTGTTCATGCCGATGCTCAGCATTATGAATTCCATCCACTGAGGCGGAGAATGTATAAGAACGAAATCATCAATGAATTCTTGGATCGCGGCCTTTTGAACCGCGAACAGGCGGACATGGTGGCCGCGCAATGCGAGAACGGGGAAAAACCCAACGAGGCCGCCGTCCGCCTCGAGCTCGTCTCCGCAGAGGAGGCCCTCAAGGTCATGGGCGAGTATTACGGCCTCCCCGTGAGCCATATCGATTCCCTCGAGGTCGACAGCGGCGTGATGGAAAAGGTGTCGCGCTACACGGCCTTGCAAAACCGCTTTTTGCCCATTTCCTTTACGGACGGCGCGCTCACCGTCGCCATCAGCGACCCCTTGGACTTCGTCGCCCTGTCCGCCGTAAAATCGCTCTACAGCGGCAAGATCAACTATATTTTGGTCGAACGCGACCAGCTCATCTCCAAGATCCAGTCGCTGGCCGCCGTCAGCTCCACCGCGAGCGTCTTGCGGGACATCAACGAGACGGTCTCAAGCAACGATGAGGACGAGGCCTTCGACGAGGAGGAGATCCGCAATGCGCCCGCCGTCAAGCTCGTCGATTCCCTCCTCAACGAGGCCATCTTATACCGCGCCAGCGATATCCACATCGAGCCCTTCGAAAAGAGCGTGCGCGTGCGCTACAGGATCGACGGCTCCCTCAACGACCGCGCCAAGTTCTCCGTCGAATCCTATCCCGCCATCTGCGCCCGCCTCAAGATCCTCTCCGGCATCAACATCGCGGAGCGCCGTATCCCGCAGGACGGCCGTATCAATATGACCATTCAAGACGTGGAATACGACTTCCGCGTCTCCACCCTTCCCACCGTGTATGGGGAGAAGTTCGTCATCCGAATTCTCGATAAGAGCGCCTTCAGCTTCACCCGCACCGAGCTCGGATTCACGGAGCGCGAGAATGCCGTCGTCGATAAGATCTTAAAGCACTCCTATGGCATCGTCCTGCTCACCGGCCCCACGGGCTGCGGGAAGTCTACCACGCTCTATTCCTTCTTGAAGGAACTCAATAAAGACGACGTCAACATCGTCACCGTCGAGGACCCCGTGGAGTATACCCTGCACGGCGTCAACCAGACGCAGGTCAACCCCAAGGCCAATCTCACCTTCGCGGCCGCCCTGCGCAGTATCCTCCGGCAGGACCCGAACATCATCATGATCGGGGAGATCCGCGACGAAGAGACCGCCCAGATCGCAATCAGAGCCGCCATCACGGGGCACCTCGTCTTTTCCACGCTGCACACCAACGACGCGCCCGGCTCCATCAACCGCCTCATCGACATGGGCGTCGAACCCTACCTCGTCGCGGACGCGGTGGTGGGGGTCATCACTCAGCGCCTCGTCAAACGGCTGTGCCCCCAATGCAAGACGCCCGCGCTCACCACGCCCGCCGAAATGGCGATGCTCGGGGTGGAGACCCCCGCGGAGATCTATCATCCCCACGGCTGTCCCTTCTGCAACAACACGGGCTACCGCGGCCGCACGGCGGTGCACGAGATCATGTATATGAACGACAAACTGCGCAACTCCATCAACGATAAGTCGTATTTGGAAAACCTGCGCACCCTCTCCGTGGAAAACGGCATGGTGCCCCTTTGGAACGCCTGCTGCCAGCTCGTGCTCGACGGCGTGACGAGCATTTCGGAGCTCATGGCCCTCTTCAACGAGTGACGAAAAAGTCATTTAGAGCAAAAACGCCCATACCATGTCCGAGATCGGGCGTTCATTTTACGTCAAGCTGAGCATAGTAGCGGCGCGAGTTTCTATGATTTGCACCCCCTTTGCGGGGCGAGAGGGAAGGGGTTTTCCGTTTTCGGGAAGCCCCGAAAAAAATTTTTGCAAAATCCCCGCGAAAACGGTTGCATGTTCCTTGCAAATATGCTATAATCAATAGGCAAAACGAAATGCGGCCTTGTGGTCAAGCGGTTAAGACGGCGCCCTCTCACGGCGCAATCCCGGGTTCGATTCCCGGCAAGGTCACCAATCGGAACCCAACAGAACCCGTAAAAAGGCTCTGTTGGGGTCTTTTTTTGCCCTTTTTTGGCGTTTTTATATCCAGAGCGCGATTGCATAGGTCTGTTCCTCCTTCTCGCCGCCGTAAGTGTGTCGGTCTATCTCTACCGTCATTTTTACCTCATAAAAAGAAAACTCCCGATGGCTGTCATTGCCATCGGGATCATGATTTTCTATGGATTTACAATAGATGTCTATGTGGTCGTTGAACAGGACGATTTTTCGGATAAAGTAGGATATCAACTGTTTCGGGCTTCGTTTGAGTGCCGCGTGCAGGTGTTCCATAATTTGCTCTTTCGATATCACCAACATTGACCGCGCTTTCTCGCAGGCTATTTTGGTTTCAAGTTCGGTCTTTCGTGCTTCTAACTGTTCCAACCTATCTTTGGTCGATTGAGTGAAGATGCCTTGCTCTACCGCCCGCAGAAGATTGTCGATTGCCCGCGTCGTTTCTTCGTATTCCGTCGTAAGCAAGTTCAGAACAGACGAGTCCTCGGCAATCTTCTTTCCTTGTTCCAAAATCCCGTCCGC
>CANQBG010000032.1 GCA_947588985.1 uncultured Clostridia bacterium
CCGCTCTCGATGTCGCGCGGGCCGAGCTCGATGCGGAGCGGCACGCCCTTCATCTCCCACTCGTTGAACTTCCAGCCGGGCGAGTTCTCCGAATCGTCGAGTTTTACGCGGTATCCCGCCTTCTTCAAGCGTTCTTCGAGCGCACGGCAGGCCTCGAGCACCCCCTCCTTCTTCTGCGCGATGGGGACGATGACGACCTGCACGGGCGCGACGGGAGGCGGAAGGATGAGCCCGCGCGCGTCTCCGTGCGTCATGATGAGGGCGCCGATGAGGCGGGTGGAGACGCCGTAGCTCATCGTGTAGCCGTATTTGAGCGTGCCGTCTTTATCGGTGAACTGCACGCCGAAGGCCTTGGCGAAGTTCTGCCCCATGTAGTGGGTGGTGCCCGACTGCAAGCTCTTGCCGTCGTGCATCATGGCCTCCATGCCGTAGGTGGCGACGGCCCCCGCGAACTTCTCCTTCTCCGTCTTGCGGCCCGTAAGGACGGGCATGCACAAAACGGTCTCGGCAAATTCCTTGTAGAGGGCGAGCATGCGCAACGTCTCGGCCTCGGCCTCCTCGCCGCTCGCGTAGACGGAATGCCCCTCCTGCCACAAAAATTCGCTCGTGCGGAGGAAGGGACGGGTGGTCTTTTCCCATCGCATCACGTTGCACCACTGGTTCTGCCGCAGCGGAAGGTCTCTCCAGCTCTCCACCCACTTGCCGAACATGTGGCCGATGACCGTCTCCGACGTGGGGCGGATGACGAGGGGTTCCTCGAGCTTCTCGCCGCCCGCATGGGTGACGACGGCGACCTCGGGCGCAAAGCCCTCGACGTGCTCGGCCTCCCGCGTCATAAAGGACATGGGGATGAGGAGCGGGAAGTAGGCGTTTTCCACGCCCGCCGCCTTGAAACGGCCGTCGAGCTCGCGCTGAATGTTCTCCCAGATGGCGTAGCCGTAGGGGCGGATCACCATCGTGCCCTTCACGGGGCCGTAGTCGACGAGCTTGGTCTTGACGACGACGTCGGTATACCACTGCGGGAAGTCCGTCTCGATATCCGCGATCGCCTTTACGAATTGATTGTCTTTTGCCATAGCGGGCAAACCTCGTTGCAAAAAAATAGGATATGGCAATTATACCATATCCGAAAAATTTTGTCGATGATTTTCACGGAATTTTGAAAAATTTCGAAAATTTCTTCTTTCCGCACCCCCATTCTCAGACATGGTATGGGGAAACGCGGTCAATCCCGCATCGAAAACGCGAAGCCGCGGAGCAAAACCGACGCGCCTTAAAACTCGTTGCGCTCGGATCTCGAGATGTAGCCGAGGGCGAAGGCGCCGGGGCCGACGTGCGAGCCGATGACGGGCCCCATGATCTGCAGATAGGGCTCGATCTTGAAGCGTTCGCGCACGAACTCCGCGAGCTCGTTTGCGGGGCCCTCGTTGTCGGTGTGCACGATGAACACATAGTTATACGCGGGGTCCGGCCCCTCCTTTTCGAGCTTGGCCTTGATGTAGGAGATGGCCTTCCTCGTCCCCATCACCTTGTCGATGACGCCGAGCTTGCCCTCTTTATCGAAGGAGATGATGGGCTTGACCTTGAGCATGCTGCCCACGGCCGCCGCCGTCGCGGAGATCCTTCCGCCGCGCTTCAAAAATTGCAGGTCGTCTGCCACGATGAAGTGCTGAATGTGCAGACGGAGCGACTTGCAAAGCTCCGCCGCCTCCTCGGCCGTCTTGCCCTCGTTGCGGCACTTCAAGGCCACCCGCACGAGCGCGCCCTGCCCCACCGTGGCGGTGAGCGGGTCCACGACGAACACGCGGAATTTGGGATAGAGCTTCTTCACGTCGGCCGCCGCCTGTTCGGCGTTTTCCCACGTGTTGGCGAGCCCCGAGGAGATGGTGAAGTGGACGACGTCCTCCGCGCCCTCCTCGGCAAGTTTCAGAAAGTGGGTGTAGTGCGATTCGTAGTTGAGCTTAGACGTCTTGGGCATGGCGCCGCCGCGGAGACGGTTATAAAAGTCCACATACTGCCCGTATTCGGTGAAGGCGTCGAGATGCTCCTCGATGGCGCCGTCCTGTTCGAGCATGAAGGTGAGCGGCGCGAACTTGATGTCATTTTCCACCACGAAATCATGGTAGAGATCGCAGGTGGAATCGGTTGAAAGCGTAAAAAGATAGTTTCCCATAGTGATATCCTCTCCAAATTCCTCTTGATTATATCACAAAATTTTTCGATGCGCAACCCTTCGGAGGATTTTTTCCGAATCTTTCCGTATTTTTTTGTGAAAACTCTTGTAAAACGGGCGAAGAACTTGTATAATATTGGAAAGCAAGTGATTTCCGTATCGGGGAGGACAAGAAAATTTATGACGGAAAAACAATTTTTGGCGCTCAAAAACGGGACGGACGTCCGCGGGACGGCGCTCGAAGGGAGCGAACCCGTCACGCTCACGGAGGAGGCGGTCCGCAGCATCGCCTCCGCCTTTGCGGTGTGGGTCACGGCCAAGACGGGAAAGAAGAGGCCCAAGATCGCGGTCGGGCATGATTCCCGGCTCACGGCGGACAGCATCGCGGCATGGGTCACGCAGGGGCTCGTCTCTTGCGGGGCGGACGTCATCTTAACGGGGCTCTCTTCGACGCCCTCGATGTTCATGCTCCTCAAAGACGACTTCGGCGCGGACGCCTCCATCATGATCACGGCGAGCCATCTCCCGAAGGAGAAAAACGGGCTCAAATTCTTCGTTCCCGAAGGCGGGCTCGAGGGGAGCGACGTTGCCGAAGTTCTGCGCATCGCCGCGCTCGGCGTGTTCCCCGCGGGGGAGGGCAAAGTTACCGAGAGAAGTTATATTGAGAAATACGCCGCCGACCTCGTGGAAAAGGTGCGCGCGGCGACGGGGGAAGAAAAACCGCTCTCGGGAAAGCACATCCTCGTGGACGCGGGCAACGGCGCGGGCGGATTCTATGTCGATCTCGTCCTGAAGCCCCTCGGCGCGGACACGGAGGGCTCGCAGTTCTTGGAGCCCGACGGAAACTTCCCCAACCACATCCCCAATCCCGAGAATGCGGCGGCGATGAAGTCGGTCTCCGAGGCCGTCTTGGCCCATCATGCCGACTTCGGCATCATCTTCGATACCGACGTCGACCGCGCCGGGGCCGTGGCGCCCGACGGCGAGGAGATCAACCGCAACCGCCTCATCGCCCTCATCTCCGCCATCCTCTTGGAGGAACAGCCGGGGGCGTATATCGTCACCGACTCCGTCACGAGCGACGGGCTCGCCGCCTTCATCAAGGCGCACGGCGGGGTGCATCACCGCTTCAAGCGGGGGTATAAGAACGTCATCAACGAGAGCAAGCGCTTAAACGCCGAGGGGAAACATTCCCCGCTCGCCATCGAGACAAGCGGACATGCCGCCCTCGAGGAGAACTACTTCCTCGACGACGGGGCCTACCTCGTCACCCGGCTCCTCATCGCCCTCGCCAAGGCGGGCAAGGAGGGCAAGAACCTCCTCTCCCTCATCGCGGACCTTCCCGAGCCCAAGGAGGCGGCCGAGGTGCGCCTCACCTTCGCCCCCGATTGCGACTACAAGACGCTCGGGGAGCAGGTCATACAGGATCTCGGGGCCTACGCCATCGCGAAGCCCTATCTCTCCCTCGCCCCCGATAACTTCGAAGGCGTGCGGGTCAACTTCGATAAATCCCACGGCGCGGGCTGGGTGCTCGTCCGCATGAGCCTGCACGAGCCCATCATGCCCATCAACGCCGAATCGGACGCCAAGGGCGGCAACAAGCTCATGCTCAAAGAGCTCCTCCGCTTCCTGGAGAAGTACCCCTTCTTAAACCGCGAGAATCTCGAAAAGATCGTAAAATAACCGTAAAAAATTCAAAGGAGTGAGAAAAATTATGAAACAGACGACCATCAATGCCATCCGCATTCTCTCGGCAGAAGCCATTCAGAAGGCCAACTCGGGCCACCCTGGCCTTCCGCTCGGCTCCGCCCCCATCGCGTATACGCTTTGGCAGAACTTCTTGAAGTTCAACAATAAGGATCCCAAGTGGGACGACCGCGACCGCTTCGTGCTCTCCGCCGGCCACGGATCCATGCTCAACTATTCCCTCCTCTATCTCTATGGCTTCGGCCTCAAGATCGAGGACCTCGAGAACTTCCGCCAGCTCGGCTCCAAGACGCCCGGCCACCCCGAATACGGCCACACCGTGGGCATCGAGACGACGACGGGTCCCCTCGGACAGGGCATTGCCAACGCCGTCGGCATGGCCGTGGCGGAGGCCCATCTCGCGGCCAAGTATAATCGCCCCGGCTTCCCCGTCGTGGACCACTATACCTATGCGCTCGTCGGAGACGGCTGCCTCGAAGAAGGTATCTCCTATGAGGCATGCTCGTTTGCGGGCACCCATGCCCTCGGCAAACTCATCGTATTCTACGACGACAACGACATCACCATCGAGGGCAACACCGACATCACCTTCAAGGAGGACGTCGCCGCCCGCTTCAGAGCGCAGAATTGGCAAGTTCTGAAGGTGGACCTCGTTGCCAATCCCGACAACGTGACGATGATCGCAAACGCCATCCGTAAGGCGCAGAAAGAGACTTCCAAGCCCTCCGTCATCATCTGCAAGACCAAGATCGGCTACGGCACCCCCCTCGAGGGCAGCCACAAGTGCCACGGCTCCCCGCTCGGCGCCGAGAATCTGCAAAAGACCAAGGAGAAGCTCGGCTGGACGTGGGATCCCTTCGTCGTGCCCGAGGAAGTCTTGAAGCACACCCGCACGGCGGGCCGCCGCGGGGCCAAGAAGGAGCGCGCGTGGAAGGCGATGTTCGCGGAATACGAGAAGCAGTATCCCGAACTCGCCGCCGAATACAAGAGCGCCATGAAGGGCGAACTTCCCGACCTCACCAAGGTGGAATCCCTCTTCCAATGGGAGAAACCCATGGCGACGCGGCAGACCTCGCAAGCCGTCCTCCAACAGATCGCGGCGCGCGTCCCCTCCCTCATGGGCGGCTCGGCCGACCTCGCCCCCTCCAACCTCTCGGACATGAAGAACACCGAGACGGTGACGTACGGCGACTTCGGCCCCGAGAACTACGCGGGCAGGAACATGCACTTCGGCATCCGTGAGCACGCCATGGCCGCCATCACCAACGGCATGCAGCTGCACGGCGGCATCCATGCTTACTGCGCGACCTTCTTCATCTTCTCCGACTACTGCAAACACGCCATGCGCCTCTCCGCGCTCATGAATATCCCCGTCGTCTACATCCTCACGCACGACTCCATCGGCGTGGGCGAGGACGGCCCGACGCATGAGCCCGTGGAACAGCTCATCGCCCTCCGCTCCATTCCCAATATGAAGGTCTACCGCCCCGCCGACGGCAAGGAGACCGCCGCGGCGTGGATCTCCGCCCTCACGGGCAAGGCTCCCACCGCGCTCGTCCTCACCCGGCAGAACTTGCCGCAATACGAGGGCAGCGGGCTCGAAGCGCTCAAGGGCGGGTATGTCCTCGAGGATTGCGCGGGGAAACCCGACGTCCTGCTCATCGGCACGGGCTCCGAAGTGGAGCTGTGCGTCAAGGCCAAGGCCGCGCTCGCCAAGGAGGGCATCAAGGCCCGCGTCGTCTCCATGCCCTGCTTCGAGGAGTTCGAAAAGCAGAGCGCGAGATACCGCGAGAGCGTCATCCCCGCCTCCGTCAAGGCGCGCGTGTGCGTGGAAGCGGGCAGCCCGTACAGCTGGTATAAGTATGCGGGCGACAAGGGCGAGATCGTCGCGATGACCACCTTCGGCGCAAGCGGCCCCGCGCCCAAGCTCTTCGAGAAATTCGGTTTCACCGTCGAAAACGTCGTGGAAAAGGCCAAGCTCTCCCTCAAAAAATAATCCGCAAATTTTCGTTTCCGAAGGCCTTCCTTCGGGCATGCCCCCATCGTTTTATGTCTGAACCGCCCGTTCTCGCCTGTGCGGGGGCGGGGTGCGGTTCCCCGTTTTTCTATGAAATTTCAAGTGATCGGCTGGACAAATTACGACGACGAGACCTACCCCGAGCATCAGGGCGATTTCGGCGCGGTGGAATTTGCCGTCGCAGAGGCCATCCGCGCGGGCGGCTACCGCTTCGGCGGCGACACCCATCAGGGCTCGGATGCGGGCACACCCGTCTTAAACGACGGGACGCGCGCGTGTTTTTCCTTCCGCGAATGGGGCTACCTCATGGCGGAGGTCCTCTCCCTCGAAGGACCGGACGGCCCCGCCTACATGGAGTGGTATATGGACCTCGGGAAGGACGTCGAGCTCGTGCTCCCGCCCAAGGGGGTAGACCGCTCGCGCATCCAAAAGCGCGCGGCCCTTTCCGAGACCTTCTCCTTCTCCGTCTCTCCCGAGGAATTCGCGGCGATCGTGACGGGCCGAAAGACGGTTGATTTCTTCCCCAAGGAGGGCGAGTTCGACCGCATCTGCCGCGGAGACGTGCTCTTCTACACCGCGGAGAGACTCAGGGCATATTGCCGCGTCGCGCTGGTGGAAGTCTATCCGATAGGGTTCTTCGAGAGCAACGGCGGCTTCTCCCCGGAGCACCGCAACATGCTCCTCAAACGGGCGAAGTTCGGCGCGGTCCGCACCCCGGAAGCGCTGCAGCAGCACTACCGTGAACGGCATCCCGCCTCCGAGCAGCAGTGGATCCTCGCCGTCTCCTTCCGCCCCCTGCGCCCGAGCGCAAAAATCTGACTTTACAACCTGACGGGACCGTGCGAACATCGTGCGGCCCCGCCTCATTTCCGCTTATGAATTCTCCGCAATACCCCATCGTCCTCGTGCACGGGATCGTGCTCAAAGACGTCTTTTTCATCCGCGCGTTCGGGAGGATCGGCCGGGCCCTCGAGGAGGCGGGTTGCACCGTCTTTACCGCCGACACCGACGGCTTCGGGACTATCGAGACCAACGCCGCACAGCTCAAGGCCTGTATTCTGCGCGTCCTCGAAGAGACGGGCGCGGAGAAGGTCAACCTCATCGCCCATTCCAAGGGCGGGCTCGACGCAAAATACATGCTCTGCCGCCTCGGCATGGGGGAGAAGGTAGCCTCGCTCACCACGCTCGCAACGCCCCACCGCGGCGCAAAGATCGCCACGTGGATCTTCCATCTGCCCAAATTCCTCACGAAGTGGATCGCCTTTTGGGTGGACCTTTGGTATCGCCTCTTCCGCGATAAACACCCCGATTCCCTCGCCGTATGCCGACAGCTGCAGGCCTCTCCCAATGCGGCGATCGACGGGCTCACCGTCCCCGCAAACATTTATTGTCAGAGCTATTCCACGACGCTTACGCGCAGCCGCGACGACTTCATCATGGGCATTCCCTATCTCATCACGCGGCGGCTCGAACAGACCCCCTCCGACGGGCTCGTCTCGGCGCAGTCCGCCCAGTTCGGCAACTACCGCGGCGACGCCTTTTCGCAGCCCATCTCCCACAGCGAAGTCGCGGGGTATAGCCTCAAAAAGAAAAACCGTGCGCGCGTGTGCGCCTTCTATTGCGACCTCGCCAAGGAGCTCGCCGCACTCGGATTTTGACATTTTACCCGCGGCCCACCCCCGCGAAAGGAGTTGGTATGAACCTCTTGCAAAGCCGGGCATGGAGCTATGCCATCCTCGCCGCCGTCTACCTCCTGGCCGGCGCGGCGGGCGTCGCGACATACCTCCTACTCCCCCTCCCCTTCTGGCTCTCTCTGCTCATTGCCGACGTCGTCTCCACCGTCGTCACCTTCCTCTTCAGCCTCATCTTCGGGAACGCCTCCGTCTACGACCCCTATTGGAGCGTCCAGCCCATCGTCATCCTCGTCGCCTTTTCGATCGGCCGAAAGCTTTCCGCCGCGATGATCCTCTCCCTTATCGCCGTCCTCCTCTGGGGCGTGCGGCTGACCGCGAATTGGGCGTATACCTTCCACGGGCTCACCCATCAGGATTGGCGCTACACCATGCTCCGCGAAAAGACGGGCAAGGCCTACTTCTTCGTGAATTTCGTGGGCATCCACCTCGTGCCCACCCTCGTGGTATACGGCTGCGTGCTGCCCGCCGTATTCACCTTCGTCTATGCGCCCGCCTTCCGCGCGGGAAGCGCGGTGTTTTTCGTCCTCTCCCTCCTCGCCGTCGTCTTGCAGGGCACGGCCGACGTGCAGATGCACCGCTACCGCAAACACCGCACCACCCCCTTCATCCGCACGGGACTGTGGAAGTACGCCCGCCACCCCAACTACCTCGGGGAGATCCTCATGTGGTGGGGTGTGGGACTCGCCGCCGTCTGCCTCATGCCGTCGCGTTGGTATCTGCTCGCGGGCGCCCTCGCCAATACCCTCCTCTTCTGCTGTGTGAGCGTCCCGCTCGCGGACGGACGGCAGGCGCGCAAAGAGGGATTTACGGAATATAAGCGCAGCACCCGCGTGTTCCTCCCCCTCTATAAGAGGCCGCCGAACCCGCAAAACGAGGACCCCATCGAACAGGAATCCCCGGCCAATCGCCCGGGGAAAAGGAGATAAATATGAACTTACAGGAATTGGAAAAATTTTATCTACAACGGCAAAGCTGCAGGGAGTTTTCGGACATGGGTGTGCCAGATGACGTCATTTCCGAGATTTGCCGCGTCGCGCTGCTCGCGCCCTCCGCCATGAACGCCCAGCCTTGGCGGCTCATCGCCGTCGTCCGCGAAAAGCGCGAAGAGGTCTTGAAATGCCTCCAACATCTCGGCGCGAACAAGTTCGCCTCCAAGGCCTCCGCGCTCGTCGTCGTGGCCTCCGATAAGAGCGGCGGCATGATGAAGGTCGGGGAGCTCTTCAAGGAAAACGAGTTCGTGCGCAACGACCTCGGCATCCTCACCGCCCACCTCGTGCTCGCCGCACAGGCCGCGGGCGTGGGGAGCTGTATCCTCGGCTGGCGCAACGAGGAGAAACTGCGCGAAGTTCTGGGGCTCGGCAAAAACGTCGTCATTCCCGAAGTCGTCGCGCTCGGCTATCCCGCGGACGGCTATCCCCTCCGCGAAAAAAAGCGCAAACCCCAACCCGACGTATTCACCCTCCTATAAGCATTGTATCCTATGAAAACCGGGGCCCTCGGAGATGAGAGTCCCGGTTTTTTACGGAAACAATGCCGCGCGCCGCATGTGTGCAGGCTTGCAGAAATTCGCTTCCCGCCCGCCCGCTATCCGCGCAGAAGAGAGGCCACGGTCTTTACGAAATCTCCGATCCACGGGGAGACGTTGTTCCCCAAAAAGACGGAGAGTTCGTCGAGGCCGTCCGTTATGAGAAACGGATGTGTTCCGCCCGCGCGGGAGACGCCCACCGCGAGCCAGCCGTGCGCCCAATCCCCCACGGCAAACTGCCCCACCGCCGCGCCGCCGACGGCGATCTGCCCCACGGCAAGCCCGCCGAAGGAGACGAGCCCGCAGGCGATCCCGCCGAATGCCATGAGCCCGAGCGCGATCCCCCCCAAGGCGAGCCCGCCCAAGGCGAAACTTCCGAACGCCAAGAGTCCGAGCGTAAAGACGCCAGCCGAAACGACGCCCATCGAGAAGAGCCCGAGGGAGAAGATGCCCGCCGAGAAGAGGCCGATCGCAAAGAACCCGTGCGCGCGGCACGCGCCGAAATTGATGTGCACGAGGGGCATTCCGAGGATGCGTCGCTTCGAGATATATTCGAACCGGAAACTGCGGCCGTGGTCGATGACGCCCCACGTCCGCCCCTTGCCGTCGCCTGTGGGGGCGGGCTCCTCTATGGGCTCTTCTTTAGGTTCCGCTACGGGGTCCTCTTTGGGGTCCTCCGCCGCCTCCTCCGCGGGAAGCTGCCCGAAGAGAAGTGCATCCGCCGAGAGCCCGAAGAGGCGGCACAGCTCGATGAGTTGCTTGGTCTCGGGGAAGCTGAGGTCCTGCTCCCAGCGCGAGACGGCTTGCCGTGTGACGCCGAGCTTTTCCGCGAGGTCCTCCTGCGTGAAACCCATGCGCTTTCTTTGTTCATAAATTGTTTGTCCTGTCGTCATACCATGCTCCGAATGTTGATCCTTCGGCCGAAGGTCCCCTTCATTTTACCGCGTTTTCCCCGCATTTGCAACCGCATTTGCGTTGCGTTTGCGCAATTTTGGGTTGCGTTTTCCGATTGCGGGCGCATATCCCGCGTTTTTCACGCCTTCCGTCCAAATGCAGTTGACTTTGCGCGCGCGCCGTGCTATAATAAAAAAGCGCTTTCGGAGGTCGCATATGTATTGTAAATTTTGCGGAAAAGAGATTGCCGACGAGGCAGTGATGTGCCCGCATTGCGGAAGCATGCTGACCGCGCGGCCCACTCCCCCGCCCGCCGCGGCGGAAAGCAATTGGATGGCAATCGTCGGCTTCATCCTCTCCTTCTTCATCCCCATCGCCGGGCTCGTCCTCTCGATCTTCGGCAAAAACCGTGCGCGGGAGATGGGCGGAACGGGCGAGACGCTCGCCAAAGCGGGGATCGTCATCTCGGCCATCCTCATTGGCCTTACCGTCCTCTCCGCGATCCTCGGCATCGTGTTTTGGGTGACGGGGGCCTTAGGGCTCTTCGGCTTTTTGGGCCGTTACGTCTGACGCCTCAGACGTGCGCAGACCATACCATGTCCGCGATCGGACCTTTCGGAGCACACCATTTTCAAAGGAGGAACCCCCATGCTCGGAAATTTCACCTATCACAATCCCACCAAACTTTACTTCGGGAAGGACGCCCTTCAAGGCCTTTCGGAGGAGCTTCCCAAATACGGCAAGACCGTGCAGCTCATCTATGGCGGCGGGTCTATAAAGCAGAACGGCGTCTATGAAAAGGTCGTCGCCATCTTGAAGGCGTGCGGCAAGACGGTCGTGGAGGACGGGGGCGTCATGCCCAACCCCACGGTGGAGAAGCTCTATGGCGGAATTGAGATCGCGAGAAGCCATCATACCGATCTTCTGCTCGCCGTCGGGGGCGGGTCGGTCTGCGACTACGCCAAGGCCGTCTCCGCTTCGGTACACTGCGACGAAGACCCGTGGAAAAAGTACTTTCTGCGCGGCGAGGAGCCGACATGCCCCACCCTGCCCGTGGGCTGCGTCCTCACGATGGTGGGGACGGGCAGCGAGATGAACGGCGGCGCCGTCATCACCAATCCCGCCGAAAAGCGCAAGCTCGGGCATGTGTTCGGGAGCGACGTCATGCCCAAGTTCACCGTGCTCAACCCCGAGTTCACCTACACCGTCCCCATGCGGCAGATGGTGGCGGGCATCTACGACGCCTTCAACCACATCTGCGAGCAATACTTCTCGGGCGACGACGACAACGTGAGCGACGATCTCTCCGAGGCCCTCATGCGCTCCATCGTGAAGAATTCGCGCGTGGCCGTCCGCGACCCTAAAAATTATGAAGCGCGCTCCAACCTCATGTGGGCGGCGACGTGGGCGCTCAACACCCTCCTCTCCCGCGGCAAGACGACGGATTGGGAGGTGCACGGGCTGGGGCAGGCCGTCGGGGCCTACACCGACGCCACGCACGGCATGACGCTCGCCGCCGTCACCCTCCCCTACTACCGCACCCTCCTCCCCTACGGCACGGCGAAATTCAAGCAGTTCGCCTTAAACGTGTGGAACGTCTCCCCCGAAGGGACGGACGCGGAGATCGCGGAGCGCGGCCTTTCCGCCCTTGAAAGCTGGATGAAGGAGCTCGGGCTTACCATACACCTTCGCGAGCTCGGCGTCCGCGAGGAGATGCTCGAAGGCCTTGCCGACGCGACGAAGAACCGCTCGGGCGGATATAAAATTCTGACCAGGGAAGAGATGCTCGCCATCTTCCGCGCGAGCCTGTAAGTATGCAAAAGACGGTCTATCGCGGGCAGACGTTCGAGGAGGAACGCGCCCTGTATGGGTTACAAAACGCCGTCGTCGAGCATTGCACGGTGGCGGGCGCGCAGGACGGGGAGTCCTTTTTGAAGGAGAGCGGAAACCTCACGGTAAAAGATTGCCGCTTCGAGCTCCGCTACCCCCTTTGGCATGCGGAAAACGTGCGCCTTTTCGACTGCCTGATGACAAAGACGTGCCGCGCCGCGCTCTGGTACGATAAGAAGCTCTCCGTAAAACGATGCACGCTCGGCGGCATCAAGGCTCTCCGCGAATGCAAGTCGATAAAGCTCGAGGACGTCGCGGCCGATTCCCCCGAGTTTGGCTGGCGGTGCGGCGGCGTCACCCTCAAACATTGCGACATCACCTCGGAATACGCCTTTTTCGAGAGCAGCCGCATCCGCGCGGACGGCCTCACGCTCACGGGCAAGTATTCCTTCCAATATACGAAACACGTGCACATCACAGGCAGCCGCCTTCAGACGAAGGACGCCTTCTGGCACGCGAAGGACGCCGTCATCGAAAACAGCGTCGTCGGCGGCGAGTACCTCGGCTGGTATTCCGAGGGGCTCACCCTCATCGGCTGCACGATCACGGGCACGCAGCCCTTCTGCTACTGCAAAAATTTGCGCCTCATCGACTGTACGATGGAGGGGTGCGACCTCGCCTTCGAATACAGCGACGTCTCCGCGGACCTCAAGGGGACCCTCCTCTCGGTGAAAAACCCGCGCGCGGGGAAGATCTGCGCGGACGGCGTCGGGGAGGTCATCCTCGCGGACGCGAAATACCCCTCCTCCTGCGCCATCGTCATCCGCGAAAAAACGCCCAAAGACGCAAAATGAGCATACCATGTCCGAAACATCGCTTTCAAAAAGCTCCCCGCGTTCATCCCGCGGGGAGCTTTGTCTTGTAAAATAAGTGGGCGGAGCCGCCGAAATTTTCTCAATCTTCGAGAACGACGCAATTCACCTTGCCCGAATTGGCCGTGGAGGCGTCGATCGCCAAAATTCCTTCCCCAAAATACGGGCTGAAATCGGCGTCCGCGCCCCATTCGCTCCCCTTCCCCTCGAACATGGTATGCCCGTAAGAGGCCGTCCAGTGTCCGCAGACGATGGTTTTCCCCGGCTCCCGCACGCCGCAGGAGGCCGCGAGCATCCCGTTGTACCAGCGCGCCTTCTCCCATTCCATAAAGATGGCGCTCCGCCAATCCTCCCGCGGAAGATAGCTACGCGGCGGGTTCCCGCCCACGCCCGTGCAGGGGATCCAGCCGTGGACGAACACGTAGCGATCGGTCTCGAAATAGTCCCGCATGGCGGGCAGGATGGTCGTGTAGAGCGGGGTCGAAAACATGGTGTTGCGCGCCATCCGCGGGATCGCATACACCATGCTCAGGTCCATCCGCGTCAGCTGAAGGAGGGTGTCCACCGTCCCGTTGCTCCAATGATGGGAATAGAGCAAGGCCGTGTCCATCCAGCGCTCGAGATTGCGGACGAGCTCCTCCATGAGATCCTCGTGATTGCCGCGAATGAGGATGACCTCGTCGCGTTCCACAAGGTCCGCCACAAATTCCTGCATCGCGGCCGCCTCATGCCCGCGGTCGAAGAGATCCCCGAGCAGGATGAGCTTGTGCGGCGCGGGATCGGTAAAATACCCCTTCTCCTCGAGTGCGGCGCGAAACTGCGTGTAAAAACCGTGCACATCGGCAACGACATAATATTTCATACCCCTATTATATCACAGCCCCCGCCGATTTCAAAGTGTTTGGAAAACATTTTCTCCCCCGCACAGCCCGAAGTTTTTTGAATTTACGCCTCCCGCCCCCCGTCTCCGACGCAACAGCGCCCGCGATTTCCCGCGGGCGCTTGCAAGTTCCGTCAATGGGATAAATCGCGTGGATCGTCATGGGAAACGGCGCCCCTTCCTTCCACGGGAAAAGGCGCCGCTTCGCTGAATTTTGCGGCCTCACACGAGGCGTTCGAGGATGAGTTTGTCCGCAACGAGAGCGATGAACTCGCTGTTGGTCGGGCGTTCGGTCCCGAGAAAGACGCGCGCGCCGAAGATGGCGTTCACCGCGTCGAG
>CANQBG010000033.1 GCA_947588985.1 uncultured Clostridia bacterium
GAGAGTTTTACGGCGGCAGAGAAGCGGTCTCGGATGCGCAGATGACCGCGTTCGAGAGGCTCCACCTCGGACATGCCCCCTTGCGATCTCCTCTTGGGGCACGGACGGAAGCGGTCCCGATCCTGCCGCACCCGCCGCGCCGCCCACCACGCGAGCGCCCCGTTGACGGCCGCAACGTTGTCCTCCGAGAATGTCTGTCCGCTCGGGATGACGAGGGTATCCCCCTCCAAACGGAGCCGCGGATCGAAGGCGGGGTTGCGCTTCAAGTGCTGCAACACGCGCCCGTCCGAGAGCTCCAAGATCTCGTCGGCGTAGTCCTGCGCGTCGGTCAAATTGTGCGAGACGATGACGACGAGCTTGTCCTTGGAGAGCTTTTGCAGGAGGGTGAGGATCTGCGCCGTCGTCTTGCTGTCGAGGTTGCCCGTGGGCTCGTCGGCCAAAATAATTTTGGGGTGTTTGACGAGGGCACGGGCGATGGCGACGCGCTGTTTCTGCCCGCCTGAGAGCTCCTTGGGATAGCGCTCCCCGCAGTCCGCGAGCTCCACTTCTTTGAGCGCGGCGCGCACCTTCTCACGGTCGGTCTCCCCCTGCAGTTGCAGGGCGAGCATCACGTTTTCCGTGACGGTGAGCTCCTCGATGAGGTAGAAATCCTGAAAGATGAAGCCCACCTCGCAGTTGCGGAAGCGGACGTCGTCCTGCGCGTCGGAGTCGGAAAAGTTCCGGCCATTGACGATGATCTCGCCCGAAGTCATGCCGTCCAATCCGCCGATGAGGGAGAGGAGGGTCGTTTTGCCGCTTCCGCTCTTGCCGACGACAAAGACGAAGCCCTTATCGGGCAACGTGAAGGAGATCCGATCGAGAGCGACGCACTTGTCGCCCCGCTTGCTCTTATAAATTTTGGTAAGGTCTCGAACTTCGATCATGGGTGCTTCCTCGCTGTATAACAATAAAATGCAGGCGGCCGGACATGGTGTTCGACCGCCTGTTTCGTACGGTTCCGCTTGGGTCGGCATCCCGCAAAGGGGAGGCCGCGGGTTACTCTTCGATCACGGCGCCGTTGGTCTCGATGACCGTCTGATAATAGTAGGCGCTCGACTTGGGGGTGCGCTCCAAGGTGTTGTAGTCGACGTGGACGAGGCCGAATTTCTTGGAGACCCCTTCCGCCCACTCGAAGTTATCGATGAACGACCAGTGGAAGTAGCCCTCGATCTCCACGCCTTCGTCCGCCGCCTTGGAGAGGGCGCGCAGGTACCGCTTCATGAAGTCGATGCGGGAGAAATCTTTGATCTCGCCGTTTAAGTCTTTCCACTCGGAGAGGGCGACGCCGTTCTCCGTGCAGACGACGGGAATGCGATAGCGATCCCACAAAAATTTCGGGCCGTAGTAGAGAGAATCGGGGTGGACATTCCAGCGCATATCCGTCTTGGGCGTGGACATGGGTGGGGTCAAACGCGTCACTTCGCCGTTTTTCTCCGTCACATAGTCGCCCGAATAGGTGTTGAAGCCATAGAAATCCACCTGCGATTTGATGATGGAAAGGTCGCTCTCGGGGAAGGTGAAGCCGTTCTCCTTCTGCCACGCAAGGGCGTCTTGGGGATAGTTTCCGAAGATGAGCGGGTCGGTGAAGTAGCTCACGGAGCCGAATGCGCGCGCGGTGAAGGTCTCCTTCTCCGCGAGGCGGTAGTCCTCCTTGCGGAAGGGAAGCGCGGGCCAATAGGCCTGTGCCGTGCCGATCTTCACGGGATGGGGGCACGTCTTGCGGAGGACCTTCTCGGCTCTTCCGCAGGCGAGGAGCACGTTGTGCGCCACCGTCATCACGTCGCGCGTGCAGAGCTTTAAGAAGGGCGCGTGCTCCCCCGTCTGATGGCCGATCCCGACGAAGCACTGCGGCTCGTTGATGAGGATGAAGTGGTCGCAATAGGGCGCGAACAGCTCGGCGCACACCTTGGCGTAGTCCTCAAACCACTTGGGGCTCTCGGGGTTGAGCCAGCCGCCTCTCTGGTAGAGCGCGTAGGGGTAGTCCCAATGGAAGAGGGTGATCCACGGCTCGATGCCGGCGGCCTTGAGCTCCTCGAGGAGCGCGAGATAGAAGCGCTTGCCATCCTCCGAAACCTTTCCCGTGCCGGCGGGGATGAGGCGCGCCCAGTTGATGGAGAAGCGATAGGCCTTGATGCCGAGCTTTTGCATGAGCGCCACGTCCTCGCGGAACTTATGGTAGTGATCGCAGCCGACGTCGCCCGAGTGCCCCTCGAAGATGCGGCCGGGCGTGGCGGAACCGACGTCCCAGCCGTTGAGGCCCTTGTCCGCCTCATAGGCCGCGCCCTCGATCTGATAGGACGCCGTAGCGACGCCCCAGCGGAAATCTTTCTTGAATGCCATGGATATGACCTCCTAAATGTTTTTGATATTATTTATAAATTTTCGGCTTCGGAGATCCAGAGGGACGCGGAGGCGTCGGCGGGCATCCGAAGGTCGGCGCGCGGCGAGAGGGAGACGGAGCCCACCTTCACGCCGTCGGGTACGCAGTTGCGCTTGAACTGTTGTGCGAAGAAGCGTTTGAAGAAGCTGACGAGCCATTTTTTGAGCGTCTCGCGGGTATATTTGCCCGCGAAGGCGCGCTCGGCAAGGAATAAGATCTTCGCGGGGCCCTCTCCCCTTCTCAGGAAGTGATAGAGATAGAAGTCGATGAGCTCGTAGGGCCCGACGAGGTCCTCCGTCTTTTGCGCGATCTCGCCCTTGGCGTCGGGCGGGAGCAGTTCGGGCGAAATTTCGGTGCCGAGGATGCCGGATAACACCTTCCCGGCCTCCCCGCCGAGACGGTCGGCCTCCGCGCGAACGAGGTACTTCACGAGCGTCTTGGGGACGGAGCAGTTGACGGCGTACATCGACATGTGGTCGCCGTTGTAGGTGCACCAGCCGAGGGCGAGCTCGGAGAGGTCCCCCGTGCCGACGACGATCCCGCCGTGCTTGTTGGCGACGTCCATGAGGACCATCATGCGGTAGCGCGCCTGTGCGTTTTCATAGGTGACGTCGTGGACGGCAGGGTCGTGGCCGATATCGCGGAAGTGCACGGAGACGGCCTCCGAAATGGGGACGGTCTGCGCCGTGACGCCGAGGGCTTCCATGAGGTCGTCGGCGCTGCGTTTGGTCTGTTTCGACGTGCCGAATCCGGGCATGGTATAGGCCAAGATGCTCTTGCGGTCCTTTTGAAGGAGGTCGAAGGCGCGGCAGGTGACGAGGAGCGCGAGGGTGGAATCGAGCCCGCCCGAGACGCCGAGGACGGCCGTCTTTGCGTGAATTTGCGAGATGCGCCGCGCGAGGGCGTGCGCCTGCATGTTCAGAATGAGGTCGGCGCGCTCGTTGCGTTCCCCTTCGGGCGGGACGAAGGGAAGCGGATCCACCTTGCGGAGGGTGAGATCGCCTTCGCCCACAAAGGCGACGTCTAACCAATCGTCGCCCTCTTCCACGGAAAAGGTGTTGTGCCGCCGGCGCTCGCTCATGAGGAATCCCACGTCGATCTCCGCCTCGCACGTCTCCCCCGAGAAGGGCATGCTCTCCGCGAGGTAGCTGCCGTTTTCATAGATCATGTTGTTGCCGGCGAATACCATGTCCGAGGTGGACTCCCCTTCCCCCGCGGCGGCATAGACGTAGGCGCAGAGATTTTTGCCAGACTGCGCGGCGATCATCTTGTGGCGATACTCCCGTTTGCCCACCGTCTCGTTGGAGGCGGAGAGGTTGACGATGACCGTCGCCCCGCGGCGGCAGAGGTCCACCGAGGGAGAATCGGGCGCCCAGAGGTCCTCGCAGATCTCGCAGCCGACGGCGATCTCGGGATGGTGCACATCGCGGAAGATGAGCTGCGAAGAAAAGGCCGCGCCGTCGTTTTCCATTCCGGAGAAGGAGAGCCATGCGAGCCCCGCGGGCGCGGGCGTGAAGTATCTCCGCTCATAAAATTCGTGGTAATTGGGCAAGTGCGTCTTGGGGACAAAGCCCAAAATCTCGCCGTTTGAAAGGGCCGCGGCGCAGTTGTAGAGCTTGCCGCCATAGAGGAGCGGAAGGCCCACGAACGCGAGCATGGGGTGCCCCTTTGTGCTCTCGGCCACTTGTTTGAGAGCGGAAAGACAGCCGTCTAAGAGGGTCTGTTGCAGGAAGAGGTCGCCGCAGGTGTAGCCCGATAGGGAGAGCTCGGGAAAGACGACGAGCTCCGTCCCCTTCTCTGCCTGCGCCGCGATGGCTTCGATGATTTTTTGTGCGTTGAAGGCGGGGTCGGCCACTTTGAGCGCGGGGCTCACCGCCGCAACTTTGAGAAATTGATGTTTCATAACGTTTGTGATTGGGTCCTTAAAAATCTAACTTGTTACGGGATCGGGTTTGCGATCGGACTTCGTACCTCGGGATCCTTCGGAGAGGGGCTCATGCGGACATGGTAAGGCCCTTTCGCCTCAGGATGACGCGAAAACCTATGGTATCCTTCGCTACGCGCTCAATGCCGTGCCGAAAGAATGACGCGCGTATCTTTTATTCCTCACTGCCCGCCACTTCATCGACGGGGGCGCCCTTGGCGGCGACGCGGATCTTTGCGATCATCTCCTCCATGAGTTCGGGGTTATCCTTGAGGAAGAGCCGCATCTTCTCGCGGCCGTTGGCGACCTTGTTGTCGTTGTAACTGAACCACGCCCCGCTCTTCTTGATGACGTCGTATTGGATGCCGAGGTCGATGACGCAGCCCTCCTGCGAGACGCCTTCGCCGTACATGATGTCGAATTCTGCCTGCCTGAAGGGCGGCGCGAGCTTATTTTTGACGACTTTGGCGCGGGTGCGGTTGCCCGCCGCCCCCTCGGTATCCTTGATCATCTCGATCTTTCTCACGTCGATGCGGATGGAGGCATAGAACTTCAAGGCCTTGCCGCCGGGGGTCACTTCGGGGTTGCCGAACATGACGCCCACCTTCTCGCGGAGCTGGTTGATGAAGATGACGCACGTCTTGGATTTATTGACGATGGCAGTGAGCTTTCTGAGCGCCTGCGACATGAGGCGGGCCTGCAGGCCGACGTGGGAATCCCCCATGTCCCCTTCGATCTCGGCCTTGGGGGTGAGCGCGGCGACGGAGTCCACGACGATGATATCGACGGCCGAGGAGCGGACGAGCGCGTCTACGATGTCGAGCGCCTGTTCGCCCGTGTCGGGCTGGGAGACGTAGAGTTCATCGAGGTTGACCCCGAGGTGCTTGGCGTAGACGGGGTCGAGGGCGTGTTCGGCGTCTACAAAGGCGGCGATCCCGCCGAGCTTCTGGGCTTCCGCCACGGCGTGAAGGGCCACCGTCGTCTTGCCCGAGGACTCGGGACCGTAGATCTCGATCATGCGGCCGCGAGGGAACCCCCCGATGCCGAGCGCGAGGTCGAGGGCGAGACAGCCCGAGGGAATGACCTCGATATCCGTGTTGCCCGCTTCCTCCCCGAGCTTCATGATGGCGCCCTTGCCGTATTCCTTTTCGATGTGGGCAAGGACTTGCTCCAATGCTTTGCGCTTTTCTTCGTTCATATCTGTTCTCCTTGTTGAGTTTATTATTTTAACGACCGGTACGCGAGGAACAGGGCAAGATTGATGGCGGTCTCCGTGATCGTCTCGCGGTCGCCCGTGAGGTGATAGCGGTAGAGGTTGACCTGCTCCCTCGTCCCCACGCCGAAATAGCAGAGGCCGACGGGGTTGCCCTTCTCATCGGGGTCGGGCCCGGCGACGCCCGTCGTCGAGACGGCGAGATCGCACTTCCCTTCCATGAGCAGGCCCGCGGCCATTTCGTAGGCCGTCTCGTCGGACACGGTGCCGCGATGTTCCACGGTGAAGGGTGTAACGCCCAGCCGCTTCATCTTGCTCTCCGCGTTGTAAGCGTTGATCCCCTCGAAGTAGACGGCGCTCGCCCCCGGGACGCGCACGATGGCACGGCCGACGCCGCCCCCCGTAAACGATTCCGCGACGGAAATTTTCTTCTCGCGCACCTTTAAGGCCTCCACGAGCCGCGCGGCCAGCGAGATGTCCTTTGTGGCATAGAGGTATTCCGCGAGCGTCTCCGAGAGGATGCGCACCCCCTCATCGACGGTGTATTTGGGCGTATCGCGGTTATAGATGATCTCGGTGCGCGCGTCGGCATAGCGCTCGAAGGTGTAGACCGTGAGCGTGGGACAGGCCTCGCGCACGCGCTCGAGGGCGGTGCGAAGGAGCTCCGCCGGGGCGCCCGCCGTCTTGATGACGACGCGCCAAAACGACTGCCCACGCCTACGGTCGATGGCGGGGATGACCTCCCGCCCGACGTTTTCCACCCCACCCATGTCCGCGGTCAAGACGCAGAAAAGGCATTCCGACTCCAAGACGCAGGAGTCGGAAAACGCCGCTCCCGCGAGCGTCTCCGCGGCGGAGCGGGCGTAAGATAAGAGCACCGCGCTGCAGATGATGAGCACCGCGCCGCACCGTTCTTTCAGACGGGTAAGCGTGGAGGAGAGGGTCTCCAAGGCGTCGTAAGGGACGAGGACGAGCTCGGAAAGCTCGATCCCGCCCGCGAGGAGGGCGTCGGTCACGGGGAGATAATCCACCGCGGAGAGCGTATTCTTATTGTTGAAGAGCACGACGGCCGCAACGTTCATCGCTCAGCCTTCCTCCTTGAGTACCTGCCGATTTTTGAGAATGTAATTACAGCCCGAGATCACCGTGAGCACGGCGGAGAGGAGCAAAAGGGCCATGCCGATGATCGCGCCGAGCTCCTCGTACCCCACGACGTCGCCCCCCACTCTTAAGAAGGGCATGACGATGAGGAGGACGGCGATCGTGACGTCTTGCGAGACCGTCTTGAACTTGCCGAGTTTATCGGCGGCGAGGACGAGGCCGCGCTCCACCGCGATGAGGCGGAAGCCCGAGACGATGAGCTCGCGCGCCATGATGATCGCAACGGAGACGCCCGCCACGATGGGCCCCCAGCCCGCCAAGGTGTGGTAGCCGAATACGAGGGGGCGGGTAAGTAGCAGAATAAAGGCCGTGGAGACGAGGACTTTATCGGCAATGGGGTCTAAAAACTTGCCCATGTTGGTGACGAGATGGTATTTCCGCGCGATGTGGCCGTCGAGAAAATCGGTGAAGGCGGCGAGCGCAAAGACGCCGGCCGCGATGAGGTAGCAATACGCCCACAGGTCTCCGAGGTAGAACACGACGACGAAGAGCGGGATCATAAAAATGCGCGAAAGGGTGAGTTTGTTGGGTAGATTCATGGTTTATTCCTCGCAACGACCGAAGAGGTCGTAAGTATCCGATGCGGTGATGCGGACCTTGTAGATGTTCCCCGCCACGACGGGGCCGTCTGCCTGAAAATAGACGTTTCCGTCTATCTCCTGCGCCTGAAAATAGGTCCTGCCGACAAAGCCGCCTTGGCCCTCTTCCTGCGGGCCGTCGCAGAGAACAGACAGCGTTTGGCCCACCCATGTCTGGAGGTAGGCTTCGGAAATGCTTGCCTGCGCCTCGTAGAGCTCGCGCACCCAACGCTTTTTCGTGGAGGGATGCACTTGCCCTCTCATCTTGTAGGCGGGCGTCTCCGGCTCGCGGGAATAGGCGAAGAAGCCGCAGTTTTCGAGCTTCATCTCCTTCAAAAATTCGAGAAGCGCGCGGTGCTCCTCCTCCGTCTCCGAAGGGAACCCCGCGAGAAAGGTCGAGCGGATGGCGATATGCTTTACTTCCCGCCGCAGCGTCTCGATGAGGGTGACGAGGTCGGCCCGTCTCCCCCGCCGCCCCATCAGGCGCAGGATGCGGTCCTCCGAATGCTGCATGGGGATATCGAGGTATTTGAGAACTTTGGGATTTTCGCGGATCTCGCGGATGAGCGCCTCCCCGATGGCCTCGGGATAACAATAGAGGAGGCGGATGTGGCGGATGTTTTCGAGCGCGGAGAGGTTTTGGATGAGCGGGACGAATAAATTTTCCCCCGCGTCCTCGCCGTAGCGCGTCGTATCCTGCGCGACGAGCACGAGCTCCTCCGTTTCCCCAAGCGCGCGCGCCTCTTCTATGAGCTCCTCCATGGGGTAGGAGACGTATTTCCCGCGGATCTTGGGAATGAGGCAATAGGTGCAGTGGTTGAAGCAGCCGTCTGCGATCTTGAGGTATTTGAGGTGGGGCATGGTCGAGACGAAGCGCTCCGTGCGCACGCCCGAGCCCTTTCCCACGGCGTCTACCTGTTCCCCCTTCCGATAGCTCTTTTCGAGGGCGGGGATGAGGGCGGAGAAGTCCTTCACGCCCAAAAAGACGTCGGCCTCGGGCAGATCTTTTGCGAGTTCCTTGGCGTATTTTTCGGGAAGGCACCCCGCGACGACGAGCTTCTCGAGCTTCCCGCCGCCCGTGCGGAGGGTGCTGAGATCGAGGATGGCGTTGATGCTCTCCTCGCGCGCAGCGTTCAAAAAGGCGCAGGTGTTGACGATGACGACTTGCGCCTCGCGGGGGTCCTCCGTGACGCGCCCCCCGCTCCGCATGATCTCCCCCAAAAGCCGTTCGCCGTCTACGCGGTTTTTATCGCACCCGTGGAGGTCGAGAAAAAAGGTCTTTTGCAGCATAGCTCATTCGAGGGGGCCGTATTTGGCCTCGAATTCCTCCTTCGTGAGAATGACTTTGCGGGAGCGAGTGCCATCGAAGGGAGTGATGTACCCCATCCGCTCCATCCAGTCGATGAGGCGGCCCGCATGGTTATACCCCAATCCGCACGCCCGTTGCAGGTAGCTGATGGAGACGCGGTTTTGCTTGATGATGGTGGCGAGCGCCTGCCGATAGCCCTCGGGCGGCTCCTCGTCCTCGACGGATTGCTCGACGGGATCTTGCAAGGAAGCGAGAACCGAGGCCCGGAACTCGGACATGGGGCCCGGATCGTCGTCGTCCCCATCGGAGGCGAAGGCGTCCAATGAGAGGGAGACGGGCGGCACGGCCCTCTCCTTCTCCCTTACGGCGGCGAGCGCCGCACGCAGTTCGTCCACGCCGAGATAGGCGCCCTTGATGCGTTCGAGAACGCCGAAGCTCTCCGCGCGGTAGAGAAAATCGCCGCTCCCCGCGAGTTTTTCCGCGCCCGGGGAATCGAGTACGACGCGGGAGCCGAAATCCGTGGAAGTCCGAAAACAGATGTGCGCCGGGAAGCTCGCCCGGAGCACGCCGGTGAGGATCTCGGTGTGCAAATACAGCGTCGCGGCCACGACATAGATGCCCATTTTGCGCCCGCGCTGCAAGAGTTCGCAGAGCATGGCCTCCGTCCGCTTTCTCCCGGCGTGCATATAGAACGAGAGCTCGTCGATGACGAGGACGATGTAGGGAAGCCGATCTTCCTCCGCGCACGCCCGATTGTATGCCTCCAAGGAGAAATTGCCGTCCTCGCGCGCCTGTGCCGCCTTCCAAACGAGGCGGCTGCGGCGGACGGCCTCGGCGTTTGCCCATGCGATAGCGGGCGGAAGTTCCTCCGCCGCGGAATGGACGACGCCGTCCAAAAGATAGGGGCAGTCCGCGAAATCGGTAAATTCCGCCTCCTGCGGGTCGAAGAGGAGGACGCGGAGCTCCGCGGGCGTGTACTTTTCGAACATGCCGAGCAGCATGCTCCGAAGAAAGACGGTCTTGCCCGTGCCCGTGTCGCCCCCGATGAGCAAGTGGCCGTACGATCTGAGATCGCAGAGGCGGATCTTCCCTTCGGCGTCCCTTCCGAGGACGACGTTGACCCCGCGGGCCGTTTGAAACTCCTCCGACTCCAAAGCGGCGCGCAAGCCCAAAACGGCGCGGCGCGCGATCTCCGCCGTGATCTTCTGTTCCTGTACAAAGACGCGCACGCCCGGATGACCCAAGGCCTCCTCGATCGCGTCCGTCAAAATGGCGCAGTGCGGGCGGCCCGTTTCCCCCTCGGGAAGGGTGAAGTCGCAGCGCACATACTGCGCGTTCCCCTTTGCGCCGCACGGCACGGCTCCCGGGCAAAATTCCTCAAAGATCGCCGCGCAGATCTCCGCCATCCGCCCGATCTCTTCCTCGGTGGGCGCCGGCTCGGGGATGTCGCGGTAACATTCCAAGTATTTCATGGGTGTTGCTCCTTAGTCCAGCGGGCCGTACTTGGCCTCGAACTCTTCCTTGGTGAGGAGCACGGTGCGCGCCTTGGCCCCATCGAAGGGAGAGATATAGTGATTCGTCTCCATCCACTCCACGATCTTGCCCGCATGGTTATATCCCACGCCGCAGCTTCTCTGAATGAGGGAGATGGAGGCCTGTCCGCGCTTGACGACGACGGCGAGCGCTTCGATGTATTCATCGGGCGTGCGTCCATCCCCGTCCTCCCCCGCAGAAGCCGACCCCTCGGAGTCCCCTTCCGCCTGGTTGATGAAGTTGGTGAGTTCCTCATCGTAATACGATTCGTTGTGCTGTTTGATGTCGGAGACGATGTCGTGGATCTCCTTGTTGCTGAGGAAGGCCCCTTGCACGCGCAGACAGTTGAACATGCCCTCGGTGCGGTAGAGCAGATCGCCCATGCCGAGCAGTTTTTCCGCGCCCATCTCGTCGAGAATGATGCGGGAATCGTTGGCCTGAATGGTGCGGAAGGCGATACGCGTGGGGAGATTGCTCTTGATGACGCCCGTGATGACGTCTACCGAGGGCCGCTGCGTGGCGATGACGGCGTGGATGCCCGCCGCGCGGGCCTTGGCCGTGAGCGTGGAGATGCGCTCTTCGATGTCCTTCTTGGCCTTCATCATGAAGTCGGCAAGCTCATCGAATACGATGACGATCTTGCATAATTTCTCCTCGTCCTCCGTGAGGCTCTCGTTGTATTGGTCTATGTTCTGGACCGCCACCCCGCCGCTCTTCGTCTTTTGCTCGAAGAGACCGTATCTCCGCTCCATCTCCTTGAGCGCCCAATTGAGGGCGGAGATGGCCTTGGGCGGATCGGTGATGATCTCGTTGATCATGAGGTGCGGGATCCCGTCGTAAGCGGCAAACTCCACGCGCTTGGGGTCGATGAGGATGAGGCGGAGCTCCTCGGGCGAGTATTTACAGATGAGCGAGACGAGCATGGTGTTGAGGCACACCGACTTGCCCGAACCCGTGCTCCCCGCGACGAGGAGGTGCTTCATCTTCACGATGTCGCCGCAGATATTCCTTCCCTCGATGTCCTTGCCGATCGCAAAGACGAGAGAACCAGGCTTGGCGTTGACGTATTCGGGCGCGGAGAGGACGTTGCGGATGCCCACCGTGGCACGCTTGCGGTTGGGGACCTCGATGGAGACCGAACCCGTCTCGTTGTTGACGTACATATTGATGCCGTCGCGGACCATGAGGCGCATGCCGATCTCGGTGTCGCGCTTGATGACCATGCCGACGGGCACATTTTTGGGCACCTCCACATCGTACCGCGTGACGGTGGAACCGCACGTCACCTTGGAGATGGTGGCCTCGATCTTGAAGCTCTTGAGCGTATCCAAAATGACGCCCGAATTCCTGCCGATCTCCTCCTGCGAGACAGCCGATGTGTCGTCGCGCTTCTCGAAGAGGTTGAGATCGGGGCGGCGATAGGCCCGGCGGACGCGCTTCTTGGGCTTGGGCGGAGGCGGGGGCGGCGTAGGGTCAAACGCGGACATGGGTGGCTCGTTTTGCGTCGAAGGCGTCCGTGAGCCGAGGTCGCGCAGCCCTCTCTGCGCACGGCTCTCATCCCCGGACTGCGCACGGCTGTCGTCTTTGAACTGCGCGGCGCGGTAGTCCCCTTCGTCGGGGCCGTCGCCGTCAAACAGGTCCGCCTTGCTTGACGGCTCCTCCCGATCGTCTGCGGGAAGTTCCCTTCCGCGCGGCTCCTCAAAGCGGGAGTCGTCGAAGCGGGAATCATCGAAGCGGTCGCGCCCGCGCAAATCGTCTCCGCGCGGCATGCGGCTGTCCTCATCGAAGCGGCTGCGCCCCGCAGGGTCGTCGAGACGGCTGCGATCGGCAGGTTCATCAAAGCGACTGCGGTCGGCAGGATCATCGAACCGGCTGCGGTCGGGGAAGCGGTCGGCGTCCTCTATGCGGTCGCGTCCGCGTCCCGCAAAGGGATCGCTCCGATCGTCCGGAGGAAGTTCCCGTCCGCGCGGCTCGTCAAAGCGGGAGTCGTCGAAGCGGGATCCCTCGAAGCGGTCCCCGCGCAAATCGTCTCCGCGCGGCATGCGGCCGTCCAAATCATTGAGGCCGTCCCTGCGATCGGAAAAGCGGTCCGCGGGGTCGTCGAGACGACTGCGGTCGGAAACGCGGCCTGCGGGATCATCGAGGCGGGAAGCGGGCGGAAGATCCCGGGGCGCAGAGGCCGTGGGATCGGGCCGCAGGACGGGCCGCTCGGGCTCGGGAATGCGCGGCGGCTCGGCAGGAGGCGTCGGCTCGGCGGGGAAGCGCGCGGGATCCGGATAGTCGGCGGCGTCGTCGCGGCGGTAATCGCGATCGACGGGGAGCACGCGGCGCGGCATGGGATCGCGCGTCTTTTCGGCCGATTCGGAAAAGCTCCCGCTATACCCCTTCTGCGGAACGCTCCCGGGCGCGCTCCTATCGGAAGAGGGGTTGGAAGCGGAGGTGGAAAACGGCCTTCCGCTCGGGTTGTTCTCGGACATGGGTGCCCCGTTTTGTCCATTGGCGGGGCGAACGGTGCTCCCGCGCGGCTGCGTATTGAAGGCGGAGCGGTCGTCGAAAATGAGGTTGTTGCGATAGCTCTCCGCGGGGCTTCCCCCATAGAGGATCTCGCGTTCGGAGAGCGGCGCGGCGGGTTTCGGCGCGGACTGCACGGGATAGGTCTCGGGCGCGGGGTTGCGGTAAGGGTCGCCGTAACCGGCCTGCGGATACGCCGCACCTCCCCTCTGCGAATAGCTTTCCGGCGCAAAAGGCGCCCTCTGCTCGTAGGGAGACTGCGGAGCGGTTTGCTGCGCCGCCGGCTGTGCGGCCGCCGGGACGCGGAGTTCGGCCGACACGGGGCGCGCGTCGGGCAAGTCGTCGAAGGAGACGGGCGCACCGGCCTTGGACTGCTGTTTGCGCGGACGCCGCGTGTAAAACCGCTTGCCGAGCGGGGTCAGCAGAAGGAAATAGAGGAGCGCTGCCGCCGTGAGCGCGGAGTACAGCACGTAGCTCCCCGCGCGGGAGAGCAGCCGGATGGGATAGGCGAGAAGGCCGAAGAGCACGCCCCCGCCCGTCGCGTCGAGCGCGCGTTCGGTCGCCGCCGACCAGCAGGCCGCGAGATAGCTTCCGTACCCCACCATCTCGCCCGTCTCCGCCTGCAGGAAAAAGCGTTCCGACGTCGCGGCATGCACGATGAAGAAGATCGCCGTCAAAAGCAACATGCTCCGCACCAGAATGCGCGCGGAAATAAGCTCCTTGCCGGAAATCAGTTTCAGCGAGAGGATCCCCACCAAGAGCAGAAGCGGATAGACGAAAAATCCGCATACGCCATAGAAAAACGCCGCGATGGCGAGGCCGACGTCGCCAAATACGGCAGGCCCCGTTGCAAGGATCAAGAGCGCCACGATCGAAAACAGCAAAAGCGTCATCCCGACCGTCTCTTTGGTCAGAATGGAAGCCCTCCCGTTGGAGTTTTTATCCTCGCCTCGGCCGTACCCGTTCACAAAAATACCTCCGTCGTTCCCTCGGTGCGGGAACCCGCCATTATTTCATTTTACAGTATATCATTTTTTCGGAAACTTTTCAATGGTATTCCAGAAAATTTTTTGTAATTTTTGTAGGATTTGTCTCGCGCACGCAAACGGCGCCCTTCCTTCCACGGGAAAAGGCGCCGCTTCGCTGAATTTTGCAGCCTCACACGAGGCGTTCGAGGATAAGCTTGTCCGCAACGAGGGCGATGAACTCGCTGTTGGTCGGGCGTTCGGTCCCGAGAAAGACGCGCGCGCCGAAGATGGCGTTCACCGC
>CANQBG010000034.1 GCA_947588985.1 uncultured Clostridia bacterium
AGTGGGAAGAAATTTTCAAAATGTTCGCACAAATGCTTGACAAAATGGGGGGGGGGTGCTATCATAGAGAAAAATTCCTCAAAGGAGTATGTTATGAAGAAGCAAAACAAGAAGGGCTTTACGCTCGTCGAACTGGTCATCGTCATCGCCGTCATCGCGATCTTGGCCGCCGTCCTCATCCCCACCTTCACCACCGTCATCGACAACGCGAATAAGTCCGCCGCCGAGCAGGAGGGCTCCAGCCTCAAGACGGAGATCCTCACCCTTTACCAAGGCGAATTCGATAAGTATTGCGAAGATCGTGTCGCGACTATCACCTCTTCTGCATCCGATCCCAAAACCGTAACATCGGACCAGCCAATTATACCGACATTAAGCGGCGACACTCCTGATGCGATGACCAAATACCCCAAAGGCACGGAGCGGCCCACCACCACTTTCGGAGAGTTTTTGAGCATCGAATCCTCAATTGACATCACCATTAAGTATGAAAGCAACGCAGGCGAGATTTCTTACAAAGTAGGCAACTACACGGTAACGATCACGGCGACAAGCGTCACTGCGACGAAATAACGCAATTCTAATTTTACAAGGCTCCTGCGAGGGGCCTTTTTTCATGCCGTGGGGAGAGGGGGGAGAAAAAAATTGTTCACAAGTGGGAAGAAATTTTCAAAATGTTCGCACAAATGCTTGACAAAATGGGGGGGGGTGCTATCATAGAGAAAAATTCTTAAGGAGAATGTTATGAAAAAGCAAAACAAGAAGGGCTTTACGCTCGTCGAACTGGTCATCGTCATCGCGGTCATCGCGATCTTGGCGGCCGTCCTCATCCCCACCTTTACCACCGTCATTGCCAACGCCAACAAATCCGCCGCTTTGCAGGAAGGCAGCGCGCTCAAGACGGAGATCCTCACGCTCTATCAGGGGGACTTCAATGAATATTGCAACGATTATAACACGAAAAAGGACGCATCCACTTTGCTTACAGATAAGAAGATTACAGCGGATGCTCCTCTTTTGATTGAAGGCATGGATGGGTATGAAAAGGACAAAGGCGGCGCCGCGGAAAAGTTTGGAGATTTCGCGCAAAAAATCGATGGAGAGATTAACATCACATACGCGAGTTCCGCAGGTACAATTACCTATACAACTACGGACGGCTATGAGGTCACAATCACCGCAGAATCGGTCGAAGTCAAGTAATCCCCATCAAAACAAAATCCCGCAGATGTCTGCGGGATTTTTTGGTGCTTTGGGAAAGGTCACTTGATAAGTTGCTTGATCCAGCGCTTTTCCTTGAAGGAGATCTTGCCGTCGATGGCGCAGATCATCATGCAGATGAGCACGACGTCCTCCTTGAACTCATCGGAGAGCTGGCCGATGAGGTCGGTCATGTCGTTGACGCATTTCTTGAGCTCGCGGCTCTCCGGGCGCAGGAGGGCGGCGGCCTTCTTGCACGATTCGAAGTCGGCCTTGTCCCCGAAGAAGAGCTCGAAGAGGGGGCGGCAGAGATCGTATTCCTCCTCCGAGAGCTTGCCGTCGGCCGCGACGGCGCCGAGGATAAACGTCCCGAAGGTGGCCATGCCCATCTCCAGGCTGCCCGTGGCGATGGCGAGGGCAGGGAGCACGGTGGCCGCCTTTTTGGTGAGGAGCACGGTGTAGGAGAGCGGGTCCATGGCTTCGAAGGCCAAACACATTTCGTCGAAAGTTTTCATATAAGTCTCCTTTGAATGGGTTACTTCGATTATACCACAAGTTTGGGGGATTGTAAAGGGGTTTATAAAAACTTGTGCGCGCGGACGACAATTTTTTTCATGAGACGCGATCGGGGGCACCCATGTCCGAGACCGGAGCGCACAAAAAAACGGCCTCCCCGCGGGGAGGCCGAAATCTTTGTTATTTATTGAGGCTCTGGAGGACGGATTCGGGCGCCTGTTCGTAGCGGACGAATTCCTGCGTGAAGCTGCCTCTGCCCTGCGTGATGGAGCGGAGGGAGGTGGCGTAAGTGAGGAGTTCGCCCTCGGGGGCCTCGGCGGTGATGACCTGCAGGCCGTCTACGGTGTCCATGCCGATGATGCGGCCGCGGCGCTTGTTGAGGTCGCCCATGATGTCACCGACGTACTGTTCGGGGACGGTGATCTTCATGGCGGAGATGGGCTCAAGGAGGATGGGCTTGGCGCGCGGGATGCCGTCCTCATAGGCGAGGCGGGCGGCCGAGACGAAGGCGACTTCCTTACTATCGACGGGGTGGGATTTGCCGTCGAAGAGGGTGGCCTTGAGGTTGACCATGGGGTAGCCCGCGAGCACGCCCTTCTGAATGGCCTCGCGCAGACCCTTTTCCACGGCGGGGATGAAGTTCTTGGGCACGGAGCCGCCGACGGTGGCGTCTACAAATTCGAAGATGCCGTCCTCGGCGCCCGGTTCGAAGCGGATGTTGACGACGCCGAACTGCCCGGCCCCGCCCGACTGCTTCTTGTGCTTCCCTTCGGCCTCCGACTTGGAGAGGATGGATTCGCGGTAGGCGACGGTGGGGGTGGTGAACTCGGCGTCTGCGCCGAATTTGGTCTTGAGCTTGCGCTTGATGATCTCGAGCTGGATCTCGCCCTGACCGCAGGCGAGCGTCTCGCCCGTCTCGGTGTTCTTGCGGATGCGGAAGCTCTTGTCCTCCTCGGCAAGGCGGGCAAGTCCGCCGAACACTTTATCCTCGGTGCCGCGCACCGTGGCCGAGACGGCCATGGAGAGGACGGGTTCGGGGAAGTGGATGGCCTCGAACTGCACGGGATGCGCAGGGTCGCAGAGGGTGTCGCCCGTACCCGTGTCCGCGAGCTTGGCGACGGCGCCGAGGTCGCCCGCGCAGAGCGACGTGACGGGTTCGAGCTTCTTGCCGCGGACGACATAGAGGGAGTTGATGCGCTCCGTCGTGCCCGTGTTGGGGTTGAAGGCGTCGGTGCCCGTCTTGAGGGTGCCGCGGCAGACGCGGAGATAGTTGAGCTTGCCCACGAAGTTATCGACGGCCGTCTTAAAAACTTGCGCGGCGAAGGGGGCCGCTTCATCGCAGTTGACGGTGAGCGGGGAGCCCGTGGCGGGATCGGTCGCGGCGAGGCCGGCGCGTTCGGCGGCCTGCGGGAGGTATTCTACCATCTCATTCATGAGATTGATGACGCCTTTATTGAGCAATGCGCTGCCCGCCATAACGGGGATGACGCCGATGCTCTGGATGCCCTTGCGGAGCCCGAGCACGGTGTCCTCCGCGGAGAGCTCGCCCTCTTCGAAGTATTTCTCGAGGAGCTCCTCGTCGTTCTCGGCGGCGGCCTCCTGCAAGACGCCCTGCATCTCCTTGAGCTCATCGGCATATTCCGCGGGAACGGGGGCCTCCTCGGGGCCCTTCGCGCCGAAGAGATAGGCCTTTCCGTCGATGACGTTGATGTAGCCCTTCATCTTGTTCCCCTCCATGATGGGGATCTGGACGGGCGCGATCTTGCCTTTATACTGATCCTGCAGCGCACGGACGGTGCCGCGGTAATCGGCATTTTCCTTGTCCATGCCGTTGATGAAGATGACGCTCGGCTGTTTCGCCTTCAGGCAGAAGCCGATGGCCTTCTCCGCACCGACGGTGACGGCGCCGTTTGCCCCCGCCACGATGAGCGCGGAGCCCGCGGCACGCATCGCAGAGCTGAATTCACCCTCAAAATCATAGAAGCCGGGGACGTCGATGAGATTGATCTTCGCGTCGTTCCACTGAAAGTAAGCAAGGGAGAGGGAAATAGAGGTCTTTCTTGCGATCTCCTGTTCGTCGAAGTCGGACACCGTTGTGCCGTTTTCGATCTTGCCCATGCGTTCGATGACGCCGGCATTGTAGAGCATGGCTTCCACGAGAGTGGTCTTGCCCTCGCCGCTGTGGCCGACGACCGCCACATTGCGGATATTCTGTGCGGAAAGATTCATATGTTACCTCTTATCATAGAATGCGGCGAAAAGGGCCGCTTATTTCTATTATACATGAATTCGCGCAAAAATCAAGGGGGGACGGGAAAAAAATTTGCAATTTTTGCGGAAATCGAGCAATTTTTTTTGCGACGCGCCGCCCCCCGCCCTTTTTTCCTCTCCTCCGCCCTTTCCCGTCCGCCCGCCTTTTGTGCGCCCCGGAGGGGAAGATCAGCACGCGCGCGGAGGCCGGTTTTTCAAAGTCTCACGAAAAACGGGCATACCATGTCTGAAAGCGGCCCTCCCGAAAGCGGGTTTGCGCAAAAAAAATCCCGCCTCGGAGAGGCGGGAGAGCTGTTTTCGATCAGAGCGCGATGCCGAGGATCGTCCAGAGGAGGAGGATCCACAGGAGGACGCCCCATGCCGCGAGTTTGCCGCATTCGAGGGCGAGCTCTTCCTTTTCCGTCTTTCCCCACACGAAGTAGAGCGCGAAGCCGGCGGGGCAGACGAGCAGAGAGAGGAGCTGCCAGCCGAGGAGCTTGGCGTTGGAGAAGATGTTCGAGAGCCAAGGCCCGATGGACTTATAGAAGCCGAGCGTGTGCTCCACGCTGACGGCAAAGCCGAGCACGAGGAACAAGACGTCCACCGCGAGGTAGAGCCAGCTGAGCACGGTGGCGCCGCCGCCCGCAGCGTTGGTGCAGAGGTTCATCACCATCGAGATGAGGCAGGTGGCCATGAAGAAGGAGACATCTGCGACGTCGGAGTGGCGGTTGATGTACCCGTAGAAGGCGAGCACAAAGGCGGTCAGGAACAGCGTAATGATTCCGATAGCCAAGTTCATAAGAAATTCCCCCCAAATATGATTTGTTTTTCTATATTATAGTACGAAAGCGCGGCGATGTCAAGAGGACAGGAAAATTTTTGTAAAATTTTTCGCGGCACCCTGCGGGGGACGTTGGAAGGCCGGGGCGGTCCCCTTTTTTTCTCCCGTGCATACGATGAAATGACCGCACTTTGCGGGATACGCGGGGGATGTCACCAATGCAGTGGTTTTTTGGGATGGATGTGCGGCTGCAGGCCTTGCTTGCGTCGCTGATGACCTATCTTGTTACGGCGCTCGGCGCGGGGCTCGTCTTTTTCCCGTGGGGGCTCAAAAAGGGGGCGCTCACCGCCATGACGGGGGGCGCGGCGGGGATCATGCTCGCCGCAAGTTTCTTTTCGCTGCTCCTGCCCGCCCTCGAGAGCGATACGGCCCTTCCCATCGTTCTCCCGGTGACGCTCGGCTTCGTGCTCGGCGGCGCGTTCCTCGCCGTGCTCGGCGGCATTACCTCCGCGAAGGGGGTGAAGTTCGGCGGACTCGGGAGGGGGAACGGGCTGATGTACCTCGCCGTCACCCTCCACAACATCCCGGAGGGCATGGCGGTGGGGGTGGCCTTTGCGGCGGGAGCGGGGGATGTGCGGCTTCTCACCGCGGCGCTCCTCTTTGCCGTGGGGATCGCCGTGCAGAACTTCCCCGAGGGCGCGTGCGTGGCCTTCCCCCTGCGGGCGGCGGGCATGTCGCGCGGGAAGGCCTTCTTCCTCGCACAGGCCTCGGGAGCCGTGGAGATCCCCGCCTGCGTGCTCGGGGCCGTCGCGGCGACGCTCATCGGTGGATTCCTCCCGTGGGCGCTCTCCTTCTCGGCGGGCGCGATGGTGGCCGTCGTCTGCGCCGAGCTCATCCCCGAAAGCTATGCGGGGAACAAGACGGTGGCCTCCCTCTCGCTGCTCGCGGGATTTTCCCTCATGATGCTCCTCGATATCGCCCTCGGATGATGTATAATTATGCGCGCGCGGTGCATACTTTCGGTATGACAGCAGAGAGCAAACAATCCAAAACGGGGGAAGAAGCGCCCGCAAAGCGCCGGGAGGTTTCCACGCCATTGAGAGAAGAGGAGCGTACCATGTCCGCGAGGAGGACGGCCGTGATCGTCGGCGCGTCCTCCGGGATCGGGCGGGAGACGGCGCTGAGGCTTCTTGCGAGAGGATACCGCGTTTATAACATTTCCCGCACGCCCTTCAAGGGGGAACGGGTCAAGACGATCGCCGCGGACGCCGCCATGGAGGGGGAGATCGGGGCGGCCGTGAAGAAGGCGGGGGAGGAGGCGGGCGCCATCGACCTCTTCCTCTATTCGGCGGGATTTTCCATGGCCGCGCCCATCGAACACGCCAAGAGCGGCGATTATCGCTATCTCTTCGAAGTCAACTACTTCGGGGCGGTGGAAGCTCTGCGCGCGGCGACGCCCTTTTTGAAGCGGCGGGGCGGACGGGCCATTCTCGTCGGCTCCCTCGGGGGCGACGTGCCCATTCCCTACGATAGCTTCTATTCCTCCTCCAAGGCCGCGCTCGCGATGTTTGCCCGCGAGGCCGATTTGGAGCTGCGCCCGCACGGGGTGCGCGTCTCCGCCCTCCTGCCCGGGGGCACGGCCACCGACTTCACCTATGCAAGACGGGTCTACGGCGAGGAGGAGAGCCTCGCGTATGCACCCTCGGTGAAGAAGGCCACGGCCGCGCTCGCCAATATGGAGCAGGGCGGCATGAATCCCTCCTTCGTGGCGGACGCCGTGATAAAGCTCGCGGAGAAGAGAAATCCTCCGCCCGTGTCGGCGGCGGGCGGGGTAAACGGCCTCGTGCGCTATGCGGGCAAGCTGCTTCCCGAGCGCGTCACCGATTGGCTGATCCGGAAGAAGTTCAACCAGAGATGATGAGGGGCCTTCCCCGAAAATTTTTGCCGCAACGATTCCCGAACGCTTGACGGCGCAAGGGGATTTGTACTATAATAATGCCATGATTTCGGCGCTTCGCCTGCGGGCGGAGGACGGCCGGGAAGGGGCAGTTTTTTTCTGCGCGAAAAAAACTGCCTTCTTTTGCATTCGGAGGACCGCATGAAAACAGACATCGAGATCGCGCGGGAAGCGAAGAAACAGCCCATTTTGGCGATCGCCCGAAAACTCGGCCTCGGGGAGGACGACGTGGAGCTCTATGGCAAGTACAAGGCCAAGCTCGCGCCCTCCGCCCTCGAAGGCAGGCCCGAAAAGGGCAAACTCATCCTCGTCACGGCGATCACGCCCACTCCCGCGGGGGAGGGCAAGACGACGACGACCATCGGCCTTGCAGACGGCCTTTCCCGCATCGGAAAGAAGGTCGTCGTCGCCCTCAGGGAACCTTCGCTCGGGCCCGTGTTCGGCGTCAAGGGAGGAGCCGCGGGCGGCGGGTATGCGCAAGTCGTCCCCATGGAGGACATCAACCTGCACTTCACGGGGGATTTCCATGCCGTCGGCGCGGCCAACAACCTCCTCGCCGCCATGCTCGATAACCATATCTTTCAGGGAAACGCTCTCGACATCGACCCCGCCCGCGTCGTGTGGAAGCGGTGCGTGGACATGAACGACCGCCAGCTCCGCTCCATAGAGGACGGCTTGGGCGGCCCCAAGTCGGGCGTCCCGCGAAAGGACGGCTTCGATATCACCGTCGCGAGCGAAGTGATGGCCATCCTTTGCCTTGCGACCTCGCTTACAGACCTCAGGGCCCGGCTTGCCCGCGTCGTCGTGGCCTACAACCGAAAGGGCGAACCCGTGACGGCGGGGGACCTCAAGGCGGCGGGCGCGATGACGGCCCTTCTCAAAGACGCCATGAAGCCCAACCTCGTGCAGACCCTCGAGGGGACGCCCGCGCTCGTCCACGGCGGGCCGTTCGCCAACATCGCCCACGGCTGCAACTCCGTCGCCGCGACCGAGGCGGCCTTAAAGCTCGGGGACTACGTCGTCACCGAGGCAGGCTTCGGCGCCGACCTCGGCGCAGAGAAGTTTCTCGATATCAAGTGCCGCGTCGCCCGGCTGAGGCCTTCCGCCGCCGTCGTCGTCGCCACGGTGCGCGCCCTCAAGATGCACGGAGGCCTTCCCAAGGAGTCGCTCGCCCGCGAGGACCTTTCCGCCCTCGAGAGGGGGCTTCCCAACCTCCTCCGCCACATCTCCAACATCAAAAACGTCTTTGGCCTCCCCGCCGTCGTCGCCGTCAACCGTTTCCCGACGGATACCGACGCGGAGATCGGCCTCGTCATCGAACGCTGCCGTGCGCTCGGCGTAAACGTCTGCCTCTCCACCGTGTGGACGGAGGGCGGCAAGGGCGGCGAGGAACTCGCAAAGGAGGTTGTTCGCCTCACCGCGGAGGAAAATCATTTTCGCTTCTGCTACGACGCGGCGCGCCCCATCAAGGAGAAGATTGCGGCCATCGTCACCAATATTTACGGCGGGAGGGGCGTCGTCTACACCCCCGAAGCGGAGGCGCAGATCGCGGATCTCGAGCGGCTCGGCTTCGGCAAGACCCCCGTCTGCATGGCCAAGACGCAATATTCCTTCTCCGACGACCCCGCAAAGCTCGGCGCACCCGCTGGCTTCGAGGTGACGGTGCGGCAGGTGAAAATTTCTGCGGGCGCGGGCTTCGTCGTCGCGCTCACGGGGAATATCCTCACGATGCCCGGCCTTCCCAAGGTCCCCGCGGCCGAACAGATCGACGTCGACGCCGCGGGCAACATCGTAGGGCTCTTCTGATGACGGACCTTGCCCGCTTGCAGCTTGCAACTTTGCCCCTTCTCCAATGGTTCGGGGAGCACCGGCGCGACCTCCCGTGGCGAAAGGAGCGCACGCCGTATACCGTGCTCGTCTCCGAGCTCATGCTCCAGCAGACGCGGGTGGAGGCGGTGAAGGAGCGCTATACGGAATTTTTACGCCGCTTTCCCACGGTCGAGGCGCTCGCCGCGGCAGACGAGGAAGCCGTCTTGAAGGCGTGGGAGGGGCTCGGCTACTACTCCCGCGCGCGCAACCTCCATAAGGCGGCGAAGATCATCGCGCGTGAGGGCTTCCCTCAGACATGGGTGGGGGTAAGAGCGCTTCCCGGTGTGGGAGATTACACGGCGGGGGCCATTTCCTCCATCGCCTTGGGCCTCAAAACGCCCGCGGTGGACGGCAATGTGGTCAGAATTATGACAAGACTGCTGGCCGACCCCGCAAAGGCGGGCGACAGCGGGGCCAAAAAGCGCTTTTCGGAGCTGCTCGCGGCCGTCTACCCCGAAGAAGCGGGGGAATTCACTGAGGCCTTAATGGAACTCGGGGCCATCGTCTGCGTCCCCAACGGACCGCCGATGTGCGGGGCATGTCCGTGGTCTACCCTCTGCAAAGCCAATTTGGAGGGGCGCGAGACGGAGTTTCCCCAAAGGGAGGAGCCCAAAAAGCGGAGAGTGGTCTATCTCAACGTCTACGTCTTGAAGGCGGGCGAGAAGTTTGCGCTCGTCAAGCGGGAGGAGGGCCTCCTCGGCGGGCTCTATGGCTTCCCCGCGGAGGAAACCGAAGAGGGCGCGCCCGGCCGCACGTTCGGCTCGCTGCTTGCCGTAAAGCGGGCCAAGCACATCTTCACGCACATCGAGTGGCGCATGACGGGCTATCTCTTCGCGGTCCCCAAGGAGTTGGAGGGCTACCTCTGGGCGACGCGGGAGGAGATCGGGGAGAAGTACGCCCTCCCCTCGGCCTTCCGTGCATTCCGGAAGTGGACGGAATAAATACAAAATTTTGCTCCCGCGTTGACATCGGCGCGGGTTTTTGGTATAATAGAGGAAATCTTGGGCCGCGGCGGGACAAACGTGCGCGGAAAACGTTGGTATACTATGAAAAGAGGAAAGTTTATCGTATTCGAGGGGACGGACGGAAGCGGAAAATCCACGCAGATGAAATTGCTGAAAGAGGAACTTTCGCGGCGGGGGATCCCCGTCTACTGCACCCATGAGCCCACCGATTCGCCCATCGGCAGCGTATTGCGCGCCGCCCTCACGGGCAAGATCGAGGCCAATGAGCATTCCATCGCCCTCATGTTTGCGGCCGACCGCGTCGACCACATCCAAAACGCCGTCTATGGCATGGAGCAAAAGCTCAAAGAGGGCGTCACCGTGCTCTGCGACAGGTATTATCTCTCCTCCTTCGCCTACAACGGCGGCTTCGTGCCCCTCGAATGGGTCATCGAGCTCAACCGCCCCGCGATGGAGCGTCTGCGCCCCGACCTCACCCTCTTTCTCGACGTCTCCGTGGAGGAGTGCATGCGGCGCGTACAGCGGCGGGGGGAGGCCGAGCGCTACGAGAGCTGCGAGCGGCAGACCCTCATCCGCGCCAAATACTTCGAGCTCTTCGAACGCTTCAAGGAGACGGAGCACGTCGTCGTCATCCCGAGCGAGGCGCGGCGGGAGGAGACGCAAAACAGGGTAAAACGGGCGGCGCTCGCCCTCTTCGGGGAGGAGTTATGAGAGAACTTGTCGTGGGGGAGGTCTTAAAGCCGCAGGGCATCCGCGGGGAGATCAAGGTAAAGCCCTTCACCGATTCCGCGGAGACCTTCACATCCTTCAAGCGCGTCTTTTTGGACGGCGAGGAATTTAGGATCCTCTCCGTGCGCACGGGGGACGGCTTCGTCTACCTCGGCCTGCGCGGCGTGGCCGATCGCAACGCCGCCGAGCTTCTGCGCGGGAAAAAGCTCGCCATTCCTCGCGAGGAGGCCCCCGCGCTCCCCGCGGGCAGCTACTACATCGCGGACATCTTGGGAAGTGAAATTTTCACCGACGAGGGGGAACGGTTGGGGACGCTCAAAGACGTCACAAATGCCGCTACCGACGTCTATACCTTGGACATGGGTACCCGCGACGTGCTCTTCCCCGCCGCGAAGGGCGTCGTTCTCACCGTCGATTTGGAGCAAAAACGTATCGTCGTATCCAAGCGGCGCTTCTTCGAAGTCGCCGTGTTATGATCGAAACAAGGAGGTAATATGGCAACCATTCTCGAATGTAACGGGCTCTATAAGAGCTACGGGAAGAATCCCGCGCTCAACGGGGTGAGCTTTTGTGTGGAGGAAGGGGGCGTCGTGGGGCTCTTGGGACCCAACGGCAGCGGAAAATCCACCCTCATCAAGCTCGCCATGGGCATGCTGCAACCCACGGAGGGGCGCATTTTGGTGGACGGCAAGGCTCCCTGCCCCGCCACCAAGGCCGTCACGGCCTATCTTCCCGACAAGGACTTTTTGAGCAACTGGATGAAGGTGGAGCAGGCCGTAAACTTTAGCCGCGACTTCTTTGCCGACTTCAACATGGGGAAGGCGGAAGAGATGCTCGCGCGGCTCGGCATCGGCATGAAACAGCGCATCCGCTCCCTCTCCAAGGGCACGCGCGAAAAGCTCGCCCTCATCCTCACGATGGCGCGCGACGCCAAGCTCTACATCCTCGATGAGCCCATCGCGGGCGTAGACCCCGCCGCGCGCGACTTCATCCTCGACACGGTGATGAAAAACCGCCCCGAGGGGGCCACCATCTTCGTCTGCACCCATCTCATCGCGGATATCCAGCCCATTCTAACGCACGCGATCTTTCTGAACCGCGGGACGGTCGTCTTAAACGACAGCGTGGAGGCGCTCTATGCGCGCACGGGAAAGACGCTCGACGAACTCTTCCGGGAGGAATTCAAATGGTAAAGAAACTTCTGAAACACGAGCTCTACGCGCTCTTTCGCGTCCTCATCTTTCTCGCCGCGGCCGTCGTCCTCTTCGCCGTGTTCAGCGGACTTCTTCTCCGCTACGATCTCAACCGTCCCGACGGGACGAATACGGCGGAGTCGCTCCTCACGATCTTCATCATCAGCTTCTATATCATCGCCATCTGCGCCCTCGTCGTCGCGGCATGGGCGCTCGGCATCGCCCGCTTCTATAAGACGCTCTTCACGGGCGAAGGATATATGACGCTCTCCCTGCCCGCCACGCCCTCTCAGCTCTTGTGGGCCAAAATGCTCTCCGCCATCCTCGCGATGTTCTTCGCGACGATCGTGAGCGTCGTCTCCCTCTTTCTGCTCTTTTTGTGCTTCGACGCCGAGCTCCTCTCGGGCGCGGGCATTCTCGAGACGATCCGCGACCTCTGGATGGACCTCAAGGAGGACCCGCTTAACTGCGTCTTGGTCCTCGTGCAGGGCGTGCTCGCCATCCCCGAATCTCTGCTCCTCATCTATGCGGCCATCTCGCTCGGGCAGCTCTTCTCCTCCCACCGCGTGGGCATGATCCTGCTCGTCATCGCGGCGGGCTACGTCGCCTTCATGCTCGGGGGCATCTTCCTCTACACGCCGCTTGAGTTATACCTCCAAAACTATGTGCAAGGCGGGGCCTATCTCATCACAGTTGTGGATATCGCCATAAGCGCCCTCGTGGACGTCGGCTGTTTCTTCCTCATCCGCTACATTTTGCGGAGCAAAGTCAACCTCATCGCGTAGCGGAACGCAGGCCGCGCGCCGCCTCCAGGAACAAAGGTATGAAGATCACGATTCTCACCCTCTTCCCCGAAATGTTTACGGCGCTCAACGCCTCCATCCTCGGCCGCGCCCAAAAGGGGGGAAGCCTACAACTCGAAGTCGTGGATATCCGCGACTACACCGAGGACAAACATCAAAAGTGCGACGACTATCCCTTCGGCGGCGGCGCGGGCATGGTGATGATGGCTCAGCCCATCGGGAGCGCGTTTGAAGCGGTAGACCCCGGACATGGTGCCCGCAGAATTTATCTCTCCCCCAAGGGAAAGGTCTTAAAGCAGGAGCGCGTTTTCTCGCTCGCGGAGGAGGAGTACCTTGTGCTGCTCTGCGGCCACTACGAGGGCGTGGACCAGCGCGCCATCGACCTCTTCGTGGACGAGGAGATCTCCATCGGGGACTATGTGCTCACGGGGGGAGAGCTCCCCGCAATGGTCCTCGTGGACTGCGTGGCGCGGTATCTCGACGGCGTGCTCTCGCCCGGCTCCCTCGTGGATGAGAGTTTTTCCGACGGGCTCTTGGAGTACCCGCAATACACCCGCCCCGTGGAATACAGGGGGCTTGCGGTGCCCGAAGTGCTCCGCAGCGGCAACCACGCCGAGATCGACAAGTGGCGGCGCGAACAGGCCCTCGCCCTCACCCGCAAACTCCGCCCCGATCTATTGAAGTGATCTTGGGGCATACCATGTCCGCCCCTGCTATTCCCTTAGGGGTAGCCGACCTTCATACCGGGGATGGCAATGACGGCGCTTTCCGAAGCACGGAGTCCGTGCATGCGTCATCGCCCCCGAGCGGAGCGAGGCGTTCTAATTACGTCACCCTGAGCGAAGTCGAAGGGTCGCCACAGTCTTATTCATACTAAGGCGATGTTTACTTCGCCTGCGGCTCGTGCCGAGCTTCGATAAAGAATAGAAGCCTCGCTCGGGGCGACTTCGGCTACGCCTCCGCTCAACATGACGAATTGAGAACGAGATTTCTCCTCCCTTCGGTCGTCGAAATGACGTCGTGATCCCTTCGCTTGGGATGACGGCGTTGCCACATAAAACAAATATGAAAGTGATCCAATGGTATCCCGGGCACATGGCAAAGGCCATGCGCATGATGGAGGAAAATTTGAGCCTCAGCGACGGCGTCGTGTTCGTGCTCGACGCCCGCTGCCCCGCGGCGAGCTTCAATGCCCGCCTCCTTTCGCTCGTCAAAAATAAGCCCGTC
>CANQBG010000035.1 GCA_947588985.1 uncultured Clostridia bacterium
AGCTGTCACGAAGTGACTGAGGGGGTTCGCTCATATCCTTCCCCGCTGCGAACCCCTTTCGGCCCTACGGGCCACTTTCCCCAAAGGGGACAGCGAGAGGGCCTTGGCTCCACCTTTTGGGGGAGCTGTCACGGAGTGACTGAGGGGGGTTGCGCATATTGTGCTTTTCTGCAAACCCCTTTCGGCCCTACGGGCCACTGTCTCGGGCAGGTGGAGCCCTGCCCTCGGTCAGCAATTGCCCCGTGCATATGGGCAATTGCTTTCGAATTTCGCGCCGACAGCCCACCGGGCTGCTCGGCAGAACGCGAAATTCTACCCAGAGGGGGCAGCGAGGAGTCGGTATGAGGATGGGGGCAGGATGATTGCGGGAAGATACACTCCCCCTCGCTCCGCTCGGGGTCGGTATGAGGGGCGGGGGCACGACGTCATTCTGAACGAATGTGAAGAATCCCCTTGGTCGATGTCGGACTTCGTACCTCGGGATCCTTCGCACGATTGGCTATTCGAACTTCGTATAGCCTCTTCGGCTCAGGATGACACGGAAACCCGCGGGCGACTCGGGATGACCGCGGAAAGATACACTCCCCCTCGCGGCGCGAGGGGGAGTGTATGAGGGGTGGCTCCATGTAGGGACAGCGAGGGAGTCTGCTGCCCTTTGGAAAAAAATTCGGAAATTGCGGGAAAATTGCTTGCAAAATGCCGGCGTTTGGGGTATACTGTCTTTACTGTGATAGGCGGGGAGTTAGCGGTGCCCTGTATCTGCAATCCGCTATAGCAGAGCCGAACGCTTTTCTCGGTATGTTCCATGGAAGGCTGCGCGCAGTAAGAGGTGTTGATCGCAAGGTCTCATGCAACGTCCGCCCGCGAACCGTGTCAGGGTAGGGATACAGCAGCACTAAGAGGTGCCGGGCGTGTGCCATGAGGAAGCTTTGCGGGAGCTGGCTGCTGCGTTTCCGCTTCGGTGGGGCATAACAAAAAAAGCCCTCACAGTTTTTTTTGCAACACAAAAGGCCGACGCAATCTAAGCGTCGGCCTTTTTTCGAAAGCGACTTAAGAAACGGCGATCGTGCGCACCGTGCCGTCGGTAAACGTGACCGTGATCACATTCTCTTTGCGGATGATCGCGCCGATGACGTCGTCTTTGAGTTCCACTTGCAGCAAGGTGATGAATTCCTCTACGCTCATGATTTTTTCCTCCTGTTTTAGCAATTTCGTGCTATACAATATTATTATAGCAATTTATTCGTACTTTGTCAACGATTTTTAGCACAATTTCGTTAAAATGATGGTATGGAATCCATGACAATCAACGATCGCTTAAAAAATCTTCGCGTGGAGAACGGTTTCACGCAGTCTGAACTTGCGGAGAAGCTGCAGATCGGGCAGACGACGGTATCCGCCTATGAAAAGTCGCACGACCCCAACATCTATAGCCTGATCGCCTATGCGGATTTCTTCGAATGCTCGCTCGACTATCTTGTCGGGCGGGAAAAGGCTCCCCTCCCCTACGCGCTCTCGCCGCAGGAGCGGGAGCTCATACAGGCCTTCCGCGCCCTCAAGCCGCAGGCCAAGGCATACGCATTGGAGAGCTTAAAACTTCTTCGCTCCCACCTCGACTAAGGGGAAGGGCCCTTCGCGAAGGCGCCGAGAACCCCCTCCGTCACTTTGTGACAGCTCCCCCGGAGGTGGAGCCTTGGGGGACGCATTGCCGTGACAGCTCCCCCATTCCACCCCACAAAAATCCTAACGGCTTTTTGCGGGGACCCCGGAGGTGGAGCCAAGGCCCCTCATTCCGACCGAGCCGTAGGCGAGGGAGTGAATCTTTAAGGATTCGACGGAGCCAAGATACACTACTTCGCGCTACGCGCTCGTGCCGACCTTAGAATCACAAATAGAAACCTCGGTCGGGGCGGCCTTCGGCTCGGTATGAGGAAGGAGGCTCCCAAGGAGGAGCCTTTCGGACTCCGTACTTCGGGATGTTTCGCTTCGCTCAACATGACGGCGAAGCGCGGCGGGGGGCGCCCTTTACGTCATTACGTCATTCTGAGGCGGCCCCTCTTTACGTCATTCTGAGGCGGCCCTGTTCGCCGTTTTCATAGAGGTTTCCGCGGTATAAGATCATGATTTCCCCCCTTTGAGCAGCTCTTCCGCCCCCCTGCACGCAGGTGACGACGTCTTTCACGCCCACCCTGCCCAAGATCTCCAGCCACGGCGCCTTGTTCCCGCACGGGCAGCCCTCCCCGTGGAGGACGCTGAGATCGTCTGTCATCACGCTGAGAAGGGGCATGCTCTGAATGCCCGGCGTAAGGAGGTTGACGAGCCCGGGCCTACCCATGTCCAAGGGGGATAGGGTATCGACGTCGCGAATGAGGACGCGCGCATACACGGGGACGTGGAAATGATAGGCGGAGCAGTCGGCATAGAGGATGGGGTGCTCGACGGCCCCGAAGAACTCGACGTTTCAGACATGGTACCCTCCTTTTCCCTCTTATATGCAAACGGCGCCTCCTGAGGAGACGCCGTTTTCTTCGGAAAATTTACTTCATGAAGGCGAGGAACGCGCGGTAGTTGCTGTAGACGTCTGCCTTGGAGACGACCTCATACGGCGCGTGCATGGAGATGACGGGCACGCCCAAGTCCACCGTGTCGATGTTGAGGTTGGCGACGAACTTCGCGACGGTCCCGCCGCCGCCCACGTCCACTTTGCCGAGTTCGGCCGTCTGCCAGACGACGCCCTCCTCCGCAAACATCTTCCGCACTTCCCCGACGAATTCGGCGTTCGCGTCGTTGGAGCCGCTCTTGCCGCGCGCACCCGTAAACTTGCACATGGCGGTGCCGCACGAGACCATGGCCGCGTTCATCTTCTCATAGACGCCCGCGAAGTTGGGATCGTAGGCCGCCGTCACATCGGAGGAAAGGCACTTCGACTGCGCCCGTACCTTGCGGAAGTTGGCCCCGAGCGCGAGGGAGATCTCCTCCATGAGGTCCTCAAAGACCTTGCTCTGGATGCCCGTGGTGCCCTCGCTGCCGATCTCTTCTTTATCGACGAGCATGGCGAGCACGGTGTGTCTGCTCTCGTTGAACACGACGGCGGTGAGGGCGGGATAGGCGCACACTCTGTCGTCGTGGCCGTAGGCGGCGATGAGGGCACGATCGAATCCCACGTCGCGCGCACCGAAGGCGGGTACGGCGGAGAGCTCCGCGGAGAGGAAATCTTCCTCCGTGATGCCGTATTTTTCATGCAATACGGAGAGCACCGAGAGCTTGACCTTCTCGGAGACCTCGCGGTCCGCATAGGGAAGCCCGCCCACGAGCACGTTGAGCTGCTCGCCGTCGATGATGGCAGAGGCCTTGCCGCTCATCTGCTCGCCGCCGAGATGCGGAAGGAGATCGTCGATGTAGAACACAGGGTCGTCCTTCTCCTCCCCCACGCGCACGCAGACCTTCGTGCCGTCCTTTAAGATGACGACGCCGTGCAACGCGAGCGGGATCGCCGTCCATTGATACTTCTTGATCCCGCCATAGTAATGCGTCTTGAGGAAGGCCATGCCGCTGTCCTCATAGAGCGGGTTTTGCTTGATGTCGATGCGGGGCGCGTCGATGTGTGAAGCGATGAGGCGGAATCCGTCCTCCTCGAGATTCTCGCTTCCCACACGGAATACGACCACCGACTTGCCGCGGTTGACAAAGTACTTCTTATCGCCCGCCGCTAAGGGATCCCCGAAATGATACTCCGTGAACCCCGCGTCCTTGGCAAGAAGCACCGCGAACTCGCAGGCCTCGCGCTCCGTCTTGGCGGCGTCGAGGAAGGCCTTGTAGCCCTCGGCATAGGCAAAGATCTCCTGCCGCTCCTCTTCCGACGCCTTTTCAAAATAATTCAACTTCTTGTAGGAAAGCTCTTCTTGCAGAAGCTGTCCCTTGCTCTTTTCAGACATATTGTCGCCTCGCTTTGATGGTTTTTCCTTATTATACCACGCCGAATGCGAAAATGCAAGGGTTTTTACGGGAAATTCCGCTCCCGCACCGCTCTGATGCCGATTCCTCGCTGCGCCGGGGAAATGAGCACGCCGGGACATATGAAAATTTGCGGCCGCGCATATGTTTCCGAACGCATTTTTCCGCATTTTTCCGCTCCCATGCGCCCCCGCACATATGCGCCACCCTCCCGCCGCGCCATATGTCCGCTCCTCCTCATACCGAGGGCGTCGCCCGCCCCCTCGCTGTCCCCTTAGGAAACCCGACCCTCATACCGAGCCGAAGGCGAGTGTATCTTTCCCCCGTCATCCTGAGCCGTAACAGCTGTACGAAGTCCGCTAAAGTCAATCCTCGAAGGATCCCGAGGCACGGAGTCCGGTCCTCATACCGAGCCGAAGGCGAAGTAGTGTATCTTAGCTCCGTCGAATCCTTAAAGATACACTCCCCCTCGCGGCGCGAGGGGTCGGTATGAGGGTCCCCATTCCTCATTCCGAGGGCGTAGCCCGTCCCGCCCGCACGTTCTATTTGTCTAAGGGCGGCACGAGTGCAAAGCACGAAGTAGTGAATTTTGGCTCCGTCGAATCCTTAAAGATACACTCGCCTTCGGCTCGGTATGAGGGGTCGGGCGTTCTGAATTCGTCACCCTGAGCGAAGCCGAAGGGTCGCCATATAAAATAAGGTGATGGTTACTTCGCGCTACGCGCTCGTGCCGAGCTTCGATGAATAATAGAAGCCTCGCTCGGGGCGACTACGCTCAACATGACGTATTTAGAATGTCATGTCGCTTTTCACCTTCAAACCCCTTTCGGCCCTACGGGCCACTGTCTCGGGCAGGTGGAACCCTGCCCTCGGTCAGCAATTGCCCGTGCATATGGGCAATTGCCTTCGAATTTCGCGCCGACAGCCCACCGGGCTGCTCGGCAGAACGCGAAATTCTACCCAGAGGGGACAGCGAGGGGTCGGTATGAGGGCGGGGGCAGGATGATTGCGGGAAGATACACTCGCCTTCGGCTCGGTATGAGGAGGAGGCGTACTTCGAGGCATGAAAATGCGCCCGGACGCGGGGCGTCCGGGCGCAAAATGGTTGTTTTCAAGATCCGCACATATATCGAGCGGGATGCCCGTCACGACGATCTTCTGCAGGATCGCGAAGGAGGCCGTCTTGCCCTCGTAGGTGACGGTAATGGAGGTATCCATGTCCGAAAGCGACCCCTCTTTGTCGAGGGTATAGCCCGCGACGACCTTGTGCGTGCCGTCGGCATAAAACGCCGTGACGATGGGCCGGAGGGATCGAGGGCGTCCCCCGCATAGTTATTCTTCTTGATTTCAATGCAGTTTTATGAGGGTTCCTCCGCGGAGGCGGGATTCCTCCGCGCAGATGGCCATGAGGTGGCTCTCGACGGAGGCGGAAAGCGTGGTCGCGCTCTCTTTATCCCCCGAGACGAGGCGATAGAGGGCGTCGATGAGACCGAATTCCCCCCCACCATGTCCGAAACTGCTCTGATTGAGACCGGAGATCGACATCTCCTTCTTCCCGCCCCGGAACTGCTTCAGCGTGATCGTATCGCGCGATTCATCGAGGGTGAGTTCCCCCGCCGTCCCGAAGAAGCGGATGATGCGCGCGCAGTCGTAGGAAAAGGCCGTCATGGTGAGCGTCGCCTTCACGCCGTTTGCAAACGTAAACTGCGCGACTTGGTGGTCTACGACGTCGTTATCGCAGAAAAAGACGCATCTCCCGTAGTCCCCCGTCTCGAGGGCCTTTTCCAAGGCCGCCTCGGTGAGGGGATACTCCCCCGTGAGCTGCATGTAGGGGAAGTCCCGCGCGGGGCTGCCCGCCTGCTTCCAGCCCTCGATGTAAATTTTCTTGGCGCTGTAGGCGCACGTCTCCGCGAGCGGACAGACGACGCACCGCTTCTCCGCCCCCGCGGGGGCGCATGCGGGCTTGAAGAAGGTGAGGTCCCCCACCGAGGAGACGCTCTCGCACCGCGCGCCGGCGTAGTATTGCAGAAGGTCGAGGTCGTGGCAGCACTTGGCAAGCAGCATGGGGACGGTCTCTTCGCTGCTCCGCCAATTCCCGCGCACAAAGCTGTGCGCCTGATGCCAATAGGCCACTTCCTCGAGAGCGTCGATCTGGACGAGCCGCCCGATCTCCCCGTCTCGGATGAGTTCCGCCACTTTGAGGTAGGCGGGCACATAGCGGAGGACGTGGCAGACAAGCACCTTGCCGCCGTAAGTTTTCTGCGCCTCGAGAAGGGATAGAAGCTCCTCGCGGGAATTGGTGATGGGTTTTTCGAGGAGGACGTCGTAGCCGAGCTCGAGCGCCTTCACACACTGGCGGACATGGTCGCGGTCCATCGTGGCGATGACGAGGATATCCGCGCGTCTTTGCTTAAAAAACTCCTCCTCGTCGGCAAAGCGCGCCTCCACGCCGAAGAGGTCGCCATAGGCATGGAGCCGGGCCGTGAAGGGATCGCACAGCGCCGTGATGCGGAAGCGGGCGTCCTCCATGAAGATCCGGCCGTAGCTCTCCGCGCCGCGGTTGCCGCAGCCGAGAATGGCCACCGTAAAGACGTTCATGCCCCCTCCTTCCCCATGAACACGGGGTTATCGAGAAAGACTTGCACGAAGTGGCTCGTGATGTTCTGCGGGCGGGTGATGGCCCCGCCGATGATGACGCGGTCTATCCCCGCATCGAGGACGCGCTTTAAGTCCGTGAAGGACTGCACGCCCCCCTCCGCGATGACGGTGGAGGCATGGATGTCCTCCACGAGCCGCTTGCAGAAGGCGTAATCGGGAATGGAAACGCCCTCCGTCTCCGCGGTGTAGCTGCGCATCGTCGTCGAGACGTAGTCGAAGCCGAGCCGTTCGGCGTTTACGGCCTCCTCATAGGTGGCGATGTCCGCCATGATGGCCTTGTCGGTGTGCGCGCGGAGGTATTCCACGAGCTCCTCGAGCTTCACCCCGCCCGGACGGGGGCGGAGCGTGGCGTCGAGCGCGATGACGTCGCACGCGGAGCCGATGAGCGCCTTGACCTCCTTGAGGGTGGGCGTGATGTAGACGGGGGAATCGGGATAATTCTTTTTGATGAGGCCGATGATGGGAAGTTTGCCCTTCATGTGCCCCGCGATGGCGTTGATGTCGCGCACGGTGTTGGCACGGATGCCGACGGCCCCGCCCTGCCGCGCCGCTTCGGCCATCTTGGGAATGGTGTTGCCGCCATAGAGCGGCTCCTCTTTGAGCGCCTGACAGGACACGATCAGCCCCGCCGGAAGGATCTCTTTCATCGCAGTATTTTCCCCTTTTATGATAGATTTTCTGAGTGTCCAACCTCGTTCCGAGGCCTTTTCTCGCCCGAAATGCTTGAATTTCTTGAATTTTATTTCGGAAATTCGCCTCTCTTCTCAACCGAGGGTGACGGTGGTGAGGTTGCTGTAGAGGCCGAAGATGACCTTCGCGTCGTCGTGCGTGTTTTGGGAGAGGTAGAAGAGCACCTTGGCCGTGTTGCCCTCGCGGGAGACGACGATGACCTCGCACTCCTTCTCGACCTTCCAGCCGTTGTACGTGGTGCAGGGCACCGTAACCTTGCCCGCGGTGAGGTCGGCCTCGGTGAGGGAGACGGGGACGCCGAACTCCTTCACGAGCATGGCGCAGTCCTCGGCCGCGTTCGTCGTGGCGATGTTGCACTTCGTCGCGTAGTGGGTGAGGTTCTCAAAGGTCCATGCGTTGAGCGCGTAGCCGCGCGCGATCCAATCCGCCCACATCTTGTTGTCCACGCCGGTGTTGGTGTGCGAGACGTTGTCGTAGTCCATCTCGTCGATGGAGACGTTGTACTTGCGGCAGACGCTCTGCATGTAGCGGGAAAGGCTTGCGCGGGTGGCGTTTGCGCCGCCCCATGCGGGCAGACCCTCCGCCTTCTCCTTATCCGCCTGTCCGCCGGTGCCGAGGCAACCCACGGGGATCTCGGGGCAAACTTTTCTCATCTTCTCCGCGTAGGGCGCATAGAAGGTGATGGCGATCCAGCGGCCCTCCATAGCGGGATAGCGGTCCATGACCTTCTTGAGGTTCTCGATGGCGTGGAGCTCATCGACGGCGAGCGCGGAGGCGGCGTCGAGCTTGAGCTCGATGATGAAGATGACGTCGGTATCGAGGAGCAGTTCGATGGCCTCCTCGAGGGTGGGGAAGGTCTCCTCGTATTTGCGGCTGTAATCGCTGAGCGTGAACCGCTTCACCGCATCCGCCGTGCTCACGGAGAAATTGGCGTTGCCGTTGGAAGTGTAGCTCATCGTCGAATTGTGGCAGACGAAGATCTGCTCGTCCTTGGTGATCTGAATATCGAGCTCGATGTGCGTCGCGCCCTCGTTGGCGGAGGCGGCGACGGCCGTCGGGGACTGCTCGTTGCAATAGCCCGTGATGCCGCGATGGGCCGCGATGTACTGCGCGCGGGCGAAGCCGGGCTTAGAAAAGACGTCGATCGCCTCCCCCATCTCGGTATAATTTTGCGAGACGACGCCGTAAACTCCCGCCGCGAGCGCGGAGACGGCCTCTTCCTTGCCCTCCGTGTAGGCCCAGCACACCTTGGCCATGGCCTCCACGTATTCGGCCGCCACGGGGAGATTTTCGGCTGAGCCGTCGTACATCAGAATGTTGCAGCCCGCCTTATTGGCCTCTGCGATGTGCCCCCACTCGCCGTAGCGGTCCGCTCCGATCGCGGCCGCCGTGAGGTCGTAGACGGTGTTGATGAGGTAGGCCTTCTCGTCCGCGAAGAGCTTGGTGATGACGGAGATATCCGAAGAGACGGCCATCATGTCGCTGATCGTGTAGGTATTTCGATACCAATCGAGGAAGGCGTCTACCGTGGAGGATCCGAGCCGCACGATGGGAATGAAGTTGCCTTTCAGATGCGAATCGAACACGCTCGTGAGCGACTTGGTCTCGCCGCCGAGCGAAACGTTCATCTCCCGATCGGGGGTGACGATGACGGAGGCGGGCTTCTTCGCCGCGCCCTTGGCCTCTTCGATCTCCGAAAAGGAGGCAGGTTCATAGACGAGGGTGGGCTCCAAGAAGAGCTCCGTCTCCAAAGATTTTACGGAATTATAGTTGGCATACGTCTTGGCGGCGGCCGTTGCGGGAAGGTCTCTTTCGGACATGCCCCCCACGAATGCCGTCCCAACGAGCAAAATCGCCGCAGCGGCGCAAGCAAATTTCAGCGTATTTTTCATGGTTGCCCTCCTTTAATTCTTCCCCACGATGAGGGTGAAACTCGCCTTGTCCGCCCCGCAGCGCGCCGTGATGGTGCACTGCCCGCGCTTTACGGCCGTGACGATAGCAATGCGGCCCTGATACTCTACCGTGCCGATGGTCTCATCGGAGCTCTCCCACACGATGTCCTGCTCCTCGATGGGCGAACTGCTCTTGAGGCGCACCGTCGCCTTGGCGTTTTTGATGAGGACGAGCACGCCCGAGGGCACCGTCACCGAGAGCGGGGAGACGTAGACTTCGACCTTGCACGAGGCGAGCTCCTTGCCGTCTAAGGTGAGCGCGATGGTGGCGCTTCCCGCCTTGGCGCCCGTCACCGTGGCCGTGAGCTGCTTGCCCTCCACCGTGGCAACGCTCTCATCCGAAGTCGTCCATTGAAGTTCGCCGTCCGCGAGCTCCTCCCCTTCGAAGAGGGTGAAGGTGAGCGTCTCCTTTCCGCCGACGGCGAGGGAGAGGACCTCTTTATCGAGCGCGCCCACGGCCTTGCTTCCGCCGCAAGCGCAGAGGCCAAGCGCCGCCGTAAGCAAAATAAGAAGGGGCAGCAGAAGATGTCTTTTCATGATTTCCTCCTGAATTTTCTATGAAGATACGGAGCCGCCAAGCGGCTCCGCACCCAATCAACCCTTGACCGAGCCGAGCTGCAATCCGCCGCGGATATACTTGACCACGAACGGATAGACGCAGAGAATGGGAATGATACTCGCAAGCATGGCCGCCGCCTCGATGTTGTCGATGTTGGCCGAGACCCAAGGATCGGTGATGGTATCCGCCTGCGAATTCTGCGCGATCATGAGATAGATGTAGTAGGCAAGCGGAGAGACCGCCTTGCCCCGTTCGGACTGGTCCATGTAGATCATGGCCCCGCCGTAGCCGTTCCAGCAACCGACGAGGGTGAAGAAACAGCAGGTCCCGATGATGGGAAGCGACATGGGCACGACGATGTAGAAGAAGAGCTGGAGATCGCTCGCGCCGTCTAATATGGCCGCCTCCTCCACGTCGGAGGGAATGCCCTCGAAGAAGGTCTTGTAGTAGAGCATGTTGCCCGCGTTGAACATCCCCGTGAGGATGATCGACCACAGGGTATTGAGCAGGCCCAAGGATTTCACGAGCAAGTAGATGGGCATGATCCCCGCGCCGAAGAGCATCGTGAAGATGAAGAACATCAGGATGAAGCCGCGGAAGGGGAAATCCTTCTTGGAGAGGGGGTATGCCGCGAGCGCGGTGAAGAGATTCTGGAAGATGGTGACGGACGCCGTGTAGACGACGGAGTTGCCGAAGGACCGCCAGAATTCCGCCGCCCCGCTCTCGATGAGGACGTATTTCATGGGCTCCCACGAGAAATCCGCGGGGAAGATGATGACGTCGAGATTGCGGTTCCCGTTGTTGAAGGCGAGCGAGAAATAGTTGAGGAGCGGGAAGCAGATGAGGATCATGGCGCAAACGAGGACGACGATATTGACGATGTTGAGCGTCCTGTCGAGCGCGCTTTCGCGGATGCGGTTGGGGTGCTTGCCCGAATGGCGGCGGCGTTCCACGCGCCGGTCGGAGGCGATGAGCCTGCGATCTGCCAGCGTGCCGTAGCGTTCGCGCGCGATGGCTTCCAATTCGTCCACGTCCGCCTCTCCCCTGCCGAGCTCCCATGCGTTGTAATAGCAGTAGCTGTGGAAAGAGACGATGTTCACGGCGGCAACGGCGAGGAAGAGCGCGACGATGATCGCGCCGAGCCACCAAAGCGACGTCACCCACACCGCGGCGCCGAGCCCCACGCCGATCGTGAGACAGCAGAGGGCCGTGACGACTTTCTTGATCCCGCCCTGAAAGACGGGCCGCGAGGACTGCTTCCAATAGCGGAAGCGGCCGGGGGCATAGTTTGCGAAAAAGCGGGAGATCGCATTGTTCCTGATTTGATCGTGTTCCATGATCCCCTCCTTACCAAAGTCCGCGCTTCAACGTCTTAGACGTGATGTAGTTGCCCGTGAGCATGAGCGTGAGGCCGATGACGCCGTTAAAGACGCCGAGCGCCGTCGCAAACGGGATATCCTCGCCGTGCGTGATGGAGACGTCGTAGATGTAGGTATCGAGCACCTGTTGCGAGAGCAGGAGCTCGCCCGAATTGATCCGCATCATCGTGTAGATCTGCTCGAAGCCGACGCTCATCATGCCCGCAATGTTGAGCACGAGCGTCAAGGCGATGGTGGGAAGAATGGAAGGGATGGTGAGATACCACATCTTTTGGAGACGGTTGGCTCCCTCGAGGGTGGCCGACTCATAATACGTCTTATCGATGGAGACGATGGCGGAGTAGTAGAGGATACACCCCCACCCCGCGCCCTTCCATGCGGAGAGAAAGACGACGAGCGGCTTGAACCATTCGTTCTGCCCCATGATGAAGCCCGTATACCGCCCCAAGATGCCGTAGTCGGGGTGCAACACGCCCGACCAAATGCCGATGACGATGACCCACGAGAGGAAGTTGGGAATGCTCAAAATGATGAGGATGACCTTCGCCGCGTTCTGGTTTTTGAGCTCGGAAAGCTGTACCGCCACCAAAATGGAGAGCGGGAAACAGATGGCGAGGCGGACGACGTTGATGATGAGCGTGTTGGCGACGGCGGGGAAGAATTCGTCGTTTTCATAGAAGATGTCGAGGAAGTTGTTGAAGGTCCAGCCGCCGTGTGTCACGTTCCAGAGGATGTCCCCCTGGTTGAGATTGATGGTCTCTTTGAAGGCAAACACGATGCCGAGCATCGGGATGTAGCTGAAGAGGATGGTGAAGAACACGGCGGGGACGAGAAAGACGATGAGCCGCCTGTGCTTTACCACATGGCGCCACTCTCTCTTCCAGAACCCCATCGTCTCGGGCTTCTTGGGCGCGGGGACTTCTGCGGAGGGAGCCGCGATGGCTCCCCCCTCGGGAAGTTCGCCCGTCTGCATTCTTTCATTCATAAAATCACCTCGCGGAAAAACCGGGCCGTGCGGGCGCTTGCTGTCGCGGACCCGCATCCTTTATTTCTGATTGGCGGGATTGTTCTTGGAAGTCAAATACCACTCCGTCATCTGATCGGAGATGGCGTCTGACCAATAGAAGTATTTCACGCCGTCCTTCTTGGCGCCCTGCGTCTTGGCGCTGTCGCGCGAGAGGTTGAAGGCCCGCAGGATCAATTCGCGGGTGAGCTCGCTGCCGTCCTTGGGGGGATCGGTGTTGATGGAGCCCTCCTCGCCCGTGACGAAGCGGGAGCGCGTCGTGATGTTGACGGGGGCCCACAGCGGCACGAAGGGCGCGAGATACATAGGATCGCTGATCCACGTATCGAGGTCGGGGAAGTTCTCGCAATACATCCACGACTGGAAGGCGATCTCGTGCACATGGACGAACGCCTTGGCCTCGATGGCCTGCGTGCCCGTGCAGTAGAGGGAGTTGTTGGCGATATAGTCCACACAACGCTTGGTGAGCTTGGTCCAATAGCCGCCGCCCGTCACTTCGACTTCCACCTCGCTGCCGTCCTCGCTGTGGCCGCCCACATCCTTGGTGCGAGTATCTTTGTAGGTATACGAATAGGGGCGGATGAAGCAATACATCTCGTTGATGTGCTCGATCTCATAGGCCGTGTATTCGGCGTCCTTGGCCTCGGTGTAGTCGGCTGCGGCGGGTGCGCCGGCGGGTGTGTCCACCTCGTACCAGTGGGTCTCCTGCGGGAACTTCGCGGGATCGTTGTCGTATTCGGCCTGCTCCTCGAGCATGAGGCCGTTGCCGCCGAAGAACTTGCCGAAGGCCTCCATCTTCTTGGCGAAGTAGTCGATGACGTACATGCCCTCGGCCGACATGTAGCTCGGGATGCAGTTATAGAAGGCGACTGCGCCGGGATCGCCGCGGAGCTTGGCCTTATCCTGCATGACGGAGCCGTTGGTGCCGTCGCCGCGGATGCGGAGCGTCCAAGAGATGACGTTGTCGTAGACGCTCCAATACTCGTTTTCGATGCCCATCTTCTGCGCGATCACCTTGTTGTCCACGATGGCGTTGACGAGCGAGGTGACGTAGTAATACGGCGTGTAGATGACGGAGTAATTCTCCTTTGCGAACTGCTGGTTGA
>CANQBG010000036.1 GCA_947588985.1 uncultured Clostridia bacterium
GGGACGGCGACGACGCCCACGTTGGGCTCGATGGTGCAGAAGGGGTAGTTGGCGGCCTCCGCGCCCGCGTGGGTGATGGCATTGAAGAGGGTGGACTTGCCGACATTGGGGAGGCCTACGACGCCGAGTTTCATATCATTTCTCCTTACGGCGCACGCGCCGCAACTTTGATGCTTTCTTCCTCATTATATAACTTTTCTTCGGAAACTTCAAGCATTTCGGTTGCCTGTTTCCCCAAAATGTGGTAGAATACTTTGGAAAACATTCGGAGGCCGACCATGGATTATAAAGCCTATCTTGCGGCGCGCCTTCCCGTGGAGGGAATTTCCCGAGAGGAGATCGCGGAGAGCATCGCCGTGCCCCCCGATCCCGCCATGGGCGACTATGCGCTCCCCTGCTTCAAATTTGCCAAACTTCTGCATAGAGCTCCCGCCCTTATCGCGGAGGAGCTCCGCGCGCAATACCCCCTCGACGAGGTGATCGAATCGGCCGAGACCGCCGGGGCCTATCTCAACTTCCGTATCAACCGAAGGGGACTCGCCGCGGAGACGCTCTCCCGCATCCAGCGCGAGGGCGCGCACTATGGGGATTCGGACATGGGTAGGGGGAAAACCGTCTGCATCGACTATTCCTCCGTCAACATCGCCAAGCCCTTCCACATCGGCCACCTCTCGACGACGGTGCTTGGCGGGAGCCTCTACCGGATCTTCAAGGCGCTCGGGTATCGCGTGGTGGGGATCAACCACCTCGGGGACTACGGCACGCAGTTCGGCAAGCTCATCTCGGCCTACAAGCATTGGGGCAACCGCGAGGAGGTCGAAAGGGGGGGGATCCACGCCATCAATGCGCTCTACGTCCGCTTCACCAAGGAGGCGACGGAGGAGATGGAGCAAGAGGCGCGCGAGTATTTCCGCCTCATCGAGAGCGGCGACGAGGAGGCGAACGCCCTCTTCGAGTGGTTCAAATCGCTTACCCTCGCCTACGTCAACACGATCTACGACCGCCTGCACATCACCTTCGATAGCTACGCGGGCGAGCGCTTCTACATCGACAAGATGCAGCCCGTCATCGACGCGCTCAAAGAGAAGGGCCTGCTCATCGAGAGCCGGGGGGCGCAGGTCGTCGATCTCGAAGCATACGGCATGCCGCCCTTCATCGTGCTCCGCTCCGACGGGGCTTCCCTCTATGCCACGCGCGACCTCGCCGCGGCCTTCTACCGTAAAAATACGTACGATTTCGATAAGTGCCTCTATGTCGTCGCCTACCAGCAGAACCTCCACTTCAAGCAGCTCTTCAAGGTCATCGAGCTCATGGGCGAGCCTTGGGCGAAGGACCTCGTGCACGTCGCCTATGGCATGGTGAGCCTCGAGGACGGGGCCATGTCCACGAGACAGGGCAAGGTGGTGTGGCTCGAGGACGTCATCTCCCGCTGTGTGGAGAAGGCGCGGGACGTGCTCGCGGAGAAGAATCCCGACCTCGAGAATAAGGACGACGTCGCGGAAAAAGTGGGCGTGGGGGCCGTCGTGTTCGGCGCGCTCTACAACAATAAGATCAAGGATATCGTCTTTTCCTACGAGAAGGCGCTCAACTTCGACGGCGAGACGAGCGTGTATGTGCAATACACCTGTGCCCGCGCGTTTTCCGTCCTCACCAAGGCCAAGGAGGGGGGGATTTGCTACGCGGACGCGGAGATCCTCGCCCCCAACGCGCAGGAATTCGAACTTCTGAAGGCGCTCGCCTCCTTCCCCGAAGTCGTCGCCGCGGCGGCCGAGAACTACGAGCCCAGCCTCATCGCCCGTTTTGCGGTGGACACGGCACAGAAATTCAATAAATTCTATATCGACTGCAAGATCATGCAGGCCGAGACGGAGGAGCTCCGCGCCTTCCGCCTGCGGCTTGCGGAGGCGACGCTTACGGCACTCAAAAACGCCTTAACGCTGCTCGGCATCGGCGTCCCGGAGAAGATGTGAAAAAGTCTGTTCTCTTCGATCTCGACGGCACTCTCCTCGATACCGTCCCCGATATCCGCGCCGCGCTCAACGCCTCCCTCGCCGCCTTCGGCTACGCCCCCGTCTCCTACGAACAGACGGTAGCCTACGTCGGCAACGGGGCGAAGAAGCTCGTTGAGCGGGCCGTCCCTGCGGGCGGAGACGCAGGGGGGGTGCTCGCGGCGTTTGCGGAGCGGTACACGCAGTCGGAAAACGCCCTCACACGGCCGTACGACGGCATGCGGGAACTGCTTTCTTCGCTGAAGGCGGCAGGATTCGGGCTCGCCGTCGTCACCAACAAATTGCAGGACTCGGCGGACAAGGTGATCGCAAAATTTTACCCCGCTCTCTTCGACGTCGTGATGGGCGACAGCGGCCTCTTTCCCTGCAAGCCGGACCCTGCGATCGCGCGGTACGCGGCGCTTTCGCTCCGCACCCCGCTTGGGGATTGCTTCTTCGTGGGAGACGGCGAAACGGACGTTTTCACAGCCAGGAACGCGGGCATGGTGGGGGTCTCGACGCTCTGGGGCTATCGCACGCGCGCACAGCTCGAGGCCGCCGGCGCGAAAATTTTTGCGGAAAACGTCGCCGCGCTCCAAGAAATTCTGCTCCCTGCGGCAGACGGCGGAGCGGGGGACGGGCGGGAATAAATTTGCCCCGCTGCGCCGAAAAATTCTGCGGAAAAATTTCCAAAATCGTTGCGGTCCGCGAAAATTCGTGATATAATATAAGAAAGATTTTCAAAGGAGATGATTGTTATGAAACGTTGTGCAGTTTGCGGCGAGATCGTCGAGGACGACGTCGAAGTTTGCCCCGTCTGTAAGGCAAAGAAGTTCGAGCCCATCGAGGAGAAGGCGTTTGCCTGCGAGCACCATGTCGGAGACGGCGTCGTCGAGGACAAGGAAGTGATGGAAGGGCTCCGCGCCAACTTCAACGGCGAGTGCTGCGAGGTGGGCATGTACCTCGCGATGGCGCGCGTCGCGGAGCGCGAGGGCTATCCCGAGATCGCGGAGGCCTATAAGCGGTATGCCTATGAGGAGGCCGACCACGCCTCCAAGTTTGCCGAACTCCTCGGGGAAGTCGTCACGAGTTCCACCAAGAAGAACTTGGAGCTCCGCGCGGCGGCGGAGGCGGGCGCTTGCGAGGGCAAGCTCGAGCTCGCCAAGCGCGCAAAGCAGCTCGGCTACGACGCCATCCACGACACCGTGCATGAGATGGCCAAGGACGAGGCGCGCCACGGCGCCGGTTTCAAGGGCCTTTTGAAGCGTTATTTCGGCAAATAAGGTCTGTAAACCCAAAAAACAAGGCCGGAGGGGCAAAGCTGTGGCTTGCCCCTCTTTCTTTGGGAATTCCCGCAAAAATGCTTGCAATTTCGCGGGGAGTTTGGTATAATAATGGAAAACTGCATCAAAGGCGTTGACAGAGGACACGTCCGCAGCGGTTTGCCGTCTACAGAGAATCCCCGGAAGGTGAGAGGGGGAAGCGGTGCGCTTGCGGGTATCCCCTCCCGAGCTTGCGGGGAGAACTCGAAGTAACTCCGCACGGTTTCGCGAACCGTCATCTTCGCGGCAAATGTCGGTTTGTTTTGGTGGTTGATATGCCTTCGCGTATTCCAAAACGCGGAGGCTTGTTTTTTACAGTTCACGAATTTTTCCTTGGCGGAAAAATTCCGTGAGGAAATAAGCCTTTACGCTTTCACGGCGTGGTCCTCTTTTTCGTTTCATCGGACAATAAGCGTGCGGTGGCGTAGCAAATTGGGTCGCGCAGCGCAAAAGCGTGGTTTTGCTCGCGCATATGATAAGGAAATGGTTCACGAATTTTTGCGCGCGCAAAAATTCCGTGAAGGGAACAGACCCGAAAATTTTTCATGATAGACAAAAAAGGAGGCACCCATGTATAAGAAGGTAGACACATCTTTGAACTTTGTGGAGCGCGAGAAGGAGATCGTGAAGTTTTGGAAGGAAAACAAGATCTTCGAAAAATCCATTGAAAAAACTGAGGGCGGGAAGGAATTTTCCTTCTTCGACGGCCCCCCCACGGCCAACGGCAAACCCCACATCGGGCACGTCCTCACCCGCGTCATGAAGGACCTCATCCCCCGCTACCACACCATGAAGGGGGAGCACGTCCTCCGCAAGGCGGGCTGGGATACCCACGGCCTTCCCGTCGAGCTCGAGGTGGAGAAGTCCCTCGGCATGGACGGCAAGCAGGATATCGAGAAGTTCGGCATCGAGCCCTTCATCAAGCGGTGCAAGGAGTCGGTGTGGAAATATCAGAGCGAGTGGGAGAAGATGTCAGACGCCGTCGGCTATTGGGTGGACATGGAGCATCCCTACGTCACCTATCACGACGACTACATCGAATCGGAGTGGTGGGCCCTCAAGGAGATGCACAAGAAGGGTCTCCTCTACAAGGGCCACAAGATCGTGCCCTATTGCCCCCGTTGCGGCACGGCCATCTCCTCGCACGAGGTCGCGCAGGGGTATAAGACGGTCAAGGAGACTTCCGCCGTCGCCCGCTTCCGCGTTACGGGGACGGAGAATACCTACATTCTCGCGTGGACGACGACGCCGTGGACCCTTCCCTCCAACGTCGCCCTCTGCATGAATCCCGCCGAAGACTACATCGAGCTCGAGGCGGAGGACGGCGCGCACTACATCCTCGCGGAGGCCCTTGCGCCCAAGTTCTTCGAGGAATACCGCGTCGTGTCCCGCAAGAAGGGGAGCGAATACGAGGGTACCATGTACGAGCCTCTGCTTCCGTGGGCACAGTCCGAGCTCGCTTCCATGCGGTATACCCGCGTCTATGAAGTCGTCTGCGACGGCTACGTCACCCTGACGGACGGCACGGGCGTCGTCCACATCGCGCCCGCCTTCGGGCAGGACGACTACAACGTCGGGAAGCGCTACGGCCTCCCCGTCCTCTCCCTCGTCGATGAGCGCGGCAAGTTCGATGGCCGTTGCCCCGAGCTCGAGGGGCTCTTCATCAAGGCAGCGGATAAGGTCGTCTTGAAGCTCCTCAAAGAGCAGGGCAAGCTCTTCAAGGCCATTCCCTTCGAACACGAATATCCCCACTGCTGGCGGTGCGATACGCCGCTCATGTACTTTGCCCGCTCGAGCTGGTTCATAAGGACGACGGCAGTGAAGGAGCAGCTCATCGCGAGCAACCGTTCGGTAAATTGGATGCCCGAGAACATCAAAGAGGGGAGGATGGGCAACTTCCTCGAAAACGTCATCGATTGGGGTCTCTCGCGCGACCGCTATTGGGGGACGCCGCTCCCCGTGTGGGTCTGCCCCGACTGCGGGGAGATCGAGGTCATCGGCTCGAGAAAGGAACTCTCCGAAAAGACGGGCGCACCCGAAAATATCGAGCTGCACCGGCCCTATCTCGACGGGCTCACCTGCGCCTGCCCCAAGTGCGGCGGCAAGATGAAGCGCACCCCCGAGGTCATCGACTGCTGGTTCGATTCGGGTTCCATGCCCTTCGCGCAGTATCACTATCCCTTCGAAAACAAGGACCTCTTCGAGGAGACCTTCCCCGCCGACTTCATCTCCGAGGCCGTCGATCAGACGCGGGGCTGGTTCTATACCCTCCTCGTTATCTCCACCATCCTCTTCGGACATGCCCCCTTCAAAAACTGTATCGTCCTCGGCCACGTCAACGATAAAGACGGCGTGAAGATGTCGAAGCACAAGGGCAACGTCGTCGATCCGTGGACGGTGCTCAACGTGCAGGGCGCCGACGCCGTGAGGTGGTATTTCTACACCAACAGCGCGCCGTGGATCCCCTCGCGCTTCGGGACGGAGGCCGTCTCCGAGAGCCAGCGGAAGTTTCAGGGGACGCTCTGGAACAGCTACGCCTTCTTCACGCTCTACGCCGAGATCGACGGCTACGATCCCTCGAAGTACGACTTGAAGACGTGCAAGCTCACCCTCATGGACAGGTGGGTCCTCTCCAAGCTCAACAGCCTCGTGAAGGAAGTGGACGGCATGCTCGCCGTCTACAACATCACCGACAGCGCGCGGGCCATTCAGGATTTCTCCGACGAGCTCTCCAATTGGTACGTCCGCCGCGGCCGCGACCGCTATTGGGGGCCGGAGATGACGGAGGATAAGGCGGCGGCGTATACCACGCTCTACACCGTCCTTACGACGCTCGCAAAGCTCCTCGCGCCCTACACGCCCTTCATGGCCGAGATGATGTATCAGAATCTCGTGCCCGCATTTTACCCGGGATCGCCCGCCTCCGTTCATCTTTGCGACTACCCGATCGCGGACATGGGGTGGGTGGACGACGCCTTGGAGCAGGGAATGGAGGACGTCTTGAAGGTCGTCGAACTCGGCCGGAGCGCGCGCAATGCAAGCAATCTCAAGAACCGTCAGCCCCTCTCCGAGATGCTCGTCGCGTGCGAGCGGGACCTCGCCTTCGGGGCGGAACTCGAGGCCGTCATCTTGGATGAGCTCAACGTGAAAAAGCTCACCCGCGTCAAGGGCGGCGATTCCCTCGTCAACTACTCGCTCAAGCCCCAGCTCCGCACCCTCGGCCCCAAATACGGCAAAAAACTCGGCCTCATCACCAAGTTTTTATCTACCTGCAACGCGCGCGAGGTCGTCGACGCGGTGCGCGGCGGCGGGAGCTTTGCGGTGGATCTCGAGGGCGAAGTCGTCCTCACCGAGGAGGACCTGCAGATCTTCACCTCGTCGGCGGAGGGATTTGCCACGGCGCAGGGCTACGGCATCACCGTCGCGCTCGAGACGACGCTCTCCGAAGAACTCCTCCTCGAGGGGTGCGAACGCGAGCTCGTCTCCAAGATCCAGACGATGCGCAAAGAGGCCGGTTTTGAGGTGACAGACCGCATCGAGGTATACCATGTCGCAGAAGGACGCGCCAAAAAGGTGTTGGAGACCGCCGATCTGCGCGCCGATGTTCTCGCCGTCAAGGTAGAGGCGGGCCCCCATGCGGGCTTCACCAAGGAGCTTGATATCAACGGCGACAAGGCCACCATCACCATCGTAAAACTCTGATCGATCGCTCTTTCCCGAACAGCGCGGCGCGTTGCGGCGCTTAAAGGCGGAGAAACGGGCGGCAATTCATCGGAGGAAGTCCGGCGGGAGCGGAAATTCCGCTCCCGCCGGGCCGTTCCGAGTTCCTTGGATCGGAGGGCGGAGGAGGAATATGGAGATCTATGTGGTGCGGCATTGCAGCACGGAGTGCAGTGAAAAGCGCATCTATTGCGGGGTGAGCGACGTCCCGCTCTCCCCGGCGGGGCTTTCGGAGGCGGAACGGCTCCGTGCGCGCGCGGACGAATTCCCGATCGCGGCCGTCGTCTCCTCGCCCCTCCTGCGGGCACGGAGGACGGCGGAGGCCCTCGTCGGCGGGCGGGACATCCCCATCTTTTTGGACGCGCGCCTTGCGGAGCGCAATTTCGGGGCGCTCGAGGGGACGAGCTGTGCGCGGGAGGACGGCAAGCGTTTTCGGTTCAGCTTTGCGCGGAGATATCCGGGCGGCGAATCCAATCTCGACGTCGCCGTCCGCGTCTATGCGTTCCTTCAAGAAGTCCTCGCGCGCGCGGAGCACGACGTTGCGCTCGTCTCGCACGGGAGCGCCTGCCGGATCATCCGCACCTACTTCAAGGAGATGTCCGACGAGGAGTTTTATGCCTATTCCCAGCCGCCCGGGTCGGTGGAGGTCTACGAAGTTTCGAAGGGCCCGTCTCGGACATGGTAGGGGGCAAATGCGTGGATCTGCAAATTTAAGAGAATTTCTATTCCCAATAAGGAGAACATTATGGAGAAAACCGAACGGGTGATTTTCACCAATCTCGTCATGGTCTACGACGACGAGGGCAGGGTGCTTGTGGAGGACCGCGTGGAGCCCGATTGGCAGGGCGTCACCTTCCCCGGCGGGCACGTGGAGGCGGGCGAGAGCTTTACGGACGCCGCGATCCGCGAGGTCTTTGAGGAGACCGGCCTCACCATCTCCCGCCCCAAGCTGTGCGGCGTGAAGGATTGGGTCCGCGAGGACGGCGCGCGGTACATCGTCTTTTGCCACAAGACGAAGGAATATACGGGCGAGCTGCGCCCCTCCGAGGAAGGGCGGGTATTCTGGACGGAGATCGGCGCGCTTGCCGACATGCGCCTTGCCGAGGACGTGCAGACGATGCTCCGCCTCTTTTGCGACGACGAGGCCTCGGAGCTCTTCTACGTCTTGCGCGACGGCGTCTGGGACCTCAGAGTCCTGTGACGGAGGAAGAGATGAAGCGGGTTCGGATCACGGTGATGCGTATGGCGCACTATGCGGACCTCATGGAGCGATACGAAAACCCCATCGAAAACGCCTGTACGCTCTCGGTGGGGCAGGTTTTTTATGCGGAGAACGGGGAGAAGCCGCAGGGCCTCTGCGAGAGCGCATGGGAGACGCTCGCCCCCTTTGTGCGGGAACTTGCGGCGGGCGGCGGGAACTTTTTCGATGGCTGGATGAAGGACGCGCACGCGGCCATGCTCTCCTGCAACGACGGCTTTCGGCCCGTCAGCTTCCTCGTGGAGGCGGTGAAAGAAGAGCCGTGACGGCGTTTTGAACGGCCTCTTTCAGACATGGGTACCGCGGTTTTCGTCAAGGAGGGAAAATGCAGTATACATTGGTGACGGGCGCATGCGGCGGGCTCGGACGGGCCTTCTGCGAGCTCTTGGCGGCGCGCGGGGAGCGGCTCTTCCTCACGGGGACGAGCGAAGAGCGCCTTTTTGCTCTTTCGGAGGAATTGCGGGCGCGCTACCCCGGGCTCTGCGTCCTCTTCCGCCCCTGCGACCTTAAGGACAGCGCGGCGCGGGAGGAGTTCTTCGCGGCCGCCGACGCGTGCGGGGCTACCTTTTCGCGGCTCGTTTATGTGGCGGGAGTGGATACGCAGATGGCGTTTGAAAAGTACGACGAGGCGCGCATCGTTGCGCAGGCGCGCGTCAACCTCGAGGGGGCCGTTTCCTTCCTCTCCGGCGTCATCGCCCGCGCCCCGCTCGACGGCGCGACGGAGCTCCTCACGGTGGGGAGCATGTCCGGCACCGTCCCCATGCCCTACTTCGCCCTGTACAGCGCCACCAAGCGCGCGCTGTTGCAGTTTACCTGCGCCCTGCACGAGGAACTCAAAGGCCGGGCCAAGGTGACGTGCGTGCTCCCCGGCGGCATGCCGACGCGGCCCGACATCGTGGAAAACATCAAGACACACGGCCTCTTCGGGAAGCTCTCCGCCCTCCCGCCGCAAAAAGTTGCCGCGGCCTCCCTGCTCGCCGTACAAAAAAATCGGCGCAAAAAGGTGGTCGGATTTTGGAACCAATTGCTCTACTTCACGGAATGCGTGCTACCCATGTCCGTGAAAACGCGCGTTATTTGCCGCATTTGGCGCAATACCGAAAAGGACCATTTCGCCTGATTTTTCCCCTGCGGCCTCTCCCGCGGGCGAGGCAGAGCCAGAGCGGCGTCTGCAAAAATTCGGAAAAAGCGAGGAGGCGAATTCGATGCGATCCGCCCTTTTTCGGGAAAGTTTTCGGGCCCATCTTCCCCCCAACCCGCCATGATGGCGGAACTTGGGCCATAGAATAGGGCATGAGCATCGAGGAAACCATCGCCCGTCACGATTTCGAGGAACGCGCCCGCCGCAACGCCGAGCTCACGCGCCTTTTGGAGCAGACTTCCCCCTATGAGGACGTGCTCTCCGCGCTCGCTTGCCTCAAGGGGCTGAACGTGGAGGAGCGCGCTGCCGTACACGGCGCCTGAACAGGGCCCGCGCGGCCGGAATTTGCAAAAAGCGGCGCGGATCTGTTGACAAGCGGGGCGGGCGGGGTGTATAATATCTCTATGAAAAGCGGGGGTTTGCGGGAAGCGCGGCCCCTTTACGATCCGGGAGAAGCTATGCAAAATGTGATGGATACCCTGCGCGCGCGGGGATTTTTGAAGCAGACCGTCTATGAAGAGGAGCTCTACGAACTCTTGGGGAAGGAGAGCGTGCCCTTCTATATCGGATTCGACCCCACGGCGGATTCCCTGCATGTGGGCCACTTCATGCAGCTCGTCATCATGAAATACATGCAGGACGCGGGGCATAAGCCCATCGTCCTCATCGGCGGCGGCACGGCCATGGTGGGGGACCCTTCGGGCCGCACCGACATGCGCGCCATGATGAGCAAGGAGACCATCGCCCACCATGTGGAGTGCTTCAAAAAGCAGATGGGGAGATTCATCCGCTTCGAGGGTGAGAACGCGGCCATCGTCGTCAACAACGCCGATTGGCTCCTCGACCTCAACTATGTGGACTTCCTCCGCGACATCGGCGTGCATTTCTCCGTAAACAAGATGCTCACGGCCGAGTGCTTCAAGACGAGAATGGAGCGCGGGCTCTCCTTCCTCGAATTCAACTACATGCTCATGCAGGCCTACGATTTCCTCGTCCTTCACAGGCGCTACGGCTGCTCGCTCGAGCTCGGCGGCGACGATCAGTGGAGCAACATCCTCGCGGGCGCCGACCTCATCCGCCGCAAGGAGCATAAGCCCGCCTACGCCATGACGACGGCTCTGCTTACGACGAGCGAGGGCAAGAAGATGGGCAAGACGCAGAAGGGGGCCGTCTGGCTCGACGAGAACAAGACGTCGCCCTACGAGTTTTACCAATATTGGCGCAACACGGCCGACGCGGACGTGGAGAATTGCTTCCGCCTCCTCACCTTCGTCCCCCTCGAGGAGATCGAGACGCTCTGCGCCCACCGCGACGAGCGCATCAACGCCGCCAAGGAAAAGCTCGCCTTCGAGCTCACCAAGATGGTCCACGGCGAGGAGAAAGCGAAGAAGGCGCAGGAGGAAGCGAGAGGGGCGTTCGGCGGCGACGAGGGTACCATGCCCGAGGTCTGCCTTTCGGAAGAGGTCTTAACCGTCACGCAGGCCCTCGTATTTTGCAAGCTCGCGAAGTCCAACGGCGAGGCGAGAAGACTCATCGAACAGGGCGGCGTCTCCATAAACGGCGAGAAGGCGACGGATTCAAACGCGCCCCTTCCCGCGGGCGACTTCACCCTCTTCAAAGGCAAGAAGGTGCGCCTGCACGTCGTGAGAGCATGAGTTATTTGGGACTTTACGGAAGGGCGGAGGCCGAGCGGGTCATCGAGCGCTCCCGCTTCCTCGGCTATGCCGCGCGCACAGCGGGGGAAGAGGAGGCGCAGGCCTTCTTGGAGGAAGTCCGAAAATCCCATCCCGGGGCCACCCATGTCTGCTATGGCTATGTGGCGGACCCCCTCGGAAACCTCCAACGTTTCTCCGACGCGGGCGAGCCGCAGGGAACGGCGGGGCTTCCCATCCTCGGCGCGATCAAGGCGCAGAAGCTGTGCGAGAGCACGGTGGCCGTGGTGCGGTACTTCGGCGGCGTCAAACTCGGCGCGGGCGGGCTCGTGCGGGCGTACGCGGGGACGGCGGCAGATGTCCTTTCCGCCGCGGAAAAGCGGAGCTTTGAGCCGTGCAGAACCGTGCGCTTTGTGGTGGCCTACCCCGAAGTCGGGCCGCTTCTTTGCTTTCTTGAAAAGACTTCGGCGGAGATCCTCGGGCGGGAATTTTCCTCCGAGGCGGCCGTCTCCGTCGCCATTCGCGAATCGGAGCGGGAGGCGCTGTGTAAAGACGCCGTGAGCGCGCTCTTCGGGCGCGTCCGCATCGAGCTCGGCGCGACGGAGGTGCATCCCTTCCCCTGTCCTTAGACAATTCAAACCGAGAGGCTCCGGCCTCTTTTTTTGTTGCGGAAAAAGCGGGGAGCGGCGCGGAGGGAGCGTTTAAGGAGGGCGCGGGCGCGGTATAATATAAGGGAAAGAAGCATCGCCTTGCAAAAAGGCAAGGAGGAATTTACGATGGACATGCAGAAACTGACGCAAAAATCCATACAGGCCATTCAGGCGGCGCAAAACGCCGCCCTCGAAGCGGGCAACGCCGAACTGACGGAGCTGCACCTTGGCTACGCGCTCACCGAGCGGGACGGGCTCTGTGCCCGCATCCTCTCCCGTGCGGGGGTGGACGCCGAAGGCCTTCACGCCGCACTCGAGGAGGAACTTGCGCGGCTTCCCCGCGTCTCGGGGGCGTCGCCCGGCAACCTCTATCCCACGGCGGGGCTCAATCGCACCCTCGCGGAGGCCGAAAAGCTCGCGGCGCGCATGAAGGACGACTACATCTCGGTGGAGCACCTCTTCTTGTGTCTCTTCGACAACGCCGACTCCCGCCTCAAGGGGGTTTTCGGGCGGTTCGGCGCGACCAAGGAGGGCTTTTTGAAGGGGCTCAAGGAGGTCCGCGGCAATCAGAACGTGAAGAGCGACGACCCGGAGAGCACCTATGAGGCTCTCGAAAAGTACGGGACCGACCTCACCAAACGGGCGCGGGAGCACAAGCTCGAGCCCGTCATCGGGCGGGACGAGGAGATCCGAAACGTCATCCGCATTTTGTCGAGAAAGACCAAGAACAACCCCGTCCTCATCGGGGAGCCCGGCGTGGGCAAGACGGCCATCGCGGAGGGTCTCGCGCAGCGCATCGCACGCGGCGACGTCCCCGAGGGTCTGAAGGGAAAAACGCTCTTTGCCTTGGACATGGGTGCCCTCATTGCGGGCGCGAAGTATCGCGGGGAGTTTGAAGAGCGCCTCAAAGCCGTCCTCAAAGAAGTCACCGATTCGGGCGGGAACATCCTTCTCTTCATCGATGAATTGCACACCGTGGTGGGGGCGGGGAAGGCCGAGGGCGCGATGGATGCGGGCAACCTCTTAAAGCCCCTCCTCGCGCGGGGCGAGCTGCACTGCATCGGCGCGACCACCCTCGACGAATACCGCAAGTATATCGAAAAGGACGCCGCGCTCGAACGGCGGTTCCAGACCGTGCTCGTGGGGGAGCCGACGGTGGAGGACACCGTCTCCATCCTCCGCGGCCTCAAAGAGCGCTTCGAGATCTTCCACGGGGTCCGCATCCACGACGACGCCCTCGTCGCCGCCGCGAC
>CANQBG010000037.1 GCA_947588985.1 uncultured Clostridia bacterium
CTTTACTTCTTGCCCTTGCCCGAAGTCTTGCCTTCCTTATGCTCGACATGCTCGCCCTTGTAGCGGATGCCGTAGCCATGGTAGGGCTCGGGAGTACGGTAGGCTCTGAGGTCGGCCGCGACCTGCCCGACGAGCACCTTGTCGATGCCCGACACGGTGATCTCCGTGGGACCGGGGCACTCGAGCTTGATGCCCTCCGGCTGCACATACTCGATGGGATGGGAATAGCCGATGTTCAAAACCAGCTTGTTGCCCTGCATCTGGCCCTTCCAGCCGACGCCCTTGATCTCGAGCCCTCTCGTGAAGCCCTCGGAAACGCCCTTGACCATGTCCGCGATGAGGGCGCGGTAGAGGCCGTGTTTGGCGTTGGTATCCTTGGCTTCGTCGAGCGCGACGACGTGCACTTCGGCACCTTCGTTCTTGACGTCGATATTGCCCTTGATCTCGCGGGTGAGCTGGCCCTTGGGGCCCTTTACGGTGACGACGCCGTTTTCGAAGGAAACGGTGACGCCTGCGGGAACTGCGATTACCTTTTTACCGATTCTCGACATAATTCCCCTCCTTAATAGACGAAGCAGAGCACTTCGCCGCCGACGTTGGCGGCCTTGGCCTTCTTATCGGTCATGATGCCCTTGCTCGTGGAGACGATGGCGATGCCGTAGCCGCCGAGCACCTTGGGCATGGTCTTTGCGCCGCTATACGTTCTGAGGCCGGGCTTGGAGACTCTCTCGAGACCGCCGATGACCGACTTCCCGCCCGCATACTTGAGCGTGATGACGATGATCTCGCCGTGCTCCCCTTCCTTGAGTTCGACGCCCGAAACATACCCCTCCTCGAGGAGAATGTTTGCGATCGCCTTCTTCATGTTGGAGGCAGGGATCTCCACCGTGTCCTTTCTGACCATGAGCGCGTTTCTGATTCTTGTGAGCATATCTGCGATCGGATCTGTCATTTCTTGCCTCCTTACCAGCTCGACTTCTTCACGCCGGGGATCTGCCCCTTGTAGGCAAGCTCACGGAAGCAAATACGGCAAATACCGTATTTCCGGAGCACCGCGTGAGGTCTGCCGCAGATCGAGCAGCGCGTGTAGGCGCGCGTCGAAAACTTCGGCTTCTTTTGCTGTTTATTGATCATTGATTTCTTTGCCATAACCCGTTCTCCTTACTTCTTGAAGGGCATTCCGAGCGCCCTCAAAAGCTCTCTGGCTTCCTCGTCCGTCCTCGCCGTCGTCACGATGACGACGTCCATGCCGCGGATCTTCTCCACCTGATCATAGGTGATCTCGGGGAAGATGAGCTGCTCTTTGAGGCCGAGCGCGTAGTTGCCTCTGCCGTCGAACGCCTTATCCGAGACGCCGCGGAAGTCGCGCACGCGCGGAAGGGCGATGGAGACGAGTTTATCGTAGAAGTCATACATTCTCCTGCCGCGGAGCGTCACTTTGAGGCCGACATTCATCCCCTCGCGGAGCTTGAAGTTTGCGACCGACTTGGTGGCCTTGCGGTAGATGGGCTTCTGGCCCGTGATCTGCATGAGCTCTTTCTCTACGATCTGCATGGACTTTTGATTGTCCTTGATGTCACCGAGACCGGTGTTGATGACGATCTTTTCGAGCTTAGGGCACTGCATGATGGAGGTGTAGCCGAATTTCTTCATGAGATAGGGCACGACTTCCTTCTCGTATTGCACGCTCACTCTGCTCGGTTCGGAGGGTGCGGCGGGCTTGACTTCCGCTTTCTTTGCGTTCTTTTTCTCTGCCATGATGCTCCCTCCTTATTCCTCTGCCTTTTGGCTGCGCTTTCTCACGCGCTTCTTCGGGGCCTCTTCGGCGGGCGCAGCGGCCTCCGCCTTGCCGCCCTTCACCTTCTTCGCGAAGGCCTTGTCCAAAGACGCACCGCAGTGCTTGCAGATGCGCACCTTCTTGCCCTCCACCTCGGTGTGGGCGACGCGCGTCGCTTTTCCGCACTTATCGCAGACGATCTCCACGTTGGAAGCGTCGATGGGCGCCTCCTCGGTGACGATGCGCGAGGTCTCGTTTGCCTTTCTTGCCTTCTCGTGCTTGTGCACGATGCCGACGCCTTCCACGATGACCTTGTTGGCCTTCGGATCGGTCTTAAGAACCTTGCCCTGTCTGCCCTTATATTTGCCCGTGATGACGAGCACGTTATCGTTGACCTTGATATTCACGTCGGGGCCTCCTTACAAAACTTCGGGAGCAAGGGAAATGATGCGCATATAGTCCTTCTCCCTGAGCTCTCTCGCGATGGGTCCAAAGATACGGGTACCTTTGGGCTGTTTCTGTGCGTCGATGATGACGGCGGCATTGTCGTCGAAGCGGATATACGTCCCGTCGGCGCGGCGGATGCCCTTCGCCGTTCTCACAATGACGGCCTTCACGACTTCGCCTTTCTTCACGGTGCCGCCGGGGTTGGCCGTCTTGACGGAAGCCACGATGACGTCACCGATGTTGCCGCTCCTTCTGAAGCTGCCGCCGAGGACGCGAATGCACATGATCTCTTTGGCGCCCGAGTTATCGGCAACCTTGAGTCTCGTTTGAGGTTGAATCATACTCTTCTATCCTCCATTACTTGGCCTTCTCGACGATCTCTGCGACCCGCCAGTTCTTATCCTTGGAGAGCTTTCTCGTCTCCACGATAAGCACTTTGTCGCCCACGCCGCATTCGTTGAGCTCATCGTGCGCCTTGAATTTCTTGGTGCGGGTGATGGTCTTTTTGTACACGGGGTGCTTGCGCTTGTCCGTGACGGCGACGACGACCGTCTTATCCATCTTGTCGGACACCACGATGCCGACTCTCTCTTTTCTCAGATTTCTTTCCATGATGCTGCCTCCTTACGCCCTTGCCTTGCGTGCGCGGAGCTCTGTGTTGGCCCGCGCGATGTCGCGCTTGCACGTCCGGATGGACACGGGGTTCTCGAGCTGTCCGCTGGCATGGCGGAACCGAAGATTGAAGAGCTCGCTCTTGAGGTCCTGGAGCTTCTTCTCGAGTTCGACGTCGGTCATGGCCTTGAATTCATTGGCTTTCATTCCGCTTCACCGCCTGTCTCAGTATTTTCGACGGCCTCGGCCGTCTCCTTCTTCACGAATTTGCACTTGATGGGGAGCTTGTGCGCGGCAAGACGCATGGCCTCGCGCGCCACGTCCTCGGGGACGCCCGCCATCTCGAAGAGCACTCTGCCCGGCTTTACGACGGCCACCCAGAATTCCACCGCGCCCTTGCCCGAACCCATACGAGCTTCGGCGGGGTGACGCGTGATGGGCTTGTGGGGGAAGATGTCGATCCACACCTGTCCGCCGCGCTTGATGAAACGGGTCATTGCGATACGGGCGGCTTCGATCTGATTGGACTTGATCCATGCCGCTTCCTCTGCGACGAGGCCGTATTCGCCGTATGCGACGATGTTGCCCTTGTGCGCCGCGCCCTTGAGGCTGCCGCGGTGCTGCTTTCTTCTCTTCACTCTCTTGGGAATTAACATTATCTGCCTCCTTCGGGCTTCTTCGCCGCCTTCAAGACGTCGCCCTTGTAGACCCAGCACTTCACGCCGATCATGCCGAACGTGGTGTGGGCTTCCGCGAAGCCGTATTCGATGTCCGCACGGAGAGTCTGAAGCGGGATGGAGCCCTCGCTGTAATGCTCGGTGCCCGCGATCTCACGGCCGTCGAGACGGCCCGAGACCTGCATCTTCACGCCCTTGACGCCGGCGCGCATCGTCTTGCCGATGGCCTGTTTCATGGCCCTGCGGAAGGAGGTGCGCTTTTCGAGCTGGGCCGCCACGTTCTCCGCGACGAGCTGGGCGTCCGCGTCGGGCTTCTTGACCTCGGTGACGTTGATGCTGACCTGCTTGCCCTTGGTGAGCTTCAAAAGGTCCTTTTTGATGACGTCGATCTCCGCGCCCGCCTTGCCGATGAGCACGCCGGGGCGACCCGTGTGAATGGTCACGACGAGTTTGCCCGCCGCACGCTCGATGGTGATGCGGGAGATGGCGGCCGCATAGTACTTCTTCTTGAGGAAGGTGCGGATCGCGTGATCCTCCTTGAGATAGACGCTGAATTCCTTCTTATCCGCGTACCACTGGGTATCCCAACCCTTGTTGATACCGACTCTCAGTCCATGAGGATTTACTTTCTGTCCCATTACAGTTCTCCCTCCGCTTTCTTCACGTCAAGAATGACGGTGATGTGGCTCGTTCTCTTGAGGATGGCGTGCCCTCTGCCCTTGGATACGGGCTGCATGCGCTTGAGGCTCGTCCCGCCGTCGGCAAAACATTCCGCGACGTAGAGGTCGCCCCTGTCCATGCCCTGGTTGTGTTCGGCGTTGGCGACGGCGCTCATCAAAACCTTCTTGGTGGGGGCCGCGCCGCCGTTGGGGCAGTTCTCCAAGATGGCCTGCGCTTCCGCCACGGACTTGCCGCGGATGAGCGCGAGCACCGTCCTCACCTTATAGGGGGAGATGCGGATATACTTTGCGACCGCGTAGGGGCGTCTGTCCCTGTTCTCTTCGATGCGCGCGGTCTTTTTCTTCATATTGCCTGCCATGTTTCTCCTCCTTACTTCCCGGGCGTGGTGCTCTTCGCCGTGTGGCCTCTGAACGTTCTCGTGGGCGCGAACTCGCCGAGCTTGCAGCCCACCATGTCCTCGGTGATGTAGACGGGCACGTGCTTCCTGCCGTCGTAGACGGCGATCGTGTGGCCGACCATCTGAGGGAAGATCGTCGATGCTCTCGACCAGGTCTTTAGGACCTTCTTCTCGTTGCTGTCGTTCATGGCCTCGATGCGGGCAAGCAGCTTGGCTTCCACATAGGGCCCTTTCTTAACGCTTCTCGACATATCTCATACCCTCCTTAATTGATCCTCTTGACGATGAACTTGCTCGTGGGGTTCTTCTTCTTTCTCGTCTTATAGCCGAGAGCGGGTTTGCCCCAAGGCGTCTCGGGACCGGCATGGCCGACGGGGCTCTTGCCTTCGCCGCCGCCGTGCGGGTGGTCGTTGGGGTTCATGACCGAACCGCGGACGGTGGGACGGACGCCGAGGTGGCGCGTCTTGCCCGCCTTGCCCACGCGGATGATCTCATGCTCGACGTTGCCGACCTGACCGATGGTCGCGCGGCACTCCACAGGGATGAGACGCATTTCGCCAGAAGGCATGCGGATCGTAGCATATTTCCCCTCGCGGGCCACGATCTGCGCCGAGATGCCGGCGGCTCTGGCTACCTGTCCGCCGCGGCCGGGCTTCATCTCGATGTTGTGGACCATGGTACCCACGGGGATCTCGGAGAGAGCAAGGGCATTGCCGACTTTGATGTCCGCGCCCGTACCGCTCATCACCTTGTCCCCCACGTTGAGGCCGACGGGTGCGAGAATGTATCTCTTCTCGCCGTCCGCATAGACGAGGAGCGCGATGTTGGCGCTGCGGTTGGGATCGTATTGAATGGACTTCACGGTGGCGGGGATGCCGTCTTTATTGCGCTTGTAGTCGATGATGCGGTATTTCCGCTTGTTGCCGCCGCCGATGTGGCGCACGGTGATGCGGCCCGCGCTGTTTCTGCCGCCCGACTTTCTCTGATCCTCGAGGAGGCTCCTTTCGGGCTTCGCCTTGGAAATTTCGCCATAGGCGGGCACCGTCATGAACCGGCGTGCCGCCGAGGTGGGTTTATATCTCTTGACTGCCATTTTCCTATCCTCCGATTACTGAAGCGCGCTGAAGAACTCGATCTCTTTCGATTCTTCGGTGAGCTGAACGATGGCCTTCTTGGTCGTGGGCGTGTAGCCCTCGTTCCTGCCCATTCTCTTGAGCTTCCCGCGGCGCGTGACCGTGTGCACGCTCTCCACCTTCACGCCGAACATCTTCTCGACGGCGATCTTGATCTGCGTCTTGTTGGCCGTCTTTAAGACGATGAAGGTGTATTTCTTGCCGTATGCCTTTCTGTCCGTCTTGGAGGACTCGGCGGGCTGCAGACCGTCCGTCGCCTTCTCGGTGAGAACGGGCTTTAAGATGATATCTTCGGGTGTCATGCTTCGACCTCCTCATCTTGGAATCCGTACATCGCCTCGAGCGCTTCCACGGAGCCCTTCGTGAGGACCACGAAAGCGTTCGCAACGAGCTCGTAGGTGTTGATCTCTCCCACGGAAATGGTGGAGAGGGTGGGAAGATTGCGGGCCGCGAGCACCACGGCTTCATCCTTTTCTTCCATCACGACGACGGTGCGCTTCTCCAGCTTGAGGGCCTTGCGGAAGGCCTCCATCTCCTTGGTCTTGGGCGCCGAAACTTTGAGTTCGTCCACGACGAAGAGTTCGCCGTCCGCAAGTTTCTTGGAGAGGGCGGAGAGGATGGCGCCGCGGCGGGCGGAGATGTTCATCTTCTTGGAGAAGTCGCGCGATTTGGGTGCGAACACCACGCCGCCATGCGTCCACTGGGGCGCTCTCGTGGAGCCCTGACGGGCACGGCCCGTCCCCTTCTGTCTCCACGGCTTTACGCCGCCGCCGCGGACTTCCGTTCTCGTGAGCGTGGACTTGGTGCCCTGCCGTTGATTTGCAAGATAGGTGACGACCGCCTGATGGATGAGCGGCTCGTTGTATTCGACGCCGAAAACTTCGTCGCTGAGTTCGAGCGAACCGACTTCCGCGCCTTGCATATTGTATACTTTCACGTTTGCCATGTCTCTACGCTCCTTACTTCGCGTTCTTCACGCTGGTTCTGATCGTCACGATGCTGCCTCTCGGGCCGGGGATCGCCCCCCGCAAAAGGATGGCGTTTCTCGCCGCGTCTACCTTCACGACCTCGAGGTTGAGGACGGTGACGTTTTCCACACCGTATTGGCCCGCGAGGTGCTTGTGCTTGAACACGCGCGAGGGATCGCTGATGGACCCCATGGAGCCGGGTTCCCTGTGCACAGGGCCGACGCCGTGCGTTTCCTTGAGGCGGTGCTGGTTCCAGCGCTTGATAACGCCCGTGTAGCCGTGGCCCTTGCTGGTGCCGGAGACGTCCACTTTGTCGCCCGCGGCAAAGATGTCTGCCTTCACTTCGTCGCCCACCTTGTAGCCCTCGAGGCCTTTGACCTCTTTGAGGACCTTGCAGGGCTTTACGCCGGCCTTCTTGAACTGCCCGAGATCGGGTTTGGAGAGGCCCTTTTCCTTGGCTTCCCCGAATCCGAGTTTGAGGGCTGCGTAGCCGTCGCTCTCGACCGTCTTTACCTGCACGACGGGGCAGGGACCTGCCTCGACGACCGTGACGGGAATGACCTTCCCGTCCTCCGCGAAGATCTGCGTCATCCCGATCTTGCGGCCGATGATTGCTTTACCCATGTAAAGTTCACTCCTTAAAAATTTTTATTTGCGAATACCGCGTTTTGCAGTATTTCAACAGTGATGGGAAATTGGATCACAGCTTGACTTTGATGTCCACGCCGGCGGGCAGGTGGATGCTGTCGAGCAGTTTCGCGTTGGGAGAGTAGATGTCGATGATGCGCTTGTAGGTGCGCTGCTCGAACTGCTCGCGCGAGTCCTTATATTTATGAGGGCTCCGGAGGATGGTGACGATCTCGCGCTCCGTGGGAAGCGGGATGGGACCGGAGATCTTTGCGCCGCCGTTTTTCATCGTCTCGACGATGCGATTTGCCGCCTGGTCTACGAGCTCGTGGTCGTATGCCGAAAGCTTGATCCTGATTTTCTGACTTGCCATTTTTTTCTTGCTCCTTTTACGAACTTGTTATTTCTGTGTCAACGCATCCGTGCGTGTCGAGGCCCATTCATCAAAAAAACACGCGCTTTGCGGTGTTTCCTCGCAAAAGCCCCGGTTCGTCGCAGGAATCGATGTCCCACACTTGTCAGCGAAAATTATCTGCCGAGGGGCTTTTGTCCTCGATTTTTCAGTAACTTCTCGCCTCAACCCTACACGCCGTGATGACAGCGCAAAAGAACGCCGCAAAAACACAGCCTTATTGATAATACCACGCCGTCAAGGTTTTGTCAAGGATTTGAAGCGGATTTTTGCGGGTTTTTTTGGAAATTTGCCCGATTTTTTGCAGTTTTTTTCGCGAATTGTGCCGGATCTCTTCGCGGACACAAGATGTAGATCCGAAATATAGAAATTCTAAATAGAAATTATAATATGTAACGCGCCCGCGCGCGAGGGCGCGCCATGAGCTTGGAGACGGCATAGACGGCTGCAAGCGCCGCATACGCCGAAAGAAGCACGCCCATCCCCACCAAGAGGGAGATCTCTCCCCAAAACTCCTGCTCGAGGGTCACGCCGATATCGATCCGGTCGATCGCAGACTCGATCGCAGGTTGCAAATATAGCGTGAGCGAAACCAACGTCAACGTGGCTACCGAACATGCGAACATAGACATGGTATAGGCCTTTTCCGTCCAACAGCATAAAAAGTCAAAGACCGTGAGCGTTAAGACGTAGCGCAGAAGATAGACGCTATCCCCTATGCCGACCACATACCGGTTGATCGGAAACATCGAATTCGGCCTTACCAACACGGAGAGATTTTCCTGCATATGCGTGACGCAGACGGCAAAGACGGCGGCCGTAAGCGAGAGATACACCGCCCAACGAAAGGCGTTTGCGGGCGCATTTGCATGGTAAGCCCGCGCGCCGGCCTTCTTCATGCGCGCTTTGGAGAAAATATAGACGGCGGCAAGCGCGGCGAAGGCGGCAAGCGTTACGCCCTCCCCGATGACGACCGGGGTCATGCTGTAAAAGACCCACTTATCGTCGTCTGCCCGGCGCATGGAGGCGACATAGCTCTGCGTATACGGCCGAAAGGCGACCGTGAGCACGGTGAGGACCAAAAGGGCTATCGAAGAGGCGAACATGGACATGGTATACCGCTTTTCGGTCATGCAGCAGAGAAAATCGAAGATCGCCAGCGCCAAGATGATGCGTATGCCGTAAAGACCTTCGGAGAGTTCGCGCAGCGAGGGATTGAAAAAGACATACGGCCAAAAGACATACGGCCGCGTCTCCCTTGCGAACGCCTGCGCGATCTCGACGATCGCCGTGATGATATTGTTTAAGCACACCGCCGCGAGGCCCCCCGCGAGCACGATCAAAAAGATCCTTCTCAAATCCTTCATGCGCACCCCCTCACATGCCGCCTACGAGCGCGATCTTGAGAAGATAGAGGATGAGAAATTGCAGCAAGAAGCCGGTGAGCGTCGCGCCGACGGAAATGCCCGCGACCGACAGGTGCCCGACCTCTCCCAGCCTTCCTTCCCGCCATGCGGCGACGGCGCTGACGACAAGGCCCGCGATACACACCACAAACGACAAGATGAACCCGACGATCGAGAGCGTTCTGCACGTCTTTCGTTCGTCTTCCCCTGCTTGCCTTTTTTGCGTCTCCTCGGGCATGCTCCCCTCGTATTCATTCTCCCGCGCCTCCGATACTTCCTGCGCGGGCGGGGTTTTCCCGAGGAGCAAGTCGTCAATGCTCACGCCGAAGAGCTTGGCCATTTTCACGACGTACTCCGTATCGGGGATCGACGCGCCCGTCTCCCACTTGGAGACAGACTGCCGCGAGACGCCGACTTCCTCGGCAAGCGCCTCCTGCGACATCCCCTTTTCCGTGCGGAACAAATAGATCGTTTCACCGATAGTCATAACCGCCTCCTATGCGGAAAGTATAGCAGATCTTTTCTATTTTGTCTATCAACTTGTGTTGGAAATTGCCGAAAAGCCCTGTCAACTTTGGTTTACATCGCCGTTTTCCGACCCCATGTGCGCAATTTTACAAAAAAAGGACGGCCGAAGCCGTCCTTTTGGGGTGCTGTAAATTTACTTCGTCATGCCCTCTTGGACGGCGACGGCGACGGCGACGGTCGCACCGACCATGGGGTTGTTGCCCATGCCGATGAGGCCCATCATCTCGACGTGCGCGGGAACGGAGGAGGAACCTGCGAACTGCGCGTCGGAGTGCATGCGGCCCATCGTGTCCGTCATGCCGTAGGAGGAAGGACCGGCCGCCATGTTGTCGGGGTGGAGGGTCCTGCCCGTGCCGCCGCCCGAGGCGACGGAGAAGTACTTCACGCCGTTTTCGACGCACCACTTCTTATAGGTGCCCGCGACGGGGTGCTGGAAGCGCGTGGGGTTGGTGGAGTTGCCCGTGATGGACACGCCGACGTTCTCGAGCTTCATGATGGCGACGCCTTCGGGGACGTTGTCCGCGCCGTAGCAGTTGACCTTCGCGCGCGGGCCCTCGGAGTAGGAGATGCGGTTCGTGACTTCCACCGTCTCGGTGTAGGGGTCGAACACCGTCTCGCAATAGGTGAACCCGTTGATGCGGGAGATGATCATCGCGGCGTCCTTCCCGAGGCCGTTCAGAATGACGCGGAGGGGATTCTTCCGCACCTTGTTGGCGTTGAGCGCGATGGAGATGGCGCCCTCCGCCGCCGCGAAGGACTCGTGCCCCGCAAGGAAGCAGAAGCACTCGGTCTCCTCGGAGAGGAGCATCTTGCCGAGGTTGCCGTGGCCGCGGCCGACCTGACGGTTTTCCGCGACGGAGCCGGGGATGCAGAAGGACTGGAGGCCGATGCCGATGGCTTCGGCGGCGTCCGCAGCCGAAGTGCAGCCCTTCTTGATGGCGATGGCCGCGCCCACCGTGTAGGCCCAGACGGCGTTTTCGAAGCAGATGGGCTGCGTCCCGCGGACGAGCTTCTCGCAATCGACGCCCTTTTCGAGGCAGATATCCCTGCATTCCTCCACGGAGGAGATGCCGTATTCCTTCAACGTCTTGTTGATCTTTTCGATCCTTCTTTCATAACCTTCAAACAGAGCCATATCGCACCTCCTTATTCCTTACGGGGGTCAATATACTTGACCGCACCCTGCTCTTCGGAAAATCTTCCGTAGTGGCCGAGGGACTTCTCCCACGCCTCGTTGGGCGTGAGGCCCTTCTTCACGAAGTCGGTCATCTTGCCGAGGGAGAGGAACTCGTAGCCGCAGACCTG
>CANQBG010000038.1 GCA_947588985.1 uncultured Clostridia bacterium
AAAACCACGCTTTTGCGCTGCGCGACTCCATTTGCCGAACCCTTTCGGCTTCTTGACTTTGAGAACAGACAAGGTTGTGGCCGACGAAGTTATGAGATGTACCAACCTAACCCCTCACGGAATTTTCTTGGAACAAGAAAATTCGTGAACAAGTTCCGATTTCATGCGCGAGCAAAACCACGCTTTTGCGCTGCGCGACCCAATTTGCCGAACCTTTTCGGCTTCTTGTCTTTGAATACAGACAAGGTTGCGGCCGACGGGGCTATGAGATGTACCCACTTCACCCCTCACGGAATTTTCTTGGAACAAGAAAATTCGTGAACAAGTTCCGATTTCGTGCGCGAGCAAAACCACGCTTTTGCGCTGCGCGACTCCATTTGCCGAACCCTTTCGGCTTCTTGACTTTGAGAACAGACAAGGTTGCGGCCGATGAAGTTATGAGATGTACTCACCTAACCCCTCACGGAATATTGTTTTGCGCCCTTGCAAAACAATATTCGTGAACTTTTCAGTTCTCTCCCCATTCCGCCGGGGGAAGATTTTTCTTTGGCTTCTCCTCGCGGGAATAGGACCACTTCATGAGAATGGGGGTCAGAATGGAGGAGAGCAGGATGATGAGAAAGACGAAGGGGAAGAGGGCCTCCGAAACGAGCCCCGCCGCAACGCCCTTCTCCGTGCAGATGAGGACGACTTCCGCCCGCACCATCATGCCGAGGCCCACGCGGAAGCTGTCGTGCCACGAGAATTTGCACAGCTTCGCGCCCGCGCCGCAGCCGAGGAATTTCCCGAGGAGGGCGAGGACGACGTAGACGAACCCAAACGCCAAAAAGGCGGGGGTGAGGCCGCCGAAGTCGAGGTTCATGCCGATGGAGGCGAAGAAGATGGGCGAGAAGAAGAGGTAGCCCATCGTGTCCACCTTGCTCTCGACGTAAGGCGTCTCGGAGAGGGTGCCGCCGAGCAGGATGCCCGCGAGGTACGCCCCCGTGATATCCGCCACGCCGAAGAGCTTTTCGGCACAGTAGGCATAGACGAAGCAGGCCGCGAGCGAGATGATGGGCACCCGTCTGTTGTGCGGGGCGGTGCGCTCCATGCGGTCGAAGAGCTTTCTCAGGCCCACGCCGAGCGCGATGGCGGCGAGGAAGAATACGACGATCTTGATGACGACGAGCCACGCGTTGGGGTTGAACCAATCCCAGCCCGCGCCCTCGCTTCCGCCCGACGAGAAGCCCGTGAGCACGGAGAGGATGATGATGCCGATGACGTCGTCGATGACGGCCGCCGCGACGATGGAGGTGCCCACCTTGCTGTCGAGCTTGCCGAGTTCCTTGAGGACGGCCACCGTCACGGAGACGGAGGTCGCGGTGAGGATGGCCCCGTAAAAGAGATGGGAAAGAAGGCTCTCTCCCGGGAAGAAGAGGAGGGAGGAGACGGTGCCGAACGCCATGGGGACGACGACGCCGAGCGTGGTGATGACGACGGAGGCGAGCCCCGTCTGCTTTAATTTTTTGAGATCGGTGCCGAGGCCCGTCGAGAACATGATGAGCACGACGCCGATCTTGCTCATCACGTCGATGGCGAAGCCCACGTCCTCCCCGAAGAAAGCGTCTTGAAGGGGCTGCCACGGGATATAGCGGAGCAGTCCCACGACGATCCCCGCGACGAGCATGCCGATGACGGCGGGCATGCCGCACTTGTGTGCCCCGAGGCCCATGAGCTTGGAGAGAAGCAGAATGAGCGCGAGGGGAAGTAATACCTCGAATGCTTGCATAATTTTGCCTATGGAAGTTTGTCCGCGGCGGCCTGTGTTCCCCCGTGCGCGGGCGCACGGCCGCATTTTTTTCCGCGTACCTTATTATAATCCTTTTTCCCCGAAATGCAACTACTTTTCGGGGCAATTTTGTTTGGAGCCGAATTTGGTGATAACCGTTCGTTTTTTGGGAGTTTGAAGCCCCGCAACGCTTGCAATTTTCCACGGTATCTGCTATAATGAGGGGGATGTCGGAGTTGAATGCGCCCGTCGAAGCCGCACGGGTCAAAACCATGAATGCCGTCGTGCTCGCCTTTGTGGGAGACGCCGTCTACACGCTCTATGTGCGCAGGCGCCTCGCCCTTTCGCATGGGTTCCACACGGGGGAGCTCAATAAGCTCGCCTCCGAGAAGGTCTCGGCACACGGCCAGAGCGCGTCGCTCGAGCGGATCTTGCCCCTGCTCACTGAGGAGGAGGCGGAAATTTACCGCCGCGGCCGCAACGCCAAAAAACCCACCAAGAGCAAAAACGCCACGGTGGGGGAATACGTCCGCTCCACGGGCTTCGAGGCGCTTCTCGGCTATCTCTATCTCACGGGCAACGAGGCCCGCATCGAGCAGCTCTTCTTTGCGGACGCGCCCGGATCCTGATCAAACGCCCCTTTGCGGGAGGAAACTATGAAAACGGAAGGCAGAAACGCCGTTTTGGAACTGCTCAAAACGGACAAGACCATCGAAAAAATTTTGCTCGAAAAGGGCGCGCAGGGGGCGCTCGGGCGCATCTTTGCCGAGGCGAGAAAGCGGGGCGTCCGCGTGCAATTCGTCGATCGCGCCGCCCTCGACCGGGAGAGCCCCGAAAAGCGCCATCAAGGGGTCATCGCCTACACGACGGACTTTGTCTACGCCGATCTCTTGGACATGGGTGGGGGAGACGACTCCCTCATCGTCCTCTGCGACGGCGTGGAGGACGTGCATAACCTCGGCTCCATTTTGCGGGTTGCCGAATGTGCGGGCGCAGACGGAGTCGTCATTCCCAAGCAGAAGGGGGCGAGCGTGACGGAGGCCGTCGTCCGCATCTCGGCGGGCGCGGCCGAACATATCCCCGTCGCCAAAGTTTCCTCCGTCAACGCCGCCATCGAAGCGTTGCAGGCGCGCGGCTATTGGGTGTATGCGCTCGAGGCGGACGGCGAACCGCTGTATGAGACGCAGCTTACGGGAAAAGTTGCCCTCGTCGTCGGCGGGGAGGATTGCGGCGTCCACCGCCTCACGCGGGAGAAGTGCGATAAAACGCTCTCCATCCCGCTCATGGGGAAGGTCAATTCGCTCAATGCCTCCGTCGCGCTCGGCATCGCAGTCTATGAGGTGGTACGTGCAAAATTACAAAAATCAAACGGATGAGGCGCTCGTCGTATGCGCCAAGGAAGGGGACGACGGCGCGGCCGAGGAGCTCTTGCTCCGCTATAAAGACGTCGTGCGCCGCGTCGCCCGCAAGTTCTCCTTCAACCTCATTGCCGAGACGGACGATCTCGTGCAGGAGGGCATGATCGGCCTCTATGCCGCGATCCGCAAGTTCGACGGCACGGGCGACCGGAAGTTCAAGAATTTCGTGTATACCTGCGTGGTGCGGCGCGTCTACGATTACCTCCGCTTCGTCAACCGCCGGCTCCCCGAGGGGGAACGGGCGGAGATCGACCCCGAGAGCCTCGCGGAAGGGGAGACGCCCGAGGACTTGCTCCTCTCCGGGGAATCGGAGGCGGAATTCCGCATGCGCCTTCTAAGGGCGCTCTCCGACTTCGAGTTCCGCGTCGTGATGATGTATCTCGAGGGCATGAGTTATGCCGCCATCTCGGAGGCGACGGGCAAGGAAGTGAAGAGCATCGACAACGCCCTCACCCGCGCCAAGAAAAAGCTGCAAAAGGCCTTTCGCAGTTAAAAAAGGAGTGCCTTATGTCCCATCTATCGCTCTATCGGAAATTCCGCCCCGAGACCTTCGAGGGCATCGTGCGGCAGGAGCATGTCGTGAAGATCCTCACGAGTCAGGTCGAAAAGAAGGCCGTCTCGCACGCCTATCTCTTCACCGGTCCGCGCGGCACGGGCAAGACGACGATCGCCCGTATCTTCGCGCGCGCCGTCAACTGCCTCTCGCCCGTAAACGGCTCCCCGTGCGGGGAATGCGCCGTCTGCCGCGCCCTCAAGGAGGGGTCTTTGGACATTACGGAGATCGACGCCGCCTCCAACAACGGCGTGGGCGAAATGCGCGAACTGCGCGAAAAAGTGCAATATCCCCCCGTCACGGGGCAATATAAAGTCTACATCATCGACGAAGTCCACATGCTCACCGACAGCGCCTTCAACGCCCTCTTAAAGACGCTCGAAGAGCCGCCGGCGCACGTCATCTTCATCCTCGCCACGACGGAGCCGCAGAAGATCCCCGCCACCATCCTCTCCCGCTGCATGCGGCTGGATTTCAAGCTCATCCCCACGGCCGACCTCGAAAAGCACCTCACGGGGATCTTACGTCAGCTGCACAAGGAGTTTGAACCGGAGGCCGTTGCGGCCATCGCACGCGCGGGCGCGGGAAGCGACCGCGACATGCTCTCCATCGCGGAGGCTTGCATCGTCTACTCCGAAAAACTCACCTATCCTGCCGTCACGGCCGTGCTCGGCGCGGCCGACCTCCACGAGACGGCAAACCTCGTCCGTGCCATGCTCCTCTCGGACATGCCTACCGCCATTTCCGTCACGGAGCGCATTTTGGGGGAGGGAAAATCCGTCGGCGTTTTGCTCAAAGACGTCCTCGATCTGCTCGGCAGCGTCACCGTCGCCAAGAACTGCAAGACGGCGGAGACCCTGCTTGCGCTCCCCAAAGATCTCTTCGACGTCGTGAAGGGGATCGCGGACGAGGCGGAGGGAAGGGCGATCCTGCGCGCGACGGAGGTCCTCATCAAGACGGAAAACGAGCTCCGCTTCGCCTCCTCGCCCCGCATCGCCTTGGAGGCCGCCATCCTGCGCGTCTCCTACCCCGAGGGCGACTCAAATCCCGATGCGTTGCTCGTGCGCATTGCTACCTTGGAGAAGAAGCTCGCGGCGCTCGAAAGCGCCCCCGCGCGCCCCGCACCCGCCCCGCAGCCGGCTCCCGCATATGCTCCCTTCGAGCAGCCGCCCGCACCGCCCAAGGCGGAGCCCTCCGCGCCTCCCGCACGGGAGGTCCCCGAAGATACGAACCCCGCCTCGCAGGAAGCGGATCCCTTTGAGAGCTACGATTTCCCCACCGAGGAGCCCGTCTTTGCGGAAGCGTACTTTTCGGATGAACCTCCGAAATCGGCTCCCCAAAAGGCGGCTCCGCCCCCGCGGGAAGAGAAGCCCAAGCAGTCGGAGACCAAAAACGAGGAACCCATGCCCGAGGAGAGGCCCTCCGCGCCGATTTCGGGCGATGCGGAAGTCGTCTACGCGAAGTTCATGCGCGAGCTCCGCAAGACGGCAAAGAGCGGCGTGCTCTTCACGATGTGCTCCGATCTCGCAGTCTCCTTTGAGGGCGAGACCTTGATCCTCTGCACCGATTCCGAGTCCATCTTCTCCATTCTCGGGCGGGAGATCCATCAAAAGACGATCGGGGAGACGCTCGCCCGCCTCGGTATCGCTTCCTTCGAGGTCCGCCTCGCGGGGGCAAGCGTGCCGAAGCGGGATCCCGTCGCGGAGCTCAAGAAAAATTTCAAAGATTATCCCATCGAAATCAAGTGAGGCGCATGCGCCCAAGGAGGAATTATGGCATACGGCAGAGGCCCCGCAGGGGGCAACAACATGCAAAATCTCATGAAACAGGCCCAGAAGATGCAGGAGGACATGCTGGCTACCGAAAAACTGCTCGAGGAATGGGAGATCGTGGGGACGGCGGGCGGCGAGGCCGTCGTCGTCTACATGAACGCCAAGAAGAAGATCGACGGCATCGAGATCGATAAATCCGTCATCGACCCCGAGGACGGCGAGATGCTCGAGGACCTCGTCCTCGCCGCCATTTTAGACGGGTATAAGAAGGCCGACGCCGTCTATGAAGAGAAGATGTCCCGCTTCACCGGTCTCGGCGGCGGTCTCGGCGGTCTCGGCGGCCTCGGAGGTCTGCTTTAATGGACGTCTTTATCGAGCCCATCGGCCGGCTCATCAACGAGTTCTCCAAGCTCCCGGGCGTGGGCCGCAAGACGGCGCAGCGGTATGCCTACAAGGTCATCTCCATGACGGAGCCCGAGGCGCGCGCCTTTTCGGAGGCCATCTTGGATGTGAAGCGCCGCGTCCGCTTCTGTAAGGCGTGCGGCAACTTTTCCGAGGAGGAACTCTGCCCCATCTGCAAGACCCGCGAGCCGACGTCGATCTGCGTCGTCAAGGAGCCCAAAGACGTCGCGGCCCTCGAAAAATTGCACGCCTTCCACGGCGTCTACCATGTGCTGCACGGGGTCATCTCGCCCATGAACGGCGTGGGGCCCAACGATATCCGCATCCGCGAGCTGCTCGCCCGCATCACGGACAAGACGGAGGAGGTCATCCTCGCCACCAATCCCGATGTGGAGGGGGACGCGACGGCGATGTACATTGCAAAACTTTTGAAACCTCTCGGCGTCAAGGCGACGCGCATCGCCCACGGCATTCCCGTCGGCAGCGAGCTCGAGTACACCGATGAGGTGACGCTGGAGCGCGCCCTCAAGGACCGCAAGGAACTCTGATTTTCCGATTTCATCATCACATAGGAGCCACTATGAAAATTTCCGTACTCGGCTGCGGCCGCTGGGGGTCGTTCATCGCATGGTATCTCTCCCGCAAGGGCAACGAGGTCGTAAGCTGGGGCCCCGAGGACGACTACTCGTACAAGATCCTCAAGGAGACGGGCAAGAATGAATACGTCTCCCTCGACGAAAAGATCACGCTCTCGTGCGACCTCGAATACGCCGTGACCTCCGCCGAGATCATCGTCATCTCCATCTCCGCGCAGGGCCTCCGCGGCTTCATGCAGCGCATTACCCACTACCATGTCCGCGATAAGGTCTTTGTTTTGTGCATGAAGGGCATCGAGGTGGAGACGGGCAAGCGCCTCTCCGAGATCCTCGTGGAGAGCGGCATTTCTCCCGAGAAGATCGCCGTGTGGGTGGGCCCGGGGCACATTCAGAGCTTCGTCGCGGGAGTTCCCAACTGCATGGTCATCGACTCGGCAAACGAGAAACTCAAGCGCACGCTTGCCGATAGCTTCCGCTCCGACCTCATCCGGTTTTACTACGGCGAGGACCTCATCGGCACGGAGATCGGCGCGGCCGCCAAAAACGTCATGGGTATCGCCGCGGGCGTTCTCGACGTCGTCTGCGTTCCCCTGAAGGGCCCGCTCATGTCCCGCGGGGCGCGCGAAGTCGCCCGGCTCATCAAGGCGATGGGGGGCAACGAGCTCTCCGCCTATGGGCTTGCCCACCTCGGGGACTACGAGACGACCCTCTTTTCGCCCTACTCCCACAACCGCACCTACGGCGAGATGCTCGCCAAAGGGCAGCGCTTTGAAAAACTTGCCGAGGGCGTGGCAACGTCCAAGGCCATGAAACTCTTGGAGGGGAAATACGGCGTGGAGCTTCCCATCACCGACGCCGTGTATAAGGTCTGCTACGGCGAGGGGGACGACGCGGCGCGCTGCCGCGAGGCCATCTCCTCCCTCTTCACCCGCCCTCCCAAAACGGAGATGTACGATTAGGAGTTCACGAAATTTCTCGTGCCGAGAAATTTCCGTGAGGAAATAATCCTTTGCGCTTTCACGGCTTGGTCCTCTTCTTCGTTCATCGAGCAAGAAGCGTGCGGTGGCGTAGCAAATTGAGGCGCGCAGCGCAAAAGCGTGGTTTTGCTCGCGCACGTGATTAGGAAGGACGGAACGCGTCGTCATTCAGAGGCCGAGGCATAGCCGAGCGCCGAAGAATCCCGATGGTCGATGTCGGACTCCGTATTTCGGGATCCTTCGCGCGATAGGCTGTTCCGAATATTCTACGGTTCTTTCGGCTCGGTATGAGGAGGACAGGCCCACCGACTGCCGAAAGGGCGGACAAATCATACATTCCACGGAGAGAAACATGGAAGAAATCAACGAAAGTTTGACGGGATCGGAGGCACCCATGTCCGAAGGGGACCCTTCGCCGCTCGTCGAGACGTCGGTCACGGTAGACGGCGCGTTGCAGGCGCGCCTCATGAAGAAGATGAGGATCTTGGGCCTTCTCGGCACCGTCCTCGGGCCCGTCTTGCTGCTCTTCTACCTCGTCGCCTCCACGGTATTCGAGACGCTTGCCGAGGAGCAGGGTTTTGTGATCGCGCCGTGGCTCGATAACGTCATGCAGTGCGCGCTCTACGGCGGGGGCTTCCTGCTCGTCATCGGCCTCATCCTCTTTCTCGGCGCGCGCGGCTCCGTCAAAAACATCAAGACGGCCTATCATGCCAACTACCGATTTTACGAGGGCTACGTCCTCATCGAGACGGAGCGGCAGGGCGAGGAGATCTCCCGCCTCAAGCTCTACTATGCCGACCTCGTGAAGGTGAAGGAAAATAAGCAATTCTTCTTTCTCAACAACACCGCCACCACGGCCTTCGTCGTGGAAAAGAGCCGCCTCACCCAAGAAGAGATCGGCGCCATTCGCCGCGTACTGAGAATCCAATAATTTGTTTTTGAACGCTCCCCCTCGGGCATGGGTGGGGGATCTTCGATGAATCATTCGACAGAATACGGAAGGATCCGACACGATCTTCCGTATTTTTTTATGCCCTGTCTGTTACAATAGCGAGCGTTAGGGAGGGAACTATGGAGCTAACATGGTCGGCACAGGGCGACAACCTCTATATCTATCTCGCGGGGGAGCTCGACGAGCACTCCGTGGCGGGCATCCGGGAGTGCGCGGACGCGCTCATCGACCGCAACGCGGGGCTCTCGCGGGCCGTATTTAACCTCGCGGGCCTCAAATTTATGGATTCGACGGGCATCGGATTTCTCATCGGCCGCTATAAACGTCTGAAGAGATACGGAATGGGCATGTATCTCGAAGGCCCCGATAAGAGCGCAGACCGCATCCTGTCTTTGAGCGGTCTCTACACATTGATGCCCAAAATCGAGGAGTGAGCCATGAATGAAATGATCTTGAAATTCCCCGCGTGCTCGGAAAACGAAGTGTTTGCGCGCAACGCGGTAGCCGCCTTTGCCCTTCCCGCCGAGCCGACGCTCTCCGAACTTTCCGACGTCAAGACGGCGGTCTCCGAGGCCGTCACCAACAGCATCGTCCACGGATACCGGGATCGCACGGGTTGGGTGACTGTCTTTTGCCGCCTCGACGGCGCCTCCCTCTACATCGAGATTTCCGATGAAGGCCGGGGCATCCCCGATATTTCCAAGGCGCTCGAGCCCTTCTTCACGACGCTTCCCTCCGAGGAACGCTCGGGAATGGGGTTTACCATCATGCAGACCTTCATGTCGGAATTCGAGGTGGAATCCAAGGAAAACGAGGGCACCAAGGTGAAGATGAGCAAGCGGTTTTCGGCAGGGCAGGCGCGGAATGCCGGATGAAGATGAGACGCTCGCCCTCATTCGCCGCGCCAAAGAGGGGGATATGCGGGCCAAGGAACAGCTCCTCTCCGCCAATACCTCCCTCCTCAAGAGCATCTTAAGGCGGTATTTGGGCAAGGGCGTGGAATACGACGACCTCTTCCAACTCGCTTCCCTCGGCTTTCTGAAGGCCATCGCGGGGTTCGACGAGCGCTTCGGCGTGCGCTTTTCCACTTACGCCGTCCCCATGATCGCGGGGGAGATCAAGCGCTTTTTGCGGGACGACGGGAGCGTGAAGGTCTCGCGCGCCATGAAGCGTTCGGCGCGGGAGATCAACCGGTATATCGAGCAATACGCCGTCGCCCACGGCGAACAGCCCTCCGTAAGGCACCTCTCCGAAGTCTTTTCCATGGAGGAGAGCGAAGTCGTCTTTACGCTCGGCTCCTCCCGCATGCCGCTCTCCATCTACGCGGAGACCGACTACAAGGACGAAAAGGCGGCGACGCTTGCCGAAAAACTTCCCGCCAAGGAGCGGGAGGAGGACCTTCTCGACGGGCTGCTTTTGAAGGCCGCCATCGAGCGGCTCCCCGAGCGCGAGAAAAAGATCGTCGTCTTGCGCTACTTCCGCGACATGACGCAGAGCGAAGTCGCCAAGGCGGTGGGGGTCTCGCAGGTGCAAGTGAGCCGCATCGAATCGCGCATCATCGCGCAGTTCAAGCGCGAGCTCGGCGGGTGATTCCCCGCGTGATTTTTTTGTGAAAATGTCGAATTCGGCCGTGAAGCGTTTGACAATCCCTTGTTTCCATGCTAATATAGTAATATCGCGCAGAAACGTATGATCCTATGGGAGATTACGTTTTTTGTTTGCCCATGCAGTGTTGGATTTCAGGGAGGTGATTTTTTGCTCAAAACACTTGCAAAATGTATCCGGGAATACAAGCTCTCGTCCATTCTCTCGCCCATCTTCGTCACGGGCGAGGTCGTGCTCGAATGCCTCATTCCCTTTGTGATCACCGAGCTCGGCAACGCCATCTCGGCGGGAGCGCAGCTCTGGGGAGCGGGAACTTCGTGGGATACGCTCGGGATCGGCCAATATGCCCTCATCCTCGTGGCGATGGCTATCGCGTCGCTCATCTGCGGCGCGCTCGCGGGGGTGTTCTGCGCCAAAGCCTCTTCGGGGTTCGCGAAGAACATGCGCAAAGATCTCTATTACAAGGTGCAGGAATTTTCCTTCGAGAACATCGACAGGTTCTCCACGTCCTCGCTCGTCACCCGTATGACGACGGATGTAAACAACGTGCAGATGTCTTACATGATGATCGTCCGCACGGCCATCCGCAGCCCCCTCATGATGGTATTCTCCGTGGTGATGGCCTTTGTGATCGGCGGCAACCTCGCATGGATCTTCATCGGCGTGATCCCGCCCCTCGCCGCCGTGCTCTTTTTCATCATGTGGAAAACCATGCCGCTCTTCCACCGCGTCTTTAAGAAATACGATAACCTCAACGAATCCATTCAGGAGAACGTGAAGGGCATCCGCGTCGTGAAGTCGTATGTCCGCGAGGAAT
>CANQBG010000039.1 GCA_947588985.1 uncultured Clostridia bacterium
CTTTCGGCCCTACGGGCCACTTTCCCCAGAGGGGACAGCGAGGAGACTTCGTATTGGCTCCACGGCAAACCCCTTTCGGCCCTACGGGCCACTTTCCCCTAAGGGGACAGCAAGAGGACTTCGTATTCGCCTCTCTGCGAACCCCTTTCCCCCGCTCCGCGGGTACTTTCCCCTGAGGGGACAGCAAGGAGACTTCGTATTCGCCCCGCTGCAAACCCCTTTCGGCCCTACGGGCCACTTTCCCCAGAGGGGACAGCGAGGGGTTACTCCAAGCCTAAGTGCAACAAAATGTCGCGCTTGACCACTTCATATTCCTTAGCGATCTGATAATTGGAGTATCGAACCACCTCGACTCCCAGCGCTCTTAAATATCGGTCGCGATTGCGGTCGTAAGCCTCCCCCGCCTCCTCATAGTGTTGGGAGCCGTCGAGCTCAATGGCAAGTTTTGCTTCGGCGCAGTAGAAATCAACAATGTATCGCCCCATCGGATGTTGCCGCACAAATTTTACGGGAAGCGTGCGAAGAAAGGTGTACCACAGCTTCCGCTCTTCTTTCGTCATGTTCTTTCGTAGCTCGCGGGCATATCCCACGTTTCTGTGCCGGTATATGTGCATTATCTATCCTCCCCCTCTACTTTGAGGGACCTTTGACTGAGATTGGATTCGCAAACCCTCGGCTCCACCCCGGGGTCCCCACAAAAAGCTGTCAGGATTTTTGCGGGGTGGATTGGGGGAGCTGTCACGAAGTGACTGAAGGGGTTCGCTCATATTATACCGCTCTGCAAACCCCTTTCCCCCGCTTCGCGGGTACTTTCCCCAGGGGGGACAGCGAGGAGACTTCGTATTTGCCCCGCTGCGAACCCCTTTCGGCCCTACGGGCCACTGTCTCGGGCAGGTGGAGCCCTGCCCTCGGTCAGCAATTGCCCGTGCATATGGGCAATTGCCTTCGAATTTCGCGCCGACAGCCCACCGGGCTGCTCGGCAGAACGCGAAATTCTACCCAAAGGGGACAGCGAGAGGACTTCGTGTTCGCCCCGCTGCGAACCCCTTTCCCCCGCTCCGCGGGTACTTTCCCCTAAGGGGACAGCGAGAGGACTTCGTGTTCGCCCCGCTGCGAACCCCTTTCGGCCCTACGGGCCACTTTCCCCAGAGGGGACAGCGAGAGGACTTCGTATTTGCTCCGCTGCAAACCCCTTTCCCCCGCTTCGCGGGTACTTTCCCCTAAGGGGACAGCAAGAGCCCTTGGCTCCACCCCGGGGTCCCCGCAAAAAGCTGTCAGGATTTTTGCGGGGTGGATTGGGGGAGCTGTCACGAAGTGACTGAGGGGGTTCGCTCATGAGGGGACAGCGAGGGTTCCTCACTCGTCGAAGCGGTGCTTGAGGCCGGAGCGGTCTTTGTAGGCGAGGAGTTTGGAGAGGTTCACGTTTTCCACGCTCTTGAAGATATTTTGCTCGATCTGCGGGTCCTCGCGCTTGAGGTCGCGGATGAGCGCCTTCACCCGTTGGCGTTTGGAGTTATTCTCGTGCGCCGCGCAATCGGCGGTAAACTTACATGCGCATTGCAAAAAGTTGAGCCCATAGGCGTGTTGCCACGCGAGAATATCCTTCTCGCGGACGAAATACATCGGCCGAATGAGTTCCATGCCCTCGAAGTTTGCGCTCTTTAACGCGGGGAGCATGGTCTGGACCTGTCCGCCATAGAGGATGCTCATGAGAATGGTCTCGATGACGTCGTCGTAATGATGGCCGAGCGCGATCTTGTTGCACCCGAGCTCCTGCGCCTTGTGGTAGAGATGGCCGCGGCGCATGCGCGCGCAGATATAGCAGGGCGACTTCTCGATGACGTAGACGTTTTCGAAGATATCCGTCTCGAAGATGACGGCGGGGATATCCAAGAGGCGGGCGTTTTCCTCGATGGCGGCGCGGTTTTGGGGACTGTAACCGGGGTCCATGACGAGGAACACGAGCTCGAAGGGGAATTTATTGTGCCGCTTGAGCTCCTGAAAGAGCTTGGCCATGAGAGCGCTATCCTTGCCTCCGGAGATGCAGACGGCGATCTTATCGTTCGGCTTTACTAAATTATATTGTACGATCGCGCGCGCGAAGGGCTTGAAGAGGCGGCGCGCGTAAGTGGTGCGGAGGCCCTCCTCGACGGACTTGGAAAATTCAGACATTGCCTTCCTCCTTTAAGCGGGAAGCGGGGCCCGTGGGTAGCGCGGGCTCTGCTATGCGGGAAGCGGGGCCCGTAGGCGGCGCGGGTTCTATCTTTAATAAGTCGCGCACGACTTCACCGGCGAGCAGAAATCCGACGACGGGCGGGACGAAGGAGATGCTCCCGGGGACCTGCCGCCGCGCAGTCTCTTCCTCGAACGGAAGCGAGCCTGAGGTCGGGCTGAGGGGCTCCTCGCGGGAGTAGACCACTTTGAGGTGGGTAATGCCCCGTTTTTTGAGCTCGCGGCGCATCGTGCGGGCGAGCGGGCAGACGGAGGTCTTGGCGAGGTCGGCCACTTCGAAGCGGGTGGGATCGAGTTTGTTCCCCGCCCCCATCGCGCTGATGATGGGCGTGCCGCAGCGGACGGCGTTCTCCGCGAGGGCGAGCTTCCCCGCCACCGTGTCGATGGCGTCGATCACGTAGTCGTAGACGCGGAAGTCGAATTCCCCCGCCGTCTCGGGGAGGTAAAAGGTCTTAAAGGTCCGCACCGTGCAGGCGGGAGCGATCTCCGCAATGCGTGCGGCGACGACTTCTACCTTGTCCTGCCCCACCGTGCGCAGCGTGGCGTGGAGCTGACGGTTGAGGTTGGTGAGGGTGAATTGGTCGCGATCGATGAGATCGAGCGCGCCCACACCCGCGCGGGCAAGGGCCTCCACGGCGTACCCCCCCACGCCGCCGAGCCCGAATACCGCAACGCGGCACCCCGCAAGCCGCGCGATCCCTTCCTCCCCGATGAGAAGCTGCGTTCTCGATAACCAAGGTTGCATCATGCCATCCTCCCGTTTCATCATTATCCAATGGCTCATTTTCTCGGCCGCGGCGCAGACTCGTGAGACGGCCATGCGAGACGCCATGCGAGACGCCCGTGTGAGACGCTATGCGAGATAGCCATATGAGACGGCCATGTGAGACGGCCCCGCGCCAAGGCTCATTATACCATAATTTCTCGCATTTTGCAACTCCGCACCGCATGATTTCGCGGAAAACCCCGGATCGCGCAAACGGTTTTCAATATATTCCGGCTCTTTTCTCTCGTATTTCGGCCGTCCTCGCCCCCCTCGTCTTGCCCCTAAAAATCATCCTTCAGACCGCAAACGCCAATACCATGTCCGAAAAGGCTAAGTCCGTACACTGTGAGGGGAGAGCGAGAGACTGCGTATCGGCTCGTCTGCAAACCTCTTTTTCACTAAGGGGGGCGGGGGCATAAAAAAAGACCGATGCGGGGGCATCGGCCGAAAGGATCGTTGGGGGTGGTGGGCGTTCCTATATCAATAAAATCTGCGGGTTACGGATTGACCGGTTCGGAGGCCTCGGGGAGCGCTTCGGGCTCGGTTTCCTGCACGTCGATGGCGAGCGTGAAGGCGAGCGCGTGCAGGGCGTACTCGGGCAGCGTATCGATACAGCGCACTTCCTCGCGGTGCACGCATTCCTCGGTGACGGAGGCGATCACGCGGTCGTTGGCGTCGAAGATGCGGAAGCAACCGTCTCCGAAGTTGCCGGAGGCGTACCAATTCAAAAATCCCAAATCGAAGAGCGACGACTTCATGCGCATGAAGGCGCGGCGCACCGTGGAGACGAAGCGCTTGCCGTGCTTGATGTCCACCGAGGGAGCCTGCTCGCTCTCTTTGAGGGACACGACCGTCTTATTATGGGCGAAGGCGTCGTAGACCTTGAGTTTGCGCGGCCCCGTGCTCGCCCCGCTCACACGGAAAAGTTTGCGGCCGAGTTCATCGAAAATATCAAAGGAATCCAACCACGTCATCACGCGGTCCTCAAAAAACAATCTCATAACGTCTCCTCCTATTTCTGACCCCCATGTCTCGGACATGGGTGGCTTATTTTCGCTCTGAATGCAACGATCGCATTCCCTATATCACATAATAATCGAGGTCGTGGCGGATCTGTGCACGGTATAAAAATTCGATGATATCCGGATCGAGGGAGAGCAGCGGCGCGGGCTCTTCGGAGCCCTTGACGATCCACGGCACAATCTCGAGATAGAGCTTGCAGCCCGAATCCTCCTTCAGCGCCTTGAGCTCCTCCTCCCTTCCGAAGAAGTTTGCAAGCGTCTTGCGGATCATGACGTTGACGTCGGGATCGTATGCGTCGCAGAGGCCGAGTTCGTAGCCCCGATGTTTGCGGGCCGCATGCGGATCGAATGCGGCGACGCGCTCCGCGTAGCTCTCCGCCTCGAACTCGTCGGAAAAGACGATCCTGAGGGAAGTCTCGCAGGAATGTGCGGGAAGCCCGATGCGGATGGCCATCACGCCGTCTTTCTTCTGCTGCGCCTCCGTGTAATACTTGCCCATGGAGGCTGCGAGCGACGCAGGCGCATCTTCGGGAGCGCCGCCGTAGTATACGGGATCGGCGGGCATCTTGTTGCGGGAGAGGAACTCTTCGCTGAATAGCGTCTCGAAATCGGGGGCGACGGCCGTCCCCGTGACGGCGCGGATCACCCGTTCCTCCTCGTGGCCCTTGCGGATGAAGATGATGGTGTCGCCCGCATCGATGTGGCGACGCTTTTCGTCGAAGAGGCGAAGCTCGAAGCATTTCGTCCCCTCGCGGATGGCGAAGTACGGGCCGTCCTCCACGTGCAGGAAGAAGGTCTCCCGCAGGCGGTTCTTGGAGACGATGCGCGAATCGTCCACCCCGAGAGCGGGGTAATGCCGCATGGGAGGCGGGATGAGCTCGTCCATGTAGTATCCCATATAGTCGTAGCCGCCCGCATAGGTCCCCTTCGCCATGCCCATGATCCTCCCCCAGCCGCGCCATGAAAAGCTCACCAGCGTGCCGTCGTTGAGGACGGGGCAATACTGCTCGTGCTTATCGCCGCCGAAGCAGTAGCCGTGCCTTTTCAGCTCTTCGCAGATGGCTTGCTCGACGCACGGCGTGACATCTTCCTTTTCGGGATAAGCGGGATCGTCGCAGAAGGTCCAACCTATGACCTGATACTTCATAGTCAATATTCTATCACGGATTTGAAAAAATGTCAAGCTTTTTTATTACAAATCATCACAAAATATTCGGTGAATCTTCAGGGGGGTGGCCTATATCTTCCGTTTGCGGCGAAAAAGCGGGACTTATGGGACTTACGCGGCGAACACGGGGAGGACGGCCCCGCCGTAAGTCGCGTTGATGAAGTCGAGCGCCGTCTTGCCCGTGAGCGCCCCGACGAGGGCCTTGGTCTTTTCCGTATTCTCGTTGCCCGCTTTTACGGCGACGACGTTGGCGTAGAGCTGTGCCGCCTCCCCTTCCGCATTCTCGACGGCGAGGGCGTCTTTGAGGTTGAGGCCCGAAGCGAGGGCGTAGTTGCCGTTGACGACGGCAAGCGAACCCGCGGCGGAATTTCTGAGCTGCACGGGGACCTGCTCCGCGGCCACGAGCACGACCTCGTTGCCGTTGGACTCTGCGATGTCCTTGTCGGTGAGGGCGTCGGCGGGGCTGACCCCCGCGCGGAGGGTGATGTATCCCTCGTCGCGGAGCACAAAGAGGGCGCGGGTGCAGTTGGTGCCGTCGGCGGGGACGTAGATGGTGCGGCCCGTCTTGACGGTATCGAATGCCTCCTGCGTCACCTCCTTGCCATAGACGCCGAAGGGCTCATAGTGGATCTTGGCCGCGGCGGAAAGGTGGGTCTTACGTTCGGCGTTGAAGTTATCGAGATAGGGCGTGTGCTGGAAGTAGTTGGCGTCGAGCTCGCCGCTCTCGAGGGCGGTGTTGGGGAGGATGTAGTCGCCGTACGTCACGATCTTGAGCCGGAAGCCCGCCGCGAGGAGGTCGCCGCGGACGGCTTCGAGGATCTCGGCGTGGGGCGTGGAACTTGCGCCGACGACGATGGTGTCTGCGGGGGTGCCCGTGTTACAGCCGAAGAGGGCGAGCGCGAAGGTGCAGGAAAGGACGAGAGTAGCGAGGGTGAGGAAAAGTTTTTTCATGGTTATCTCCTTAGATTTTTATTTTGATTTACATTTGCGTTTGCGCCCCGTGCGGACGCGTTTGTCCGTCTTTCTCGCGACGAGCATGCCGAGTTCCTGAATGATCTGCACGATGATGACGGTGAGGAGCACACAGACCCAGATGACGTCGTCTTTGAAGTTGTTGTAGCCATAGAAGATGGCGATCTGCCCGAGGCCGCCGCCGTTGATGGTGGACGCCATGGCGGAGTAGCCGAGTACGGTGACGGTGGAGATGACTGCCCCCACGATGAGCGAAGGCTTGGCTTCGGGGAGGTAGACCTTTAAGACGATCTGCATATCGCTCGCCCCCATCGCGCGGGCCGCCTCGACGACGCCGCTTTCCACCTCCTTCACGGAGGATTCCACCATCCGTGCGATATAGGGCGTGGCGGCGATGACGAGCATGACGATCATCGCGGCGGGACCGTAGCTCTTCCCCACGAGAAATTTTGCGACGGGGAGAAAGGCCACCATGAGGATGAGGAAGGGAATGCTCCGCAGGATGTTGACGCAGAAGCCGAGGATCCTATGGAACACGGGGAGCGGGCGGAGGCCCTCCCGGTCCGTGACGCAGAGCAGGATCCCGAGCGGCAAGCCGAGAAGATAGGCGACGGCCGTGGAGATGAGCGTGAGGTAGATCGTCTCAAAGACGCCCCACAAAAGGGTGTTGTCGCGAATGAGTTCCAAAAGTTCTTTGCTGAGCAAAAGCGTCTGCATTCAGATCTCCTCCTTGTAGGAAATATGTCTTGCGGCGAGGTAGCGCACCACGGCGTCCGCGCGCGCCGGGTCCTCCGGGAGGGTGATGACCATGTGCCCGAAGGCCTTCCCGTCGATGTTTTTGGTATCGGCATAGAGGATGTTTACGGCCTCGTGAAGTTCGAGCGCGAGCGCGGAGATGATAGGCATGTCTGAGGTGGAGCCATCAAAAATCAATCGGAGCTTGCTTCCGCCGCTGAATTTTACCGTGCGGATGAGCTCGGGGATGATGAGCTCGCGGGCGATCTCGGACTGCGGGTCTGAGAATACTTTTTCCACCTTCCCCGCCTCCGCGATCTTGCTCTCGGAGAGGACGGCGACGTCGGTGCAGACGCGCTCCACCACCTTCATCTCGTGGGTGATTACGATGATGGTGACGCCCAAGTCGCGGTTGATCTGCTTCAGGAGTTCGAGGATCGCGTCTGTGGTGTTGGGGTCGAGCGCGCTCGTGGCTTCGTCGCAGAGGAGGTACTTGGGGCGCAGGGCGAGGGCGCGGGCGATGGCGACGCGCTGCTTCTGTCCGCCCGAAAGTTGCGCGGGATAGGCCTTCGCCTTGTCCGCGATCCCCACGAGGGAGAGGAGCTCCGCGGCGCGGGCGGCAGCTTCTTGCTTGGGGGCATGTACGAGTTCGAGGGGGAAGCGGACGTTTTGCTCCACCGTGCGCTGCTCGAGAAGGTTGAAGCTTTGGAAGATCATCCCGATGCTCTGCCGCACCTTCAGAAGGCGCTTTTTCTTGGCCGCGGTGAGGTCCTCGCCGTCGATGAAAACCTGCCCCGAAGTCGGCCGTTCCAAGAGGTTGATACAGCGGACGAGGGTGGATTTGCCCGCTCCCGAGAGCCCGATCACGCCGTAGACGGCGCCGTCCTCGATGGTGAGGCTGACGTCGGAAAGCGCCGTGAGCGTCCCCGCGCGCGAGGGATATTCCTTGGTGAGATGACGTAGTTCGATCATAAAACCTCCGAAAGACATAAAAAATCGCCCGGGAAAATTTCCCGAGCGAAGATACACAAATCGGCTTTTTGACGTTTACGACACGGCAACAAGCCCGCGCATCTCTGCCCGGGAATGTAGCATTCGCATCATACGGTTTTCCAACGCCGCAAAACGCATTGCCGTGCTCCTTTCGTCGTGATATTCGGATATTACCACAGACCGCGGCGGGCTGTCAAGCGATTTTCCCGACTTTCGGAAAAATTTTTTCGGCCCGCACCGCGGCTGTTTGGTCGAGGAGACGGGATTTGAACCCACGACCTCTTGGTCCCGAACCAAGCGCGCTACCAAACTGCGCTACTCCTCGCTCTGTGCGCTTTTCGCACTCGTCTGCATTATTATAACAAACTCCCGCCGCTTTTGCAAGCGATTTTGCGCATCTTTTGGAAATCTGCGCAAATTGAAATTTTACGGCGAAGAAAATCCCGCCGCAGCGCTTCGGGGGATTTGGTCATTCCGCGAAAAACGGGGCACCCATGTCTGCGGCGCCCCGTTTCGTTTTCAATTTTATGGAATGTCAGGTGTTGTCGCAGAGCATCAAGATCCCCGCGATCAGGTTGACGAAGATGAGCGCGCAGACCTTGAACCCCGTCGAGACGGGCTCGCCGCGCGAGACCTTGTTGAAATAGGAGATCGTCATGGGGACCGTCCAAAAGAGCGGGATGATGGCAAACGCCGTGGCGATGCAGCCGATGACCATAAAGATCTTGGCGATCATTTTGAGGGTGCTATCCCCCGAGGCGGGAGCGGCGGGAGCAGCGGCGGGAGCGGAATAGTTCGTCCCCTCCACGGCACAGCCGCAGTTGGGGCAGATCACGGCTTCATCCAGCAGCTCATGGCCGCATTTGGTACAATACTTCATAGGATACCTCCGATTTTTTCACTTCTCAAATATTATAGAAGATTTTGCCCGCAATGTCAAGTAATTTTTACAAATTCTCGGAAATTTCGAGCTTCCTGCCCTCCCCTCCCGCGGACATGCCCCACCCCTTCGCGGAATTTTCGGAAATGGGCCCAAGATCGCCGCTTTTGCAAAAAAGTTTTTCGGAAATTGATAAAAGTGCGCGAAATACATTGACAGGCGCGGGATTTTCCGCTATAATAGAGAAGGAATGGGGAATTTCCCCGCGAGATCGCGCCCAAAACAGGGCGGAAAACTTCATCACCCATGGATGGGGGTATAGCTCAGTTGGTAGAGCGCTTGAATGGCATTCAAGAGGTCACGTGTTCGACTCACGCTATCTCCACCAAATCAAAATAATCCGAACTCAACAAGGGTGATTGTAACCCGCGATTGGTTCGGATTTATTTTGTATCTCGGGAATGAAAACGCATAAGCAAGCTGCCGAGGGATCCTCCCCCTCGGCGGTTCTTTATAATGAAATCTTTGGGGCGATACCTGCCTTGCTTGATTTTCGTGTAGGTTTATGGTATAATAGAAGCCATACAGGGGTTTAGCTAAAAATATGAAAAAAACCGAAATAGCAAAGACAATAATCGACATTTGCCACGAGGACGCCTCATTCTGTTTTGATATTAAAGGCGGCGATCCTCAATCTTTTTTGTCTGAAATCACAGACGATATGTCCGAACGCGACTTCTTGTTTTCGGTAGATAAATATTTGGCAACTTTCAAAGTATGGGGACACCTCTATTTTTATAAAAAGAATCTCCGTATTTATATCGGCTTTCACGTCAGAAGATATGATAATGGCTTATTCATCACCCAAGCGGAAAAAGAATTGCCGTTTTTAAAAGGAGATGAGATTATCGCCATCGACGGATTGACAATCGAAAAAGCCGCTGAAAAATTTTCCGTATTTTTCGACTGCGATCCGTCCGACCGTCAAGGCGAACGTTGGGAAACCGTCATAGCAAATGCCGACGTAATTACCGTTCGCTCCCAAAAGACATTCGATTATTCCGTTCGGACTGATGTTGAGAGAGGAATCGGAGAACCCTCTTGCGTATGCAAGTTTCTCAATAAGGATTGTTACTACATAAAACTCACCAATTTCTTTGACGAAGGAGATATTTCGTCAATAGTGAATTATGCCTCAAAAGATATTACTTGCACCAAAAATCTTATCATAGATTTAAGGAACAACTGCGGCGGCAGCGATACAGTATTTTTGTCGCTTCTGAAATTTTTGCTTGCCGAGGACGATATTAAGTGCGGCAAGCCGATCTTTACGGGGGAAGATGATATACTATATACCGAACGGAATGCAGACGGACGAATAAAGCTCTATAAAGAGTATTTCGAAAGCAGCACTTCCGACGAAGTTCGGAGGTATATTGTAGAGCGAATAGAAGAACAGACAAGAAATAAAGGAAAAGGTTTTTTACCTGCAAAGCCCGATAAATTTTTGTTCCCGACAAGCGGCACGCGCTATCCCGAAAAGGTTGTTGTCCTTACCGATTATTATTGCGCTTCTTCGGCAGAAAGTTTCGTGGAGATCGCTTCTCGCTTGCAAAAAGTGACGATAATCGGTCGTCCCACAATGGGAGTCAACGATTATGCCAACCTTACATATTTCGACTTTGGAGAATATGTTTTACATTATCCCACTTCACGAAGCAAGGCAATAGACAGCGGCAATGGTACAAGAGGCAAAGGACTTCAACCCGATATTTATGTTCCGTGGACGCCAAAAAATATATTTGAAGATACGGAATTGTCCGTTGCGGTAAATTGGCTG
>CANQBG010000040.1 GCA_947588985.1 uncultured Clostridia bacterium
AGGCGGAATTCGGCGCGCGAGGTCATCATGCGGTAGGGTTCCTCGGTGCCCTTGGTGACGAGGTCGTCGATGAGCACCCCGATATACGCCCTGTCCCGCCCCAAGATGAGGGGGGGCATCTTGCGGAGGGCGAGGGAGGCGTTGAGCCCCGCCATGAGCCCTTGCGCCGCGGCCTCCTCGTAGCCGCTCGTGCCGTTGATCTGCCCCGCGAAATACAGCCCCTTCACGGCCTTGCTCTCGAGGGTGGGCAGAAGATCGAGGCTGTCGATGCAGTCGTATTCGATGGCATAGGCGTAGCGCATGATCTCGGCGCGCTCGAGGCCCTCCACCGAGCGGTAGACCGCCTTTTGCAGGTCGTAGGGGAGGGAGGTGGAGAGGCCCTGCACATAGATCTCGTCCGTCTCCGCGCCCTCGGGTTCGAGAAAGAGCTGGTGGCGGGATTTTTGGGAAAACCGCACGACTTTGGTCTCGATAGAGGGGCAGTAGCGCGGTCCGACGGAGGAAATTTCCCCGTTGTAGAGGGGGGCGCGGTCGAGATTTTCGAGGATGATCTTGTGCGTTGCGGGATTGGTGTAGGCGAGATGGCAGGGGGTCTGCTCCGCGGGCGCGGGCACGCGGGGGGTGAGATAGGAGAAGGGATACGTCCGCTCCCCCGGCTGGGGCGTGAGGGCGGAGAAGTTGACGGTGCGCCCGTCGAGGCGGGCGGGCGTGCCCGTCTTGAAGCGGCGGACGCGGAAGCCGAGCTCTACGAGATTTTGGGTGAGGAGGGTGGCGCGCTCGAAGCCGTTGGGACCCGACTCTCGGACATGGGTGCCGGTAATGGTGCGTGCGCCGAGGTAAACGCCCGTTGCGACGACGACGGCGCGGCACGCGATCACGCCGCCGTAGGCCGTCTTGACGCCGACGACCTTCCCCTCCTTTATGAGGATCTCGGCGGCCTCCCCTTGGAGGACGCGGAGGTTTTCCGTGTGCTCAAAGACGCGCTTCATCTCGGTGTGATAGCGGTTTTTATCCACTTGCGCGCGGAGGGAGCGCACCGCCGCGCCCTTGCCCTCGTTGAGCATGCGGTATTGCAGGGCGCACTTGTCCGCGCAGAGGCCCATTTCCCCGCCGAGCGCGTCGATCTCGCGCACGAGATGGCCCTTGGCCGTCCCGCCGACGGAGGGATTGCAGGGCATGAAGCCGATGCTATCGAGATTGAGCGTTAAGACGACGGTGGAGATCCCCGTCCGCGCGAGGGCGAGCGCGGCTTCGGCCCCGGCATGTCCCGCGCCGATGACGACGGCGTCGCAGGTTGTCTCTTGAAATTCTTGCATACGGTCCTCCGAAAAACCCCCTTCCCGTGGCGGAAGGGGGCGCGCGATCAGGTCATTGTTTCAATACGACGCTTCGTATGTCGCTCACGTCCTTGGCGATCTTATCGTTGACGGGAAGGAGGGACTTGATCTTGTCGCGGGCGTAGATGACGGTGGAATAGTGCAGCCCGTTCATCTCCTGCCCCACGTTGACGAGGGGGATGGAGAGCATGTCGCACATGAGGTAGGCGCAGATCTGCCGTGCGCGCACCAGCTCCTGCTTCTTGTTTTTGCCGAGAAGGGCCTGCTGCGTGATGCCGAAATGGGTGCAGGTGGCGCGGATGATGGCGTCGGGCGTTACTTCCTCGGGCTCGGTGTTGATGGCCTCCTGAAGGGCCGTCGCCGCGAGCTGAAGGGAGACGGGCTCCTCGTGGAGCTTGCTCGCGAAGATGACGGTGTTGAGCCTTCCCTCGAGGGTGCGCACGTTGTTATCGGAATTTTTCACGAGGAAGGCGAGCACCTCTTCGGGGAGGACATACCCCTTCTCGAGCGCCTTCTTTTTGAGAATGGCGATCTTGGTCTCGTCGTCGGGCGGTTGGATATCGGCAATGAGGCCCCCCTCGAAGCGGGTGCGGAGGCGTTCCTCGAGCGTCGTCAGATCCTTTGCGGGGCAGTCCGACGTGATGACGATCTGCTTATTCTGAGAGAACAGCTCGTTGAAGGTGTGGAAGAAGGCCTCCTGCACGCCGTGCTTGCCCGCCCAGAATTGGATGTCGTCGATAAGCAGGACGTCTACGTTGCGGTAGCGGCTCCGGAAGCGGGCGTCCGCCTCCCGTCCCTCGCCCTTTCTCGCGTACATGCTATCCACATATTCGTTGAGATACTTCTCGCTCGTGGTGTAGAGGACTTTGAGAGAGGGGCGCTTTTCCGCGATCTCGTTGGCGATGGCCTGCAGAAGGTGCGTCTTGCCGAGGCCGGTGCCGCCATAGATGTAGAGGGGGTTGAAGTTCTCGCCGGGCGCTTCCGCGACGGACTTCGCCGCCGCATACACGAATTTATTGGAGACGCCCACCACGAAGGAATCGAAGGTGAAGCGCTTATCGGGCTCCACGCGGATCTCCTCGAAGGCGTCTGGGATCTCCTCGAGGGGGAAGGCCGAGCTGCCCTCCACAAAGACGACGAAGTCGATGAGCCCCACGTCTGCTTGCGCGATGGCCTTCTTCATCTTGTCGGCGTTGCGCATGATGACGCTCGCGCCCATCTCGGAGGCGGCCCGCAGGACAAGTTTTTTGTTGACGATGTCCACGGGCTCGAGGCTCATGACGTACGTCTCGTAGGTGATATAGGTGACGAGTTTTTCGAGCCGTTCGCGGATCTTGCCCCAAATCAGGTCGAATTGTGTTTTTTCGGACATTTTTCCCTCGCAAATGCTTTCGCTTTTTTTCGGAATTTGCTATAATACCTTTGGATGAAGTGGGCGTATCCCCATTATAATACAAAATCGTCGGAAAGAAAAGTGTTTTTGCCGCCATGCTCGTAAAAAAATTGACGCTTGAAAATTTCAGAAACTATGAGGGGGAAGTCTTTTGCTTCACGGAAGGCCTCAATGTGCTCACGGGCAAAAACGCGCAGGGCAAGACCAACTGCGCCGAGGCCGTATTTTACCTCTGCACGGGCTCCTCGCTCCGCATCCGGCACGACCGCCAGCTCATCCGCACGGGCGCGGAATACGCCCGCGTCACCGCCGAAGCAGAGAGCAGGTTCGGCGCCTTCACCCTCGGCGCGTGCGTCCGCGAGAATAAGCGCGAGCTCTTTTTGAACGGCAACCGCGTCTTACGGGCGGTGGATTTTCTCGGCAACATGCGCAGCGTGTTCTTTTCCCCGGGCGAGCTCCGCCTCATTCAGGATGGCCCCGACGAGCGCAGAAGGTTCCTCAATCTCTCCCTCTCGCAGACCTCGCGGGACTATTGCAGCGCCCTGCTGCGCTACCAACGGATCCTCGAACAGCGGAACAACCTCTTAAAGGAGCGCGACGGGGCCGTCATCCTCGAGACCCTTCCCGTGTGGGACGAGCAGTTCGCGCACTATGCCGCCAAGCTCGTGTACAGGCGGCGGGAATACCTGAAAGAACTCTCCGTCCTCGCCGCCGACTGCCACGCCTTCTTGACGGACGGGGCCGAGCGGCTCTCCATCAGCCCCGAAAAGGGGTATTCCGGGGAGGAGGGCGACATTGCCGAACGGCTCAAACGGGAGCTTGCGGGCAGCTACGAGCGGGATATCCGCCTCGGATTCACTTCGGTGGGCCCGCATCGCGACGACATCCGCATCACCATCGACGGGCAGGACGCCCGCGGCTTCTCCTCACAGGGACAGGCGCGCACGGCGGCTCTCTCCATGAAACTCGCGGAGGTGGAGATCTTCACCCGCCTCTCGGGCGAGCCGCCCGTCCTCATCCTCGACGACGTGATGAGCGAGCTCGACCTCCCGCGGCGGAAAAAACTGCTCGGCCGGGTGGGGGGCGTGCAGTGTATTTTGACGTGTACGCATGCGCCGCGCGTCCTCTATGGCGCCGATTGCAATAAGATCAAGATCCACGGCGGAAAGATCGTGGGATAGGAGGGATCGCCATGAGAGCAGATCTGCATCTTCACTCCGTCTTTTCAGACGGAAGTCACACGCCCGCGGAGCTCGCCCGCATGGCCAAGGCGGCGGGGCTCGGGCTCTTTTCCGTGACCGACCACGATAACTTGGGCGGCGCGGAGGAGGGGGCGGCGGCTGCGCGCGCGCTCGGCCTTCGCTATGTTCGCGGCTGGGAGGTCTCCTCCTATGAGGGCTCGGCCAAAGTTCACGTCCTCGGCTACGGCTGCCGCACGGACGAGCACTATGCGGAATTTTTACGGGAGCGGGTGAAGGGCGGCCGTCTGCGTGCGGAAAAAATGCTCGCCCTCGCCAACGATTTCTTCGGGCTTTCCCTCACGCTTGACGACGTAGAGGCCTACCATGCCCGAAAGGATACCCCTCTGCACACCATGCACGTCGTCACCGCGTATGCGGAAAAATTGGGGAGAGAGAAGGGGGAACTCTATGCGGAGGCCTTTGCCTTCGGCGGCCCGGCCTATGCCGCGGAATGCCGCCCCACTCCCCTCGAAGCGGTGGAGGTGATCCATAAGACGGGCGGCCTCGCCGTGTTGGCGCACCCGGGCAGGATCTATTGCCTCACCCCTTCGGAATATCGGGAGGCGCGGGAGGCGGGCGGGGCGCGCCGCGCCGCCCTGTATGCCGATAGCGAGCTCAGGCGGGACGCCATCCTCGCCCGTCTCACGGAGGCCGGGCTCGACGGCATAGAATGCTACTACACGACGCATACTGTCAAGGAGACCCAAGCCTTCTCGGCGTATGCGCACGAACACGGCCTCTTCATCACCGGCGGTTCGGATTTCCACGCCGATGGGGGCCGCCAGATCCTCGGCATGCCCGTCTTTCAGGCGGATGCCGCGCTCACGGAGAGACTGCTCGGGCTCGAAGGGAGCGTATGAATGTGAAACTTGTTGCGCTCCTCCTTGCGGGGAGCTTTTTTTTGGGCGGATGCTGGGGCGGACGGGTGAAGCGCGGGGTCACGGTCAACGGCGTCGAGGTGGGGGGATTGCCCTACGCGGAGGCCGAGGCGCGCATCCGGGAGGAGCTCTCCTATCCCCCCCTCCGCCTGCGGACGCCGTCGGGCACGATCGACTGTCCGCTCGACTATGCGGACGACGTTTCGGCCGTCTTGCGCGCCGCAAAACGGGGCGGCCGCTACGAGGCGACGGTGCGCCGCGAGTGGATCTCCGCAGAGGGGTTCTTGGACATGGTATGCCGCGATTTCGTCATCGCCCCCAAGGACGCCACCCTTACCTTCTCTTCGGACGGCTTTTTGTATACGGCGGGGACGTGCGGAAGAGCCTGCGATTTTCATGCGCTGTGCGAGGCGGTGTACGCCGCGCTCCGCACGGGAGGGGAGGAAGTGGAGCTTCCGCTGCGGGAGGTGGAGCCCGCCGTCACCGAGGAGACCCTCCGCAGCCGCACCCGGCCGCTTTCCGCCTTTTCCACGCGCTACGACGGCGATAATCTTCCCCGCAGTCACAACATCGTCCTTGCGGTCTCCCGCCTTGCGGGGACGGTGCTAAAGAGCGGGGAGGAGCTCTCCTTCAATGAGATCGTGGGCAGGCGCACGCGGGAGAACGGCTTCGAGGAGGCGGCCGTCATCCAGGACGGCGAGTTCGTCCGCGGCGTGGGCGGGGGAGTGTGTCAGGCGAGCACCACGCTCTTCGGCGCGGCCCTGCGCGCGGGGCTCACCGTGGTGGAGAGCCATCCGCATTCGCTCGCCGTGGGCTACGTCGCCCCTTCGCAAGACGCCATGGTCTCCGAATTCAGCGACTTAAAGCTGCAAAATCCCTATCCCTACCCCGTGTATCTCCTCGGGGAGGCGAAGAACGGGCGGGTGGAATTCACCTTCTACGGCCTTCCCGACGGCCTCCGCTACGAGGTGGAGAGCCGCGTCCTCTTCCGCGTGGACCCGCCCTCCGTGCAGATCGTGGAGGGGAAGGAGAACAGAATCGTGCGGCAGGAACGGGCCGGGCTCGCGAGCGAGAGCTACCGCAACGTCTACCGCGGCACGACGCTTCTTTCGCACACGCTGCTTCGGCGGGATACCTATGCCTGCGTGCAGGGGATCGAGGAGCGCGTCCCCCTTCCCGCCGCCCCCGAAGAGATCCTCCTCGAGGAGACGTAAGGCGCATAAATTTTTCGAGCGAAAAGGCCGAGCGGGGCAACGGGCTGCAGGGCAAGATCGAAGGAAACGATCTAGGGAGAGGACTTTGAGCTCCGCGCAGGGGTTGAAGGCGCCCTTCGCGATGGTCTCCACGCCCTCGCAGAGGGTGACTTCGGTGAGGGCGGCGCTTTCGCTGAAGGCGTGCGTGCCGATTTCGCGCACTTCGCCCGGGACGACGACGGTGTGGAGATCGCTGCCGTAGAAGGCATTCTCAAAGACGGAATAGCACGCTCCCCTTGACTGCATACGGAATGAACACGATCTCGGACATGCCCCTATCGTAGACGACGTTTCCTACGCACGCATAGGAGGGATTTTCGGCGGAGACGGTGATCTCTTCGAGCGTTTCGGGGAAGAGAGAGCTTTCAAACGCCGAAGAAAACGCCTTGCCGAGATGTACCCGCACGAGCGACGTCTCCTCGAACGCCCCTTCGCCCATGCTCGCGAGCGCCTCCCCGAGCGTTACCTCGGTGAGCGCGGCGGTGCCGTAGAAGGCATATTCATCGATGAACGTCGCGGCGGAGAGGTCTGCCGCGGCACGTCGCACATAAGACCGTGGAATGTGTGGCTTGCCTCTTCGGAGCGTTTTCCGCACCCTCTCTCGCAGACATGGTAGTGGGATGTTTCGTCTTGCGCCCATTCCTCGCTCCATTTATGCCCGAGCGCGGAGATAGGGCGCGTCTCGACATGGTCGGCATTTCCCTTGCAGACGCGCTGCTCCGTTCCGCGGGGAAAGGCGAGGGGAGGCGGGTTTTTGCGAGAAACTTTGGAGAAATTCCGAAAAAGGCGGCAAAATCGCTTGCCTTTTTCGGCGTTTTCCTTTATAATCGTGAATTGACTTCGGGCGGTCCTCTGCAAAATGTGCATGAACGTCGCGTAAAACATGGAGGTAAAGTCATGGGACTCATCGAGGCGATCGAGGCCGAGAACATGAAGGAATCCGTTCCTCAGTTCAACGTGGGCGACACCGTGAAGGTGGGCTACCGCATCATCGAAGGCGGCAAAGAAAGAATTCAAAACTTCGAGGGCGTGGTCATTGCCAAGAAACACGGCGGGATCCGTGAGAGCTTCACCGTGCGCCGTCTTTCCTTCGGCGTCGGCGTGGAGCGTTGCTTCCCCATCCATTCTCCCAAGATCGCGTATGTGAACGTGGTGAGAGCGGGCAAGGTGAGAAGGGCGAAGCTCTATTATCTTCGCGGGCTCACCGGGAAAGCAGCCAAGATCAAGGAAAAGAAGTAAAGCATGGGGCTTGCCAAAGCGGCAAGCCCTTTGTTTTTTCTATAAAGCGCCGAAATTTTTCATGAAATTCGGATTTTTTCCGGAAAACGGCAAAAAATTCGTTTACAATTTGTGCGGAATCGGGTAGAATAGAAACTATCAATATAATAGGGAATAGTACCGCTATGAAAAAACATCACAGCAAACCCAATGGCCTACGCGGGAGCTTTCTCGCCTTTCTCATCGTCGCATTGCTCTTTTTGGCGATGGGGCTGGGCACGCTCGGCTCCTTCCGGGGGACGGGGGAAGCCTTTGTGCTCACCTCCAATTCCTCGGAGGGATTGGATACCTCCGGCGTCGTGTTCAAACTCTCCGGCCTCACCGAAAAGGACGGCAGCACCACGAGCCTTCAGCTCAGATCGGTTTGGCTCAATCTCGGCGCCGTCTATGCGGAGGCGGGCACGCCCGCCGAGGTACGCGTCGATCGCGGCACATCGGCCGAAAGCTTTACTACCGGCTACAACGGCGTCGTCGAGAACTTCTACACTGCCGCCGACGCCAAGACCCAACCTACCGCGACGGACGCTTTCTTCAACTACTCCGCGCCCTTTAACAAACTCCCCGAAGTGGGCTGGCGCGTCTCCACCTATCCCTACGTCCGCATTTCCCTCAAGCAGGCTACCCCCAATATCCTCCTCAACGAGGTGGTGTTCGTGGGAGAGAAATTGAATTCGAGCTACGAAGGAACGGGCGAGATGGTGGTGATCCCCGCCACGGTGTACGCGGCGACGCCCTCCTCCAACGAATCGGCGGCGGAGGCCTTGGCGCGCGCACAGGCCTTGCTCGACGCGCAGCACATGCCCCCTGCGGCCGAGACCACCTTCGAGCGCTTCTCCAAGGATGAGGTCTACACGATGATGACCATCTCCGAGATGCGGCTCGGAAACGTGTATTCCGCCGACATGGCGGGGTTGCCCGTCGATACCTACACGGTGGACGGCGTCTATGGTGCGTTCGGCCTCGACATCCTCGCCCTCGGGACGATGATGTTCGGCATGAGCCCCTTCGGGCTCCGCTTCTTCCCCATGCTCGCCGCTTTCGGCGCGCTCGTCCTTCTTGCCCGCTTCGTCGTAAAACTGACGCACAGCGAGAAGGCGGGGCTCGTCTTTACGGTGCTCTATGCGCTCTCCGCCCTGACGCTCGGCTACGGCCACTACGGCACGCCCCTCTTTTTGGGCATCTTCTTCTTCGCCTGCGCGCTCATGCTCGTCTACCGCTTCTATGCAAACGGCATGAAGCGGGCGAGCTTCCTCTCGGCGCTTCCGCTGCTTGCGGGAGGGCTCTTCGGGGCGGCGGCCATCTCCGTAAACGGCGCCTTCCTCATCCCCGTCTTGGGCCTTATCGGGCTCTTCGTCGCGGGCATGGTACGCCAACAGAAGGCCAAACGCTACTATCTCGAGAAGGCTCTCGCGGAGCCGGAGGAGCCGCTTTACGCCGCCGAGACGGAGGGGACGGAGCAGCCCGCGGAGCCCGCAACGCCCGCACAGCGCGCCGCCAAGGTGCTCTCGGAGTATCGCTTCAAAAACTCCGCCGCGCCCATTCTCTTCGGCATCAGCCTCGTGTTCGGCGTATTCCTCTTCGCCCTCTGCGGCATGATCCCCGCCTACTTCACCTTCCTCAAGGCCTACGATAACCCCGCCGCGCCCGCGACCAATGTGTTCCGCCTCGCATGGCAGACCTTTGCCAACGGCTTTGCGGGCGTCAACGCCTATGGCGCGGGAAGCGGGTGGCACCCCTACAATGTGCTCTATGCGGGCACTGGTGCCATGCACGCCGTCACGGCGCTCGCCGTCAATCCCATCGTCTTGCTCGCCGCGCTCGGCGGCGCCGTCTTTGCCGTCGTCCGCCTCGTGTTGCTTCTGAAGGACAAGGAGCGCGGAAAGGCGTGGCGCGCCGAGATGCGCCGCGTCGTCATCCTGCTCGCGGGGCTCGCGCTCTCCCTCGTCGCTACGGCGGTGAAAACGGCCGCGCCCTTCGTCGTGCTCGTCTATCTCTTCGGCATGATGCTCGCGGCGGCTTGCTTCTCCGCGCAGCCCGAAGAGAAGGCGCATGCGGCCGTGCGCATTGCGGAGATCGTCGGCCTCGTCCTGCTCGCGGTAGCTTTTGCCGTGCTCGCGGCGCCCATCTTCTCCATTCCGCTTCCCGCAGGATTTTTGGGTCTCATCTGATATCGCCGGACGGCGCGCCGTCCATATGCAAAGGAGGGGTGACAAATGATAGCCAAGATCGTATGTTACACGTTGAACGGCCTTGAGGGGGTGCCCGTCGAAGTGGAGACGGACGTCAACCGGGGCGTTCCCGCCTACGACATGGTGGGGCTTCCCGATACCGCCGTGAAGGAGAGCAAGGAACGCGTGCGCTCCGCGCTCAAAAACAGCGGCCTGCTCTTCCCCATGAACCGCATCACCATCAACTTCGCGCCCGCCGACATCAAGAAGGAGGGGGCCGCCTACGACCTCGCCGTGGCCATCAGCATGCTCAAGGCGAGCGACCAGCTCGTCGGCGTCAACGCGGAAGGGCTCGTCTTTTTGGGCGAACTCGCCTTAAACGGCGACCTTCGGCCCATCGCGGGGCTGCTTCCCATCCTCATCTCCGCAAAGTCGCACGGATTTACGCGCTTCATCATCCCCGCGGGCAATGCGCGGGAGGCGCGCTTTTTGGGCGGCGCGGAGATCTACCCCGCCAATACGCTCATAGAGGTCGTCCGGCATCTCTTGGGCGTGCGTCCCATCGAGCCGCTCGAGACGGCCCAATTCGTGCCGCATGCGGGCGTGCGCACCTCGGTAGACCTCCGCTTCGTCAAGGGCCAGCCCCTCGCGCGCCGTGCCCTCGAGATCGCCGTTGCGGGCGGGCACAACCTGCTGCTCGCCGGCCCTCCCGGCACGGGCAAGACCATGCTCGCGCGCTGTCTGCCCACCGTCATGCCCGAACTCACCTTCGAGGAGGCCCTCGAGATCACCAAGATCCACTCGGTGGCGGGCGTCTTGGGGGAGGAGGGGATCGTCACCGAGCGGCCCTTCCGCACCCCGCACCACACGGCCACCACCGTCTCCATGTGCGGCGGCGGCAATAAGACGGTCCACCCCGGGGAGATCTCCTTGGCGCATGGCGGCGTCCTCTTTTTGGACGAACTGCCCGAATACAAGCGTTCGACGCTCGAAGCGCTCCGCCAGCCCCTCGAGGACGGCAAGATCACCGTCTCCCGTGCGGG
>CANQBG010000041.1 GCA_947588985.1 uncultured Clostridia bacterium
TTGCTACGTTCGTTCGACTTGCATGTGTTAAGCACGCCGCCAGCGTTCATCCTGAGCCAGAATCAAACTCTTAAGTTTAATTGTTTAGAATCGACGCAGGCTAATGCGCCGATGGCTCTAACGAAATTCGTTATTCTTTGCTGACTTTGCTTTGAGTACTATGTCTCAAAAAATTGACAGAAACTGCATTTTTGTTCGCTTACAAAAGTGTTACAAAAAATCGTTTCTTTCTTATTCCATTTTTAATCTGCGCAACCGGACAACAGCCCGGGCCGCCCTTCACGGGGCAAGCTTGTACATTATAGCATGGACAGGCTCCCTATGTCAAGTGTTTTTCGGCATTTTTTCGGAAAAATTTTCGGAAATTTTTTAGGAAATTTCCAAACGCTTTTCTTCCGCTTCCCGCCGCAAAACCTCGGCTCGCTTTCGGACAGCTTGTTCATTCTATCATACCCTTTCGAAGATGTCAACTGATTTTCGGCATAATTTTTGCTTTTTTTCGAGATTTTTTCAGGTTTTTTTCGGGGAACTTTTTGCACCACAAGGGATTGTGTTTTTCTTGGAAGTATGCTACAATAGAGGCGAAATCATTCCTGTGCGGAGAAGATCATGAAAACACTTCGGATCGTATTTTGCATTCTTTCCTGCCTTTCTTTGGGGCTTTCCATCGCGCTCGGCGTGGCCTTCGGGCTTTTGTGGTTCCTCATTCTCGCGCTGCTTGCGGCCGTATTCGCCGCGCTCATGCTGCTCGCGAAGCGCAAGAGCGATCCCGCGCCGCCCGCAAAGCCCGACTTCATGAACTCCGACGAGCAGAACGCCGCGATCCGTTCCCAAAACCGTTCCGACGACGGCACGCCGTGACGCCCTTTCGGCTCCTCTTAAATTCTTTTATATGTACGCGCACGTACACGTACACGCGCGCATGCGCGTGCGCGCGTAGACGGACCGGCGGAAGGCAGGCCGGCGGAAGGCGGGCCGCCCGAAAGGGCGGTTTTCTTTGGGAAATATCCCCGAATTGCTTGACCGTTTCGGGCTTTGCATGTATAATATTTTCGTCGGATATTTTGACCTTCAGGAGAAAATTATGGCAAATGTGACTATGGACAAGCTCGTCGCCCTCTGCAAGGCCCGCGGCATCGTGTTCCCCGGCAGCGAGATCTACGGCGGCATGGGCAACACGTGGGACTACGGCCCCGTCGGCGTCGAGATCAAGAACAACATCAAGCGCGCGTGGTGGAAGCGCTTCGTCACCGAGAGCGACAATTCCTTTGGCGTGGACGCGGCCATTCTCATGAACTCCCGCGTGTGGGAGGCGAGCGGGCACACGACTTCCTTCTCCGATCCCAAGATGGATTGCAAGAAGTGCAAGACGCGTCACCGCGCCGATAATCTCATCGAGGCACACAGCAAGGGGACGGTAAATCCCGATACCATGTCCAATGAGGAGATGCAGAAATACATCGAGGAGCACGAAGTCCATTGCCCCAACTGCGGCGGCTTCGACTGGACGCCCATCCGCACCTTCAACCTGATGTTCGAGACGAGCCGCGGCGTCACCGACGAGAGCCAGAATAAGATCTACCTCCGTCCCGAGACGGCGCAGGGGGAGTTTGTCAACTTCTTAAACGTCCAGCGCACCACGCGCGCCAAGGTCCCCTTCGGCATCGCGCAGATCGGCAAGGCCTTCCGCAATGAGATCACGCCCGGAAACTTCATCTTCCGCACCATCGAGTTCGAGCAGATGGAGCACCAGTGGTTCTGCAAGGCGGGCACCGACGAGGAGTATTATCGGGAGTTCAAGAAGAAGGCCCTCGACTTCCTCCTCGACCTCGGTTTCGACCCCGAGCATCTCCGCTTCCACGACCACGACAAGCTCGCCCACTACGCCAAAGAGGCGTGCGACATCCAATATCTCTATCCCATGGGCTGGCAGGAGCTCAACGGCATCCACAACCGCACCGACTACGACCTCACCCGCCATCAGGAATACTCGGGCAAGACGCTCACCTATGTGGACCCCATGAGCGGCGAACGGTATATCCCCTACGTCATCGAATACTCCATCGGCGCGGACAGGCTCATGCTCGCCGTCCTCTCCGAGGCCTACGACGAGGAGACGCTGGAAAATGGCGAAGTGCGCAACGTCATGCACTTCCACCCCGCCATCGCGGCCTACAAGGCGGCCATCCTTCCCCTTCAGAAGAACCTCGCCCCGCAGGCCCGGGAGCTCTGGAACACGCTCAAGAAGCATTTTTCCGTCATCTACGACGAGGCGGGCTCCATCGGAAAGCGCTACAGGCGGCAGGATGAGATCGGCACACCCTACTGCCTCACGGTGGACTTCGATACCCTCGAAAACGGCACGGTGACGGTGCGCGACCGCGACACGATGGAGCAGGTCCGCATGAACGAGCAAGAGCTCATCGCCTTCCTCTCGGAGAAATGCGCCTTCTGAGCCGACGGCCCCTCGCCGCGCGCCTTCGCCCCGGCATCCAATAAGAAATTTTCACCCGTAAGACATAAAACGACGGGGGCATGTCCAAAACCCATGCCCCCGTTTTCAATACTTTGATTTTACGACTCTCCGCCCCATCCTTTTTTTCTCTCTTTCCGCGGGGGGGGGCGCGGAGATTCCGACGGGGACGAGGGCCAAGAGGGCATAAATGGCTTCGGGGATTGCCATTTTGGGCGGGGAAACGGGCAGGAAGAAGGGGGAGAATAAAAAAATTTTCAAAGATTGGGGGGAGGGCGGAGATGAATCCCGAAAATTCCCAAAAAATTTTCGAAAAAAGAAAAAAATTTTTTTCAAAAACAGTTGACAAACGATTTTTTCTGAGTATAATAGAAAATGTAAACAGCGAGCGGCCCGTGCGAAATATGGGGAAAACCGTCAGCTGCGACCAAATTGCCAATTCCTATACGCGTTACCCGAAAGGGTACGTAACTTTCCCCCCCTTTGAACAAGGCGCGAATTCCATTCGGGATCCGCGCCTTGTTCGTTTTCTCATATTCCGTTATTCGTGTTTTGAACGGGGTCCGCTCCTTGCCCTTCGCGCAAAGCTCAATCGATGCGGTTGGTGCTGTTGAGAAGGAGCGCCATGCCAGAGGTCTTGCCCATGGCCGTCACGGTGAGGCCGGCGACGTTTTGATCGTCGATCCATGCCGGCATGGCGACGCCCGCATAGGTCTCCCCGCCGAGTTCGAGCTCGATGGAGTTCTCACCGTACATCCGCCATGTGCCCTTGTAGGCGCCGTCCACCGTGCCGTCCTTATGGAGGACGACGCGCTTTGCCTTCACCGTGTCGGTGCCCTGCGTGAAGCGGACGACCTCGAACTTGCCCGCGGAGATATTGAGGAGCTCCTCCCCCGTGACGGGCTGCAATTCCTCGCCTGCGTAGCGGTTGCCGTTCATCACGGGCCAGCCATCGGCGTTGAAGGCGTATTGCGCGAGGTAGAGGTAGTGGAAATTATTGGAGCGGGAGAGGCCCTTCTCGATGAAGTAGTTGGTGCGGCAGTGGTAGGCGATGAGGTTGACGCCACGGCTCGTGGTGAACATATCGTTGTGGCCCGGGCAGTAGAAATCGACGGGGGCCTCCTCCCAGCGGAAGGAGCCGAGCATCTTGTTGCCCGTGCCGATATCGGTGGAGCAGACGAGCTCGTTGCCGTTGACGTCTACATAGGGCCCGAAGGGGCTCTCGCTCCGCCCGCAGCGCATGTTGTAGACGGTGGAGAGCGAGCCGTAGGAGCACATCAGATAGTAGTAATTCTTCTTGACCCACACGCCGTTTTCGAGCACGGGGACGTCTTTATGATAGTGGACGACGCCGCCCTCCACCGAGCCGCGGGCGACGTTGACCCCGTAATACTCCCGGAAGGAGGCGCGTTTTGCGGCGAAATCGGCATAGCGGAGGCCGTCTTTGCGAAGGCCCGTCGCGGGGTCGAGCTCGAGGATGTGGAGGCCGAGGCCGTAGGAACCGTAGATGAGGAAGCTCCTCCCCTCGGCGGCGAAGAACTGCGGGTCGATGGCGTTGGGCGTGCGCCAGCCGGCGGGCGACTGCACGATGAGCCCGACGCAGGTAAACGGGCCTGCGGGCGTATCCGCCTTGGCGAGCCCGATGCACGATTTGGAGCCGCCGAAATAGCCGGTGAGGCAGAAGTAGAGCCAGAATTTTCCGTCCGTTCCCCGCACGCAGTGGGGCGCCCAGAAGGACATGGTACCGTCCATTCTCGTGCAGACGCCGTAGCCCACCTCGCGCGTGGAAGTGACGCACCAATCGAAGGCCTCCTGCAAGTTGCCGTATTTTTCGCGGGCCTCCCCCTTCTTGAAGTGGGCGGAAAGCCCCTCCGTCTGCAGTGCGGAGCCGAGGTAGCTCCAGTGCAGAAGATCGTCGCTCACGCGGATCTGATAGCCCCCGGGCGCGCCGAAGGTGTCCGTCGAGTAGGCGTAGAACTTGCCGTTGTACTCCAAAAGCGACGGATCGTGCGCGCACCCCTCCTGCCATGCGGCGTAGTCGGGCGTGCGCATTTGCAAACGGTTGAAATGCGGATTTTTCGGATAGCGAAGCGCCATAATTCCCCTCCCCCATGCGGCCTCTGCCGCGATTCTATTATAATACTTTTTTCCGAAGATGACAAGCCCTTCCCCGAAAAATTTCCCGCCGCGGGAAATTTTTCGGGGAAGGGGGATCTTTCATAAACCTGCGAGGAGCGCAGGATCGGGCATTTTTAAGGGAGTAAGATAGAAAACGGGCATACCATGTCTGAAAGAGACCCTTCGCTACGGCTTTTGCACGGGCAATGCGGGGGCGCCGGGAAGCGCGCGGACGATTTCGTGGACGCGGGGATTGGTCGTAAGCGAGAGCAGGGTTTCCTTGGTCCCTTCGGGGGCGGTTCCCGCCGTAAGCGCCGCAAAGAGGCGGAGCCGTTCCCCGTATAAGGGGGCCGTGCGCCGCACGCGCCGATCGCCCGCAAGCGGCAAAAACACCGTTTGGTACTCGCGTTCGAAGGCCGCTTTGTCTCCCGCGGCGAGGGCGGCAACGCACGTCCAATAGCTCTTCGCGGGGAGATAGTAGCGCACGGTGATCTCGCGCAGGTAGTCGTAGAAGGCCGCGTCGTCGTACAGGCCGAAGGAGGCGACGGCGATACAGACGCGGCAGGCGTCGCACAGGGGGGCGCGGGCGTCGGGGAGCCACTTCTCGAGCAAAAACTTCCCCTCCTTTCTCGCCTTTTCGAATTGTCCCGCCCCGAGGCTGCGGTTGACCCGCCTCAGCCACAGCTGCGTGAAGAGGGTGTTTCCGATCCCGAGCGCGAGGGCCCCGCCGGCGGCGAGAAAGGCGACGGCCGTGCCGCCGATCACGCCCGTGCCGTAGAGCGCGATAGCGAGGACGGCGAGCGGGAAGAAGAGACCGAAAAAGACGCAGATCCCGAGTTTTCCGCGCTCTTTTGCGGGGGGAACGGTGTGCGAGCGCGCCGAGACTTCCTCCCTGCGCCGCGGAAAAATGGCATACAGCGTGCGCTTGCGCTTGACCATGAGGACGAGGGAGACGATCGTCGTCACCTCCCCCACGGCGTGCACGGGGGCGAAGATCCCCAGAAGGACGGCCGCCCATACGCTCTCGACGGCCTCCATGGCGTAGGCGACGAACAGAACAGCGAGCATGCAGACGGGCGGGACGATGAGGCAGACGAGGCCGACGACGAACCACTTTTTGGCCCGCCGGTATTCGCGGATGAGCACGTCGATCGCGAAGGCGATCTCCTCGCCGCCCGTCTCCCCTTCCGCCTTTTCCCTGCGCTTGCCGCAGAGCAGTTCCTCGATGGTGACGCCGAAGATCCCGGCAAGTTTGGCGAGCGTTTCGGGACGGGGCTTGGCCGCGCCCATCTCCCACTTGCTCACCGCCTTGTTGGTCGCCCCCACGAGCCGCCCGAGTTCGCTCTGCGAGAGCCCCTTCTCCGTGCGAAGCTCATAGAGGAAGTTGCCGAATGCGTAATCGTTCATAATTCCCTCCGACGGACGGGCTCGCACCCCTCCGATCGCGAAAATTATACCATATCCCGCCGAAATTTTCAACTCTCCCCCTATCGCCCCAAAGTAGAACTTGCATTTTTGCGCAAAAAAGGCCGCAAAACCAATCGCCGTGCCCGCGCTCCTCCGCAAAAACGACGCAAAAAAGGCCGCGGAGGCGGCCTTTGGGAGCGGAAGGATCGTTCTTCAGATGAGTTTTCCGACGGTGGCGCGGCTGCTCTTGGCGTAGTTCGCGTCGAAGCGGAGCCTATCGGCATTGTGCATGCCCGTGCAGAGGACGTCCACCGTGAAGAGCTGCATGATCTTCCCCGTCATGGTGCCGGGCTGCATGGGCGAATCCATGGGCGCGGCCGCGAGCACGAGGTCGCCGTATTTGGAGAGGGGCGACTTCTCGTAGCAGGTGATGACGAGCAGTTTCATGCCGATGGCGCGGGCGAGCTCGGCGGCTTCCACCGTATCCTTGGAGGAGCCCGAGACGGAGAAGATGATCATGAGATCCTCTGCCCCGCGCGAGGCGAGTAAGACGTTCTGAAGGTGGGTATCGCGTTCGCAGAAGGTGACGACGCCCATCATCATGAGGCGGTTGTGCAGCTCGAGGGCGGCAAGGTAGGAATGCCCCACGCCGAAGCAGCACACCGTGCGCGCCGAGAGGATCATGTCGATGGCCTCCTCCACCTGCGCTTCGTCGAGCCCGCGGCGGACATTCTCCATGGCGAGCTCATACATGCTCTCGATCTCTCCGATGAAGCCGATGCCCTCCACGTCGTCATCGTCCGCCTCCATGGTGCCCTGCGCGAGGTTGAGGCGGAATTCCTGATAACCGTTGAAGCCGAGCGAGCGGCAGAAGCGGAGCACCGTGGCCTCCGCGACGTCGGTCGCCGCGGCAAGGTCGGTGATGGACATGTAGATGACCTTTTTGAGGTCTACCGTTTCGAAATAATCGACAAGTTTCTGTTGGCTTTTGGTGAGCTTCCCTTCCTTGAGGCGAGAGATTTTCTTTCTGATCGTATTCGGCATAGCATTCTCCTTATTCCCGTCCCGAAAGCCGCACTGCGGTCTTTCCCTTGCGCGTCGTCTTGGCGCATTGCAACATCATTTTACAATCTTTTCAATACCTTGTCAAGAGCTTTCCAAATGGAAAATGGAGAATTTTTTCTTTTTTTCACATCTTGACCGCGTTTTTCTATACTTTTTTTAAGATTCCGCGGGCAGACCCCAATTTTTCGCCCCGCAAGACGGCCTCCTTCACGGCGCGCCGCAGCGTGGTGTTTTCGGGGAAATCTTCGGGTGCAAGCGAGGAATTTCCGAAGAGGAAGCCCTTGTAACTCTCATCGGGATAGGCGGCCGCGATCTCGAAGCGCTCCCGGAAGGCCGCGATGCGGGAGCCCGGGGGAAGCAGCGGGCCGAGCGCGGGCGCAAGCAGCCACGAGGAGCAGACATAGGGCACGCCCGCAAAGGCGGGGAAAAACTGCCGGAAGAAGGCCTCCGCGGCCGCGAGCGAGCGGTCTACCGCCTCCGCAGAGAGGTCGCACCCCGAGGGGATGTGCAGGCTTACCTCGCGCCCGTCCTCCGCGCACATCTCGTATTCGAGCGCGCCGATGCGGAAGAGCTTTAAGGAGAGCTGGCGGCCCGTCCACCACCAACGGTCGAAGGCCCAATCGCCATAGCCCGCCCTGCGCTCGCGGACGAAGCGGGAAAAGGCCTCCATCGTGGAAACGTAGATCTCGGCGGAAATTCCCCTTTTTGCATACTCCTTCGCGGACATGGTAGCCGCGTCGAGCATGACGGAGAGGATCTTCGCGCCGTCCGGATCGGGAGAAAGGCGCGCGCGGAGGGCGTTTGTTGCCTCCTCGAAGGAAGAAACCCGTAGAAGGGCCGCCTTTTCAGCCTCCACGCCCGAGATCTTTTTGTATTTTTGCGCCATTTCTGCGGGCATGGCGATCGCATCGAGCAATTCCGCGGTACCCATGTCCGAGAGAGAGGCTTTCGTTTTCATTCCGCGATCGCTCCATAGACGCCGGAGAGCGGGCCGTATTTCGCAAACCGGATATCGCGCGTATCCTCGATGAGGCGGAGGAAGATCTCCTTGGAGGCCGCCATGCCGCCGCCCAAGATGATCACCTCGGGGCCGAGGACGGTGCGGACGTTGCCGAGGAGGACGTTGAGCTGTTCCCCGAAGCGGGTGAGGATGTCCTTCGCCTCCCGCTCGCCCGCCTCGAAGCGGTCGAAGATCTGCTTGCATTCCGAGACGCCCAAGATCTTCTTTTGCGCGAATTTCAAGAGCGCGGTGGCCGAGAGATAGTTCTCCGCGCACCCCCGCTTGCCGCAGTTGCATTTGAGTCCGCCGGGGACGAGCACGACATGCCCCCATCGCGCGCCGTCGAACTTCCTCCCGCGCACGATCTCGCCGTTTACGAGGCTGGCGCCGCCGAGGCCCGTCCCGAAGGTGAGCATGGTGACGTCCTTCGCGCCCGGATAAAATGTGAGCTCCCCCTTGAGCGCGCAGATGGCGTCGTTTTCCACCTGCACGGGGAGATGAAACCTGCGCTCGAGCTCGCCCTTGATGTCCGCCCCCGTCCAGCCGAGGAGATTGTCCGTCGCATAGACGCACACGCCGCGGAAGGGATCGATATTGCCCGCCGAGGAGACGCCGAGAAGGGCGGTATCCTCCCGCAGCAGGTATTCCACCGCGTAGGAAATCGTGCCGAACATCACGCTCCTCCCCGCGCGCGCAGGCGTGGCGACGGTGTATTCCTTCAGGATCTGATTCTTTTCATCGAAGCACGCGCCCTTGATCGTCGTGCCGCCGATGTCGATGCCAACTTTCGTCATTTTCTCACCTTCAGGCGGACTTCCGCCTCAAACATTCTCTCCCACGGCATCTCGACCTCCACGTCCTCCACTTCGCCTGCGAGCGAGGGGAAGGTGCGGGCCATGTACGCGAGGATGCCCTCCCGCACGAGCGCGGCGGCCTTGCCGCACTTGCCGTCGGTGTGGAAGTAGTCGAGCCCCAACGCGGGGAGCTTCGTATCCGTGACGTCCTTCCGCACAAAGGCCATGTAGCCCGCGTCCTCGTAGTAGCGGTGCAAAAGAAAGCTCTTCCGGCCCACGTCGTCGCGGCCGAAGAAATAGAGGACGGCCATGCACACGGCCGTGCCGAGGGTGTTGGAGGAGGTGTTCCAGCCCGCGTAGCCGTGGAGCTTTAAGAGCAGCCCCGCGCTGTCGAGCACGCGCAGAAGCTCGACGTCGCTCCCGTTGCAGGTGGCGACGTCCCCCACCACGACGACCTTCCCCTCCTCGAGCGCGTACTGCGTGTGCGTGACGAGCTCCGCGAGATTGCGCTCCAAATCGTAGGCGGTGACGTAGCCCGACTGCCCCTCATACCACATGCCCGAGCCCATGTTGACTTCGAGCACGATGTCGGCCTCGGGGAGGGAGTAGACCTGCCGCCCATAGACGGAGAGGATGTGATACTTCACCGTCTCCCCGAGCGCCCGATCTTCGAACCACGGCACGCACCCCTGCGCCTTGGTGGAGGCGTAGTGGACGTAGATCTTGGGGCGGACGCCCGAGAGCTCGGCCACGGCGCGGGCGAGGAGGGTGAGGCCGGTATCGTCGGCAGAAGGGTACATGGCCGTCTTTAAGTGCAGGGCGTTTTGCTTCAAAAAGTCGCGCACGACGATCTGGTCCATCGAGGTGAAGCCATAGACGGCGGCGTCGTCCTGCGGGACGATGAAGTAGTCGGCCGTGCCGTCTCTGATCAATTCGAGATCGTGCAGAAGGACGGTCAAGTTCTTCTTGCGGCGGCCCGTGAAATCTGCGAGCACTTCCTCGGGGATGACGCGCTTCACCCGCGCAAAGTCCTCTCTCTCCTCCTCCGTGAGGATGCCGAGCTTCTCCTTGTGGGTGTAGCGGCCATAGAGATGCAACTCCTTGCCGCAGAGGTCGTAGTAGGCGGGCTCCTCGTCGGAGAGCGAATAGTCGGGGCAGCGCATGATGAGCTGGAAGAGGTAGAGCTTCATCGCGGGATTGCGGCGGCGCAGC
>CANQBG010000042.1 GCA_947588985.1 uncultured Clostridia bacterium
ACGGGCGGCTATTTATTCCACGGTGCTCTTGACACGAGCCTCGCAGACGTGCGGTATTTATGGCAATGCGCCAAGTATCCCGCCCCTGCGGGGCTTTTTTCTTGCCTTTGGCAAACAGCCTACCGCACGTCTTTCTCATGTCAAGAGCCTTTCGCGGCATAAACCGCCGCCGTCCTGTCCTTCGAGGGCAAAAAGAAAAACCTAAACCGAACATATTAGTTCAATTTAGGTTTCACTTGGCGCAGAGAAGAGGATTCGAACCTCCGGATGATTCACCACCATCACGCGATTTCCAATCGCGCTCCTTAAGCCTCTCAGACATCTCTGCAACAACTCGCTTCTATTCTACACGAATTTTCCGAAAAACGCAACTCTTTTCGGCAGATTTTCCCATTTTCAAAGAAAAATTTTTCGGCGCCCTGCTCCGCTTTCACGGGCACGGCGTGTTTTCCTCCCTTCGGGATCCGACCCCGGCGTCTCGCTCCCCCGCCCGGCCGGCCACGACGTACTGCCCTTCTCCGCGCGTCGCCTTTCCGCAAGACGTGATCGGGGCATACCATGTCTGAGAGAGGGCCCTGCAAAATCGAATTCACACCAACGTGAGAACCGATTTCAAGTCGTCGAAGCAGTAGTCGGCATCCGCGCAAAAACCGCTGTGAACGAGGATCGTCGTCATGCCGCTCTGCTTTCCGCCGAGAACGTCGGCTACGGGGTTGTCCCCGATCATAAAGTACTCCGCGCCGGGAAATGTTTGCTTTGCGATCTCGAAAATCTCCGCGCACGGCTTGTTGAAGCCGACCTGCCCCGAGACCACCATGCCGTCGAACCAAGGCACGAGCCCGAGCCGATCCGCGACCTCCCCGAGATCGGGATAGTTGTTCGATAACAGCACGTTTTTGGCCCCGCGCGCCCGTACTTCCCGCAGCGTGGGGATCGCGTCCGCATACAGCGTATAGCGCGAGAGCTGCTTGATCGTCGGGCGAAACAGCTTTGCGGCCTCCCCGGCGAGCGCGGGGGAAATTCCGCAGCCGACGCAGCTCGCGAAAAGGCCCTGCTCCATGCGCGCCCACCATGCCTCTCCGCGGAGGGGCCGCTCGGGCGCGTCCCACGGGTACTTCCCCTTCAGGCCCTCCCGCACCGCCTCGCAGAGCGCGTCGGTACAATTCGGGACGACCGCCCGCAAGACGTCGAACGTGCAGTCCCTCCAGAGCGGATCGGGATGGGTGAGCGTCCCGTGGAAATCCCAACAAAAAACTTTCATCTCGCCTCCTTTCGATCTTGCGCCCGCGCGGGGGCGCTGTTTTGTGAGCCCACATCTCGGACATGGTATGGGCGTTTGCGGTCATGCGGGGGAAAACGGGCAGAGAAAAAGCACCCGAAGGGGTGCTTTTTCGGCGTTGAGATCGATCCGATCCGTGCAGAACAAGGCCTAAACATAAGGCCTTGCCGAGCCCGGATGCGGTCAGACGAGCTCGATGATGGCCTCTTCGGCGGCATCGCCGCGGCGCTCCCCGAGAAGGTAGATGCGGGTATATCCGCCGCCCTGCCCGAGCTCTTCCTTTCTTTGCGCATACTTGGGTGCGATCTCATTGAAGAGCTTCTCCATAAGGGGATGCTGGATCTTGCCCGTGCGCTTCTTATAGTCCTTCTTGCTCTCGTTGAAGGGCTTCGGCTCCTGCAAGTCGTACGTTTTGGCCATGATCTGGCGGCGTGCGGCGAGCTTCTTGGGACCGTCCTTATAGGCGGTCGTCTTGATCTCCTTGCCCTTCTTGTCCTTGGCGATGACCTCGATCTCCACGACGTCCTCATAGGAGTTGATCGCCTTGGTGATGAGTTTCTCGACGTAGGGCTGCAATTCCTTTGCCCGTGCAGCCGTTGTTTGAAGTTTTCCGTACCAAAGGAGCTCGGAGGCCTGCCCTCTCAAGATTGCGAGCCTCTGCTCCGTCGTTCTGCCCAATTTACCCGGCATTTTTTAATCCTCCTTTTTTTCGAGCGAAAGACCAAATTGCTCCAGCTTTAAGATCACCTCGTCGAGGGACTTCTTGCCGAGGTTTCTCACCTTCAGCATGTCCTCCTCTGTGCGGCGGATGAGGTCTTCCACGGTGTGAATGTTGGCTCTCTTCAAGCAGTTGTAGGAGCGGACCGAGAAGTCCATGTCCTCTATCTTCATGGAGAGAATCTGTTGCTGTTTGTCGTCGTCCGTCTTGACGAGGATATCCATATCCTTGATGGTATCGGAGAGATTGACGAACAGGTTGATGTGATCCTGCATGATCTTCGCGGCGAGGGAGACGATCTCCTTGCCCGAGAAGGTGCCGTTCGTCCACACTTCGATGGTAAGACGGTCGTAATCGATGTTCTGCCCGACGCGTGCGGGCTCGACGTTATAGTTGACCTTCTTGACGGGGGTATAGATGGAATCGATGGGGATATAGTCGATCTGGGGCTGTTTGTTGTCTTTGGCGGGGTGATACCCTCTGCCGCGCCCGATCGTGATCTCCATATCGATCTTGCCGCCCTCGTCGATCGTGCAAATATACTGATCGGAGTTGATGATCTCTACTTCCGCGTCCTGCGAGATATCCGCTGCCGTGATGACGGCGGGGCCTTCCTTGGTGAGGCGCAAGACCTTGGTATAATCTCTCTCGGTGCTTCTCGTCTTGATGGCGAGGAGCTTGAGATTGAGAATGATTTCGGTGACGTCCTCTTTGACGCCCGGAATGGAGGAGAACTCGTGCTTCACGCTCCCGTCCATGAACTTGATCCCCTGCGCAGCCGCACCGGGAAGCGCCGAAAGCAGGATCCTTCTCAGACAGTTGCCTATCGTAAGACCGAATCCCTTCTCGAGCGGTTCGACGACGATCTTGGCATAAGATCTATCCTCATTTTCCGTGACCTCGATCTTGGGCATATCCATTTCGATCATATAGCGACCTCCTTATTTGATTTTGATTACTTGGAGTACAACTCGACGATCATATGCTCTGCGATCTGACTGTCAATGTCCTCTCTCGTAGGAAGCGACAAAACTTTTCCTTCGAGCTTCTCGGGGTCGAACTCGAGCCACTTGGGCATGTTGGCTACCTTCATGGACTTGACCTGCTCGAAGAACTTGTTGTTCTTTCTGTTTTCCTTTACGGTGATGACGTCGCCCGCCCGCACGATGTAGGAGGGGACCGTTACCGTCTTGCCGTTGACGGCGAGATGGGCGTGGTTGACGAGCTGACGGGCCTGCGTACGGGAGGCGCCGATGCCCATGCGGAACACCACGTTATCCAACCTTCTCTCGAGGAGGGAGAGCATGTTTTCGCCCGTGACGCCCTTCATGCGCTCTGCGAGCTCATAGTAGTGGCGGAACTGCCCTTCCTGCACGCCATAGATGCGCTTGGTCTTTTGCTTTTCGCGGAGCTGCTGCCCGTATTCGGAGATCTTCTTTCTGCCGGCGCCATGCTGTCCGGGGGGAAGGGGCCGCTTGTTGAACGGGCACTTCTCCGTGTAGCACTTATCGCCCTTCAAAAAGAGCTTGCCGCCCTCTCTTCTGCAAAGTTTGCATTTTGCTTCTCTGTAAACTGCCATGATGATCCCTCCTTAAACTCTTCTGCGCTTGGGCGGACGGCAACCGTTGTGGGCGATCGGGGAGACGTCGGAAATGAGCGTGACCTCGAGATCGCAGTTGGCAAGGGCGCGGATGGCGGATTCTCTGCCTGCACCGGGGCCCTTCACATAGACTTCGACGGAGCGGAGCCCATGCTCCTTGGCGGCCTTTGCGGCCGTCTCCGTTGCCATCTGTGCCGCGAACGGGGTGCCCTTCCGCGAACCGCGGTAGTTGAGCGCGCCCGCGCTCGACCAAGCGATCGCGTTTCCGTTCATATCGGTGATCGTGACGATGGTATTGTTGAACGTGGACTGGATATGCACCTGTCCCTTATCTACCTTTTTGAGTTCTCTGCGCTTGCGCGAGACTGTTTTCTTCTGACCTGCCATGATGCGCCCTCCTTACTTCTTCTTGTTGGCAACCGTGCGGCGCGGGCCCTTGCGGGTACGCGCGTTGCGCTTGGTGCTCTGGCCGCGGACGGGAAGCCCCTTTCTGTGGCGCACGCCGCGATAGCATCCGATCTCTATGAGACGCTTGATGTTCAGGCTGACCTGGCTGCGAAGTTCGCCTTCCACGGTAAGATTGTGGTCGATATACTCTCTGAGTTTGGATACATCGGTTTCGTTGAGGTCCTTCACCCGCGTATCGGGGTCGATGCCCGTTGCGGCGAGGATCTGCTTGCTTGTGGTGAGCCCGATCCCATAGATATAGGTGAGCCCGATCTCAACACGCTTTTCTCTCGGTAAATCTACACCGGCAATACGTGCCATTGATTTGTTACCTCCGTTTTTCGGGAATAATGATGATATCTATTTCGTCCGTACCCGCCGCTCCGTAGTGGAAAATACAGAGGTGCGGGAAGGTTTGTTTTCGGCCGCGGACCAAACGATCCGCTTTTTTCGGCGGCTTGTCCCTTACCTCGGGAAGCTGCCGGGGATGCGCCCCTGCGGGGCGGAAAGCATTTTAAGCGCAAAGTAAGCCGACTTTCCGCACATCATTTCTGCGGAAATTCAGCTTAAATCGTAAGATTTGCGGCATATTTTTCATAAGCCGCAAATGCTATTATAACACTTCGCGCGGGCCGTGTCAACTGTTTTTTAGCCCTGTCTTTGTTTATGGCTCTTATTTTTGGAGCAAATGACCATAACTTTACCGTTTCTCTTGATCACTTTGCACTTATCGCACATGGGTTTTACGGAAGGTCTGACTTTCATTTTGATTACCTCGATGTTGATTTTGGTTGGGAAATGGCGTTAGTTTTTGCTCCGCCACGTGATGCGGCCCTTGGTGAGGTCGTAGGGGCTCATTTCGAGCTTGACGGCGTCGCCCTCGATGATGCGGATGTAGTTCATGCGCAGTTTGCCCGAGATATACGCCGTGATGATGTGCCCGTTGGAGAGCTTTACCTTAAAAGCCGCGTTGGGAAGGGCTTCGATGACTCTGCCCTCCGTTTCGATGACGTCGTCCTTCGACATAGTTCCTCCGATTTGATGAATTCGCGATCACAGAGTGAGAATTTCCACGCCATCCTCGCGAATGACGACGGTGTTTTCGTAGTGCGCGGCGGGGCGCCCATCGAGCGTGACGGCCGTCCACCCGTCGGGGAGGACTTTCACGCGGAAGGTCCCGCAGGCGATCATGGGCTCGATACAGATGACGTTCCCCGCTTCGAGCCGGACGCCCGTGCCCTTCCTCCCCACGTTGGGGACGGAGGGATCCTCGTGCATCTCCCGGCCGATGCCGTGCCCCGTGTAGGCCCGGATGACGGAGAAGCCGTTCTCCTCGGCATGCTTTTGTACGCGGTAGCCGATATCGTAGAGCGGCGTGCCCGCCTTGAGGCCTTCGATGCCCTTGAAGAAGCACTCCTCGGTGACGCGGACGAGCTTATCTTTTTCGGGGCTGACCTTTCCGATGCGGAAAGTGCGCGCGCCGTCGCCGTGGAACCCGTTTTTGTAGGCGCAGAGGTCTACGCTGACGATGTCGCCCTCCTCGAGGACTCTGCCGTCCGGGATCCCGTGCACGACCACCTCGTTGACGGAGACGCATGCCGACGCGGGATACCCATAGTAGCCGAGGCAGGAGGGTTCGGCGCCGCTCGCCTTGATGAAGCGGTAGACGAGTTCGTCTACCTCCCCCGTCGTCATGCCCGCGGCGATGCGTTCTCTCACAAAGGCGAGGCAGTCGCGGACGATGGCGCAGGACTCGCGCATGCGCGCAATCTCTTCCTCGCTCTTGACGCCGATCATGTTATTCCGAGAGGGGATCGAGGACCTTCTTGACCTCCTCAAACAGCACTTCGGCGGGCGCTTCCGTGCCCGTGAAGTTGAGGATGAGGCCCTTCTTTCCGTAGTAGTCGATGAGGGGAGCGGTCTGCTCGTTGTAGACGGCAAGGCGCGCACCCACCGTCTCGGGGTTGTCGTCCTTGCGCTGGTAGAGCTCGCCGCCGCAACGGGCGCACGTCGTGGCGCCGTTTAAGGTGGAGACGTGATAACTCTCGCCGCACTCCCTGCAGACGCGCCTGCCGCACAGACGGTCCATGAGAAGATTGTGGTCGATGTTGATGTTGACGACGCCATCGATCTTCGCGAACGTATCGAGCTGCTCCGCCTGATAGAGGTTGCGGGGGAAGCCGTCGAGAAGGTAGCCCTTCTTGCAATCGTCCCATGTGAGACGGTCTTTGACGATGGCCACCGTCACCTCGTCGGGCACGAGCTCGCCCTTATCCATGTAGGACTTGGCGAGAAGGCCGATCTTGGTGCCGTTTTTGATGTTGGCACGGAAGATGTCGCCCGTAGAGATGTGCACAATGCCGTATCTCTCGGAGATCTTGGTCGCCTGCGTGCCCTTGCCTGCGCCGGGCGCGCCGAGTAGGATCAAATTCATACACAACCTCTTTTCAAACGTTTGCGTTTTGCGGGGAACGGCGAGGGAAAAGATCCCCCCCCCCATCCGTCACGCGCGAGCGCGTGACACCCTCCCCCCAATACCACCCCAAAAAAATGCTTCGCCTTTTTTCGGGGACCCCGGGATACCACCCCAAAAAAATGCTTCGCCTTTTTTCGGGGACCCCGGGGGGTAGGGCTTACCGTATTATTGGGTTCCGTGAAACTGCTTTCAAATCCCTTGCCTTAGCCCGAATTCACTTCGGGCGTGGGCGACCCAAGTTGCCGAACCCTTTCGGCTTCTTGTCCGATGAAACAGAAAGGGTTTGTGCGGCTAAGAGCCTGAGAAAGCATGGGCGGTTATCCGCTCACGGAATTTTCTTGGCACAAGAAAATTCGTGAACTTACTTCAGGAACCCCTTGTAGTTCTTCATCATGATCTGCGACTGCAACTGCTTATCAAACTCGAGCGCGACCGAGACGACGATGAGAAGTCCCGTCGTGGAGAACACGTTGACGAGGTTCTGGCCCGCCCAGCTGAACATGACGGAGGGGACAAACGCAACGAGGGTAAGGAAGATGGCTCCGAACAGCGTGATGCGCTTGTTGATCTTGCGAAGATAGGCCGCCGTGGGCTTGCCGGGGCGAATGCCCTGAATGAAGCCGCCGTTTTGCTGGATCTGCTTTGCCACGTCGTCGGGATTGAACTCGATCTGCGCGTAGAAGAACGCGAAGACGAAGATGAGGATGCACAGCGCGAGGGAATAGAAGATCTGCCCATACCATGCCCCGGAGCCCGAGAACCACTCGGCAAGGCTGGCCTGTACGCTATCGTTGCGCACGAAGAGGCTGATGATCATCGAAGGGAAGGAGATGATCGCGAAGGCGAAGATGAGGGGCATGACGCCGCTTCCCGTGATCTTCATGGGAATGACGGAGCTCTGGCCGCCGTACATCTTGGTCCCGCGGACCTGCTTGGCGTACTGCACGGGGATCTTGCGTTCCGCGAGGTCTACATAGACGATCACGAAGAAGATGACCACTGCGAGCACAAAGAAGAGGCCGAGGTTGAGAAGGTGGATGGGGTCGTCGGTGAACACCAGCTTGATCTCTTCCCAAATGGAGATACCGCCCGTGGAGATAATACCCACGAAGATGATCATGGAGATGCCGTTGCCGATGCCGTAGTCGGTGATGCGCTCGCCCAGCCACATGACGAGCATGGAGCCCGCCGTGTAGACGATGGTCATGTAGATGCCCGCGAGCCACACGTTATCGAAGAAGAGCCCGATCCGGATGGCGCCCATGACGTCCGTTGCCGAAGATTCGGCGTTGAGCGCGAAGTTGACGATGATGCCGATGGATTGGATGACGGCGAGGATGATGGTGAGGATGCGCGTGAAGAACGTGATGCGCTTTCTCCCCTCTTCGCCCTGCTTGGAGAGGTTCTCGAGGTAGGGAATGCCCACCGTGAGAAGCTGAATGATAATGGACGCATTGATGTACGGGCCGATCCCGAGGGCGAACAGCGTGCCGTTGGCAAGCGCGTTACCCGTGATACCGCTCATGAGCGCGAGGAAATCGTTTCCCGTGATCGCATTGGAGAAGGAGTCCCTGACAAGGCCCGGCACGGGGATATAGCACCCGAGACGAAACACAAGCAGAATGAGAAGCGTCATGAGAAGCTTCTTTCTGATCTCCGGGTTCCGGAATGCGTTTTTGAGTGTTTCAATCATGCTTTGCTCCTTTCAAACGCCTCAGAAGCGGGAATGACGGGAGTCACTCGATGACTTCCGCCGTTCCGCCTGCGGCTTCGATCGCGGCCTTGGCCGTCTCGGAGAACTTCGCCGCCTTCACGGTGAGCGCGACTTTGAGTTCGCCGCCTCCGAGGACCTTGAGGCCCGCATTGTGCTTCACTTCCTTCGCAAGCCCGCAGTCCAAGACGAGGTCGTAATCGACCACCGTGCCTGCGGGGAAATCGTTGAGGGCGGACACGTTGACGATCACATAGTCCTTCCCCCACTTGTTGTGGAAGCCGCGCTTGGGGATCCTGCGGGCGAGGGGCATCTGGCCGCCTTCGAAGCCCGGCCTTACGCCGCCGCCCGAACGCGCCCACTGGCCCTTGTGGCCCTTGCCGCTCGTCTTGCCAAGGCCCGATCCGATACCTCTGCCGAGCCGTTTTTCGCTTGTTCTTGCTCCCTCTGCGGGAGAAATCGTATCAATTCTCATGGGTTCCTCCTTACTCTTCCTCGACCTTTACGAGGTGCGCGACCTTCTTGAGCTTGCCGCGGAGCGCGGGGCTATCCTCGAAGGTACGGAAGGAATTGAGCTTGGTAAGCCCGAGGGACGCAACCGTCTCCTTCACAGCTTTCACCGAGCCGATGGGGCTCTTGACGAGAGTCACTTTGATCATTGCTCTTCCCTCCTCAGCCCACAACTTCTTCCACGGTCTTGCCGCGAAGGGCCGCGATCTCTTCGGCCGTCTTGAGCTCCGCAAGGCCCGCGATCGTCGCTTTGATGCAGTTGCCGGGGTTCTGCGTGCCGTGAGATTTGGTACGGATGTTCTTGATGCCCGCGGCCTCCATGACCGCACGCACGGGGCCGCCCGCGATGACGCCGGTACCTTCGGCGGCGGGGAGCATGAGTACTGCGCCCTTGCCGAACTTCCCGAGCACTTCGTGGGGAATGGTCGTGCCGACGACGGCCACTTTGATCATATTCTTCTTGGCGGCCTGCGTCGCTTTCTCGATGGCCTCGGGCACTTCCTTGGACTTGCCCGTGCCGTAGCCTACATGGCCGGCGCCGTCTCCGACGACGACGAGCGCCGCGAACCGCATGTTCTTGCCGCCCTTGACCGTCTTGGAAACGCGGTTGATCTCAATGAGCTTCTTGATGAGACCGTCGTTTTCTTCCTGCCTTCTCTGAGGTCTTGATTCTCTTGCCATACCGTCCTCCTTCAGAATGCCAGCCCGGCTTCGCGCGCGCCGTCTGCGATCGCCCGGACCCGGCCGGTGTAGTTATAACCGCCCCTGTCAAAGACGACGGTCTCGATCCCCTTTTCCTTGGCGCGTTCGCCGGCGATCTTGCCGACAATCTTCGCCGCCTCCGTCTTGGTCTTTCCCGCGACTTCGTCCTTCACCGCCTTTTCGAGGGTGGAGCACGATGCGAGCGTAAAGCCGTTGACGTCGTCGATGAATTGGACATAGATGTTCTTCGAGCTTCTGTAAACGGAGAGACGGGGGCATGCGGGCGTGCCGGAGATCTTCTTCCGCACGCGCAAATGGCGGCGCTGTCTGACCGCGTTTTTATCAATTCTTGTTATCATGATTCACGCTCCTTTACTTCTTGCCCTTGCCCGAAGTCTTGCCTTCCTTATGCTCGACATGCTCGCCCTTGTAGCGGAT
>CANQBG010000043.1 GCA_947588985.1 uncultured Clostridia bacterium
CCCTTCAAGACGCACCACAACGCCTTAGACCTCGACATGTATCTCCGCATCGAGACGGAGCTCTACTTGAAGCGGCTCATCGTGGGCGGCTTCGAGAAGGTCTACGAGATGGGGCGCATCTTCCGCAACGAGGGCATGGACGCCAAGCACAACCCCGAGTTCACGACGGTGGAGATCTATCAGGCGTATATCGATTATCACGCCGTGATGGACTTCGTGGAGGAGCTCTACCGCTATGTCGCAACGGCCGCCTGCGGCACGCTGCAGATCGAATATCAGGGTACCATGCTCGACTTCGGGCATTGGGAAAAGCTGACGATGGCCGAAGCCGTGAAGAAATATTCGGGCGTGGACTTTTCGGAGATCGCCTCCGACGAGGAGGCCCGCGCCGTCGCAAGCGAGAAGGGCGTGGAGCTCGAGAAGGGGAAGGACACCAAGGGGCACATCCTCGCAGCCTTCTTCGACGCCTTCGTGGAGGACAAGCTCATCCAGCCCACCTTCATCTACGACTACCCCGTGGAGATCTCCCCGCTCGCCAAGCGCAAGCCCGAGGATCCCACGATGACGGAGCGCTTCGAATACTTCATGATGGGCATGGAGATGGGCAACGCCTTCTCCGAGCTCAACGACCCCATCGATCAGGAGAAGCGCATGGCCGAGCAGGCGGCCAAAAAGCGTGCGCAGGGGACGAATGCGCAGGTGGATGAGGACTTTATCGACGCCCTCAATCACGGCATGCCCCCCACGGGCGGGCTCGGGCTCGGGGTCGATCGCCTCGTCATGCTCCTCACCGACAGCGCGAGCATCCGAGACGTTCTCCTCTTCCCCACGATGAAGCCCAAGAAATAAGGAGGCGGAATGGACGCCAAGATCACAAAATCCCGGCTCGCCAATTTCCTCGCTTACGATTGGCTGAAGATTTTGGTCGCCGTCGGCCTCGTCGTGGCGGCCCTGTGCGTATTTTTTACCACGGTGGCCACCCGCCCGCGGACGGACCAGACCTTCGAGCTCTATGCCTACACCGGTCTGCGCGGCGGCGTGGATTCCGCCAATTTCGAGAAGAACGCGCTGGGCAAGGACTGCTTCTCCTATGATATTTTGGAGGCGCAGTTCGAGGCCTTCGACCAGTTCGATATGTACGCGCAGACGGCGTACGTCGCCCGGCGCGCCGCCAAGCAGGGCAAGGCCGTCTTTATCTCCGGGCAGGACTATGAGATGACGGAGGGCACGGAGACCGTCGTAAAGAACCATCTCGAGGACTTCATCGTCGATGGGATCACCGACTACGGCGAGCCGACCGAGTATTGCAATCCCTATATCGAGCTCCCCGCGATGGCCAAGGAATGCGAGGCCTATCTTGCAAAGGTATTCGGCGCGCAGTGGGAGCAAAACGACGTCCCCGACGACGCCGCCGTCCGCGAAATTTTCCTCGCCCGCAACGGAAAGGACAAGCGCTTCCGCACTTCCGCGCAGAAGGAGGCGGGCGTCGCCTTGGAGCGCGCGCGGCTCGTCAAGCTCCGCACCGACTATCTCGCCGTGCGGGAGGCGTGCGCGAGCGGCCTGTTTTCCTACACGCCCTACACCTCGCCCGCCGGAAAGACGTATACCGTCGCCCTCAACATCGGCAAGATCACGCGGCTGAGCGAGTTTGTCTACTACGACGCGGAGGACGAGACGGGAAAGACCGTCCGGCGCGCCGACGACATCCATCTCGTCGCCTTCTACAACGGGAGCGACTCCACCGATCTCCGGTTTGAATTTTATTCCCTCGTCCATTGGCTGATGCAGAGGTACGGATCATGAAGCTGCACATTTCCTCCATGTTGGACGCGCAAAAAAAACACATCTCCTTCCACACGCCCGGCCACAAGCGGTGGGGGTATGATATCACCGAGCTCTCCTATTCCGATTGTCTCCTCTCCCCCAAGGGGGTGCTCAAAGAGGCGGAAGAGGACATTGCGGCGATCTTGGGCGCGCGGCGCAGTTTTCTTCTCACGGAAGGGAGCACGTCGGGCGTGTTTTCCATGTTGCTCTCCCTGCGCGACGCCGGCGCGAAAAAAATCGCCGCGCCCATTTTCTCACACCCGTGCGTCGGACATGGTATCTCCGTTTTCGGTCTCGAGTGTGTTCCGATCCCGCAGGAGACCTCCTTCGGCATCTCCCGTCAGCCCACGCCGGAGGCAATGCGGGAGGCCCTTTCCGGGGCGGACGCGCTCCTTCTCACCTCGCCCGATTACTATGGATTTCTGCCCGCCCTGCAGGCGGCGCGGGACCTTTGCAACGAGCAGGGGAAGCCCCTCCTTCTCGACGGCGCGCACGGCAGTCACCTGCATTTCGTGCCCGAAATGTATGCGGGCACCTATGCCGACCTTTGGGTGGACGGCGTGCACAAGTCCCTCCCCGCGATGACGCAGGGGGCCGTCGTCTCCGCCAAAAACGCGAAATGGGCGGGGCGGCTGGAGGATTCCGTCAAAAAATTGCGCACCACGTCGCCCTCCTATCCCATCATGGCGAGCGTGGAGCTCGCGGTCAAATTCCCCCGCAACGAGAAGATCGAGCGGGCGGCGGCCCTCTTTAAGGAGAAGTTCGGCTGCGTGAAAAACGACGATTGGACCAAGCTCCTCGTTCCCTTCGGCGCGCGGAGCGGCATCTCGGAAAAATTTCTCGAGGCGAAGGGGGTATATCCCGAGTTCAACGACGGAAACTATCTCCTGTTCTACCTCTCTCCCTGCACCAAACTGCGCCACCTCAAAAAGCTCGCCAAATACTTGCAGACGCTCGTCCGAGAAGAGGTTTCCGAGGGGGCTCCTGCGGGCATGGTACCCATGTACGCGGTCAAGGGGGAGGCATGAGGACGCTTCTCCGCTCGACGGCGGCCTTTCGCCGCTACGCCGAGGACGCACAAAATACGGCCGCGCCGCACACCGTGCTCATCCTGTTTCCGGACGGGGAGCTGCTCCGCACCCTCCTCAAAGAGTGCGCCAAGGCCTTCTTCGGCGCGGAGGAGGGGACGCGCGTTTCTCGTCTCATCGACGGGGAGACCTATTCCGATTGCCTCATCTACCCGCGCAAGGGGGAGAAACTTTCGGTGGACGCCGCCTCCGCCATCATCGACGAGAGCCTTCTGCGCCCCGTGGAGGGGGAGAAGAAGCTCATCGTGATCGACGGATTCCAGACGGCTTCGCAGCTCGTGCAGAATAAACTTCTGAAGGTCTTGGAGGAGCCGCCCGCGGGCGTATGGTTCCTCCTCGGGGCGACGGCCGAACACGCCGTGCTCCCCACGGTGCTCTCGCGCGCCGTGAAAATGGCGGAGCCGCCGTTCTCCGAAAAGGCCGTGTTGGAGGCGCTCCGAAGGGGGCATGTCCGCACCTCCGGCCTCGAAGAGGCGGCTGCGGCGAGCGGCGGGATCTATTCCGTGGCGGAGACGCTCATCTCGGACGGCGGGGAGGAATACCGCCTCGCGGAGGACCTGTTGCTTCTCGAAAACCCCGAGGAGCTCTGCAGGAAGCTCGGGGAGCGCAAGGAGTGCAAGACGCTCCTCTCCGCGCTCGGGCTCGTGATAAGGGACGCGATGCTCCTTTGTTGCGGACAGGCGCAGTATTGCGTCCGAAGGTCGGAAAACGTGCAAAAAATTTCCCAAAAATATCACATGGCCACTCTGCTCGATAGCGTCGAGCTGCTCGCCGCCTGTGAGAGAGAGATCCAATTCAACGCCAACGCAGGGCAGGCATTTTTGTCCTTTGCCCTTCGGATGCGGGAGGAAGAAAAGAGATGGCAAAAGTTGTCGTGATCAAATTCAAGGGCAATGCAAAGCCCTATTACTTCTCCGACGGCGGGCTCACGCTCGTCCGCGGGCAGCATGTCGTGGTGGAGACGGCGCGCGGGCCGGAATTCGGCACCGTCGTAAACCCCGCGCATGAGACGGACGACGCCGCCCTCGTCGCCCCCTTAAAGCCCGTTACGCGCATTGCGACGGCGAAGGACGAGGAGATCGCCAGAAAGAACGAGGAGCGCCGCCCCGAGGCGATGAAGATCTGCAAGGAGAAGATCGCCGCGCGCGGGCTCCCCATGAAGCTCATCGACTGCGAATTCACCTTCGACGGGAGCAAAGTCATCTTCACCTTTACGGCCGAAAACAGGGTGGACTTCCGCGAACTCGTGAAGGACCTCGCCTCGGTGTTCCGCCTCCGCATCGAGCTCAAACAGGTGGGAAGCCGCGATGAGACGAGGATCTTGGGCGGCGTGGCGCCGTGCGGGCGGGTGTGCTGTTGCGCGGGGGCCATGCCCGATTTCCGCAAAGTCAGCATCAAGATGGCCAAAAATCAGGGCCTTTCGCTCAATCCCGGCAAGATCTCCGGCCTGTGCGGGCGGCTCATGTGCTGCCTCTCCTATGAAAACGACTACTACGCCGGCGTGTGCAAGCAGATGCCCAAGCTCGGCTCCGCGGTGGGCACGCCCGAGGGCAAGGGCATGGTGATCTCTACGGACATGCTCAAGATGACGGTGCGCGTCAAGATCGAAAAGGACGGAGCCGTCTTTTACCGCGACTTCCCGGCCGCCGAGCTCAGTTTCAAGCGGACGGCGGAATCCGATCCCGACGACGACGATAAAAATTCGGCCGATTAGAGAAGTTTTTCCGAAAAACTCTTTACGAAACCCGAAAACTGTGATATAATACGGGTAAGATTTATATGGAGGTGGACCCATGGCTCACACGATTTCGGATGCTTGCGTATCCTGCGGCGCATGTGCGGATACCTGCCCTGTCGGCGCGATCTCCGCGGGTGACGCGACGTACGTCGTCGATCCCGATGTCTGCATCGACTGCGGCGCTTGCGAGGACGGCTGCCCTACGGGCGCGATCACAGCGTAAGCCTTAAAGGAAGGAGAAGGCGCCCTGCGCCTTTTTCTTTTTATGCCGATCATGCGCGTCCTCGAATCCCTCCTCATCGGAGACTATCAAATCTATCAAGATACGGAAAAGTATCGTTTCACGTCCGATTCCGTGCACCTCGCCCGCTTTGTAAAGGCCAAAAAAGGGGAGAACGTGGCCGATTTCTGTGCGGGATCGGGCGTCGTCGGCCTGCATTTCTTTGCCGAAAATGCGGGCGTTTCCCATGTCACCCTCTTCGAGGCGGATGAGGACCTTGCCGCCATGAGCGCCGCGACCGTCGCCCTCAATAAACTTGAAAATGCGTTTACGGTGGAGCGCTGCCGCGTGCAGGAGATCGGCGGCGCATACACGGAGGCCTTCTCCCTCATCCTCTGTAACCCGCCCTATGAGCGGAGCGCAGGGGGATTTTCCAAGGCGGACGAGGCGCTCGCCCCCTGCCGGCGGGAGCTTTCGCTCTCGCTCGAAGAGCTCTTGGACAGCGCAAAACGTTGCCTCAAATTCGGCGGAAGGCTGGCCGTCATCTTGCGCGCCGACCGCATCACAGAGCTTCTCTGTGGCATGCATGTCCGAGGTTTGGAGCCCAAAAAGCTGCAATTCGTCGCGGGGACGGCGGAGAAGGAGCCCTATGCCGCGCTCGTTTGCGCCGTGAAGGGAGGAAGGCCGGGAACGCGGGTTTTCCCCACGCTCGTCAACTGCAAGGAGGAAGTATGATCTCGTTCGTCGCCACGCCCATCGGCAATCTCAAAGATATCACCCTGCGCGCCCTCGAGGAGCTGAAGGCGGCCGACGTCATCTTCTGCGAGGACACGCGCAACACCGTGCGCCTGCTCTCCGCCTATGAGATCAAGAAGCCGCTCGTCGCGTGCCATAAATATAACGAGCGGGAGGCGGCGGAAAAACTGCTCGCGCTCTCGCGGGAGGGCAAGCGCGTCGCCGTCGTCTCCGACGCCGGGATGCCCGTCATCTCCGACCCCGGAAACATCGTCGCGAGCGTCTTGAAGGAGGCGGGGGAGCCCTATACGGTGCTTCCCGGGCCGTGCGCCTTCGTGTGCGCGCTCGTGCTCTCGGCCTTTCCCGCGCGGCAGTTTACCTTCGTTGGCTTTCTGCCCGAGAAGCGTTCAAAACGCCTCGAAGAGCTCAAACGGCATATCCATGTCCGAGGTACGCTGATCTTCCACTGCGCGCCGCAGGATTTAGACGACTACGTTTCGCTCCTCTATGAGGTCTTGGGCGAGCGGCGGGCGTGCGTCGTCCGCGAGATCACCAAGATCCACGAGGAGAGCGTGGAATTTCTGCTCTCGGAGGGCTACCGCGGCGAGAAGCGGGGGGAATGCGTCTTGCTCGTGGAGGGCGCGAAGGAGGAAAACCCCCTGCTTGCGCTCTCCGAACGCGAACATTTCGAGCACTACCTCGCCCTCGGCATGGAGAAGAAGGAGGCCTTAAAGCAGGTCGCAAAGGACCGCGGCGTGGCCAAGAGTCTCCTCTATAAGCGCCTCCTCGGGGAGGCCGAGTAAAATCCGCAAAGATCACGTCCCCCTCCCGGGAATGACTCCCGAGAGGGCTTTTTTTATACAATTTTGCAAGAAAAAAATATTTTTTCGGAAAAGGGCCCGAAAACACTTGAGCGACACGGAGGGGGGTGTGATAATCGGCGTGACACTTAACAAGACGGGCAAGCTGTATCTTTCACCGCAATCGGGGAGCTATATTCAGCTCAGCGCAAGCGTTGAGCCTGCCGATGCCGCACAAGACATCGTCCGGTGCCCAACGAATTGTATAATCAATTTGTTATCGTGGGCATGACGCCGGAATATTGATCGCAAAAAAACGAAAAGGTCGGGGGAAAAAATTCCCCCGGCCCCCCGGCTTTTTTATAAGGAGAAGGATTGCCCCCCATCCGTCGCGGCGGGGCCGCGCCACCCTCCCCCCCATGGGGGGAGGGCTACTCGCTCCGCGAGGGAAAACGCCGTCATTCTGAACGAATGTGAAGAATCCCCTTGATCGATGATAGAATCGGACTTCGTACTTCGGGATCCTTACTTCGCCCTACGGGCGTCGGGGCAAGGGGGCTTCGGTGCGGATTTATCAAATTTATCCGAATAAATTGCATAGGAATGGTGAAAATTGCGTGGAATCGTTCATAAATTTCCCAAAATCGCGCGCAGACGGTTGCCAAACGGGCCGAGAACTGCTATAATTTCCCCATGCTCATACAGGCCTTTCCCAAACTCAAAAACAATTTCTTCTGCACCTGTATTGCGAATTTCTTTCATTCCCCCGCGTATGCCGTCCTCATTGCGGGCCTCATGGTGTGTGCGGAGACGATGTCGCGCGAGCTCGAGGTTTACTATCTCTACCTCCTGCTCGTCTTTTTGGGATTTCTCTTTTCCGACGACGCGCTCCCCGGCGTGCCCGTCGCCTGTTGCGCCTACATGACGCTTTCCAAGCCCAATAACCCCATCAAGCACCCCGAGACGACGATTTTCGGAGACCGCGCCTTCGTCGTCCAACTTGCGATCATCTTCCTCGTGCTCATCGTGCTCATCGTGGCGAAGTTTGTGAGCATGGTCATGGCGCACCGTGCGCAGCTCTCGCTGCCCCGGCTCCTAGGCGGGCTCATCATTCTCGGGATCGCCTACCTGCTCGGCGGGGTATTCACCCTCTCCGAACGGGAGCTTCTAAAGAGCGCCTTCTTCGGCTTTGCGCAGTTTCTCTCCCTCTCCCTGCTCTACACGTTTTTCTCGCTCACCGTCGATTGGGATGGGCTGCGCAAGTCCTATCTTCCCATCCTGTTTTTCGCCATCGGCGTGGGAATGTGCGTCGAGATCGCGGGCATGTACCCCCCCGATAAGCTCTTCTCCGCCACGGCGGTCAGCCGGGAAGATCTCTACACGGGCTGGGGCGTCTATAACAACGTCGCCTGTATCATGGCGATGTGCCTCCCCGCGCCGTGCTACTTTGCCGCCACGCGGAAGCGCGGATGGCCGTATACCATCGTCGCCGCCGTCTTTTACTTCTTCCTCTGCCTCACGCAGAGCCGCGGGGGCATCCTCTTCGGGACGGTGGAGATCGTCTTATGCGGCGTCTACGTCCTCCTCGCCTGCCGCAGGGAAGCGCGGCAAGGGCATCTGCTCGTGACGATCGCGGCTCTTTGCGCCCTCCTCTTCGTCCTCCTCTTTCTGCACGGCGAGGTCGTGCGCGTGTTCTCCAAACTCATCGAGGCGGGGACGGACCCCAGCCACCGCGACACCATCTATAAGAACTGCTGGGAGGCCTTTGCGGGCGCGCCGTGGTTCGGCGTGGGATTCTATAAGACGCCCGGTTTCACCTTCGATACCTTCACGGGCTTCATGCCGCCCCGCGCGCACAATACCTACCTCCAGCTCCTCGCCTCCTGCGGGCTCTTGGGGATCGCGGCGTATTTGCTGCACCGCATCGACACGTTTGCCCTCTATCTCACCCGCCCCACGCATGAAAAGACCTTCATCCTGCTCTCCGTGCTCGCCCTCATCATGACGAGTTTCGTGGACTGCAACTTCTTCAACTTCGGCCCGGCCATCCTCTATGGCGTCATGCTCGCCTTCGCGGAGGGGCATTCCAAGAAGAAATACCGCCACAAACCCCTCAACCGCTACACCGTGATGCCCGAATGTCTGCGCGGGCAACACTTAAAGCTCCCGTACTGAGAAATTGCAAAAAGGGAAACTCCCCGCGGCCGAAGCCGCGGGGAGTTTCCATATGATAAGGGGGAAAAATTATGAACGCAATTTGTTTTTGTGCCTCTATTATAGCCCCGCCACCGCGAAAAGGAAAGTATTTTGTCGAAGAAAGTCGAAAAAATTGTTTTTTATGAACGATGTTCACAACTTGTTAAAAATTCGCAAGGAGGGGGCATTTTTCCGTGAACTGCTTACATCACCCGGCAGAGGAGACAAGCGGCGACGACGCCCAAGAGGTTGGCCGCGAGCGCGCACACGATGGGCCGCAGCAGTTTCTTCCTGCTCCCCGCGAAGTAGACGGCGGAGATGTAAAAGACGGTCTCGCTCGAGCCGTAGGCGGCGGCCGCGCACCGCCCGATGTAGCTGTCGGGGCCGTAAGATGCGAAGATCTCGGAGAGGACGGCCGTAGACCCGCTCCCCGAGAAGGGCTTGATGAGCACGAGCCGCGCGATCTCGGGCGGAATGCCGAGAAAGCGGAAGGCGGGCGCGAGGGCCTTCGTGAAGAGCGCGGAGAGCCCGCTGTGCTCGAAGAGCGAAGAGAGAATGAGCATGGCGGCGAGGTAGGGGAAGAGGGAGAGAACGAGGGGAATGGCCCCCTTCACGCCTTCCGTGAAACAGTCGTAGAGCCTCACGCGGCGGAAGAGGGCATAGAGGAAGAGGAGCAGAAAGAGCGCGGGGACGAGATAGGAGACCCACTTCATGCCTTTCCTCCGCGCCGTTTGGGCCGTATGCGGCGGGCCGCGAGCAAGAAGAGGACGCCCAAAACCGTCGAGAGCAAAGTGGAGAGCAGGGTGGGGAGGAAGATATCGGAGGGGGAAGCGCTCCCCGCGGCGAGGCGGAGGGCGATGACCGTCGTGGGCACGAG
>CANQBG010000044.1 GCA_947588985.1 uncultured Clostridia bacterium
TCGCGGGAAGAAGTCCTCTCGCGGGCGCGGACCGAGAACGCGAAAAACGGAGACGAGCGGCAGCGCTCGCAGATGCAATGGGCGAACTATGCGGGGTTCATCGCCACGGAGTTTGCCTGCATTATCATCATGTTCTCCAAAATCTTTACGGGGAACGAGTTCTCGCCCGAGTTCTTCTGCATCCTGTTTACGGGCGTAGCGGCGCAGAATATCGTGCAGGCATGCGTAAACAAGAACAAGAAGACGAAGGTCGTCTTTATCGTCTGTGCCGCCCTCATTACGGCGGCTACGGCCGTCTATTGGGTCTTCTGGATCCTCGGACTGTGCGGCGTCGAGCTTTGAGGCGGGATATGGACGACAAATTGGTATTACACAACCGCCTCAAGGAAGTGCGGGCGGAGAAGGGCATCTCGCAGGGCGGGCTCGCCGCCATGGTGGGCGTCTCACGCAATACGATCAGTTCCATCGAGACGGGGCAGTATTGCCCCACGGCCAAACTCGCGCTCATTCTCTGCGTCGCGCTCGATAAGAAATTCGAAGAGATTTTCTACTTTTCATGACGGAGGCATGGTATGAATTTTTGCGAGGGATGTAACCGCGTCTGCAGCGGCGAGCGGTGCCCCCAATGCGGGCGGAAGAAGCTCCGCGCCGTAGAGGAGGATGATTTTTGCCTGATCGGGCGGGTGGAGCGCGCGTTTGGAGACGGGCTGAAGGAACAGTTGGCGCGCGAACACATCGATTGCGTGCTTCTGCCCTATGGGACGGGCGTGCGTGCGAACTTCGCCCTGCCGCTCGAAAGTTATCTGCTGTACGTCCGCTATCGCGATACGGAATTCGTACAGACCCTCTTAAAGGGGAACGGCTGACGTACTGCGCGCCGCCCGCGCGGCCGCAAGAGAGCGCGCTTGGGCGAAAGCGGGTTTTTGGGAAAATCCGCGAAGAAATGGGCGCAAAAGTGTTGGAAATCCCCGAAGTTGTGGTATAATAGAGGTGAGGTGATTTATGGATTACTTACTGTTTTTGCTCATCCTGCTCCCCTTCATCGCCCTCTCGGGCTGGGCGAGCGCGAAGGTCAATTCCACCTATTCCGCCTTTGACAAGGTGCCCAACGCCTCGCATATGACGGGGTACGACGCCGCCGTGCGCCTTCTGAGGCGTCACGGCGTGGACGACATCACCGTAAACCGCGTGCGCGGCCGTCTCTCCGACCACTACCATCCCACGAAGCGGCAGGTCAACCTCTCCGAGAGCACCTACGGCTCGGCCTCGGTGGCGGCGGTGGCCGTGGCGGCGCATGAGATCGGGCACGTCATGCAGAAAAAGGAGGGGTATCTCCCCTACCGCATCCGCACCGCGCTCGTGCCCGCGGCCAATCTCGGCTCGCGGCTCGCCCTGCCCCTCATCGTGATCGGCATCGTGTTAGACGTCGTCCTCTTCGCCGCCACGGGTTCCAAAGCGGGAGAATGGATGATGATCGCGGGCATCATCTTATATTCGCTCTCCACCCTCTTCATGCTCGTGACGCTGCCCGTCGAATTCAACGCCTCGTCGCGCGCCAAGAAGATGCTCGTGGAGGAGGGGATCCTTACGGAGGAAGAGCTCCCGGGGGCCAAGAAGGTCCTCTCCGCGGCAGCGATGACCTACGTCTCCTCCCTCCTCATCTCCCTCGTCTACTTCTTGCGCTACCTCTTCATCGTGCTCTCCATTGTGGGCAGAAGAAGGGACTGACTTTTGCATGAAATCGCGCGCCGCCCGAGTTTCGGGCGGCGCGCTTTTTACCGCCGTTTGCTCCCCCGCCCCTCGCGGAAGAGCTCGCTCTCCAAGATGCCAGAGGAGAGCACCTCCTTGGACATGGGTGCCTCGTGCAACGTCTCCTCAAGGAGTGAGACGAGAAAATCGCGCTTTCCCTTGAGGCTCTTTGCAAAGAGATGGCAGGCGAGCGAGCCGGGGACGGTGTTGAGCTCGTTGAAGTAGACCTCCTCCCCCGCGACGAGAAAATCCGCCCGCACCACCCCCCTTCCCTCGCACGTCTCATAGAGCAGACGGGTGTAGGCGCGGATCTCTTCGGCAACCCCTTCGGTAAGGTCTGCGGGAAGGACGCTCTCGCGCGGCGCCCCGCCCTCGTATTTCTCCGAAAAGGTGAGCAGTTCCCCGCCCGAAAAGACTTCCTCGAGGGGGGAGAGCACCGTCTCGCCCCCGAGCCGGACGGCCGCGCAGTTGATGTCCCGCTTGCCCGCGAGATACCGCTCGACGAGGGCCGCGCCGTCGAGGCGGAAGGCAAGGGCGAGGGCGGCGCGGTATTCCTCCTCGTCCCGTGCGACGGAAATGCCGATGCTCGAGCCGAGGCGGGCGGGCTTGACGACGACGGGATACTTCGGCGCGCCCTCCTCCCCTTCGCGCACGAAAAAGCTCTCGAGGGTGGGGACGCCGAGCCCCCGCGCAAACGCCTTGGAATAAATTTTGTTCATGAAGACCGCGGACATGGGTGCCTCGGGCGACGCCAAGGGAATACCATAGAAGCGCAGGAGCGCGGAGAGCGTGCCGTCCTCCCCCATGCCGCCGTGGCAGCAGTTGAGGGCGACGTCCACCCCGATGTTCCTATGCCGCAGCACGAGCCCGCCCCGCTCCAAACGAAGGGGGATCAGCCTCGTCTTGGCCCCGCGGCGGAAGTCGGCGGGGCCCGCAAAGTTCCCCGTAGCCATGCCTCCCGCGGGCGGAAGATAGACGGGCAACACGGAAAATTGCGTGTGCCGCAGGAGATTGACGGCGAGCATGCCCGTGATGACGGAGATCTCGCGCTCGTTGGATCTCCCGCCGAAAAAGACGGCTACCGTGATTTTTTTCATCAAAAAACACCTCCGCAAAGTTTTCGTGCTTCGGAGGTGTTTCTTCGGTATCGGCGCGGCCGCTTACAGATATTTATCGGGAAGGTCGTTCAAAAAGAGCACGCAGTCGCCCGCGGAGAGCTCGGCGGCGAGAATTTCCTGCGCCTTCTGAAGGGTAGGGACGACGCGCAGCTTCCCCTCCTCCCCGCCGGCCGCCAAATAGCCGCTTCGCACGGAGAGCACGAGGGTCTCCCCCACGAGGATCACCCCGTCGAGCCCGACGAGCTGCGCCCCCAAGTCCGCATTGGCCTGTTCCTCGAGCTCCCCGAGCTCCACGAGGCCGGGAGTGACGGCGTATTTCTTGCCCCCGAACAGCTTCAAAACTTCCACGGCGTCCTTCGCTCCCATGATATTGGAATTGTAGGAATCGTCTAAAATCGCCACGCCGTTTTCATCGAGCCGTTCGAGGCGATGGGGTACGGGCTTCAGCGCGGGGACGCGCGCGGCGATCTCGTCTATCGTCATGCCGAGAAGATGGGCGAGCGCGGCGGCAAGGGCGACGTCCTCCGCGGCATGGCGGCCGAGGAGGTTACAAAAGAGGGTGCGGCGCGCATTGCCGAGCACGAGGTCGAACTGCGTGCCGTCGGGGCCGAGGACGACGTTTTCCGCGCCGAAATCCCGCCCTTCCAGCAGCGCGCCCTCCTTGGAAAGGCCCGCGGCGGTCCGCCCGAGGACGACGGTCTCCGCGCGCTCCGCGAGCACGCCCTTTTCCGCCTTGATGGCCTCGAGTGAGCTGAACGTCTCGAGGTGCTGCGGGCAAATTCCCGTGATGATGGCGAGCGACGGGCATACCATGTCGCAAAGCTCCGCGATGTCGCCGCGTTTTCGCGCCCCCATCTCCGCGAGGAAGAGGTCGCAATCGAGTCCCTCCGCGTTGACAAATTTGGCGATGCCCGCGGGGGTATTGTAGGAGGCGGGCGTCATCTTCACGCGGTACTTCTCCGCCAAGATCGCCGCCGCATAGTGCTTGACGCTCGTCTTTGCAAAGGAGCCCGTGATGCCGACCTTTTTGCAGTCGCTCTTTTGAATGGTCTCCGTAGCCTTTTTGAGGAGCCTTTGGGTGTGCGGGAGCTCGTAGGCCTTCATCAGGAAATTGCAGCCCGCGACGGCGACGGGGAGCGCAAGGGGCAGGAGCGCCAGAGGCACCGTGCCGAGGAGCGTGTCGGCGAGCGGATGGTCGATGACGGCGGACAGGGCACCCATGCCCAAGGAGAGGCCGTAGAAAACGCCCGCGAGCACGAGGTACAGCGCGACGGCGAGCCGCAAAATGCGCGGCGTGAAGCGCAGTTTCACCTTGAGGGCGAAGCGGAAGGCATAGAGGAAGAGGGCGAGCGCGCCCGCGTAGCCGAGGAAGGCGACGAGCCGCGAGGCGGAGCTTCCCGCAAAGGAGAAGGAGAGCGCGAGGAGCGCCGTGAGGAGCGCCGAGACGAGCGTGAGCAAATAGATCCGCTTTTTGAGCTCGTTCCCCTTCCGGTAGTGCCAGCGAAGGAGCGCGCGACCGGAGTAGCCCTCCTGCTGCAAAATGCCGCAAAGGGGCAGAGCGACGCCCACGAGGAGCAGCGCGAGCACGATGGCGTAGGCCGCCGACGTCAAGTACCATTCAAGTGTGATCATCAAAAAATTCCTCCGCCGCCAACCGGAAGGAAGGCGGATCGTCGAGATAGGCAAAGTGTCCCGCGCCGGGGAGCACGCGGAGCTCGGAATGCTTTACGGCGCGATGCAAAAGTTTCACGGATGCAAGCGGGGTCTCGCGGTCTCTGTCGCCGCAGAGAAAGAGGACGGGCGCCTCGATGGCTTCCGCGTCGGCGCGCAGGTCCTCCGCCACGATGCGCTTGAAGCTTTCCTTCATCACGGGGGAGAGGCCGCGGTAGTCGCTGCTGCCGAAATGCGCCTCGGCAAAGGCGGGCGCGAACTTTTTTACGACGCGATACGCCCCGACCTTCATCGAATAGAGGAGCCCGTGCCGCTTCACGACGCCCGCGCACCCCACGAGGACGGCCCGTTGCAGGAAGCCCTCCCGAAGCAGTTTGATGGCGACTCTTCCCCCGAAGGAGTGGGCGATGGCATAGGGTTCTCTCACGCCGAGGGAGAGGAGCGCCGCCTTCGTCCACGCGGCGTAGTCGCCCACGGAAAAGGGCTCGGTGAGCGCGTCCGCCCCACCCATGCCCAAGAAGTCGAGTGCGGTAACGCGGTAAAACTGTGAAAAATATTCGATCTCCGGAAAGAAACTTTCCTTGGAGGCGAGGTACCCGTGGAGCATCACGAGGTCCCGTCCCTCCCCCTTTTGTATGAATGAAAGGCTCAATCGAGCTCGCGCATCATCACGATGGCGTCCTCCCCGTCGGGATAGTAGCGGGTGCGGCAGTAGAGCCCGCGGAACCCACCCTTGAGATAGAGCAGTTGCGCGCTTGCATTGGAGACGCGGACTTCGAGAAAGACGCGCTTCACCCCGTGCGCCCGCGCGATCTCGAGGAGGTCGTCGAGGATCTTGCGTCCTCGCCCGCACCGCCTGTACATTTCGCTCACGGCAACGAGCTGGATCTCCGCCTCGTCAAAGACGATGCTCTCCCCTCCATAGGCGACGACGCGGCCGTCCTCCTCCAAGAGGACGCCCTCGAAGCGCTCCGAGAGGAAACTGTCCGCGAGCATTCTGCGCGTCCACGGGTCGGAAAAGCACTCCCGCTCGATCTCGGCAATGCCGTCGAGATCGTTCATCGTCCAGCCCCTGCCGTTCATCGCCGCTCCTCCGCGTTGGATTTTCTCAAATAGACTGCCGCAAGTTCGGAGGGCTCCGCCGTCCCGAGGTAGCACTTCGCGCTCGCCGCACGGAGAAGGCCTTGGGTGCGGTCTACGACCTTCGCCTCGAGCCCCGCGATCTCCTCGCCCGCGAGAATGGGGGCTTCCACGAGCGCCGCGCGCGCCGCGACGACTTCCGTGGGATAGTACCCGGCGGGAAAGACAGCCGCGCCGTAGCCCTGCGCATAGACGTGCCCGTGACCGGCGTCCACGGCGGCCACCTTCGTCTCGCTCTCTTCAGCGTATGCGAGGGCGTCGAGGGAGGTGACGGCGATCGCGGGGCGGCCCGACCCCATCGCAAGGCCTTTTACGGCGGCGATGCCGATGCGGATGCCCGTAAACGACCCGGGGCCCACGACGCACGCGAGGAAGTCGCACTCCGCGAGGGAAAGCTGCGCACGGCGGAGCACATCCTCGATCGCGGGGAAGAGATCGACGGAGTGTTTTTCCGCGCTCTCGGCGCAATAGGAGGCCACCATGTCCGCGTTCTGCGCCGCGACAAGCAGTTTTTTCGCGCTGGTATCCAATGCGAGAAATTTCAGCATACGATCTCCCTCGGGCCTTCGCCCTCCCCCGAGATCCGGATGGTCTTGCAGTCCTCCGGAAGCAGCCCGCGGATGTTTTCCGACCATTCCACGAGGCAAATGCCGCCCTCCTCGAAGTAGTCGGCAAGCCCCAACCCGAGGGCCTGCGCCTCCGAGGTAATGCGGTAGCAATCGAAGTGAAAAATGCGGCCGCCGCCATACTCGTTGACATAGGTATATGTAGGACTCGTGACCTCATCGGGGATACCCATGCCCGCGATGATGCCCTTCGCGAGCATCGTTTTCCCGGCTCCCATGCCGCCTTCGAGGAGGACGACGTCGCCCGCGCGAAGCGTTTTCGCAAACGCCTTCGCCCACGCAAGCGTCTCCTCCGTACTGTGAGAAAGAAATACAGCCATATATGGATATTATACCGCATGACGCGGCATTTTGCAAGGATTTCCCCGCAAATTTTCGGGCGGAACGCGAATTTCTGCGCGCGCCTTTTTGGGGCTCCGTTTGTGCCGCAAAAAGAGAGGAGGCCGCCTGTGCCTCCCCAAAGCCGTGGCGCGATCGCCTGTTCGGGCCCGCGCCTTACTTTTTCTTTTTTTGATGACGCGCTTCCCGCGCCGCCTCTTCCTTTGCCCTCCGGATGTCCCGCCGGCGCAGGGAGACGGCGACGAGGCTCGCCACCGTCCCCACGGCAAGAAACGCCGAACCCCAGACGACGCTGAGGTGCAGCGTAAAATGCAGCACGATGAGGACGACCCCCGCAAGGACGGAGACCCAGCTGATGAGGAGCAGAAGAAACTTGGCGTCCATCGTTACTCTGCGCGCTCTTCGATCTCGACGTTATACTTCTTGGAATCCTTGGGCGTGGTGGCGCGGACGAGGGTGCGGAGTGCCTTGGCGATCTTGCCCTGCTTGCCGATGACCTTGCCCATGTCGGAATCCGCGAGCAGCACGGTGACGGTGATCTCCTCCTCCGTCTCCTCCACGCGATATTCGATCTGATCCTTCTCCTCTGCGAGGTGTTCGACGATATACTTGATGAGTTCTAACATGATTTTCCTCCATTACATGGGGCGGCCAAAACAGAGGCCCGCCCCTCGGACATGGGTGTGCCGTTTTCCGTCCTTTCTTACTTCTTCTTTTTCTTGCCCTTGGTCTTGGAAGGGGAGAGCTTCTCGCTCTTTTCGAGCGCGCCCGCCTTCACGAGCAGGCTCTTCACCGTCTCGGTGGGCTGAACGCCCTTCGCGATCCATTCCTTCGCCTTTTCGACGTCCACTTCGAGCGTGACGGGATTGGACTTGGGATCGTAGAAGCCGACCTTCTCGATGTATTCTCCCGTTGCCGCCTTGCGCGCGTCAACCACGACGATCCTGTAGACGGGGGACTTCTTGTCGCCCATTCTCACAAGTCTCATTTTGACCATAGTAGTTACCTCCGATTTATGTTAAATTAAATTTTTATTGATTGAATCCCGAGCCCCGCCTTTCGGACATGGGTGCCACGGAAAGCCTCCGAGGCGTGGATCCGCTACGCTCGGGATGACGACATGGCGGCACGAGAAATTTCGTGAACTTAGAACGGCAATCTTCTCTTCCCGCCGCGCATCTGGCGCATGAGCAGTTTGGTCTGCTCGAACTGCTTGAGGAGCTGGTTGACTTCCTGCACGCTCGTCCCCGAGCCGAGGGCGATCCTGCGCTTCCGCGAGGAGCCGATGATCTGCGGGTTGTCGCGTTCTTTCGGCGTCATGGAGAGGATGATGGCGCGCACCCGTTCGATGCGCTTTTCGTCGATGTCCCCCTCCTTCAATTTGAGCTTGCCCGCGCCGGGGAGCATACTCATGAGCGCGCCCGCGCCGCCCATCTTCTTGAGCGTCTCGAACTGCGCGAGATAATCGGTGAGCGTGAAGGAATTCTCGCGCATCTTGCGCTCCATGTCCTTCACCTGCTGTTCGGTGACGGCCTCCTGCGCCTTCTCGATGAGGGACAAAACGTCCCCCATGCCCAAGATGCGGCTCGCCATGCGGTCGGGATAGAAGGGCTCAAGGTCGGTGAGCTTCTCGCCCACGCCGATGAACTTGATGGGCTTGCCCGTCACGGCCTTGATAGAGAGGCATGCGCCACCCCGCGTGTCGCCGTCGAGCTTGGTGAGGATGACGCCCGTCACGTTGAGCCGCGCGTTGAAGGTCTCCGCGACGTTGACGGCGTCCTGCCCCGTCATGGCGTCCACGGTGAGAAGAATTTCGGTGACTTCCACCGCCTTCGTGATGTTTTCAAGCTCCTGCATGAGCTTCTCATCGATGTGGAGGCGGCCCGCCGTGTCGATGACGACGGTGTCGAAGCCCATCTTCCTCGCGTAGTCAACGGCCTCTTTCGCCGTCTTGACAGGGTCTTGCGTGCCCCGTTCAAAGACCTCCGCGCCCGCCTTTCCGCCCACGACTTTGAGCTGGTCGATGGCCGCGGGCCTGTAGATGTCCCCCGCGACGAGCAGCGGCCGCTTGCCCTGTTTTTTGAGCTGGACGGCGAGCTTGGCGCACATCGTCGTCTTGCCCGCGCCCTGAAGGCCGCACATCATGATGACCGTCGGCGGCTTGGGGGAGACTTCGAGCTTGGCGTTCCCCGACCCCATGAGGGCGATGAGTTCGTCGTTGACGATCTTGATGACCTGTTGGGCGGGGTTGAGGCTCCCGAGGACCTGCTGCCCCACCGCCTTTTCGGAGACCTCCGCGATGAAGGACTTCACGACCTTCAGGTTGACGTCGGCCTCAAGAAGGGCGACGCGCACTTCGCGCATGGCCGTCTTGATCTCGAGCTCGGTGAGTTTGCCGCGCTTCGTGAGCTTGGAGAAGATATGGTTGAGACGCTC
>CANQBG010000045.1 GCA_947588985.1 uncultured Clostridia bacterium
AAGGCGTGGCTTCACGCCACGCCTAATTCTCTTTGAGCGGCGACTTACCTAAATTCCCTATGGGAACTACGGTAACTGCCCGTCCCTTGTTTGGCGCAGAGAAAGGGATTTGAACCCTTGTATACATTCCTGCATAACACGATTTCGAATCGTGCGCGTTCAGCCGCTCCGCCATCTCTGCAACAATTCTATTTTACACGAATCCTGCGCAAAATGCAACCGTTTTCGCCGCGGTTTCCGCGATTTCATAAAAAAACTTCCCCCGTCCCGTAGCCATATCCGCCTTGAAGCGGTTTTCCCCGTCCCGCGAGGCCTCATCTTCCCGAGAGATCTTTCGTTACGGCCGCTTTCTGCGAGGCTTACTCGCGCACTGCAGCGGGGCTCGAAAACGGGGCGCTTTCCTGTACAATGAAACGTAAGAAATTGAATTTCGAAGCGCAAACCTCAGGCATGGTATGGGGATTTTGCGTCACTTCTTCTTTTTGAAGGCGTCCTCTTCTTCCGCGGAGGAGAAGGTGAATTCCACGCGTTCGTTTCGCGCCGTGAGTTCGCGGACGAAGTCGTCGTACCATATCTCCTTAACGACGATGACGATATACTTGGTGTGGTAGTCGTCGAAATAGACGGCGAGTTTTTTGGCGCCCTTGAAGAGGTGCACGGAGCAGATCTTTTTGATCTCGAACTTCTGGCGGATGACGCCGAACTGCAGGATGAGCGTGTCCTCCGTGAGCACATAGCGCGAGCAGATGAGCATGGAGATGAGGATGACGGCGAGCAGGACGCTCACGAAGTACATGAGCGCGTAGGTGATGCACTCGTAGGCCGAGGGCGCGCCGCCGAGGAGGGCTCTTACGAGTTGCCACGTCGTGAGTCCGATGCCCGCCGCGCAGAGCGCGAGGCCGAGGACGGCCAGCGCGAGCAGGAGGAGGGAAAACTGAAAGGGATAGACCTTGCGGGTCGGTTTATTTTTTTCCATGTCTCAAGTATATCCGATTTTGGCGGCGATTGCAAATCTTTTTATGCGCGGAAAAAATTTTTTATTCATTTTCGGGAGGGTACTTGAAATTTGCGCATAAAGATGATATGATAAAGACGATAAAGGGGACACTATGACAGAAAGTTACACGAAGGCCATCGACCTTTCACCCTATCCGCGTCCTGCGATGCTCGACGGGGCGGGGAAGGAGGCGGCCTGCGACGAACTCCTCCGCTATCTCATGCGGGAGCGGGGGCTCATCGCCGCGTTTTCCTCCGCCTATGAAAAAAAACGCGCGCTCGTGCGGGCCCGGATGAATGTCCGCGCGCCCCTTCCCGCTCCGCCCGACGTCCTCAAGCTGCAAGACAGCCTCTTCTGGACGGAGAGCGTGGAGCGCGGGATCGTCCGCACGGCCGATATTCCCGTGGGGAAATCCGGGATCTCCCTCTGGGAAGGGGACATCCGCCGGCTCGACGCCGACGCCGTCGTCAATGCGGCCAATCGGTCGCTGCTCGGCTGTTTTTTGGAGGGGCACAACTGCATCGACAACCTCCTGCACTCGGCCGCGGGGATGCAGATGCGGCGGGATTGCCAGCTCATCATCGCCGCCCTCGGGCATGAGGAGGAAGTGGGCAACGCGCGCGTGACGCGGGCCTATAATCTTCCCTCGAAATACGTCATCCACACCGTGGGGCCCATGGTTGGGCGGACGGTGACGGAGGAGGACCGGGCCGATCTGCACGCCTGCTATATCTCCACGCTCGATCTTGCCGAGGAGATGGGGCTGAGCTCCGTCGCATTCTGCTGCATCTCGACGGGCGTGTTCAACTTCCCTTACGACCAAGCCGCCGAGATCGCGGTGGGGGCGGTGCTCAAGTGGAAACTCCGCCATCCGCACAGCGACCTGCGCGTCATCTTCGATACCTATCTCCCCCGCGATACGGCCATCTACGAGTCCATCCTCGCAATGCTCTGAAAGGGGGAAACCCGAAAGGCCCCGCAGGGGATTGGGGAGGAAGCGCGGAAAAAGCGCAAAAGCAGCGCGGAGGGAAGCGCCCCGCGGAAGGCGAAAATCTGCCGTTTTTCCGTTTCCGTTGCGGCAAAAACGGTGATATATGCTATGAACGAAATTTTTCGGAGGACAATCAAATGAATCAACTGCTCATCTCGGGGGGCGTCGTCGCCCTCATCGTCGTGATCGCGGTGCTCGTCATCGCCATCGCGCTCGTCGTGTGGTACGTCTCGTGCTACAACGGCCTCAAGACGCTCGTCAACAAGACGGAGGAGGCGTGGGCCACCATCGACGTCCATCTCAAAAAGCGGTACGACCTCATCCCCAACCTCGTGGCGACGGTGAAGGGGTACGCCAAGCACGAGAGCGAGACGCTCGAAAAGGTCATCGCGGCGCGCAACCTCGCCATGACTTCGACGGGGGACGCCAAGCTCGCCGCCGAAAACGCCCTCTCGGGGACGCTCAAATCGCTCTTCGCCCTCACCGAGGCCTATCCCGACCTCAAGGCCAACACCAACTTCACGGACCTTCAGCGGCAGCTCCAGCAGATCGAGAGCGAGCTCGCCGCGGCGCGGAAGTATTACAACGGCGTGGTCAAGTCGCTCAACACCAAGATCGACGTATTCCCCTCCAACCTCGTTGCGGGGGGGATGAAGCTCAAAAAGCGCAGCTACTTTGAGCTCGAAAGCCAAGAGGAACGGCAAAACGTCAAGGTAGAATTCTGATGAAACACTTTTTGCGCGGCCTTGCCGCCGCAACCTGCGTGCTCCTTGCGCTCACGATGTTCGTGGGATGCGGGGAGCACGTTCCCGAAACGGGCACCGACAACGGCTTCGACATCCGCGATTATGCCGTCACGATGGACGTCGCCCAAAATCGCACGATCGCCGTCACCGAGGAGATCGAAGTCACCTTCAATTATCAAAGGAGCGGCATCATCCGCGATTTCGACCTCACGGGCGGGGTGCGCTACGAGCATCTCTCCGCCCTTCGCGACGGGGAGTCTCTTCCCGTCTCCATGCAGTCGGATTCGAATGAGATGCTCTCCTTCTACTTGGGGCGGGAAGGGGACTATGTCGATATTTCCGTACCCCATGTCTACAAAATCACCTACACGATGACCGTTCCCGCCCTCAAAGAGGAGGGCTATCTCCCGCTCGACGTCTTGGGCTTCGATTGGTTCACGGGGGTGGAGAATTTTACCGCCACCCTCCGGCTTCCCGCGCCGGCGGAGCAGCTTGCCGTCTACGCGGGCGGCTACGGGACGACGTCCAACGCCCTCGGCGTAGTCGTGGAGACGGAGGGAAGCACGGTGCGGCTTTCGGCGCAGGAGATCCCGGCGCACCGCGGCATCACGCTCGACCTCAAATTTGCTGCGGGTGTCTTAAAGGACCCGCCCATCGACCTCGCCCTGCTCTTCGCCGTGCTCCTCCTCGTCGCCGTCCTCTTGGCGCTCGTCCTCATTAAAGTGTTTGCGGCGAAATCGCCCCTTATCACGACGACGGTGGGCCTCTCCGCGCCCGAGGAGATGGACCCTCTGCTCATGGGCAAGCTCATCGACGGCACGGTGGACGCCGAGGACCTCGGCGCGCTCGTCTTTTACCTCGCCGCGCAGGGCTACCTCACCATCGACCTCACGGAGAAAGACGATCCGCTCCTCACCCGCACGGAAAAGGCGGCGGACGGCCTTCCCATCCACGTGAGGAACTATCTCGAGGGGCTCTTCCGGCACGGGAACCCGGTGCGGACGTCGCAGCTCACCAACAGCTTCTACCGCACGGCGGAGGAGGTGAAGGCGCAGGTCTCCGCCGTCGCCGGCCCCATGTGGGCGAGGCGCGGCCGCACCTTGCTCATCGGCCTCGGCATTTTCGTCGTGCTCGGCTTCTTCGCGTTCCCCGTCTTGTGGGAGATGACCCACGTCTCCCTCCACTGTCACTTGAATCTCGTGATGCGCCTCCTGCTCCATGCCATCTCCTTCCTCGTCGCCGCGTCGTTTTCCGCGTCGGCGGCGATGCGGAAGTATAAATGGGGGAAGGGGAAGCGCCTTCTCACATGCGCGGCGGGCCTTCCGGTTGGGGCGCTCCTCGCCTGTTTTTCGCTCGTTTTCTATCCCGTCTCGATGTCTCGCTTGGTCGTTCCGATTCTCGTTTTCGGAGCGTCGATCGCGGGCATGGTATGCGGACTTTTCGTCATTCGAGAAGAAAAATATGCCGAGCAGCTCGGGCTTATTCTCGGATTTCGGGATTTCATCCTCTACACCGAGAAGGATAAGATCGCCTTCATGCTCCGCGAAGATCCCGATCTCTACTACACCATCCTTCCCTATGCGCAGGTCTTGGGGGTGACGGACGCGTGGACGGATAAATTCGAGGGGCTCACCATGAAGCCGCCCGCTTACGTCTCTTCGCGCTCGAGCGACTTCGAGATCGTCGTCTCCGCCATGTGGTGGAATCGCATGTTCCGCGGCATGACGGGCAGCCTCTCGCACAGCATGGTCTCCCGTCCCTCCAACTCCGGCGGCGGACATGGGGGCGGCAGTTTCGGCGGCGGACACGGAGGCGGCGGCTTCGGCGGGGGCGGCGGCAGAAGTTTTTAAGGCAAAAATTACGGAGGAAGTATGAAACGATATTGCATTGCGCTCGACGCCGGGACGACGAGCATCCGCGCCTTCTTATTCGACCTCGAGGCGCGGCGGTTCGTGCACCGCGTGGGGCAGGAGGTCGCGAGCAGCTATCCGCACCCCGGTTGGGTGGAACAGGACGCGGGCGAGATTTACTATAAGGCCGCCTACGTCGTGGCCGACTGCGTGCGCGCGGCAGGGGACGGGGAAGTGCTCGGCCTCGGCATCACCAACCAGCGGGAGACCGTCGTTCTCTTCGACGGCGAGACGGGCGATCCCGTCTATCCCGCCATCGTGTGGCAGTGCCGCCGCACGAGCGACTACTGCGCCTCCATCCCGAAAGAGGACGCCGCGAAGATCCGCGAAAAGACGGGTCTGCTTCCCGACGCCTATTTCTCGGCAAGCAAGATCAAATGGGTGCTCGAAAATGTGCCCGCGGCGCGCGAACTCCTCCGAAAGGGCAGGCTTCGCGCCGGCACCATCGACGCCTACCTCGTGTGGAAATTCACGGAGGGGCGCAGTTTTTCCACCGATTATACCAACGCCTCCCGCACGATGCTCTTCAACCTCTGCACCCTCCGCTGGGATGAGGACCTTCTCGCCTACTTCGGGATCTCCGAGGCGATGCTCCCCGCCGTCCTCCCCTCCGACGCCGTGCTCGGGCGGATGGAGATCGGGCGGAGCGCATTCCCCATCGCGGGCGTGCTCGGAGACCAGCAGTCCGCCCTCTTCGGGCAGGCCTGTCTCGCCCCCGGCGACGCCAAAGTGACGTACGGCACCGGGCTCTTCATGCTGCTCCCGACGGAGAGCCTCGTCATTCCCCAAAACGGCCTGCTTGCCACGGTGGCCCGCTCCGTAAAGGGCAACACGGTCTATGCCCTCGAGGGGAGCATGTTCCACGCGGGCAGCGGCGTCCAGTGGCTGCGCGATGAGCTCGGTCTCATCGAAAACGCCGCCGAAAGCGAGCGGATCGCAGCCTCTGTCTCGGACACGGGTGGGGTCTTTTTCGTCCCCGCGTTTACGGGGCTCGGCGCGCCCTATTGGGATCCCGATGCCCGCGCCCTCCTTTCGGGGATCACGCGCGGCACGCGGCGGGAGCACATCGTGCGGGCCGTCCTCGAGGGGATCGCCTATGGCGCGCGCGACCTCTGCGCCTGTATGCGGGAGGGCGGCGCGTCTCTGCGCGTCCTCAAATGCGACGGCGGCGCTTCGGCCAACAACTTCCTCATGCAGTTTCAGGCGGACGTGCTCGGCCTTCCCGTCGATCGGCCCGCGGAGCGGGAGAGTACGGCGCTCGGCGCGGCGTTGATGTGCGCGATCGCCCTCGGCGCGATCGGGGAGGAGGACGTTCCCTCCTTCCGCACGGCGGAGCGACTCTTTGCGCCCTCCCTCGCCCGCGAGAAATACGACGGCCTCTATGCGAAGTATCGGAGCGCCGTCGCCCGCGCCCTTCTCAAAGAATAGTTTTGATCGAAAGCGGCCCGCCTCACGAAGAGGCGGGCCTTTTGCATACGATGAAAACGCGCCGGACTGCGGCGACGGAGGGAGTATGGGAAGATATTTCGGCACAGACGGTTTTCGCGGGGTGGCCAATGAGTCGCTCACCGCCATTCACGCCTTTCGTATCGGCAGATTTCTCGGGCGGTACTATGCCCGCGGCAAATGCGGGCGGCCGCGCATCCTCGTGGGAAAGGATACCCGCCGCTCCTCGTATATGCTCGAATATTCGCTCGCCGCGGGGGCGACGGCCTCGGGCGCGGACGTCTATCTTTTGCATGTGACGACGACGCCCTCCGTCTCCTACCTCGTGCGCACCGAGGGCTTCGACTGCGGGGTGATGATCTCCGCGAGCCACAATCCCTTCACGGACAACGGCGTCAAGCTCTTCAACGCCATGGGGGAGAAGATGGAGGACGAGGTGGAGCGGCTCATCGAGGACTACTTGGACGGGGGCACTCTCCCGCTCGCGACGGGGGATAAGGTGGGGCGGACGGTGGACTACGTCGCCGGGCGCAACCGCTATCTCGCCTATCTCCTCTCGTTGCCGCGCATCTCCTTCCGCGGCATGCGCGTGGGACTCGACTGCGCCAACGGCAGCGCGTTCATGCTCGCGAAGGCGGTGTTCGATGCGCTCGGGGCCTCCACCTTTGCCATCGGCACGTCGCCCGACGGCTTCAACATCAACGCGGGGTGCGGCAGTACTCACCCCGAACAGCTCCGCGCGCTCGTCACGGAGCAGGCCCTCGACGTGGGATTCGCCTTCGACGGCGACGCCGACCGCTGTATCGCCGTGGATGAGCGCGGGCGCATCCTCGACGGCGACGCCATCCTCTATCTCGCCGCCCGCCGCTTGAAGGAGCGGGACGAATTGGACGGCGACGGCCTTGTCGCCACGCAGATGAGCAATCGCGGGCTCGAAAAGTCGCTCGCGCCCGCGAAGATCGGCGTCACCTATGCGGAGACGGGCGATCGCTTTGTCTATGAGGAGATGGAAAGAAGGGGATTTCTGCTCGGCGGGGAGTCCTCCGGCCACATCATCTTCCGAAAATATGCCGCGACGGGCGACGGCATTCTCACCGCCCTCAAACTCCTGGAGGGCGCGCTCGAGAAGAAGTGCCCGCTCTCCGTGCTCGCGGAGGGCTATGTGCCCTTCCCGCAGAGGGCGGAGACGGTGCGCGTGAAGGACAACGCCGCCGTCGTCGCACGGGAGGAGGTGCTCGCCGCCAAACGGCGGGCGGAGGCCGTGCTTGCGGGCGGGAGGGTCGTCGTGCGGGCTTCGGGGACGGAACCCGTCGTGCGCATTCTCACGGAAGGGGAGGAGGCGCGCGCCGTCGAAGAGGCGGCCGCTCTTCTCGTCCGCGCCGTCCATGCGGCGGCGGAAACGTAAAATAGAGGGCTATGCCTCGGACATGGGTGCCTCGTTTTATCCGATGCGCCTCACGAAGGGGTGATAATCGAGGATGCTCTCGATCTCCGCGAGCACGTCGCCGGGGATGGAAAGCCCGCTTGCCTTCACGTTGGAGAGGAGCTGGCTCTCCTTGCTCGCCCCCGTGATGACGGAGGAGATCTCCTTCTTGCGCAAGATCCAAGCAAGCGCGAGGACGGAGAGGGGAACGCCCGCCCGCTCCGCCACGGCAAGGAGACGCTCCACCTTGTCGAGATTTTGCTCGGTGAGCAGTTTGTTGATCTGCTTATCGGCCTGCCACGTCGCGCGCGACCCTTCGGGAAGGGGCGCGCCCTTTCTGTATTTGCCCGTGAGCAGTCCCTGTGAGAGGGGCGAGAAGGGGGTGATGCCAAAGCCGTATTTTTCCGCAAGCCCCATGATCTCATCCTCGATGTAGCGGTCCATCATGTTGTATTGGGGCTGAACGGCGGCGAGCGGATAGAGAGAATTCTCCTTCACAAGGTGTACGGCCTCGGTGATCTGCACAGGCGACCACTCGCTCACGCCATAGTATAAGACCTTGCCGGCCCGTACCATGTCCGAAAGCACGGCGAGCGTTTCTTCAATGGGCGTCGTCGGATCGAAGCGATGGCAGAAGTAGAGGTCCACATAGTCGAGCCCCAAATTCTTGAGGGAACGGTCGAGCTGCTCCACGATGTGTTTGCGCGAGAGCCCCCACTCGTTCGCGCCCCGCCCCATGGGGAAGAACACCTTGGTGGAGACGACGTACTCGCTCCTTCTGTGCTCGCGCAGAGCCTCCCCGAGGAAGCGCTCGGCCTCGCCGCCCGAATAGGCGTCGGCGCAGTCGAAGAAGTTGACGCCCGCGTCGAAGGCGGCGTTTACGACGTCTTTGGCCACGCGCTTGGCATTGCCGTCGTGCAGGTCCGTCACCCAGCTTCCGAGCGCGATCTCGGAGAGCTTGAGCCCCGTTTTTCCTAAATTTCTGTATTGCATACGTTCCTCCTTGTTTTTTGATTTTTCTCATCTTGAGCAAAAACGGCCATACCATGTCCGAAAGCTCCCGCGTCATCCTGAGCCGAAACGGGTTTGCGCGCTCCGCCCCGTTCCCGCTCCTCATACCGAACGAAGCGAAGCGGCGTGAGTGTATCTTGAGGAATTCCCCCCCACTCGTCACGGCTACGCCGTGCCACCCTCCCCCCGGCGGGGGTAGGGCTTCCACGTCAAGTTTTGAGATGTACTCACCTGACCCCTCACGGAATTTTCTTGGAACAAGAAAATTCGTGAACAAGTTCCGATTTCGTGCGCGAGCAAAACCACGCTTT
>CANQBG010000046.1 GCA_947588985.1 uncultured Clostridia bacterium
TTCGTGGCCGACAACATCAAGGAGGTCATCCCCGAGTTTTTGATGCTCCTGAACGGCGTCATCGACTGCCCCGATATCCCGCTCAACGTCTCCCGCTCCTTCCTGCAAAACGATCGGCAGGTGCAGAAGATCGCGGGGCATATCGTCAAGAAGGTGGCCGATAAGCTCAACGAGCTCTATAAAAAGGACAAGCCGCGCTACGAGACGTGCTGGCCCGATCTCTCCACGTTCGTCAAGTTCGGGGCCATCAAAGACGAGAATTTCTACAATAAAGTCAAGGATATCATCATTTTTAAGGACCTGAAGGGGGAATATCGCCCGATCACGAGCTGGATGGGCGAGGAGGTCCCCGCCGAGGAGGCCAAGGAGGGAAAGGAGCCCGACGCCGTCTACTATGTCTCCGACGAAAACAAGCAGGCACAATACATCAAGATGTTCCAAGAGGCCGGGCTCGACGCCTTGATTGCCGATGGGTATGTCGATCCGCACTTCATCAGCTATCTCGAATACAAGAACCCCACGCGCGTGCGCTTTTTGCGCATCGACGCGGATATCGCGGGCGCTTTGAAAGAGGACGTCGGAGAGGATGACGAGCTCGTTAAGATCTTCGAGGCGGAATTGCGGGAGAAGGGGGTCAAGGTCAAGACGGAGAAACTCAAAAATACCGAGGTCCCCGCCGTGGTCAACGTCTCCGAATTCATGCGCCGGATGTCCGAGATGCACAGCTTCTACGGGATGGCGGACGCGGAGCAGGAAGTCACCCTCGTCGTCAATGCGGCATGCCCGGCGGTGCTCGCGCTCAAGGGCGCAGGGGAGGAGGCGAGAAAGATCGCCGCGGAGTATATCTATTATCTCGCCCTGATGAACTATCGCACGCTGAAGCCGGAGGAGCTGGCGGCCTTTACCAAGGCGGGGACGGAATTTCTTGGAAAATATTTGAAATCCGAGTAAAAATTTCCGCATTTGGTATTGACAACTTGCGCCCGTCCTGTTATAATAATGTTTGTGTGAAACGGACGGGGCAGCTTACCGTGACGAAGCACATTAGGAGGTAACATTGTGAACGGGACAGTAAAGTGGTTCAACGACGGAAAGGGCTACGGCTTCATTTCCAACGATGAGGGGGGTGACGACATTTTCGTGCACTTCTCCGCCATTCAGATGGAGGGCTTCCACACCCTCAAAGAGGGTCAGAAAGTGACCTTTGAGACGGAACCCGATCCCAAGGATAGCGGAAAACTCCGTGCAGTCAATGTTGTACCTGTCTCCTGAGGGAGCGAACAACGAAAAAACACGCCTTGTTTTAAGGCGTGTTTTTTGTTTTACGCGTTCAGGCTTGTCCTTCTTCCCGCAGAACTTCGCGATAGCGGGTGAGAATGGCCTCTTGCAGCTGGGCGCGGGTCTCGGCATTGATCGGGTGCGCAATATCTTTATACTCACCCTCCGAGGTCTTACGACTCGGCATGCCGATAAAATTTTCGCCTTCGCGCTCGAAGATCTTGATGTCGTGGACCACGAAACATCCGTCGATCGTCACGGAGGCAATGGCGCGCAAGATCCCTTCTTTATGGACCAAACGCACTCTCACGTCACCGATTTCCATAATTTACCCTCCCTTAGGTGTTCTTGTTCATTATATTAACACATTTTATCTTGAAATACAAGGGTTTTTCGATAATTTTCGCGTAAAAAATTAAAATTTTCACAAAGATATCATTTTTGGCATATGCTGAAGTATGTTTTTCGGAGAAGATGTCGAAAGTCGGGGGATCTATATGGTCGGGATCGGCGGCGTCAGCATGAGCGCGCTCGCCAAACTGCTCCGCACGAAGGGCATTCGCGTGCGCGGAAGCGACGACGCGGAGAGCTGCTTCACGCGGGAACTGCGGGCGGCCGGGATCCCCGTCTCGATCGGAAGGGGGGAGCCCGTCACCGAAGATACCGTCGTCTACACGAGCGCGGTCGGAGATGACCATGCGCAGATAAGAGCGGCAAAGCAGGCGGGGAAACGCCTGTTTTCGCGGGCGGAATTTCTCGGCATGGTGGCAAGGCAATTTCAGCGCACCCTCTCCGTGGCCGGCTGTCACGGAAAAACTTCCACGACGGCCATGCTCTCGCACATTTTCTTGCGCGCGGGGCGGCCGTTCACCTGCCACATCGGCGGAGAGGATCTCGATCTCGGCAACTTCTACGGCGGCGAAGGAGACGACTTCATCACCGAAGCCTGCGAATTCCGGCGGAGCTTTTTGGAGCTGCAAAGCGAGATCGCCGTCATTTTGAACTGCGACCTCGACCACACCGATTGCTACCGTGCCGATGAGGAACTGCTCGAAGCCTATGCGCAGTTCGCGAGGAATGCGAAGGCCGTCGTCGTCAATGCCGACGACGTGCGCGCACGCGCAATTGCGCACGCGATGGATTTCGGGCTCTATTCGGGCCGCATCCGGGCAGAACGTCTCAGCTGCGTGGGGGAGAAGTACGCCTTCACCGTCACCGAAAACGACATCCCCGTCGTGCGGATCCGCCTCGGCGTCGTGGGCAAGGTCCATGTCTACAACGCGCTCGCCGCCTATTCCGTGGCGCGGCTGTGCGGCCTTTCCGGCGAGGAGATCCGAGCGGGATTGGAGGACTTCCACGGCGTAAAACGGCGCTTCGAGCCCGTCGGGACCCTCGGGGGCGTGCCCGTCGTGTGCGATTATGCGCACCATCCCAAGGAGATCGCCGCCGCGATCAAGACGGCGGAACGCCTGACGGCCGGGAGCGTCCGGCTCGTCTTTCAGCCGCACACCTACACGCGGACGCGGGATCTTCTGGAGCAGTTCGTTTCGGCGCTCTCCCCGGTCGAGGCGCCCATCGTATACCGAACCTATTCCGCGCGGGAGCCATTTGACTATGCGGGAAGCGCCGTGATGCTGGTGAGCAAGATCCCCACAGCCATCTATGTGCAGAGCCCCGACCAGCTCCTTGCCCGCCTCAAAAGACGATGCCGCGAGGGCGATCTCATCCTCGTGCTCGGCGCGGGCGACATCTATGAGATCGCAAAAAGCATTCTCGATTAAACGGAAGCAACCTAAAAATGGGTTGCTTCTCTTTTGTCCTCCGAAGAATTTGCTGCATCGCAAAAAATTTTTGTAAAAAAATCATTTTCCTATTGAAATCTGCGCACGTTTATAGTATAATAGAGAAGGCTTGGATTTGCATGGAAACACATTCGGCAAAGGGGCGGAGGAGTCAAAAAAGAATGCAGAATCAGACGGAACGGGACACCGATTTCCCGCTTTATCTCTATCATCATGGCGGAAACGACAGGATCTACGAGCTCTATGGTGCGCACCCTGCGGAGGAGAACGGCCGCAAGGGGTATGTTTTCCGCGTCTGGGCGCCGCACGCACAGCAGGTCTCCGTCGTCGGGGACTTTAACGGATGGGATAGCTCCGCGCATGTGATGGCGCGCATGGTGGATGGGGAATCCTTCGAGCTCTTCATCCCCGATCTGAAAGAGTACGATATCTATAAATACGCCGTGCGCACCGCGGACGGGAGGGAGCTCTTAAAGGCCGATCCCGTGGGTTTCCACACCGAAACGCCGCCCGCAACCGCCTCCAAGCTGTATGACTTGGAGGGGTATCGTTGGGAGGACAAGGCCTACTTGGCACAACTTCGCGATCGCAATATTTTCACCTCGTCGATGAATATCTACGAGGTCAATTTGCTGTCTTGGAAACGCCATGCGGACGGAAATTTCCTCTCGTATCGCGATCTCGCCACGGAGCTCGTCTCCTATGTGAAGGAGATGGGGTATACCCATGTCGAATTCATGCCCGTCACGGAGTATCCCTACGAGGGCTCGTGGGGCTATCAGGTGACGGGGTACTTCGCCACGACTTCCCGCCTCGGGACGCCCAAGGATTTCATGTATCTCGTGGATAGCTTCCACAGGGCGGGGATCGGCGTCATCGTCGATTGGGTGCCCGCGCACTTCCCCAAGGACGCGCACGGCCTCTATGAATTCGACGGCGAGCCCCTCTATGAGAGCAGCCAGTGGGACAGGATGGAACACAAGAGCTGGGGGACCCGCCGCTTCGACTACGGCAGAAACGAGGTCCTCGCCTTCCTCATCTCGAGCGCCTGCTTCTTCTTCGATAAATTCCATGTAGACGGCCTGCGGGTGGACGCGGTCGCCTCCATGCTCTATCTCGACTACGATAAACGCCCCGGCGAATGGGTGCCCAACATCTATGGGGAGAACAAAAACCTCGAGGCCATCGCCTTTTTGCGCAAGCTCAACGAGGCCGTGTTCAAGCGGTTCCCGTATGCGCTCATGATCGCGGAGGAATCGACGGCGTGGGGGCTCGTCACCAAACCCGCCTCCGTGGGGGGGCTCGGCTTCAACTTCAAGTGGAACATGGGCTGGATGAACGACATGCTCTCCTATCTCACCCTCAATCCCTTCTTCCGCATGGGCAGCCACAATAAGCTCACCTTCTCCATGATGTACGCCTTTTCGGAGAACTATGTCCTTCCCATCTCGCACGATGAAGTGGTGCACGGCAAATGCTCGCTCATCAACAAGATGCCGGGCACCTATGAAGATAAATTTGCGGGCGTAAGGGCCTTCCTCGGCTATCAGATGGCGCATCCCGGCAAAAAACTCAACTTCATGGGGTATGAATTCGGGCAGTTCAAGGAATGGGACTATCACGAGGGGCTGGAATTCTTCCTGCGGGACAACTACGAACTGCACGGGAAGCTGTCCGTCTATGTGAAGGAGCTCAACGCCTTCTATAAGGAGACGCCGGCCTTCTATGAGATCGAGGATTCGTGGGAGGGCTTCGAATGGCTCGCCGCCGACGATGCGGATCGTAACATCGTGGCCTTTATCCGCAGAGATAAGCGCGGGAACGAGGTACTATGTCTGACATGCTTCTCCGGTACGGACGCGGATGACTACCTCTTCGGCGTCAACAAAAGGGGCAAATACCGCGTGATCTTCTGTTCGGACGATAAGAAGTACGGCGGCACGGGATCGCTTCGCCATAAGACGCTCACGACGGTGAAAAAATCCAGTCACGGGAAGCAGTATTCGCTGCACTTCAACGTACCCAAACTCACCACGCTCTACCTCGTCTATGAGGGGGATCCGAGGGAATCTGCGGCCGGTCGGCCGAAAAAATAAGATCTACCGTTACAAGGGGGTTATGAAAAAAATGCTCAGAAAGAAGGAATGTGTCGCGATGCTCTTGGCGGGCGGGCAGGGCTCGAGGCTCTATGCGCTCACGAACAACATCGCAAAGCCGGCGGTTGCGTTCGGCGCGAAGTATCGCATCATCGATTTCCCGCTCTCCAACTGCATCAACTCGGGGATCGATACGGTGGGGGTCCTCACCCAATACGAGCCCTTGGAGCTCAACGAATATATCGGGAACGGCCAGCCGTGGGATCTCGACCGCGCCTTTGGCGGCGTGCATATTCTCTCGCCCTATCAGGCCAAGAAGAAGCAGTCGTGGTTCGAGGGAACGGCCAACGCCATCTACCAGAACATGCACTTCATGAAGAAGTACAATCCCGAATATATCCTCGTCCTCTCCGGCGATCATATCTATAAAATGAACTACGCCGCCATGCTCCGCGCACACAAGGAGACGGGGGCCGATTGCACGATCGCGGCCATCGAGGTCCCCCTCAAGGAGGCCTCCCGCTTCGGTATCCTCAACTGCAACCCCGACGGTTCCATCTATCAATTCGAGGAAAAACCCAAGGTCCCCAAGAGCAATCTTGCCTCCATGGGCATCTATATCTTCACGGCGGAAAAGCTCTTCAAATACCTCGAAGCGGACGACGCCAACCCCGATTCCTCCAAGGATTTCGGGAAGGACGTGCTCCCCGCCATGCTGAATGCGGGCGAGAAGATGTTCTCCTATCGCTTCAAGGGCTATTGGAAGGACGTCGGCACCATCTCCTCGCTGTGGGAGTCCAACATGGACCTCCTCGGGGAACAGCCCGCCTTCGACGTGGGGGACGCCGATTGGAAGATCCATTCGCGCAACCCGCTCGCACCTCCCGAATATATCGGCGCAGAGGCCGATGTCCAAAATTCCATGGTGGCCCTCGGCTGCGAGATCGAGGGGACGGTCATTCATTCCGTGCTCGCCTCCAACGTCGTCGTCGAGAAGGGCGCGACGGTGCGCGACGCCGTACTCATGGCGGGGACCGTCGTCAAGACGGGCGCGAAGGTGGAGTATTCCATCGTCGATGAAAACGTCGTCGTCGGGGAAGGGGCCGTCGTGGGCGAGAGCAAGGAGAAGGGCGCCGGCATCGCCGTGCTCGGAAGGAATATCACCATCGCCGCGGGCGCAAAGGTCAAGGGCGGCGAAATTCTCGATAAGGATTACAAGGGGGAATAAAGCAATGGCACATTCGACAGTCGGTGTGATCTTTTCCAATATCCACGATGAAAACATTTCCGAGCTCTCTCGCCACCGCACGATGGCGTCCGTTCCCTTCGGCGGAAGATACCGCCTCATCGACTTCGCCCTCTCCAACATGGTCAATTCGGGCATCACGACGGTGGGCATCGTCACGAAGAACAACTACCAGTCCCTCATCGACCACCTCGGCAGCGGCAAGGAGTGGGACCTCGCGAGAAAGGACGGCGGCATCATCCTGCTCCCGCCCTATTCCGACGAGACGGATAAACCTTACACGACCCGCCTCGAGGCCCTCATGAGCATCACGGGCTTCCTCAATCACAGGAAGGAGGATTACGTCGTCATCTCCGACTGCGACGGGATCGCCCATATGGATGTTGCCGATATCGTCCGTTTCCACGAGGAGAAGGGGGCGGATATCACCATGGTCTACCACGACGAGACGCACCCCTGCGAATCGTCGTATTTCATGACGTTGGAACCCGACGCCGCAGGCCGCGTGAAGGGGATCAAGATCAATCCCAAGGACCTCGAGGGCAAGACCTATCATCTCTATGTCAACGTCATGGTCATGAGCCGTGAGTTCCTCATCAGCACCATTCAGGACGCCGTCACCCGCGGCTTCTCGAGCTTCGGCAGAGATATCCTCACCAAGAATGTGGATACGTTGAAGATCTACGGCTACGCGTTCCGCGGCTACTATGCCGGCGTCAACTCCATGACCGATTACTATGTCCACAGCATGGAACTGCTCGACGGAACGGTGCGGAGCGAGCTCTTCGGCGGTCGCGATATCTACACGAAGGTCCGCGACAGCGCGCCCTCCAAGTATCTCGAGGGGGCGTCCGTCACCAATTCCCTTATCTCGGACGGCTGCGTCGTGGAGGGGACGGTGGAAAACTGCATCCTGTTCCGCGGCGTAAAGGTCGGGAAGGGGAGCGTCATCAAAAACTCCATCATCATGCAGGATACCGTCATCGGGGAGAATGTGACGCTCGACTGCGTCATCACCGATAAAAACGTCGTCATCCGCGATAGACGCAGCCTTGCCGGGTGTGCGGAACTGCCGTACTTCATCTCGAAGGGTAGAATGTTGTAAATTTGCGAAGTATTATGCCAGACATAATCAGTGGATCGGAGGTCGCCGCGCCGCAAAAGGCGGGAATTTTATCAAACGGGGAGGGTATCTATGAGCACAGCATGCACGGTCGCACGAAAGAAGAGTGAGAAAGACGCGGCGGAGATCGCAGAGGCCGCCGTCAAGGCGGAGGGAGAGGCGGCAGTCGAAGAACAGCCGCAGCCCGAGGTTACGGTCGTACCCAAGAAGAAGATCTTGTTTGTCGCCTCCGAAGCCGCGCCGTTCATCGCGACGGGGGGGCTTGCCGAGGTCATCGGTTCGCTCTCCAAGGCGCTTGCAAGATCCGATCGCTACGACGTCCGCGTCATCATTCCGCTCTATCAGGACATCCGGAAGGAATACCGCAAGGATTTCCGCTTCATCGGCAACATCTTCGTGCCGCTCTCGTGGAGAAACCAATACTGCGGGATCTTCGAGTATCGGAAGGACAACGTGGTGTTCTATTTCGTGGACAACGAGTACTACTTCAAGCGGCCGGGTTGCTATGGCTACTACGACGACGGCGAACGGTTCGCCTTCTTCTGCCGCAGCGTCATGGAGATCTTGGGCTTTGTCGGGTTCTATCCCGACGTCCTCCATTGCCACGATTGGCAGGCCGCGCTCGCCGCGCTCTACCTCAAGACGATCTACTGCTTCCGTCCCGAATACCAATTCATCCGCGCGGTGTTCACCATCCACAACATCGAGTATCAGGGAAAATATTCCCTCGACATCCTCGAGGACCTCTTCGGGATTTCCTATCACTATCAATATCTCGTGGAATACGACCGCTGCATCAACCTCATGAAGGGGGCCATCGAGTGCTGCGAGCGCTTCTCCACGGTGTCTCCGACCTATGCCAACGAGATCAAGGATCCCTATTATGCGCACGGCCTCGACGCCATCGTCCGCAGGAACGAATTTAAGCTCCGCGGCATCCTCAACGGCATCGATCCCGATTACTACGACCCCGCCACGGACACGGCGCTCTTCGCCAATTACGACGCGGAGCATCCCGAAAACAAGGCCGTCTGCAAGGCGGAACTGCAGAAGATGCTCGGGCTTCCCGTCAA
>CANQBG010000047.1 GCA_947588985.1 uncultured Clostridia bacterium
GCACCTTTAGCTCAGTTGGTAGAGCAATTGACTCTTAATCAATGGGCCCAGGGTTCGAGTCCCTGAAGGTGCACCACGACCAACCTAATTCGAACCGAGTTAGGTTGGTCTTTTTCTATGCAAAAGGCGAGGACAAACAGCCCTCGCCTTTAATTTCTTCAAAAATGTTGTTCATTGTTTTCTTAAATATTTTTCCACCGTGTCGATACGGGCTTTGATGTCCTCAAGCTCATTCAAAATGTCACTTGTGTTTGTGAGGCTTCGTTCGGTGACACCTAAAAGATAATCGCAGGTCACGCCGAAGAAATTTGCGAGTGCCACAATTGCATAAGCGTCGGGACTCGTCTTTTCTGTTTCATAGTTGGAAAGGGTCTTTTGGTCAATCCCTACGGCATTAGATACGTCGATTTGCCTGAGATCTCTATCCTCACGCAATTCTCGGATTCGATTCATACTAATATTTTTCTCCATAGCTATGATTTTACTATAATTTTTCTAAAAAATATTGACAAAGGAAAAAATTCCTGTTATAATACATGTATAGGAAAATTTTCCGCAAAGGAGTTTGTATGAAGCCTAAATATCTTTACTATCCAAGAACAGGCAAACTGCATATCGAGGGATATTGTGGTTATGCGAAGAATTGCGATTGTTTCTCTTTCGCAACCGAAGCGGAAGCGCGTGCCTTTGCGCATGGATCGGTTTCGATGTGCAAGAAATGTCAAAACAAAAGAGATAAATTATTAAGTGAGGTAAAATAAAATGAAAAAACTTTTAAGTGGCATGTTGGCGTTTGTAATGTGTTTTGCGATGTTGCTTTTTGTCGCAGCTTGCGGGGACAACAAAGTCAACAACGGCGAAAATGAAAATGCAACACCCTCTCCAAAAGAGAAAGTGATTGATTTTGATGAAGGAAAAGGAGGATATAGTGAATGCTTTTCGATAGAAGTGACATATACTACTAATCCGGTTCAAAAAACAAACGCGACAGTAGGCGGAACAAAATTTGTAAAATATAGCGCCACCGGAACAATAACTGTTAGAATCGAACCTCTGGCGGGATGCCGAATAAAGGCAGAAGGGGTATATATTGATTCTTTAGGATTATACTTAAAATTGGGCAATGATCATCCGGATGAATATTGGAAATTTGAACGGGGCGGTGACTCAGAATCCAACTATCAATCTAAATCGGTGATAGTTACTTTATCGGCAAACGGAACGGCGACGATAACAGAAAACATTAAACTTGATTTTGTTATGGATTCGATATCGGCAATTTTCTTTAATGAAAACGCCCTCAGCCTTCGTCCCACCTGGGCTGCTGCAAGTGCGTCTTGGCACGGCAAGGTTCACATTTATGACGATTGAACAATCCCAGAAAATCAACAAAGAGGGTGGAGTCATTTTATGCCCACTTTTTGAAGTCACAGCATAACCAAAAAATCTTGCTCTTCAATCTTTTTTGGGAGCTCTGATCATGGTTCAGCTTACGTTCCAAGTGGTGCACCGGAGAACGGGAAGTCCCAACAGGGGCTTCCCGTTTGTTTCTGTGTGATAACGGTCTGCGGGGTCAGCCGTCGTCGCGATCCAAAAGCAAATTGCAAAGGCACATAGCGGCGGCGAACAGGATCCCCGCGATCGGCCAGACGACCCATGTGAGCTGCCAAGCGCCCGAAAGGAAGCTCCAGCCGAGATAGACGGCGGTGGCGAGCAGCCAAAAGATCGCGGAGACCGTCCCCTTGACGCGGACCTTCTTCCCGTCCCGCGGGGCGTAGTTCCCCTCCTTCAGAAGTTTTTGCATACTCGCCCGGCGCACGCCGGTGAGGATATAGAGGACGGCACCGCCCCCCGCCATGAGCAGAGTGACGCACAGCATGGCCACCGCGAGGAACTCTTGCTCGGTGACGGCCCCCGCGAGGAGCGGGATAGGCGAGAGCACGCACAGGCATGTCGCGAAGATGTTGCATCTCAGATCGGTCTGCCGGTACGCCCGCTGCTTCTCCCGCACCATGTCGTCTACGCCCGATTCCGTCTTGAAGGGCTGTTTTTCGAGGGATCGGAAGGGAGCATTTTGGAGGCCGCAGGAGACGAACAGCGCGACGGCAGCCGCGACGAGCGCAAACAACGCGGAGAGCCCCACGCCCGCAGCCAAATTTTCGGGGACGGGGCGCCCCGGCATTTCCGAAGCGGCGTAGAGGAGGAGCAGCGGGATCACGGCGACGACGCAAAGGCCCGTGGCGACGGCGATCCGCACGGCCGCCCGCTTCCTCCACGCCAAAAATTGGGCCGCAAAGGCGAGGGAGACGAGTTTTACGGGCGGGCGATCGGCGTGCTGCGCAAATTGTTCCTCTTCAAGCTCCTCTTTGAGGAGATAGTCCGTCGTGACGCCGAAGAGCGTGCTGAGCGCCAAGATCTTTTCCAACTCGGGCACGGTCTGCGCGCTCTCCCATTTGGAGACCGCCTGTCGCGAGACCTGCATCTTCTCCGCAAGCTCCTCCTGCGACCAGCCGTTCTTTTTTCGCAAACGCATGATTTTGTCTGCCAAGAGCATAGTTTTCCTCCGCAAGGTTTGGATCGGCGGTCTCTCTTTGCGGCCGCCGAGAATAGGATACCATATTTTCCGCTTGCAGTCCACCATCCGTCGGCTGGAAATTTGTCAACCGGCGGTTGCGAATGCGGCGGAACGCTTGCAACGGCGCGAAGATGTGTGGTATAATGGAGGCATGATGAAGCTCACGGCATACCTTGCTCATGCGACGCTCTATGGCGGCGACGAGTTCTCGGGCTATTTGGCGACGCTGCGCCTCCTCAAAGAGGCGGGGTTCGACGGCTACGATCTCGCGCTGTTCGCGACCATGCCCGTAAAGGGCACCCTCTTCCACGGGCCCGACTATGCCCTTCACGCAAGGCGGCTGAAAGCGGAGGCCGACCGGCTCGGCCTCTTCTGCAATCAGACGCATGCGCCCTTCTTCGGCTACTGCACGGAGGGGATGACGCGGAAAGAATACGAGGCCCTGCTCCCCCGCGCGCTCGAGATCACCGCGATCCTGGGCGGGAAGTTCTGCGTCGTCCACCCCGAACGGGATTGGACGCCCGAGGAGAATGCGGAAAAGCTCTATCTCCCCCTTCTGCCCTATGCGAAGCAGTACGGCGTCTCCGTCGCCCTCGAAAATCTTTGGATTTCCCGCGACGGAAACTTCGTGCCGTGCGCCTGTTCGACGGCGGAGAGCTACCTGCGCCACCTCGCCTTGCTCGATGAGAAATATTTCTGCGCCTGCCTCGATATCGGCCACGCCACCCTGCTCCATGGCTATACTTCGCCCGAGGAGCTCATCCGCGCGCTCGGGGGAAGGCTGCGCGCCCTGCACGTTCACGACAACGACGGGCGCGACGACGCTCACCTCATGCCCTACTGCGGCGCGACGGATTGGGACAAAGTCACGGCGGCGCTCAAAGAGATCGGCTATCGCGGCGACCTCACCTTCGAGGTCTCGGGGGAGCGCTTCCCCGTCCCCCTCGCCCCCTCCTCCGCCGCGCTTTTGCACGACGTGGGGAGATACCTCCTCTCCAAGATTTGACAAACAGGCGATAAAAAACTCCCCCGCGGGGGAGTTTTTTTATCGGAGCGCGATGTAGCCATAGGCCGTGCCGAGAGGACGGCCCGCGAGGGCTTCCGCCTTAACGGCGCGGGCGAGCGCCGTCGTCGCCGTGTAGCCGCGCGGGTCCCCCACTCTTCCGAAGATGTAGCGTTCGGCGCTGCGGGAGGTCTCATCGACGGAGAGCAAGGTGAAGCGGGCGGAAAAATCTGCGATGTTGCCGTGCGGAAGGAGGGCGCGCAGACGGGGCGAGAGCAGCCACGAATCGCAGGTGAAGAGCGCGGGCGAAAAGCGCTCCTCCGCGGCGCGGAAGGAGGCCTCCGCCTCCGCGGGGAGAAGCGGCCCGCCTTCGGGGATATGGACCTCGCAATAGGGCGTTCCCGCGGGGTATTCCTTCCCGTAGACTCGGGGCGTTTGGAGCGTGCGCGGAATGAATTGCAGGCGGCCGAGGCGGAAGATCTCCGTGCGAACGAGGTGGGAAAGCCAACCCGTCTCGCGGAGGCCGATCTCCCCGCTCTCCCGCATGAGCGCCCGCGCCCAAATGGCGAGATCGGTCATCGCCGCGAGCCACTCCGTGTGGGGCGTCCCTCGGACATGGTATGCCTCTTCGCTGTATGAGGCGAGATAATGTGCGAAGAGTGCGAGCATTTTTTCGGGGTGCGGGCCCGCGTAATTTTCCTCCAAACAGGGCGAATGCGGGAGGCGCCTTATCTCCTCTTCGGAGACGGGACACGCGCGGACTGCGGAGAGATAGGGCTGCCCGAGGCCGATGGCCTTCAAGAAGGTTTCACTGTTCATAGCGGATGTTCGGAAAGGCGAGAAGAGCGGAGGAGAAACTCCTCCGCTCTTCGGGGAATGGGCAAAGCGCCCGGGGGAAGTTTAGTTGTTGTGCTTGCGACGGATGAAGAGCACGCAGCCGAGCGCGATCGCCACGCACGCCACGACGCCGAGGCTGCCGTAGCCGATGACGCTGCTGCCGCAGCCGCCGCACCCTTGCGCGGGATCCGTGGTGCCGCCGGGGGTCGTTCCGCCGGGGGCGTCGCCGCCGGGAGTCGTTCCGCCGGGGGTCTGGCTCTCGCCTTCCTTCAAAGTCGTTACCTTGTATTCGACTTCTTCGGAAGCGAAGGAGGTAGCCGTAGCCTTGATGCGGATATGCACGGTGTATTCCGTCTCGGCATCGAGATTGCCCCAGCTGCCGAGATCGACCCATTCGGTGCTGTCGCCAAAGCGGTACTCATAGCCCGTGCCGCCGAAGCGGATGTAGTTGGAGCCGACGGTGGGCGCCGCGATGTCCTCTTTGGCGAGGGCGACGGCGGCGTAGGTGACGGACGAAACGGCAGAGGAGCCGTCTTTTGCGCGGAGATAGAGGGTCGCGCCGGGGGTGATGGCCGCGCCGCTTGTGAGGGTGGTGCCCTCCGCGAAGTCGGCGGCGGTGGCGACTTCATAGATATCTTCGAAGCTTACCGTTCTCGCGGCGTAATCGACGGTGATTTTGTTGGTGTTGGGCGAGGAGGTCTTGGGGGCCTCGGAGACGAACTCGATGGAGTTTACCGTGACCGTCTTTGTAAGGGTAGCCGCCGCCCCATTGTTCACGTCGCAGTAGAGCTCGATATAGTTCGTTGCGTCCTGCTTGAAGTTTGTAGTGGAAACGCCGAGCCACAAATCGTAGGTGCCCGCGCCGTACACGGGGTGCGTGGAGTTCTGATGATAGTTATCGAGGAAGGCGTTGCCGCTGCCCCAGACGCCGAAGGCCATCTCGTGCGAGAGGGTGACGTTGATGTGGAGATAGCGGTTGAAGCTATTCCAATTCTCGACGGGAACGGCGACGTAATAATACCCGCCCGCGTCCTTTGCGTCGTAGGTCCACGTCAGTTTGTTGTTTTCATACTTCGGGCTGAAGAAGCCGTTGGGCGCCGTTGCCTCGTCGGGGAGGTTCTCGACGTCCTTATAGAATACGATGGAATCAAAGACGACCGTCTTGGTGCCTTCGAAGTTCATATCTTCCTGCCCGTCGATGAAGAAACGCAATGTAAACGTAGCGCTTACGGTCGCAGCGGAGAAATCGAGATCGATCTCGTGATAGCCTGCCGTAAACTCGGTATGCCACAGGTAGCAATCCGACCAATCTCCGTACACGGCAAGTTTGAACGCTTGATCCGCATAGAAGCCGAGATGAAGCTTGGGATATCTCGCCTTATCGAAATTGGAAACGGTCGCATATGCGTTTGCGGCTGCGCCCGCGCCGTCCTTCGTATAGGAGATCTTGAGGCCCTTATAGGTGACTGCCTCCTCCCCTTCTCCGACTTCGAGCTCGCCGTCGGGCGTGATGGTGTAGGCGCTATCTTGATTTTCCCATTTTCCGATCTCAAGCTGAGGGACGCCGATATCGTTGATGAATACGGGAGCTTCCGCACCGCCGAAGGCCATGCCGCCGAACTCGATCGTGCCCGACGTGGCGCCTTCCTTGAATACGGGGACGAACACGAGCTTCGTGAGCTTTTCGTGGCCATCCGCATGGCCGATCACCGTGACCCAATCATCGGGTGAGGTGATGTCATGCCCTTTGAGGAAATCGTTGACGGCAACGCTCGCCTTGGAAAGCTTGAAGCCTTCGGACACGGAATTGACGACCGTGACGTTCCATGCGCTCATAATGCCTAACACTGCGCCGTGGTTATCGTCGGGTTCATCCGTCCTGCCCGCTTCGACCGCAACGGATTCATAATAGACGTTGATCTGCGTGATGTTCTCCGCCTTGAACTTGGTATACAAATTTGTCCACGCGGTGGGCCATGCGGTGAAATCCTGCGAGAGCGGGATCTCGATGGAGGCGTTCTCTGTAGAGGTGAACGTCACTTTGCCCACGCCGTCGTCGATGGCCCCTTCGAACTTGGGGTCGGACGCGGGGAGTTTTTCGAGGGTGCAGGCCTCCGCCGTGCCCCCCGTGACCTTCCACTCGGTATACGCCTTGAAGGCCTTATCGGGAGCGGGAACTTCGGGATCGGGCTCCACATAGGGAGCGGGCGTATAATCCACGCCGCCGACCTTGAAGGAATTGATCACGACATGCTTCACGGTTCCGGCATTTGCCGTATCGAAATAGAATGCGATACAGCACTGATTCTCCGTGAGCTGCGTTTCGGAAAGCTTGTAGGTTACGGTCGTTTCGGTATTGGCCGTGAGATCCTGTTGCACATGTCCCAAATCGTCGGCCCCCACCTCATACGGGAAAACCGAGAGCTGAAGCGCAATATCCGCGTCGGGCGTCAAGCTCACTTCGATCGACATGGTTTCCTTATCGACGCCCGTGACGTATTGCAGGGTACGGCCCCACCCGCCGGAAGTCGTGATTTCCGACTTGCCGTCTTTCGTGCCGTTCAGATAGGTCCCCGAGGCGTTATCGTAGGTAATAAAATTCCCGAAGGTCACGCCCTCCGCTGCGTTTGCCATGAGGATCGTGCCTCCCCCCGCCGTGCAGAGCATTGCCAGGGTCAGAGCCCCGAGCAAAAGTTTCTTGCCTTTCATAAATTTCCTCCGTTTTTTCATATTTTACGGCTTTCGCCGTCAAATCCAAATGGGCGCTCCCCCCCCCCCCGCGTCCCTCCCGCGATGCGAAAGGGACGGGTATAGAGGGGAGGAATGGACCCCACTGCCCTTTAAGACAGCAGGTCGATAGACAGGAAGTAGAGCGTGCGCTTGCCCTCGAACTTGTGGGCTTCGTTGGCATCGGAACAGTTGAGATAGAAGATGAGCGAAGAGAGCGTGTAGTCGGAGAGCGTCTTATTGTCGCTATCGAGCTGCATGGCGGAGAAATCGAAGGTGACGGTATACGTCTTGGCCTCCTTATCATAGGCGAGCGTCTCGGTGACGCCGCTGAGGTTGGGCTCCACGGCGCCGTCGATGGTGCCGACCAGCGTGGATTTTTCCCAATCGAATACGGACGCCGCGCCGCGGAGGATAAACGTCCCCATCGACTGCCCGGCGCTGCTGTTGGGCGAGGTGTTGGTGATGCCGATGCCGAGGTGGTCGAGCCCATCGGGCGCATAGACGGTGAGCACGATCTTCTTCACGTTGTCGCCGCGGCGGACGGGCACGGAGAAGTTGAACCAGCTCTCGTAGTAGGCATATTCGATCTTGGCGTTGCCGCCGTTGGCCGCGCGGACGATGGAGACGTCGGAGGCCGAAGAAGTCCATGCGTCGGAGACATAGGCGCCGTCTGTGGCGGTGCGGACAAAGGCCGCTTCCTTGATCTCATAGACGCCTTCCGTCTCGAAGGAGAGGACGATGGCCGTCACCGTGCCGTCCTTTACGAAACGGGTGGTGAGATCGTCGCCGCCCGCCGTGGGACGGAGCACGGAGAAGTCGTATTCGTGCGTCGTATCGCCGCTCTCGAGGGCGAAGGTCTCCTCCGCAGAACGAAGGTCGCCGCTGCCGAAGGTGTAGCTCACGGAGAGCTTCACGGAGGCGGACTGCGGGCCGCTCACCTTGACGGAATACTTGGTGTAGTCCGCGGTGTACTTGGCAACGGGGATGGTGACGGAACCTGCGCCCGTCACCGTCGCTTTGAGCGTCTCGCCCGCGTCGAGGGTGACGCCGTTCGTCGCCGTCGCCTCGGAAAAGCTCACGGAGGGCTTCACATAGCGATCTTCGAGGGCGGGATCGCCGTCTTTGAGGAACTCGAAGGAGACGATATCGAGCTTGCCCTCTTTGTCGTCGTGGGCGGGGAAGGACGGGACGGAATCGAGGAAGATGACGAATCCGATGATCGTTTTATCCTTGACGGACTGCCCGTTGACCTTGTGATAGGTCTCGTCGGTGATGGTGTGCTCTCCGAGCTCGGCAATGACGTATTGCTCGCCCTCGACGAGGTCTCCGAGGTAGACGGTGACGGGCGTGTAGCCGAGGTCGTAGGCCTCATAGTAGACGGCCTGGATGGCGATGCGCTCGGC
>CANQBG010000048.1 GCA_947588985.1 uncultured Clostridia bacterium
GCGCACCAGTCGCACGCGGCCACCAGAATGCGCACGGAGCAGATGCTCCCCGTCCTCGAACAGCTCGACGACATCGGCTATTATTCCCTTGAGGGCTGGGGCGGGGCTACCTTCGATTCCTGCATGCGCTTTTTGAACGAGGACCCGTGGGAACGGCTCCGTACCCTCCGGAAATACCTCAAAAAGACGCCCATTCAGATGCTTCTGCGCGGGCAAAACCTCCTCGGCTACCGCAACTATGCCGACGACCTCGTGGATAAACTCGTCGAGAAATGCTTCGAAAACGGCATCGGCGTCATTCGCGTGTTCGACGCTTTGAACGACCCCCGCAACATCGAGGCCTCCATGAAGGCCATCAAGAAGTACGGCGGACAGCTCCGCGCAAAGGACCCGACCCGCGGCATCTGCGAGGCGGCCATCTCCTATACGTCGGGCCCCGTCTACACGCTCGATTACTTCGTCAACCTCGCCAAGACCTATGAATCCATGGGCGCGGACAACATCTGCATTAAAGATATGGCAAACCTGCTTTTGCCCTTCGACGCGTATGAGCTCGTCACCGCGCTGAGAAAAGCCCTCCGCCCCGAGACGAAGATCCACCTTCACACCCACAACACGACGGGCACGGGGGACATGGTCAACCTCATGGCCATTCAGGCGGGCGTGGATATCGTGGACACGGCGCTCTCGCCGCTCGGCAACGGCACCTCGCAGCCCGCGACGGAACCCCTTGTCGCGACGCTGAAGGGCACGGAATACGATACGGGCATCGACCTCGAAAAGCTCATTCCCATCGCAAACCACTTCAAAAAGGTGGCGGCCGAGCTCGAAAAGGAGGGCTCGCTCAATCCGAAGGTGCGCCAAGTGGACGTCAACACGCTCATCTATCAGGTCCCCGGCGGCATGCTCTCCAACCTCATGAACCAGCTCAAGAAGGCGGGTAAGGAGGATAAACTGCAGGAAGTGCTCGCGGAGGTCCCCAACGTGAGAAGGGACTGCGGCTATCCGCCGCTCGTCACCCCGAGTTCGCAGATCGTCGGCACACAGGCCGTGATGAACGTCGTCATGGGCGAGCGCTATAAGATGGTGACGAAGGAGACGCGCGACCTCTTTGCGGGCAAATACGGCGCACTGCCCATGCCCATCAACGAGGAAGTGGCCGAAAAAGTCTTGAAGGGTGAGAAGCGCATCACCTATCGCCCCGCGGACGATCTCGCCCCCGAGTATGAAAAGCTCAAGGCCGAGGTCATCGAAAAGGGCTACTACACACAGGAGGAGGACGTGCTCTCCTATGCCTCCTTCCCCGAAGTGGCGGAAGCCTTCTTCAAATGGCGCAAGGCAAAAAACGAAGGGGTCGATTCCGACCTCGCCAAGACGGGCGTCTATCCCGTCTGACCGGGTTCATCAAAGCGGGGGCATGCGGCCCTCGCTTTCCAATGTATGAAGAAAGTTGTGATCGGCGGGGGCGCCTCCGGCCTCATGGCGGCATACAGCGCGGCCGCCCGCGGGCATTCCGTACTTCTTCTCGAGAAGAACGAGAAGCTCGGCAAAAAGATCTATATCACGGGAAAGGGGAGATGCAATCTCACCAACGACTGTCCGCCCGCGGAGTTTTTGGAAAACGTCGTCCGCGGCGGGAAGTTCCTCACGGGCGCGGCCTACCGCTTTTCTTCGGCAGATACCATGCGCTTTTTCGAAGAGCACGGCCTTGCGCTCAAGGTGGAGCGGGGGAATCGCGTGTTTCCCGTCTCGGACCATGCGAGCGACGTCACCAAGACGTTGGAACGCGCCTGTAGAGAGGCCGGCGTAGACATACGATTGGGCGTCGAAGTCAAAGAAATCGAGGCGGAAGAGAGTACTGTGCGTGGCATAATATGCAATATAGGCCGCATTTCCGCGCAAAATGTCATCGTGGCGACGGGCGGACTCTCCTATCCCTCGACGGGCTCTACGGGGGACGGCTATAAGTTCGCGGGCGATCTCGGCCACACGGTCACGCCCTGCGTGCCTTCCCTTGTCGGCGTGGAGGTCCCGCGCGTCTGCGCGGCGCAGGGGATCTCCCTCAAAAACTGCGCGCTCACCTGCACCCGCGGGGGCAAGCGCGTCTTTCACGAGCAGGGCGAACTGCTCTTCACGCACTACGGCATCTCGGGCCCGCTCGTTCTCACGCTCTCGGCGGAGATCAACCGCATTCCCATGGATGAGCTCGCGCTCGCCTTGGATTTCAAGCCCGCGCTCGAGGAAGGGCAGCTCGAAGCGAGGCTGCTCCGCGACTTCTCCGAACGCGCCAATGAGCGGATGAAGAGCGTCATGCGCGGCCTTCTGCCCCTCGGGCTCGTCGGCTTGGTGCTCGCGGAGGCGGCGATTTCACCCGAAAAGCAGGCGAACGCGGTCACGCGGGAGGAGCGTATGCGCCTTGTGCGCGCCCTGAAAGCGTTCCCGATGCGCCCGCAAAAACTGCGCGGATTCGAGGAGGCCGTCGTCACCTCGGGCGGCGTCTCCCTGCAGGAGGTCGATCCGCGCACCATGCAGTCCAAAAAGATCAAGGGGCTGTATTTCTGCGGGGAAGTCCTCGACCTCGACGCCTACACCGGCGGCTTCAACCTCCAGATCGCATTCAGTACGGGATATCTCGCGGGGATAGGGGCCGAATAACGCCTTAACGGAAGTATTATGTCAGACATAAGATGCGGAACGCCTTCGAACTTCTGAAAATTCATTGACATTTTTCGGGTTTTCCGCTATAATAATTTCAATTCAAGGGAGATGTGAAAATATGGTAGTGATTCGCGGAGCAACGACGATCAATCGCGACGACAAGGAAGAGATCAAGCGTGCGGTCAAGGAACTCTTGGAGCAGATCGCCAACGTCAATCAACTCATCAAGGACGAGATCGTTTCCATCGTCTTTTCCTCGACGTCGGATATCCACGCCTACTATCCCGCCAAGGCCGCACGTGAGGCGGGGTTTGAGGGCTGTTCGCTCTTTTCGGCGCAGGAGCCCGATATCCATGGGGGGCTCTCGCTCTGCATCCGCGTGATGATCTTCGTGGAGAAGGACATCAAGCCCCGCCACGTCTATCTGCGCGGCGCCAAAGTTTTGAGGAAGGACATCGCGACCGTCTATTCCGTCGCCATCGACGGGCCGGCGGGAAGCGGGAAATCCACGGTGGCCAAACGCCTTGCCGCGGATTATCACATTCACTACCTCGATACGGGCGCCATGTACCGCGCCTGTGCGCTGTGCGTGGTGGAAGCGGGGCTCGACGTCTCCGATGAAGCCGCCGTCGTCGATCTCATGCGCACCGTCGAGCTCGAAGTGGAGTATGAAAACGGCGTACAAAAGACCATCGTCAACGGCAGAGACGTCTCGGAGGACATCCGCAGGCCCGCGATCTCCATGGCGGCCTCCGCCGTCTCCAAGCACCCGAGCGTGCGCATCCACATGGCGGAACAGCAGCGGCAGATCGCCGGGAAGATGAGCTGCGTGTTAGACGGCCGGGACATCGGGACCTTCGTCCTCCCCGACGCCGATTTCAAATTTTTCCTCACCGCCCGCCCCGAGATCCGCGCCAAACGGAGATACGATGAACTTGTCGCCAAGGGCCACACCGTGGATTTCGAAGAGCTCAAGGCCGAGATCGTCCGCCGCGACGAGCAGGATTCCACACGCGCCGTCGCCCCCCTCAAAGTGGCGGAGGACGCCGTCGTGATCGACACCTCGGAGATGACCGTCGAGGAAGTCGTCAGCACCATCAAACAACGCATGCAGGAGCGCATTTGATATGGATCCCACGCCCGAAACGCCCGCCGAAGCGGAGCCGCAACAACCCAAAAAGCTCACCCGGGCCGAGAAAAAGGCCTTGAAGAAGCAGAAAGTCCGCGAAAAGCGGGCGGCGCGCAATCTCCACGTGCGTCTCTTCCCCGCCAACAAGAAGGGCTACCACATCATGCACTTCATGAACTTTCTGCGCTTCCTCTTCTATCCCGTGCACTTTCTCGTCTATCCCTTCAAGTTGCACGGGCACAAGCGCGTCGGAAAGGGCGCCTGCATCTACTTCGGCAACCACTACTGCATCTTCGATATCTTCTATCCCGCCCATACGACGCGGGAGGGCATCCACTTCCTCGCCAAACAGTCCATCCTCGAAGCGCCCATCCTCAACTATTGGGGCATGAAGATCGGCGCCATCGGCGCCATGCGCGACGGCACGGACGTGCGCACCGTGATGGAATCCATCAAGGTCCTCAAAAACGGCGAAAAGCTCTCCCTCTTCCCCGAGGGCACGCGCAACAAGACGGCGGGGGACGAGTTTCTTCCCTTCTACGGCGGGGCGTCTCTTCTCGCCATCAAGACGCATGCTCCCATCGTGCCGTTCGTCATCTGCAACCGGCCGAAAGTGTTTCATCTGACGCATGTCGTGTTTGGGGAACCCTTTGAATTGACGGAATATTACGGCAGAAAACTCACGCCGGAGGACTATGCGGAGGCCGACGAAAAGCTGCGGCAAAAGCTCTACGACATGCGTGCGGAATTCCGCGCCTCGCAAAAGAAGGCGAAGAAGTGAAGGCGGTCGTCGCCTCCGAACACGGCTTCTGCGCGGGCGTGAAGCGCGCCGTCGATACCGCTTTTTCGGTGCCGGCCGAGGGGACGTATTTGCTCGGGGAACTCATCCACAACGAGGCCGTTTCTGCCCGGCTCAAAGAGAGAGGGCTGACCGTCGTACAGAGCCCGGAGGAAGTCCCCGAGGGCGCGCGCATCCTCATTCGATCGCACGGCGTGGGGCGCGAAGTCTATGAACGCTGCCGGGCGCGGGGGCTCGAAGTGGTGGACTGCACCTGCCGCTTCGTGCGGCGGACGCAAGAGATCGTCGCGCGGGAGAGCGGCGAAAAACTCATCGTCATCGCGGGGCACGCCGCGCACCCCGAAGTCGCGGGGCTTATCGGCTGGTGCCGCGGGGAGGTGCGGGTCGTCGGATCGGAGACGGACGACGTCGGCTTTGCGGCGGGCAAAGACGTCGTGCTCGTCGCCCAAACCACGGTCTCGGAGCAATTTTTTTGTAAAATCGGTGAAAATCTTCAAAAAGTAGCCCCGAAATCACTTGTTATTTTTCCGACAATTTGTTATACTACTGTCAAGAGGCAGCATGAGGCGGCCGCACTCTCGAAAGAATGCGACGCGGTGGTCGTGGTCGGCGGTCTCGGAAGCAGCAACACGAAGCGGCTCGGCGAAATCGCAAGGAAGGGTTGCGGCAACGTATTTTTCGTTGCGGACCCCCAAGCGTTCGAATATGAAAAATTGAAAAATTTTGGTAGGGTCGGCATTATCGCGGGAGCGAGTACTCCCGATTGGTTGACCCGGGAGGTTCTTTTCAAAATGGTGGAAAACAACGCGGAAGTACTGAAGACCGATGTCCCCGCAGAGGCGGAGGCCGTTGAGGCCCCCGTCGCGCCCGTGGAAGCGGTCGAGACGGAAGAAACTGCTACGGCAGTGAACGAGACCGAGGCGAAGGCGGAGGAGCCCGCCGCTCCCAAGTCGGCCATGGAACAGATCATGGACGACATCGATAAGGAAGAGCGGTATAAGAAGGGGCAGATCATCAAGGTCCGCATCGTTTCGGCAACCGACGAAGAGATCTTTGTCTCCGGCTCCGGGAAGCTCGAGAACAGGATCCCCAAGGCGGAACTCGACTGCGAGGAGTACAGCCGCGAGGTATACGAGGAGAAGGCGAGAAACGGCGAAGAGATCGAAGTCATGGTGACGGCGGTCAAGCCCACGCAACTCTCCGAGAAATTGGTCAAAAAGCTCAAGGAAGAGGAGGCTTTCCTTGCCGATATCGAGGCGGGCAAAGAATTCTCCGTCGTCTGCACCGGCTCCAACAAGGGCGGGCTCACGGCAGAGCTCGGGACGTATCCCGTATTCGTTCCGAGAAGAGAGATCCGCATCGGCTACGTCTCCGACCTTGAGAAATATAAGGGCAAGACGCTTCGCTTGAAGCTCATCGAGATCCGCAAGGAGCGCAGAAAGGAGATCATCGCCTCCCAGCGCGCCGTCCTCGAAGCCGAGCGCGCAGAGCGTGAGGCCGCCAAGGCCGCCAAGGAAGAGAGCTTCTTCTCCTCCATCGAGGTGGATGACGTCGTCGAAGGAAAGGTGGAGCGCGTGACGAGTTTCGGCGCGTTCGTCTCCGTAAACGGATTCGACTGCCTTGCTCACATCTCCGATCTTTCGTGGACGGGCGTGAAGGAAGTCACCGACGTACTCGAGATCGGCAAGCGCTACCAGTTCAAGGTGCTCAAGATCGACCGCGTCAATAAAAAGGTCTCCATCGGCTACAAGCAGCTTCAGCCTCAGCCTTGGGACCTTGCCGCCGAGAAATATGCGGAGGGCGACGTCGTCCATGGCCGCGTGGTGCGGATCGTTCCCTTCGGCGCATTTGTCGAGATCGAAAAGGGCATCGACGGGCTCGTGCACGTCTCCCAGATCACGCACGAATGGCTCGAGAATCCCACTTCCGCGCTCACCATCGGGGAAGAGGTGGATGCGAAGATCCTTGCCTTCAATCCCGCGGAGCACAAGATCACGCTCTCCATCAAGGCGCTTCAGCCTCGTCCCGAATATGAACCCCGCCCCGAGCGCACCGAGGAAGGCGGAAACGGCGGCCGCCGCGAGAGAGGCGGCAAGAAGAACAACCGCCGCACGGCGCAGTCCTATGCCGAAGAGGACGAGTACAGAGAATGGTCGGAGGGCGGCAACTTCGGCGCCTCCATCTCCGAGCTTCTCGGCACCGACGATAGCGATAAGAACTGATTGAAAAGAACCCGAAGCGGTGAGTTTTTGCTCACCGCTTTTCCCGTATAGAAAGGATAAGAGCTTTCCCGCAAGGGAGAGCCCTTTTTGCGTTCCGCGAAGATCCGCATTCAAAAATTCGCGCCCGAAAAACCGCGAAAAAATCGGCCGATTGCGTTTTCCCTCCCGCAAAAGCGTTTATATATAGGAAGAATCTATCGAGAGGTACAAGTCATGGAAAGACAAGGCAATATCCGCATTTCAAGCGAAAACATGATGCCGATCATCAAAAAGTGGTTATATTCGGAAAAGGACATCTTTCTCCGCGAGATCGTCGCCAACGCCTCCGACGCCATCACCAAGCTCCAAAAGCTCGTCGCGATGGGGGAAGCGGCCGCCGGCGAGGCCTATCGGATCACCGTTACGACGGACGAAAAGGCGCGGACGCTGACGGTGGAGGACAACGGCGTCGGCATGACGGAAGAGGAGGTCGAAAAGTATATCACGCAGATCGCCTTCTCCGGCGCCGCCGATTTCCTCGAAAAATACGAAAAAGCGGGGGGAGACGGCATCATCGGCCACTTCGGCCTCGGCTTCTACTCGGCCTATATGGTCTCCGAGCGCATCGAGATCTTCACGAAGTCCTTCCGGGAGGACGCCAAGGCCGTCCATTGGGAATCGGACGGGGAGAGCACGTATACCATCGGGGATTGCGAGAAGGAGACGCGCGGCACCCGCGTCGTCATGCACCTTGCCGAGGGGGAAAAGGAATTCTCCAAGGAGAGCACGATCCGCACGCTGCTTGCGAAATATTGCTCCTTCATGCCCTATGAAATTTATTTGAACCCCAAGGGCACGGAGGAAGATAAGCCCGTCAACACGCCCGTCCCGCTCTATTTGAAGGCGCCCAAGGATTGCACGGAAGAGGAGTATAAAAACTTCTACCGCGATACCTTTGCCGATTTCGAGGAGCCCCTCTTCTGGATCCACCTCAATATGGAGTATCCCTTCCGTCTGCACGGGATCCTCTATTTCCCCAAGGTCAAAAAACAGGTGGAGCTCGAGCGCGGGCAGGTCAAACTGTATTGCAATCAGGTGTTCGTGGCCGACAACATCAAGGAGGTCATCCCCGAGTTTTTGATGCTCCTGAACGGCGTCATCGACTGCCCCGATAT
>CANQBG010000049.1 GCA_947588985.1 uncultured Clostridia bacterium
GTCTGGCAAGACCTCGAGCGTTCGGCCAAGATCGGGCGGGAGATTTCCTCCAACGAGGCCAAGATCGCCTCCTACGAGAAGGGCAGAAAGGCCCTCGACGACGCAAACGAGATCATCGACCTCATCGAAGAGACGGAGGAGGAAGAGCTCATTTCCGAGCTCGATAAAATGATGGCGGCGGCGGAAGCGGACATCGAGGAGATGCGCGTCCGCGCCCTTCTCCGCGGGAAATACGATAATTCCAACGCCCTTCTCTCCATCCATGCGGGGGCGGGCGGCACCGAGGCGTGCGATTGGGTCTCCATGCTCTACCGCATGTATTGCCGCTACGCCGAGATGAACGGCTACAAGGTCACGGAGATCGACCGCCTCGCGGGAGACGCCGCGGGCCTCAAATCGGTGGACTTCAAGGTGGAAGGGGAGAATGCCTACGGCTACTTAAAGGCCGAGATCGGCGTGCACCGCCTCGTGCGCATCTCGCCCTTCGACGCCAACAAGCGCCGGCAGACCTCCTTCGCTTCCCTCGAGGTCATGCCCGAGGTCGATGACGACGCCGAGATCGAGATCAAGGATGAGGATATCCGCATCGACGTCTACAGGAGTTCGGGCGCGGGCGGGCAGAAGGTCAACAAGACGGAGACGGCCATCCGCATCACGCACTTCCCCACGGGCATCGTCGTCACCTGTCAGAATGAGCGCAGCCAGCTTCAGAACAAGGAGATGGCCTTCAAATATCTCCGCTCCAAGTTGCTCGAGCGGCAGATCGAGGAGCGCATGGCGGCCGAGGCGGCCCTAAAAGGCGAGACCAAGAAGATCGAGTGGGGCTCCCAGATCCGCTCCTATGTGTTCTGCCCCTATACCCTCGTCAAGGACCATCGCACGGGCTACGAGGTGGGGGACGTGCAGTCCGTCATGGACGGCAACATTCAGGGCTTCATCATCGACTACCTCAAAAAATCCTGATGGGTCGCCCGCAAGGAAGGATCGTACCATGGAACCACTGATTTTAGGGATCGAATCTTCATGCGACGAAACGGCGGCTGCGGTCATCCGCGGCCGCACGCTTTTGTCCGACGAAATCATCTCCTCGGCGGCCCTGCAGGCGCAGTACGGCGGCGTCGTCCCCGAACTCGCCTCCCGCGCCCATACCGACGCGGTAGATGAAGTTGTCCGCCGCGCATTGGACGGGGCGGGCGTCAAAAAGGAGGAACTTTCCGCCGTCGCCGTGACGTACGGCGCGGGGCTCTTGGGCGCGTTGCTCGTCGGGCTCTCCTTCGCGAAGGGGCTTGCCTTCTCGCTCGGGATCCCGCTCATCGGCGTAGACCATATCCGCGGCCATCTCGCCGCCGTCTACCTCGAGGACCCGTCCCTCAAACCGCCCTTCGTCACCCTGCTCGCGAGCGGCGGCCACACCGCGATCCTCTATACCGAGTCGGAGACGCAGTTCGAAGTCTTGGGCGGCACGCTCGACGACGCGGCGGGGGAGGCCTTCGATAAAGTCGCCCGCGTGCTCTCCCTTCCCTATCCCGGCGGCCCGCACGTGGAGGCCCTCGCGCGGGAAGGAAGCCCCTCCGTCCCCATGCCCAAGATGCTCAAAGGCATGGGCGGCTACGACTTTTCATACAGCGGCCTCAAGACGTACATCATCAATTATGTCCATACCATGTCCGAGAGAGGGGCCTCATATAGCCGCGCAGACCTCGCCTGTTCCTTCCAACATGCTGCCCTCGATATCCTTGCGGAAAAGGTCGTCGAGGCGGCGAGAGAGAAGGGGACGGACACCGTTACTGCGGGCGGCGGCGTCATAGCGAACGGGTACCTGCGCGACCTGCTCACCGCAAAATGCAAAGAGGCGGGTCTCAGACTCGTCCTTCCCGAAAGGCGCCGCTGCACGGACAACGCCGCCATGATCGCTTCCGAAGGGCTCATCCAATACCGTGCGGGCAATTTTTCGCCCCTCACCTTAAACGCCGAGCCCTCCATCCCGCTCCGCAGGTCGGGCAGATAAATCCGAAAAACTTGAAGAGGGATCCAATGAGCATCCAATCGTTTTGTATCATCGCAATGGCCGTCTCGCTCACGGTGTTCTTCGCCTTCGTGGCGATGGGCATCCTGCTCCACAGGCGGCGTATCAAAAAGTTGAAACAGGGCAAGCGCATCGCCCGTGCGCCGATCCCCTTTTATCTTACGGTCGGCGGATTCTTCTTTGCCGCCGTCATCATGTATTATCCCATCTATTACTTCGGCCCGCTGTCCGATCAAAACGGCTTCGTTCGCTTTCTGAACGCCGTGCTCCTCGGCATGCAAAACGTCTTGCGTCTCTTCACGCTCAACGGCGAATTCGGCAACGTGATAGATTTCATTAACTTGAATTTCGGAGGCGTCGCCTCAGGCATGGGTACGGCGTATTCCGTCTACATGGCGATCATCTTGGTCACGGCTCCCGCGCTTACCGCAGGCTTCCTCATTTCGTTTTTCCGCGAGGTCTCCTCGTATCTCAAATATTTGCTCTACCCGCGGGCCGATCTCTATATCCTCTCCGAGCTCAACGAATTTTCCGTCGCGCTTGCCGAGGACATCACCTCCTCCCGCAGCCGCCATGATAACCGGCGCCTCATCGTCTTTACGGACGTATTCGAAAAGAATGAGGAGGAGAACTACGAGCTCATCGCGCGCGCCAAGGGCCTCGGGGCGATCTGCCTCCGCAAGGACATCGGGGAGGTCCGCCTCAAGCCGTGGCACAAGGGAATCAAGCGCAAATTCTATTTCATCTCGGAGAACTTCGATAAAAATCTCGGGGACTGCCTCAGCCGCATCCAACACTTCAAAGGCGCGCGCTACGACGACCCCTCCACAGAGCTCTACCTCTTCTCGGACAACATGGAGAGCGAGGCGCTGCTCAATTCCGTGAACACGCGCCGCCCCGTCGACCCCAAGGACGGCTTCGGGCGGGAACGCCCCGCGATCCCCGTCTCCGAGCGCTATACCATCGCGGAACTGCTCGCCTTCCCCAAGAAGGGCATGAAGATCCGCCGGATCAGCGAAAACCGCAATCTCGTCATCAGCACGTTGCGCGGCACATGGCTCTTCGATCGGGCCAAGCGGACGGGTGGGCACATCAAGGTCGCCTTGGTCGGCCTCGGCGGCTACGGCAGAGAACTTCTCAAGGCGCTCTGTTGGTATACTCAGATCCCCGGCTACACGATCGAGATCCACGTGTTCGACGCCTCCGCCGAGGCGCAGTCGCGCATCGAGTGTCTCGCGCCCGAATTGATGGAGCGCAACGGCAAGGTGGAGGAGGGGGAATGCGCCTATTCCATCTTCTTCCATTGTCCCATCGAAGTCGAGGACAAGCGCTTCACCGAGGAGTTCGGCAAGGTCGCGGAGGGGCTCACGGCCGTGTTCGTCACCCTCGGCAACGACGAAAAGAATATCGAGACGGCCATGCGCGTACGGACGCAGCTCGGCCGCATGACCACCGACCCGCAAGCGCTTCCCGCCATCTATGCCGTCGTATACAGTACCGCCAAAAACGAAGTCGCGGAGGGCGCGGAGGGGAATGCGCTCGCGGACATCCGCGGGAATTCCTATGGGATCGCCTTCATCGGGGACCTCAGGACGCGTTACAGCCTCGCGAGCATCGAACACATGGAATTGGAGACCCTCGCCCAATGCTGTCATATGCAATATGCGGCGACGCGCATCTCCAAGCGCGATCCCGACGCCGAGAGACGGGTCTCGGAGCTCATCGAAAATTACGAGCGATATGAATATTACCGCCGTACCGCCATCGGACAGGCCGTCTATTTGGAGGCGCTCGTGAAGTTGGGCCTCGCCGCGACGCGGGAATCCGAGCACAATCGGTGGAATGCCTTCATGCGCGCGGAGGGCTTTTTGCACAGTACGCGGCGGGACGACATCGCCAAACTGCACCCCGATCTCGTGTCCTTCGGCCGACTTTCGGAATCCGACCGCCGGCGGGACGACGTATTGCAGCTCTATGCAATCGTCTCGGAATATGTGCACACGGGCAAACTCCCGCAGCGAAAATCGTAAAAGCCTCCTTCGCATAAAACCCTTTCGGATCGCCAATGCTGAATCCGGAAGGGTTTTCTTATGGGCAATCAAACCATTTATTTCAAAAACCGGCCGCAGATCATCTCCACGAGTACGATCGCCGGACCCAAGGAATGCCGCGGGATCGTGGGGCGCTACGTCGAGACCGCGCTATCCGACGATCTATACGGGGAATCGACCTATGAGAAGGCGGAGTGCAAGATGCTCTCCACCGTCATCGACGGCGCGATCTCCAATGCAGGCTATGCGCGCAGCGACGTAGATATGATCGTCTCGGGCGACCTCCTGAATCAGATCATTTCCGCGAGTTTTGCGGCCCGCGATTTCTCCGTCCCGTTTTTGGGCGTGTACGGCGCGTGCTCCACGATGGCGGAGGCCTTGGCCGTCGCGGCGGCCTTTGTGGACGGCGGCTACATCCGGCGGGCCGTTGCGGCGACGGGAAGCCATTTCGCTTCCGCCGAACGGCAGTACCGCTACCCGTTGGAACTCGGCTGTACGCGTCCTCCGCAGGCGCAGTGGACGGTGACGGCCGCGGGCGGCGCGCTCGTTGCAAGAGAGGGCGACGGCGTGAAGATCACCTCCGCCACGCTCGGCAAGGTGGTGGACTTCGGCGTCACCGACGTCAACAACATGGGCGCCGCCATGGCCCCCGCGGCGTGCGACACCATTCTCGCCCACTTCCGCGGGACCAAGGAGGACCCCGAGGCCTACGACCTCATCGTCACCGGGGATTTGGGCGCGCTCGGGAGCCGGATCTTAAAGGATCTGACGTGGGAGAAGGGGCTGGACATCTCGGCGCGGCACGTCGATTGCGGGGAGATCGTCTATGACGTATTGGAAGATGAATTCCAAGGGGGGAGCGGCGCGGGCTGTTCGGCCGTGGTGCTCAATTCCTATCTCTATTCCAAGATGATGGCGGGCGGCTTCCATCGGATCCTCTTCGTCGCAACGGGCGCGCTGCTTTCCACCGTCTCGTCGGGGCAGGGGGAGAGCATCCCCTGCATCGCCCATGCGGTTACGTTGGAACGCTGATCCGCGCTCGGGCGTGTGTCCCGAAGGGCGCGGGGCCGGATCTGTGCACGGAAGCAAGATCTTGCGGCGCGTACCGGCCTTACATATGGAATATCTCGAAATCGCGCTGATGTTCTTGAAGGCCTTTGCGGTGGGGGGCCTCATCTGCATGATCGCGCAAATCGTCATCAATTTTACCGACCTCACCGCGGGGAAGATCCTGGTCCTCTTCATGCTCTCCGGCGTCGTCCTCACCGCACTCGGCCTCTACCAGCCCCTCGTGGACTTTGCAGGCGCGGGCGCGACCGTTCCCATCTCGGGGTTTGGGTACTTACTCGCCAACGGCGCGATGAAGGGGGCGCAGGAGGGGCTCTTCGAGGCGCTGACCGGCCCTCTCGCCGCCGCGAGCGCGGGCGTCTCGGCCGCCGTCGTCTTTTCCTTTCTGATGGCGCTCCTCTTCCGCTCGCATACCAAATATAATTAAACCGCCGTCCGCCCTCTCCCGATCCCATTTCGCCCGAAAATCGGCGTTTCTCGGGGCACGGGAGGGCGGATTTTTGTATTTTCCCCGTGGAAAACTGTCAACAATTCCACTTTTTCGCACTTTTTTCCCCGCATGAAAGGCCGTCCGCGCAAAAACGATGGGAAAAGTTATCCACATTTTCTCCACAATCACTCCACATTTCCTCATTTTTCGACAAAAAACGTACGTTTGCATGAAAAATGACGTCAAAAGTTATCCACAAAGAGTTGAAAATTGTGGATAACTTCCACCGCGTCGGGCGGGGGCATGTCCGCAAAGGGGCGTCACCTCGAAAAATCCCCCCAACCATGCCCGCGAAGAGGGCGAAAAAGAGGCGGGAAGGGGGGCATGTCGGCATTTGCTTTTTGTCCTTGGGCTTGCCCCGCATGCGCGCCGTCTCCCTCGCCTTCGGACTGCAAAACATTTTATGTTTGAAAATTTCATCGAATCGGAAAGCCGGGAACAAAACGGCTTGATTTTTTTCATTTCGTGTGATATAATGGCGATGTTTCGGTTTGATGGCGCAGGCGCAAGGTGCTGCGGATAATGGGCCGGAACGGCACGATCGCATTCGGAGGAAATTATGGGTCACGATTACGATATCATCATCATCGGCGCGGGTCCGGGCGGGATTTTTTCGGCGTATGAGCTCTGTCAGAACGCTCCCGGGCTCAAAATTGCCGTGTTCGAAGCCGGGCACGCGCTGAAACAGCGGAAGTGTCCCATCGACGGCGACAAGATCAAGTCGTGCATCGGTTGCAAGACCTGTTCGATTATGTCGGGCTTCGGCGGCGCAGGCGCCTTTTCGGATGGGAAATATAATATCACCAACGATTTCGGCGGCAGCCTCCATAAATATATCGGGAAGCAGCGCGCGCTGGCTTTGATGCACTACGTCGATACGATCAACTTAAAATTCGGCGGAGAGGGGACCAAGCTCTATTCCACCGCCGGCTCGCAGTTCAAAAAGCAGTGCATTCAATACGATCTGCACCTGCTCGATGCCTCCGTGCGCCATCTCGGGACGGATATCAACTATCAGGTCCTCGGCAATCTCAACCGCTTTTTGGAGGACAAGGTGGAATTCCACTTTGATTCTCCCGTCGATGCCGTCTCCGTAACGGAGGGCGGCTACACGATCACGAGCGGCCAAAAGTCGTATACCTGCGATAAATGTATCATCTCGGTGGGCAGAAGCGGCAGCAATTGGATGGAGCATATCTGCAAGGACCTCGGGATCGCCACCAACTCCAACCGCGTGGATATCGGCGTGCGCGTGGAACTTCCCGCGGAAGTCTTTTCCCACATCACCGACGAGCTCTATGAGAGCAAGATTCTCTACTGCACGCAAAAATACGGCGATATGGTGCGGACGTTCTGCATGAACCCGCGGGGCGCCGTCGTTACGGAAAATACCAACGGCATCATCACGGTCAACGGCCACAGCTATGAGGACCCCGAAAAACATACCGAAAACACCAATTTCGCCCTGCTCGTCGCCAAACATTTTTCGGAGCCCTTCAAGGATTCCAACGGCTATGGCGAATCCATCGCGCGGCTGAGCAATATGTTGGGCGGAGGCGTCATCGTCCAGCGCTTCGGAGATCTGATCCGCGGCCGCCGCTCCACGCCCGCCCGCATCGAGGAGGCCTTCGTCACACCCACGTTGAAGGCGACGCCGGGCGATCTGAGCCTCGTGCTCCCCAAGCGCATCCTCGACGGCATCATCGAGATGATCTACGCTCTCGATAAGATCGCCCCCGGCACGGCCAACGACGACACCCTCCTCTATGGCGTCGAGGTCAAGTTCTATAATATGGAAGTGGACGTGGATCGCAATCTCGAATCCTGCCATAAAGGGCTCTACATCATCGGAGACGGAAGCGGCATCACGCACTCGCTCTCCCATGCCTCGGCAAGCGGGGTCTATGTCGCCGGAAAGATTTTGGAGGGAATGGGCCTGCCGCACCCCTGAGCGGGAACGCCTTCGCGCACAGGGCGGGGATTTTACGAAGGAGAGAAAATTTTTTATTTCCGAGGCGAAAAATCATTGACAAACTTTTCGGATTGAGATATAATAACAGAGCATTCCGAAAGGGGACGGTTTTTCGCCCGCGGAACTGCGCTTTGCGCCGTTAGCTCAATTGGATAGAGCGTCGGTCTACGGAACCGAAGGCTAGGGATTCGAGTTCCTTACGGCGCACCAAACAGACGGACCCCGAGAAGGGGTCCGTCTGTTTGTATTACATGTATGTATGGATAGGAACGAGAATCCCTCGGATTCGCCCCGCCCGAGGCTTCTATTGTA
>CANQBG010000050.1 GCA_947588985.1 uncultured Clostridia bacterium
ACGGTGTCGCGGAACATGTCGCCTTCGGCATAGCCGAGCGTGTCGGGGTGGGTCTTGCCGTGGCCGCGGTGGTCGTCCGCGACGACGAGGAAGCCGTGTTCATTCAAAAATTTTGCATACGCCGCATACCTGCCCGCGTGCTCCGCCATGCCGTGCACGATCTGTACGACGGCGCGGGGGGCCTCCGCTTCCGTCCATTCGTGGAGATAAATTTTGGTCTTATCGAAGCTTTCGATCGTCATAACGCACCTCGTTTTTTCTTCTATTATATCACATTCTCGGAAAAATGCAACCGCCGCGCGGAAACATTTCCAAAAGTCTCCTATTGCGCAGACGCGCGGGATATGGTATCATACTCCCGAAAGGAGGAGCTCATGAAACGCACAGGTCTCCGGATTCTCATTCTCGCCGCGGGGCTCGCGCTTGCGGGCTGTGCGGCGCCCAAAGATATCCCCGCAGAAAGCCTGCCCATTCGGCCCCCTTGGGGCATGAATGCAGAGCATGAGACGGAAAACGAGCCGCCCATGCCCGAGGAAGAGCCTTCGGTTTCGTTGGAGGAAGAGCCGCGCGCGGAATATGGGATCGTCTCTGCGGACGCCCTCCACTTGCGTGCTGGCGCGGGGACGCAGTTCCCCATTCTCGGCACGGCGAAACGGGGCGAGGCGTTTCCCATTCTCGGAAGGTCGGGCGAATGGGCAAAGACGGCGTACCGCGGCAAGACGGCGTATCTTTCCGAACTCTACCTCACGCCTCTCGCCCTCGACAAAGGGACAGACGCGGCGGAGGCCGTGATATCCGAGGGCTATGCGCTCCTCGGCACGCCCTACGTCTATGGGGCCGTCCGCTATCACGACGGCAGCGGCGTGCGGCTCAAAAATTTCACCGCGGAGGCCTTCGACTGTTCCTCGCTCATGCAATACATATTCTACCGGGGCGCGGGCGTAACCCTCGACCTCACGACGCGCACACAGATAAAACAGGGCACCCATGTCCGGGAAGAGGACCTTCGGCGCGGCGATCTCCTCTTCTTTACCAACGCCGCGCGGGCGCAAAAGGAGGGCCTTGAGCGCGTGGGGCACGTCGCCCTCTGCCTCGGCGGGGGCTACATTCTCCACACCGCCTCCGACTACGCCAAGATCGAGCGCATCTCGCCGCTCCGCCAAAGCTACTTCCTCGAGGCGCGGCGGGTGCTTCCGTAAGACTGACGGGCGGCCGCAGGTTGCGGCCGCCCGTCGAAGCGTTAGAAAATTTCATTTTCCCTTACAGAGAATGTGCGGAGATCGCCTCGACAAGGCGGGCGAAATCGGCGGGGGAGAGCGTCTCGCCGCGTACCCCCTCGGGCACATTCGCGTCCGCAAGAATGGCCTTTGCCTCCTCGCGCGAGATGCGGAAGGCGGCGATGAGGTTGTTTTCGAGCGTCTTTCTCCGCGAAGAGAAGGCGGCGCGCACGGCGGCCCTGTAGGCGCGCGCATCGGAGACCGCCACGTTCCCCTCCCCGAAGGTGACGCGCACGACGGCGGAATCGACGTTGGGGCGGGGGTAGAAGAGGGTCCGCGGGACTTTGCGCACGAGCTCGCACCTTCCCCGCAGGGCGATGGCGGCCGTCACGGCGCCGTAGTCGGGCGTCCCCGCCTGCGCCGCAAAGCGGAGGGCGACTTCCTCCTGCACCATCACCGTGATCCCGCGGCACTGCGTGCTCTCCTCCACGAACTTCATGACGACGGGCGTGGTGATATAGTAGGGAAGATTGGCGACGACGACGTACGGCCCGAGCTTTTTCTCGAGCGCGGGGAAATCGCACTTCTCAAAGTCGGAAAAGAGGAGCTCGACGTTTTGAAACTCCGAAAGCGTCTCATGGAGGACGGGCCGGAGGCTTTCATCGATCTCGAAGGCGACGACGCGTTTTGCCCGCTTTGCAAGGGCGCGCGTGAGCGCCCCCGCGCCCGCGCCGATCTCCAAAACCGTCGTATGTTCGTCTACGCCGGCATCCGAGACGATGGCGTCTAACAGGTTGGGGTCGGTGAGAAAATTCTGGCCGAATTTCTTCTTAAAAGCAAAGCCGTGGCGGGAAAGAATTTCGCGGATTTCCATAAACTATCACGTATCCTTCGGACATGGGTGCCCCATATTAGGTGTGAGGGCGCCCCCTCCACACAAAAGGAAAAGAAGAGCCGCTTTTTTGGGCGGCCCTTTGATTTATGTGATCATCGGGCGGACGCGGAGGGGCAGACCCACTGCTTCCGCCAGGTTCCGGCACGCTTCCACCTTCTCTTCCCCGATGACGTCTACGACGGAAAACCATGCGCGGACGCCCTCCCGCTTGCAAGCGCGCGCGAAGGAGAGCATCGCCTCGAAGGCCCCGGGAAGTTGGGGGCGGCAGAGGGCTTCGTACCCCGCCTTATCCGGCATGTTGAGCGAGATGTTCACCCCGTCTAATCTGCCCTTCAAAATGGGGGCGATATCCCTGCCGCAGATGAGGCTCCCCTGCCCGTTGGTGTTGAGGCGCGTCTTGCCGCCGCGGGCATGAATGGCGTCTGAGAGCCATACCATGTCCGAAAGACGGTACGTCGGTTCCCCGAATCCGCAAAAGACGATCTCCTCGTAGCGGGTGGGATCTCCGATCTCGCGGAGCACGGTTTCCTTCGCGGGTTCGCCGCCGCGGAGCCAGAGCGCGTAGCCCTCGTAGGTCTCCTTCCCCTCGCGCACGCAGAAGGTGCAGCGGTTGGAACAGCGGTTGGTGAGATTGAGATAGAGGCTGCTTCCGATCTTATAGGTATAGGTATCTTTCATGACAATTTTGCAAAGAGGCGCGCCGCGTTTTCGCGGATCGCTCCCATCATTTCGGCGCGGGAAACGCCCTTGATCGCCGCCAGCTTTTCCACGATGACGGGGATGTTCGCGGGCGTATTTTTCTCCCCGCGGAAGGGGGAGAGGTAGGGGCTGTCCGTCTCCGATAAGATCCGATCTGAGGGACACGCCGCCACGGCCTCGACGGCCCGCCGCGCGTTCTTGAAACAGACCACGCCCCCGAAGGAGAAGTAGGCGCCGAGTTCGAGGAAGGAATCGAGATTTTCCGCGCCGTACGAATAGCAGTGCATGAGAAACCCGCCTTCCCCGCGCCCGAAGCGCTCCCGTAGGATGGCGAGCGTATCGGCACAGGCGTCCCGCGAGTGGATCTGCACGGGGAGCCCCAGCTCCTCCGCGAGGTTCAGCTGCGCCTCGAACGCCGCCCGCTGCGCCGCTTTGTCGGCGCCCGGATAGTGGTAGTCGAGGCCGATCTCCCCCACCGCGACGCACTTTTCGTCGGCGGCCGCCTCCTTGAGCGCTTCCACCGTCTCCCGCCCGAAATGTTCGAGTTCGGAAGGGTGTACGCCCACGGTGAAGAACGCGCCCGCATGCTCTCTGCAAAATTTCGCGTGCCACGCGGCATGGGCGAGCGTATCGGCGGCGAGGATGACGGTTTGAACGCCCGCGGCCGTAATTTTTTCCCATTCGGCGGGAAAATCGTAGCCCTCCTCCGCGAAATGGGCGTGGACGTCGATCATCGCACCGTCGCCCCGCACTCCACGGCGCGCTCGGGCGAGACGAGCGAGAGGCGGCCCGCGCCGTCCTCCGCGCAGAGGATCATGCCCTCGGAGAGCACCCCGCACAGCTTGGCGGGAGCGAGATTTGTCACGACGACGACCTTCTTCCCCACCATCTCTTCGGGCGTATAGAACTTCGCGATGCCAGAGACGACGGAGATGGTCTTATCCCCGAGTTTCACCGTCTCGTGGAGGAGTTTTTCACTCTTTTTTACCTTCTCGCACGCGACAACTTCGCCCACTTTGAGCTCGAGTTTTTGGAATTCCTCGAAGGAGATCTGCGGCTTGGGCGCCTCGGCGGGTTTGGCGGGAGCCGGGGGCGCGGCCTTCTTTTGGAGCGCGGCCACGAGCTTTTCCACCTCGGCAAGCTCTTTTTTCACGTCGAGACGGGGGAAGAGCGGGGCAAGTTTTTCGATGGGCGTCCCCTCTTCGAGCGCGCCGAAGGCGGGAGAGAGGACTTCCTCCCCGCCGCCGAACGCGGAGAGCGCCTTTTGGGGGGCGCGGGTGAGGAAGGGCCGCAGGGCGAGCGAAACGATGCGCACCACCTCGGCAAGGTTATAGAGGACGGCGCCGAGACGGTCGCGCTTTGCGGGGTCCTTTGCGAGCAGCCACGGCGTCGTCTCGTCGATATACTTATTGGCGCGGCCGATGACTTCGAAGATGTGTGCGAGCGCGTCGGGCGCGTTGAGGGCGCCCATGTCCGCGTCTACCCGTTCAAAAAGCGAGGAAGCGAGCGCGATGAGCTCGCCGTCGGGACCCTCCTCTTTGCCGCGCGGGGGGATCTTCCCGAAGGACTGCACGATCATCGCCTGCGTGCGCGAGACGAGGTTGCCGTAGTCATTGGCGAGGTCGGCATTGACGCGGAGGAGGAAGCGCTCCGTCGTGTATTCCCCGTCGCTGCCGAAGGGGATCTCGCGGAGGAGGTAGTAGCGCACGGCGTCCGCGCCGTACCGCTTGACGAGCTCGTAGGGATCGGTGAGCTCGGGGCGGGCGTTTTCCTTGCTCTTGGAGAGCTTCTCCCCACCGATGAGGAGCCACCCATGTCCGTAGATCTGCTGCGGGACGGGCTCTCCGAGCGCCATCAGAATGGCCGGCCAGATGATGGCGTGGAAGCGCACGATCTCCTTCCCCACGAGATGAAGATCGGCGGGCCAGAACTTGCGGTAGAGTCCGTCGTTTTCGGAGCCGTAGCCGAGGGCGGTGATGTAGTTGGAGAGGGCGTCGATCCAGACGTAAGCGGTGTGCTTTTGGTCGAAGGGAAGCGGCACCCCCCACTTCACCGACGTGCGGGAGACGGAGAGATCGGAAAGACCCGCCTTCAGGAAGTTATTCACCATCTCGTTGACGCGGGACTTGGGTTGCAGGAAGGCGGGGTTGTCCTCATAGAGTTTCAAAATGCGGGGGGCATACTTGGAGAGGCGGAAGAAGTAGCTCTCCTCCTTTTGGAGGGCGACGTCTCTGCCGCAGTCGGGGCATTTGCCCTCTTTGAGCTGCGCCTCCGTCCAGAAGGCCTCGCAAGGGGTACAGTAGTAGCCCTCGTATTCCGACTTATAGATGTCGCCCGAGCGGTAGAGTTTTTCATAAATTTGCTGTACACCGCGGACATGGTCCTCGTCTGTGGTGCGAATGAAGCGGTCGTAGCCCACGTCGAGGAGCTTCCACATCTCCTTGAGCTCAGAGACGAGCGGATCGATGAACTCGCGCGGCGTGATCCCGCGCTTTAAGGCCTCCTTTTCGACCTTTTGACCGTGTTCGTCGGTGCCCGTGAGGAAAAAGACCTCCTCGCCCTTCTGCTTGTGGTAGCGGGCGAGCGCGTCGCAGATGACCGTCGTGTAGCAGTGGCCGATGTGCCAATTTCCGCTCGGATAATAGATGGGTGTGGTGATGTAGTACTTCTTTGCCATAATTTACCTCGCCCCTATTATACCGCAACCGCGCCGATTTGTAAAACGATTTCGCGCATTTGCGGGAAAGTCCGGCTTCTTGCTGTCCCCAAAGGGGGAGACGGGGCCCCTTTCCTCATTCCTTCGGGGCGCGCCGTCATTCTGAGCCGAAAAGATGACCCGTTCCTCCTCATTCCGAGGGCGTAGCCCGAGTGAATCTTTAAGATACACTCACTCCGCTTTGCTCCGTTCGGTATGAGGGGGCTGGACTTCGTACTGCGGGATCCTTACTTTGCCCTACGGGCCACTTCGCGCTACGCGCTCGTGCCGACCTTAGAATCACAAATAGAAGCCTCGGTCGGGGCAGGATGACCATCCCTCATTCCGAGGGCGTAGCCCGAGCGAATCTTTAAGATACACTCACTCCGCTTCGCTCCGTTCGGTATGAGGAATCGGACTTCGTACTTCGGGATCCTTACTTTGCCCTACGGGCCACTTCGCGCTACGCGCTCGTGCCGACCTTAGAATCACAAATAGAAGCCTCGGTCTGGGCAGGATGACCCCTTATCCCTCATTCCGAGGGCGTAGCCCGAGTGAATCTTCAAGATACACTCACTCCGCTTCGCTCCGTTCGGTATGAGGAGGCGGACTTCGTACTGCGGGGCGCGCCGTCATTCTGAGCCGAAAAGATGACCCGCCCCCCGACACGGCGAAAACGCGTGGGAAAAGAAAACCCCCTCCGGGGGCCCGAAAACCGTAAGGTTCGGGCATGGGGAGGGGGAAGGATGCCGGTTTTATGCCGGGGAGCCTCAATGCACCTGCGCATTCACCTGCACATAGAGGTCGGTGCTCTTGGTGGCGATTTGGGCGAGCATGGCGTTTGTCATGGTTTCGGAGAGCATCGCCTCGTGATGTTGGGCTTCCAATTGATCGGAAAGCCGATCGAAGCACTCCACCATCGTCTTTCCGAGGCGATAGACGGAGTCCTGTATGGTGCGCTGAAGCTCTTGGGACGCCATCTCGATGGCCCGCACCATCTGGTCGGTCTGCAACTGTCTATCGACGAGCTGCAGGGCCTCCTTCACGGTGTCGGCACGGCCCGTCTCGAAATAATAGATGAGGAGGTCTACGTTGCCCCAATCGCGGAAGTCGATGACGGGGTACGCCTCGACCGCGGCATTCACCAGCGCGCGCGAATCTTCTTTGAGGGATTGGATCACGCTTCTGCAATCGGCCGTGTGCCTCGTCGTTTCTTCCTTTCTCTTTTGCGATTCTTTAATATACCTTGCCACCGCCTCGGCGTCGATATATGTCTCGCCGCCCTGCATTTTGCTTTCGCATTCTAAGATTTGATCCTCGAGCGTCTGCACCGTGCCCTGTAGCGACTTCCTGTGCGTTCTGTTCTCCTTCGTCTTTCGGAAAGCATTGCGGGAGGCCAAATACCCGGGAATTGCTCCAAGCCCACAGCAAAGGATCTCTCCTATCACGATGAAAAGCACAGAATCGTTCAGATTCTCCATCGTCGACGACAAGATCGCAAACAAAATGCCCGACAAAATGCCGCCGCAAATCACCGTTACGAGCACAAAGAGAAAGATCGGATAAAAATAATTCTCGGATTCCTCCGCGCTGGAACTTTCATCCACCGATTTCATGATCTCCTGATGGCGCTTCAAATCATCGGAACTCCGGCTCCGTTTCTGCTCGAGGTTTCTTTTACGTGTATCCCATCTTAAATCGTATACCCTTTTTTCCCGATCTTTTACGTATCTATCCGTTGCATTACAGAATTCCGAGATCGAGTTTTCCTGTTTTTGCGTCTCTCCTTCGTTCTGCGCGACCACAGACATGGTGGCGCGGATCGCATAGAGTTCCCCAAGGATTTCGGCTTTGCTTTGTTCCATCTCCTACCTCCGTAAAAAAATCACGCGGCTCATGCAAACGGGAATGCACCGCCCCGCGGTCCCCTTGCACGATAAGGCATGTTTCATTATAGCAGACTCGCAGGAAAATTGCAAGAAAAACAGGAAATCTTTCGGGGATTTTATCAAACCGGGCGCGAGGAGGCGGACTTCGTACTTCGGGGCGCGCCGTCATTCTGAGGGGGTGGACTCCGTACTGCGGGATCCTTCGAGGATAACCTTTGCGGACTTCGTAAAACAATTTCGCCTCAGGATGACCATCCCTCATTCCGAGGGCGTAGCCCGAGTGAATCTTCAAGATACACTCACTCCGCTTCGCTCCGTTCGGTATGAGGAATCGGACTTCGTACTTCGGGCCGCGCCGTCATTCTGAGCCGAAAAGATGACCCGTTGTCCCTCATTCCGAGGGCGTAGCCCGAGTGAATCTTCAAGATACACTCACTCCGCTTCGCTCCGTTCGGTATGAGGAG
>CANQBG010000051.1 GCA_947588985.1 uncultured Clostridia bacterium
AAGACGGCGGAGGTCTCCGTGAAGGCCACCGAGGCCGCCGAACGCCGCATGCTCGCCATCTTGGTGGAGCTCAAAAAGAACGACCGCGGCGAGACCGACCGCAAAGTTTTCGAAGAGAATCTGCTCACTTCCCTCCGCAAGGGGACGTTTGACAACACCGTCATCGAGGCGGAGATCCGCGATGAGCCCAAGAATATGGAGCTCATCCCCGGCGGTGCGGCCATCAATCTCGGGTCCATCTTCGGGGAGATGCTTCCCTCGCGCAAGAAGAAGCGCAAGCTCACCGTAAAGGAGGCCATGAAGATCTTCTTCAACGAGGAGGCCGAAAAGCTCATCGACGACGACGCCGTGACCGACGAGGCCCTGCGCCGCGCCGAAAACGACGGCATCATCTTCATCGACGAGATCGATAAGATCGCGGGCAAGGGCAACACGTCGGGGGCGGACGTCTCCCGCGAGGGCGTCCAGCGCGACATCCTTCCCATCGTCGAGGGGACCACGGTCATGACGAAGTACGGGCCCGTCAAGACGGACTACATGCTCTTCATCGCGGCGGGGGCCTTCCACGTCTCGAGCATCGACGACCTCATCCCCGAGCTGCAGGGCAGGTTCCCCGTCTCCGTCGAGCTCAAGTCGCTCTCCAAGGAGGACTTCGTCAATATCTTAACGAACACCGAGCACTCGCTCACCCGCCAATACGCGGTACTGCTCGCCGTGGACAACATCGACTTAACGTTTACGCCCGACGCCATCGAGGCCATCGCGGAGATCTCGGAGGAGATCAACCTTACGAGCGAGGATATCGGCGCGCGCCGGTTGCACACCGTGATGGAGTACCTTTTGGAGGACATCTCCTTCAACGCGGGCGGCGGCGACTATCCCGTCATCCCCGTGGAAGTCAACCGCGCCTATGTGGAGGAGCACCTCAAGAACATGACGAGCGACCGCAATTTGAAGAAATACGTGTTGTAAGTTTCGCGTGATTTCTTTGGGAAAGAAATCACGCGAGGAAATAATCCTTTTCGCTTTCACGGCTTGGTCCTCTTCTTCGTTTCATCGAGCAGTAAGCGCGTAGCGCAAATGGGGTGAAAAACCCAAAAGCGCGGTTTTGGGTTTTTCCGTAATGGGGGAATGGCGCATTGTCTTAAGGCTCCTCCTTGGGGAGGAGCTGTCGCGTAGCGACTAAGGTGGGGTGTTCTGAATCACGTCACCCTGAGCCGCCGCGCTTTTGCGGCGTGTCGAAGGGTCGCCGCTTGGGGGGAGGGTGTCGCGGCGTAGCCGTGACGAGTGGGGAAAGCCCTACCCCCTCTGGGGGGAGGGTGGCACGGCGTAGCCGTGACGAGTGGGGGGTATTTCCCCAAGCCGCTGACCGCAAAGACCCCACCCATGTCCGAAAGAAGGGCATGATTTTCATCAAGAAGAAATTTCTCCGCCGCATTCCGGCGGCAAAAGGAGTACGTTATGATCCAGATTCCCAAGGGCACGAAGGACATGCTTCCTTCGGAGGCCTATCTGTGGCACACCGTGGAGGATACGGCCCGCGAGGTGGCGAAGCTCTACGGCTTCAAGGAGATCCGCACGCCCACCTTCGAGCACACCGAGCTCTTTGCGCGCGGCGTGGGCGATACCTCCGACATCGTGACCAAGGAGATGTATACCTTCCTCGATAAGGGCGGCCGCTCCATCACCCTCCGCCCCGAGGGCACGGCGGGCGTCGCGCGGGCCTTTGTGGAAAACGGTCTGCAGGGCGGCGCGCTTCCCTTCAAGGCCTACTACCTCATCTCGGCCTTCCGCTACGAACGGCCGCAGGCGGGCAGGTTGCGCGAGTTCCACCAATTCGGCGCCGAGCTCTATGGCGCGGCTTCCCCCGCGGCGGACGCCGAAGCCATTCTGCTCGCCGCCCGCTTCCTCCGCGAATTGCAGATCGACGACTGCGTGGAGCTCCATCTCAATTCCATCGGCTGTAAGACGTGCCGCGCCCGCTACGGCGAGGCCCTGCGCGCCTACTTCCGTCCCCACATCGAAGAAATGTGCGAGGACTGCCGCAGCCGCTTCGAGAAGAATCCTCTCCGCATCCTCGACTGTAAAAACGAGCATTGCAAGCGCTTTACCGCGGGCGCTCCGTGCATGCTCGACTACCTCTGCGACGACTGCCGCGCCCACTTCGAAGAACTCAAGGGACTTTTGGAAAAGGCCGGCCTTCCTTACACCGTCGATCCCCGCATCGTGCGCGGGCTCGATTATTACAGCCGCACCGTCTTTGAATTTACGACGGACCTCATCGGCGCGCAATCTACCGTGCTCGGCGGCGGGAGATACGATACCCTCCTCGAGCAGATGGACGCCAAACCCACCCCCGCCGTGGGATTTGCGGCGGGCCTCGAGCGGCTGCTGCTCGTGATGGAGGCGCGGGAAGTTCCGCTTGCGGAGCGGGTCCCCGACGTCTACATTGCGGGCCTCGACAAGGAGTCGCGCGAGCAGGGGTTGCTTCTTGCCGAAGAGCTGCGCGAGGCGGGGCTCATCACCGAGTGCGACCTCATGGACCGCTCCTTAAAGGCGCAGTTCAAGTATGCGGACAAGCTCGGCGCGGAGTTCGTCGTCGTCATCGGGGAGGCCGAGCGCGCGGAGGGGGCCGCCGAGGTGCGCCACATGCGCGATTCGCGTTCGGAGCGCGTAAAATTCCAAGAGATCTCGCAATATATCAAGGGATACTACAGGAGGACATGATATGATCAAAGAACTTTCGGGCCAAGAGCTCGACGCGCTCGTGGAAGAGGGCGGCCTCGTGGTGTGCGACTTCTGGGCGAGCTGGTGCGGACCCTGCCGCATGCTCGGCCCCGTCCTCGAAAAGCTCTCGGAGGAGTTTGGGGAGAGGGCGGAATTCGTGAAGGTCAACGTCGATGAAAACGGCGACCTTGCCGCCTCCCTCGGCATCTTCTCCATTCCCGACGTCTACGTCTTTTCGGACGGCGCGGTGAAGGCGCACAACCTCGGCTATCTCCCCGAAGAGGAGATGCGCCGCTTTCTCGAAGAAAATCTGTAAAGCATGGGAAAACCGGACGGCAAGTCGCCGCCCGGTTTTCAATCGCTTTTATTTCGATTTTTATCGAAATAATCAAGATCCCGCATTCCCCCGTAAAATCCAAGCAAAAGTGCGGGAAAATCCTTTATTTCGAAATATATCAAAATAAAAATCGGAGGGCCGCGGGCGTAAGATCCCATTATTTCGAAAAATTTCGAATCAACGAAACATGCGCGAACCCCCCGCAAAAAACTTTTGAAAGATCGGCGGAAAAATCCTCTTGCAATTTTCCGGGCGGTATGTTACAATGAAAAAAACAAGGAGGGAATTTGTGCCGCCGCTCGATCTCGAACAACTCAATCGGCTCATTCTGCTGGTCGCGGAAGGGCAGTCGGACGCGCTCGACGGCATCCTGCGCCTCGTGGGCCGGCGCATGTTCGCGCTCATTCGCGGCATCGTGAAAAACGAGGCCGACGCGGAGGACGTGCTCTCCGATTGCTTTTTGAAGATCGCCCGCGGGGCGCACGCCTTTCGGGCGGGGACCAACGGCTATGCGTGGTGCATGCGCATCGCGCGGAACACGAGTTTCGATCTTCTCCGCAAACGCAAGATCCGCGCCGAGGAGGATCTCGACGCCTTCTTCCACCTCAGCGACGAGCGCTATTCCCCCGCGCGGCGGCTCGAGGCCCTCGCCCTCGAGGAGGCCATCGAAAAGCTCTCCGCGGAGGAGCGGCGGTGTATCTATTTCCGCTACTACCTCGATCTCACCGTGCGCGAGGTGGCGCAAGAGCTCGGGATCTCCAAGTCGGCGGCCGCGCGCAAGCTCGATGGGGCCGAACAAAAACTTCTCGCCTTGCTCGCGGGAAAAAAGGGGGAGTGAAACGTTGGTATGAATGAGATGAAGAGCCCGTACCTCGAACGACAATTTCAAAACTACGTCGACGGCGTCCCTCTGCCCGCGGTCGATCTCACTGCGGCCAAGCGGGAGGCCGAGGCGCGCGCGCGCAGACGGCGCCGCGGCAAGATCGGCGCGGCGCTCTCGGCGGTAGCCGTCTCCCTCGTGCTCGTCGTCGCCCTCGGCGCGCAGATGGCGTCGTTTTTGGCGGGGGACCGCAGTCCGGCGGGGTCTGTCGCAATGTACTCCATCGCGGAGACGGTGGAGGAGGAAAGTTCCTATACCGCCCTTCGCGCCCTCTCCCGCGACGCCCTCGCGCCCTATGAAAAATTTGCGCTGGCCGCCAATGCCGACGCCCGCTTCACAAGTTACACCCTCGAAGAGGAGGTCGTGCTCGTGCGCGTCGATCTCTCCTATGCGGGGAAGGTGCACTTCGAGGGGTCCGTCTATCTCGACCTCACGGGCGGGGCCAAGCAGGCGGAGGAGTTTACGGGGTACCGCGAGCTAAGCGAGGTCTATGGCGGATACCGCTTCGAGACGGTCTACGAGAGCGCCGAATACTGCTCCAAAGCCTATGCGGAGCGCGCCGTCCCCACCTATATCGACCTCATCTCGAACAGCGACGGCGGGCTGTGGACCCTCCTCGCCCTTCTTTGAAAAAATTTTGCTCCGCGGCGGGAAAAATCCGTGCGCCGTTCGTTGGAATTGTAGGAGGTCAAAATGAACAAGAAATTTTATGCGATCCCCGCCCTCGCGCTCGCCCTCTCGCTCGGCGCCTGCGGGGCGGCCAACATGGGCGACGGCGGCGGACAGTGGATGTATCCTGAGCTCTCGGGCGACTTCGTCGATGCGTCCAACTATTCGTATGCCCCCATCGAGGAGCAGGCCTTTCACGATGCCGCAACGGAGCCCGCGAGCTATTTCTCCCTCGACCGCAACACGGCCAACTACGCCATGGTGCGCTCCCAGATCGAGGCGGGCAGAAAAGTCGCTTCCGACTCCGTCCGCATTGAGGAGCTCATGAACTACTTCACCTTCGAGGGCTACCCCATGCCCGAGGAAGGGGAGGAGATTTCCCTCACTTCCTACCTCATGGACTGCCCGTGGAACGAGGCGCACAAGCTCGGGATCTTCGGCGTCCGCACCGCGCCGCACACCCTCGATTCTGCGCGCAATTCCTATACCTTCCTCATCGACGTCTCGGGCTCCATGAGCTGGAAGTTGGAGGGGAAGGACCGCATCGGTCGCCTCGATCTCATCAAGCTCGGCATCGAGGAACTTTTAACGGGCCTCGAGGAGACGGACAGCGTCTCCATCGTCACCTATGCCGCGGGCGTCAAGACGGTGCTCGAGCCCACCTACGCCACGGGGGAGGGGAAGTCCGCCATCATGCGGGCCGTAAACGAGTTGGAGAGCGGCGGTTCCACCAACGGCGCGGGCGGGTTGGAGGCGGCCTATGCGCTCGCCCGCAGCGCGTATGCGGAGGGGGGGAACAACCGCGTCATTCTCATGAGCGACGGCGATTTCAACGTGGGCATGTCCGATACGGAGGCCCTCAAAACGTATATCCGCGAGAAGGCGGAAGGGGGCGTCTACCTCTCCGTGATCGGCGTGGGCATGGGCAACATGCGCGACGACCTCCTCGAGGCGCTCGCCCTCTCCGGAAACGGCAACTATGCCTATATCGATAGCCCCCTCGAGGCGAAGAAGGTGCTCTCGGAGGAGCTCGCGGGAATGCTCTTCACCGTCGCCAAAGACGCCAAGGCCGGCGTGACGTTCCGCCCCGACGCGGTGGAGAAATACCGCATCCTCGGCTACGACATGAAAACGATGTCGGAGGACGACTTCCGCGATCCCGAAAAGGACGCGGGCGAGATCGGGAGCGATCTCTGCGTCTCCGTGATGTACGAGCTTCAGCTCAAAGAGACGCAAGACGGAGGTACCATGCCCGAGGATGCCCCCCTCGCAAGCGCCGAGATCCGCTACCGCAGCGCTGCGGACGGCGAGGAGAAAAACGCCGTGTGCGCACTGACCCTTTCCTGCGGCGCGGGGGAGGACCAGGCCTTCCTCGCCTGCGTGGCGGAGTGGGGGCTCCTTCTGCGAAACTCGATCTTCCGCGCGGGTGCGTCGTTCGAAGCCGTCGAGGCCCGCCTTTCCGGCCTCTCGGCGTATCTCGCGCGCGACGCCTATAAGGCGGAGTTCGCCAAACTCGTGACGAAGGCAAAAGAGAGCGGCTTCTACGGTCGCGCCGAGACGGCCCCCGGCGAAACATAATGCCCTTCCAAAAGCAGAGAAGGGTTTTTCGGGAACGTTCCTTCAAACGCTTGACTTTCCCGGGGCAGTGCGGTATAATCACTGTAATCGAATATTCTTTGGGGCGGAGTGAAAGTCTCCACCGGCAGTAAAGTCTGCGAAGCCTATGGGCCCGAACGGGTGCGATTCCCGTACCGACGGTATAGTCCGGATGAGAAAAGAACCATGCTTTTTCGCGCCCCCTGTCTCAGACATGGGGGCGTCGTTTTCTGTCAAAGGATATCCGAAAATCCATTTTTTGAGGTATTTTATGGCAAACGAAAAAAGTAGGCTGAAGGCGCATTTTTCCGCAACGAACATCGCGTATATGGCACTCTTTACGGCGCTCGCATTCGCGGTGAGCTTTCTCGAATTTCCCATCTTCCCCGCAGCGGACTTTTTGAAACTCGACTTCGCAAACGTATTCTTCATGATCGAGGGTTTCATCTTCGGCCCCGTGGAGGCGATTTTCTCCATCGGCGTCAAGGAACTTCTCTGCTGGACAAAATCCTCGACGGGCGGCGTGGGGGAACTCGCGAACTTTTTGATGTCGACGGCGTACGTCATCGTGCCCGCCGTCATTTACCGCTTCAAGAAGGGGAAGCGGTGGGTGTGCCTCTATCTCTTTCTTGCCTGCGTCGTGCAGATCGGCGCGAGCCTGCTCGTCAACCGCTACATCAATTTCCCCGTTTTCGGTGCCCTTTGGAATGTTGACGGCGTGGCGATGTTTTATCAGCTCTGGCCCTTCGTCATCTACTTCAACATCATCAAGAGCGTGGGGATCAGTCTTGTCGTATTCCTCATCTATAAGCCGCTCTCTCGCGTCATCCGCATGACGGACGAAAAGGTCCACAAAAAGATGCGCCGCGACGCCGCCCTTGCGGAAGCGGCTGAGACCGCAAAGGAGGCACCCATGTCCGAGACCCACCATTCGGAAAACGTGAACGACGAGCAGCCCCGCGAATAACATGGTTTTTGTTCCTTGCGGCGGTCGCCCAATGATTTAAGCGGAGAGATTTTCCACGATTCGTAATCGTTCAGTGACGTTTGGTTTCTATCGTTCGGATCGGCAAGACGCCGCCCGCGGCCGTTCGGCCGCGGGCGGCAAAGTTTTTCGCGATCCCATGCGGGAGCTTGCCGCCTCTTTGGGGAAGCCCTCGCCGCGCAAGGGGAAGGGCACGCGCGCGACATTATAAGTTATAAAAAGCGCGGGACCAAGGGGGTGAGCGGGAGGCGGGAGAAAAAATTTTCCGAAAAATCCGAAAAAATCATAAAAATCCTTCGAAAATTGCTTGACGGATTGTTCGCGAAATGGTATCATGATAAAGCTGTCTCGCGAGGAGGCTTGCTTCTTTGCGAGGTGCGCCCTACTTTTGTAGGTTTTCGCAGATTGACAACTGCATAGCAAACACGGAGTAATTTTTCCCGAGGGGTAGCCGAGTAGGCGCCGCGGAGGGAGGAATGAAACGAGAGTACGTAAGGCAATCAGAATTCTAAGAATTGCGCGGCGGAAGCT
>CANQBG010000052.1 GCA_947588985.1 uncultured Clostridia bacterium
GGTATGCCTCCGAATGGGCAAGTCATCCTGCCCCGACCGAAGTTTTTATTTGTGATTCTAAGGTCGGCACGAGCCCATAGGGCGAAGTAGCCGAAACAGTTTTACGAAGTCCGAATAGCCAATCCTCGAAGGATCCCGAAGTATGGAGTCCGACTCCGTTATCGACCAAAGGGATTCTTCGCGGATAAGCCCGCGTGGACTGCGTACAATGTGTACGGCTCAGAATGACGTCGTCCCTCCTTCGGAGAGCAAAACAAAAAAGGAGAACGTTATGAAACAAATCAAAAAGCGCGGCTTCACCTTGGTGGAACTCGTCATCGTGATCGCCGTCATTGCCGTCCTCGCGGCCGTGCTCATTCCCACGTTCGTGAGCGTCGTCGAGAACGCCAATCAGTCTGCAGATCAGCAGCTCATTCGCAACCTCAACACGGCGCTTCGGGTGGGCGAGGCGGAAGAAGGCAAGAACCACACCATGTACGACGCACTGCAAGACGCAAAAGACGCCGGCTACGACATCGCCAAGATCAATGCGTCGGCCACCAACAACGAGATCCTTTGGGATCAGGCGAACGATTGCTTCGTCTACTACAACGCCAAGAATACCGCAGGGAATCGGATCGAATATCTTCCCGAACTCGCCATCGGGGAAAAACTCACCGATAACGGCAGCAATACATACAAACTTTGGAAGATTTACGGGCCGAAGGACACGGTCCCGGAAACGCAGACCTATTCCATCTATTGGAACAGGACGGATGTCAATGTTCCCGAGGAAGTGACCGTTGGTTTTGACGCGGGCGAAACGATCGGCATCAAGGAAGTGCAGTATACGAACAACACGGCGGGGAGGAATGACCTTGTCATTCGCACCAATAGCTTTGCGACGACGCTGAATATCAACGCCGAAAATGACACCGTCTACCACTACGGCTCCGTGGGAGAAGCCAACATCGAAAAGGTCGCAATGGATTGCTACTATGAGTGCGGGAACGCGGCTTACGTCGAAGTCTCCGCAGGCAAAGTTGTCGCCAAAGACGGCGGGCAGATTTCCGTCGTATTTACGGCCGCAACGGAAGCCTCTCAGGTTGCAGTCACCACCGAAAACGGCACCATCGCGCAGGGCTTTGCGACGGATCCGTCCGTTCTTTCTGCTTCCGACCTGACCTTTACGCAGGTAACGGCAAGCGAATCGGGACTTCCCGAAGAAGTGCAAACCGCGAAGAAAACGGCGCAGGATACCGCCCTCGAAGAGGAGAGGCAGGAGATTTTCAGCGAATATAACTATTGGATCGGAAGCGCGGCAAAATCGTTTGAGGGCGGGAATGGCACGCCGGCCTCCCCTTATGAGATCGCAACCGCAGAGCAGCTCGCAAGATTGGCGATGCTCATGAATGGGTCCCAATATAAGAACTATATAGATAAATCTTATAAACTTACGGCAGACATCGATCTTTCCGGAAAATGCTGGGTCCCCATTGCAAATATGGCAAGAAAACAACAAACGGATCATTATTTCACGGGCACCTTTGACGGAAACGATCAAACCATAAAGGGGCTGAATAGCATTGGGCTCGACATGAGTTTGGTTGAGGCTATGGCCAACGGTTCCACACCGGTTGATGGGGAAGAATATGTTTACGGATTGTTCGGATGTATCAACGGTGCGACCATTGAAAATGTGCAACTCGCGGAAGTAGACATTCGGGTCGGGGACGGTTCGCAGGTCGCTGCGAATGGAACTCGGTATTTATCTGATACGGTGGGTGCGCTTGTCGGCTACATTATTGGAGATGCTACGATTTGTGATATTACGGTTTCCGGCTTCGTTTCAGGATATGATGTGGTCGGCGGTATTGCCGGAAGAGTCGTCGGTGGGGCGGTAACATTTACCAACTGCACAAATAATGCGGATATAACAGCCGTGCGCCGTTCTTCCGGGCTCCTGGGCTATATCCAAGCATATTCATTCACTTCTGAAGAGAATGCTGTCACTATTGGTTACAGCAATAATTCCGCTAAGTTCACGGGTTGTGCGAATTCGGGCAAGATTCAGTCGTTAGGTTGGATCAATGATTATGCTCCTGACCGGAATAAGAATGGGACATATTGTGGCAATTATTATGGAGCTTGTGTAATTGCGCATATGGCAGCAGATCAAACGATATCGGAAGAAAAGAATCAAAGTTATAAAGCTTGCACGAATACGGGTTCCTGCTGCACCGTGATCAATCATGAGAAAACGGACGATAAGCTGTATTGGTTCTATGCGACGTGCGATGAAATCTCTGCAATCCAAGCTTAACAAAAGGCCGCAGGCTATTCCGTAAAAAAGAAGAGCTCGATTTCGAGCTCTTCTTTTTTTGTTATTGTGAGTTTCAGAGCGAAAGGGCTTCGGGACTTCTGCTTGCAAAGCGCGGGGAGGTGTGGTATAATAGAGGGGAAAAGGGGCGGTTTCAAAGTTCCGCGAGCTCTGCGGCGGCGGGGGAAGCGGTGCAGAGGCAGAGCGTGCAGTCGGCGTATTCCAAGCGCAGGAAGGCGGCGTTTACGGGCATGCCCCCCTCGAAAAGCGTCCCGCCTGTGTAGACGAGGCGGCCGAGCATCTCCGCAAGGGTGCCGCCGCGGAACTTGATGTAGGCCTCCTTGGCCGTCCAGAGGTCGTAAAAATCCTCCTTTCGTTCGGCTTCGGTGAGGCGGGCCCGAAGGTGTTCCAAACGGCGCGCGGCGCGGCGTTCGGCGTCGAGGCCGATCTCGCCCTCCCCGATGGCTACGGCGGTAAGGCCCGCAGTGTGCGTCAAATTGAACGCCGGCTCGTTCAAAAAATAGGGCTTCCCGCGCTGCGTCGCCATAAGAGGCGGGAGAGGCGCGTCGGGCGAAAGCAGACCCTCCGCACACAGGGCGCGGCGAAGGAGTTCCCGCCCCGCGATGGGGGTGCGCGTAACATAAATTCTCATGAGAACAGTATAGCACAGTCGGAGGTGAAAGTAAATGACGCGGGCGCAAATCGCACAAAATAATTTTCTGAACGGGCAGACGTGCGCGCAGGCGGTACTGCTCGCCTTTGCCGACCTCTTCGAGGCGGACGCGGCGACGCTCGCGGCGCTTTCGAGACCCTTCGGCGCGGGCATGGGTAGGCTGCGTGAGGTCTGCGGGACGGTTTCGGGCGCGGCCATGGCGTTGGGGCTCCTCTATCCGGAGCTTCCCAAGAGCGCGCTCTATGCCCTCGTGCAGGAGCATGCCGCGGCCTTCCGGGAGCGGGAGGGGAGCTATCTCTGCCGCGATCTTCTCCGCGGCGCGGGCGTGGAGGCCTCCACCTCCCCCGTGGCCGAGGCGCGGACGCGCGAATATTACCGCAAGCGGCCCTGCCCGGAGCTGTGCGCCGTCTCGGCGGAGCTTCTCGAGGGGCTCCTGTTGCGGCACGGCTTCTTCGGCCCCGACGGGCAAGGCGGGGGAACGGGCTCCGCGGTGTGAAAATTTTCAAACCGCGCATACTGTGGACATGCGGAAGATCATGATCGCGGCGCTGTGCTCCCTCTGCATCCTCACGGGGTGCGAGGCGCGGCCGCAAAAGCTCTCCTCCCTCGAGGAGTTTTCCAAACCTTACGTCGGCTTTTATGAATGTACGCGTCTTGTGCTCGCGGGCGAGGACGCCATGCCCGAAGGCCTTTTTCTCGAACTCTCTTACGGCGGGGAGTTTACACTCTCCTATCGCACGGGGGCGCAAGAAGGGGAGTGGACGGGGGTCTACTCGGTGGACCCGACGCGCGACGAGATAACCATGTCCGCGATGGTGGGTTCAAAAACGTGTTCGCGCACCTATCCCATGCAGGACGGCAAGATCCTCATCGAGGAAAATTTCGCGGGCAGGAGCCTCTTCGCGGAGTTTCGGTTTGCGTAAAATTTTTCCAAAAACGAAAAACAAAAGTTTGCACTTTTTGCGCGAGTGTGCTATAATAGGGGCATGGAGACGCAGGAGGCCCCCCTCGCGCTCACGGCCGACCAGCGGGAAGCGGCGGAGCTCATTGAGGAGTGGTTTTATCATCTGAATACGCACATCTTCGTGCTATGCGGCTATGCGGGGACGGGAAAGACCTTCCTCGTCAATTATATTGTGCGGAAATTGGGCCTTGTCCCGGGGGAGAGCGCGGCCTTCGTCGCGCCGACGGGCAAGGCGGCCTCCGTGCTCGTGCGCGCAGGCAACCCGGCGAGCACCATTCACAGCTTCATCTACATCCGCGAGGAGGACATCGAAGTCGATGAAAACGGCGAGGTCATCTCCGAGCGCTTTTTGCGCTTTGTGCGCAAGGAAAAACTTCCCGCGGAGCTCAAACTCATCGTCGTGGACGAGACCTCCATGGTCTCCGACGACATCCTGCGCGACCTGTTGTCCTTCGGCGTAAAATGCCTCTTCTGCGGCGACCCGGCCCAGCTCCCGCCGGTGAGCGGGACGTGCGGTCTCTTGACCATGCCCGCGATCACCCTCGAGGAAATCGTCCGGCAAGAGCTCGGGGACCCCATCATCCGCATGGCCGAGACGGTGCGGCGGGGCGGCGTGCTCTCCTTCGGGCGGTACGGCGACAATGCGGCCGTCGTCTCGAAGAGGCGCATTTCCCCCGCCATGCGCAGGCGGCTGCTTACCGAGGCGGACATCATCATCGCGGGGTCCAATAAGACGCGCATGCAGCTCAACCGCGAGGTGCGCGGCTACCTCGGCATCCCCGAGACGGCGCTTTTGCCCATGGAGGGCGAGAAGCTCATCTGTACCCTCAACGATTGGGCGAAAACGCTCGACGAGAAGGGGGATTTCCACCTCGTCAACGGCACCGTGGGCATCTGCCGCAACGTGCGTCCGCAGGAGGACGGCCTTGGGCAACTCGATTTTACGGCCGACTTCCTCGAGGAGGCCGTGTGCGATCTCCCCTTCGACGCCGGGATCTTCACCGAGGGGAGGTATTTCCATGAGTATGGCGACAAGGCCTGCCTCTTGGAGAATGGGAGGCTTGTGCACGAGGACAACGCGGACATGGTACGGCGATTTCGCGTCAAACGCGAGGATACCATCTGCCGATTCGAGTTTGCCTACGCCGTCACTTGCCACAAGGCGCAGGGGTCGGAGTATGATTTCGTCGTCGTATTCGATGAGAGCCGGCTCTTCGAGGAGGCGAGCGCGTGGCTGTATACGGCCATCACCCGCGCCAAAAAGCGGCTCATCATTTTCCGCTGATCGAAGCGGAACGGAAAAATTTTTCGGGAGGACGGTATGGATACAAAGGCAGGGCGGGGCGGCGCGGCCCCGACGCCGCGTTCGAGCTTCGAGATCGAGGGTGGCACATTGGTGAAATTTCTCGGCGGGGAGAGCGACGTCGTCATTCCGGACGGCGTGACGAAAATCGCGGCGGAGGCCTTTTCCGACTGCGCCTTCGTCGAGCGCGTCGCCTTCCCGAGCGGCCTCACCGAGATCGGGAGGAGCGCGTTCGCCTACAGCGGCCTTCGGGAGCTGACCGTGCCCGCGGGCATTCGCCATATCGGGAAGAATGCCTTTGAGAACTGTCTTTCTCTGCGCTGCGTCACCCTCTCGGGGCTTGCCGAGGTGGGGGACTTCGCGTTCTACGGCTGTTCGGCCCTCGCGGAGGTGAACTTCCCCGCGGGGCTCGTCGCGATCGGAAAGTGCGCCTTCGAGGACTGCGGCGCGCTTCGGAGCATCCGCCTCCCGGAGAGCGTGAGATCTTTGGGCGATTGGGCCTTTTCGGGATGTGCCGCGCTCGCGGAGATCTCCCTTCCGAACGGGCTCGAGACCATCGGCGCGGAGGCCTTTGCGGGCACGGCCTATGTGGCGGACGCCGCCCATTGGGATGCCGCGGGGGTCTGTTACCTCGGCAGTCACCTGCTCTGCGCGCGCGACCCTGCGGGGGATTACGCCATCCGCCCCCACACGAGGACGGTGGCGAGCGACGCCTTTGCCAAATGCCGCCGGCTCACGGGCATCCGTTTCCCCGAAGGCTTTGCGGCCGTCGGGGCGCTTGCATTTTACGGCTGCACCGCGCTCAAGCAGGTTTCCCTCCCCGAAGGCGTGCGGGAAATCGGCATAGGCGCATTCCAAAATTGCACCTCTCTTTCGGACATGGGTATCCCCGATGGGCTCGAGACGCTCGGAGCATGGGCATTTTGCAGATGCGAGCGGCTCGAAGAAATTTCCCTTCCGAAGAGCCTTCGGTGCATCGGGATCGGCGCCTTCCGCGACTGCGAGGCCCTCGCCCGCGTCACCTTCCGCGGCGCCGAGGAGCAGTGGAACGCCGTGCGGATCGAGCACGACAACGAATGCCTTTTGGAGGGCGAGATGACGTTCCGCCCCTAAGGAGATCTTGCCCCCGCGCGCCGCGTTCTTTTTGAAAACGGGCGCGCATTTTGTTGACATTGCGCGCGAAAAGGCTTACAATAATAGAAGAAATTTTGTTTTCGAGGCAAATATGGTTTACAGAACGCACAACTGCGGCGAGCTCCGCGAAGGGGACGTCGGCAAGAAAGTCAAGCTCGCGGGCTGGCTCGACAGCAAGCGCGACAAGGGCGGCCTGCTCTTCGCCGT
>CANQBG010000053.1 GCA_947588985.1 uncultured Clostridia bacterium
CCGATGTCGTCGAGCTGTTCGAGGACGGGGAGCATCTGCTCCGTGCGCATTCTGGTGGCCGCGTGCGACTGGTGCGCATCGCGGAGGATGGTATCCATAATTAAGATTTTTTTCGACATGATGAACTCCCGAAGTTATCCGAAGATGGCGAGCAGCATGCCCGCGGCGAGCGCAGAGCCGATGACGCCGGCGACGTTGGGCCCCATGGCGTGCATCAGAAGGTGGTTGGAGGGATCGGTCTCGCGGCCGACGTCCTCCGAGATGCGCGCCGCCATCGGGACGGCCGAGACGCCCGCCGAGCCGATAAGGGGATTGATCTGCCCCTTCGTCAGCTTGCACATGAGCTTTGCGGTGAGAAGTCCGCCGATCGTGCCGCAGACAAAGGCGGCGACGCCGAGGACGAGGATAAAGATGGTCTGGGGCGCGAGGAACATCTCCCCCTTCGCCTTACAGCCGACCGCGATCCCCAAGAAGATCGTGACGGTGTTGATGAGTCCGTTCTGCGCCTGCGAGGAGAGCCGTTCGACGACGCCCGATTCGCGGAAGAGGTTGCCGAGCATGAGCATGCCGAGGAGCGGCACGGCGTCGGGCAGAAGGATGCCGACCACGAGGGTGACGACGATCGGGAAGATGACCTTCTCGACCTTGGAGACCTGCCGGAGCGGTTTCATGCGGATGGCCCGTTCCTTGGGCGTGGTAAGCGCCCGCATGATGGGTTTTTGAATGACGGGGATGAGCGCCATATACGAATAGGCCGCAATGGCGATGGTTGGCACGAGGTTCTCGGCAAGTTTTTTGGCGACATAGATGGCCGTGGGGCCGTCTGCGCCGCCGATGATGGCGATGGCCGCGGCCTCCGCGCCCGAAAAGCCCAAAAGCAGTGCGCCGAAGAGCGCGATGAAGATGCCGAGCTGGGCGCCCGCGCCGATCAGCATGCTCTTGGGGTTGGCGATGAGCGGGCCGAAGTCCGTCATGGCGCCGATGCCGAGGAAGATGAGCGGCGGGTAGATGACCTTATCCACGCCGTAGTAGAGATACCATAAAAGCCCACGGTCTACGACTTTTTCATAGGTTTGCTCCGCCTCGGGAAGCCCTTCGGGGTACGTCCCCCACAGGATCTTTTCCGCACCCGGGATATTGATGAGGAACATCCCGAAGGCGATGGGAAGAAGGAGCATGGGCTCGTATTTCTTCACGATGGCGAGGAAGAAGAGGACGCAGGCGATGGCGAGCATGACGTAGTTCTGCCATGTCCCCTGCGAAAGCCCCATGCTGTCCCACAGATCGGAAAAGATCTTTCCGAAGTCGATAAGTAAGTTCTGCATTCCTATCTCCGATTATCCGATGACGGCGAGCACGGCGTCCGATTCGACGTTGGCGCCCTTTGTGACCTGAAACGAGACCTTCCCGTCGCAGGGGGCGGTGATGTCGTTGTCCATCTTCATGGCCTCGAGGACGAGGATGGGCTGATCCTTCTTGACGGAAGCCCCCTCCGCGACAAGCAAATTCTTGATGAGCCCGGGGAAGGGCGAGAGCACCTTGGTCCCCGCAACGGGCGCGGAGGCCTTGGGTGCGGGCGTATCCCCCGCGGGCGAAGCGGGTGCGGCGGCGCGGGAAACGGTGGGACGGCCCACCTCCTCCACGCTGACCTCATATTGCTTTCCGTCTACCGTGATGATAAAGTTGCGCATATTCATTCTCCTTCAATGGTGTTTTGATGATTTGGTTCAGATGCGGCGGATCCGCTTTACGACGAACTCGCACTTCTCGCCCTCTTCCTCGAGACAGACGGCGACGGCCGCCGTAATGGCCGCGACGAGGGCGGGGGAAATCTCCTCGACGGCCGGCATGGGCCCTGCGGGGATGACCGGAGCGGCAGTTTCGTTCTTCTTTTCGCTCCGCTTTTTGAGTTTGCTCATCACAAGGCCGATGAGCATGAGGATGCCGATGAGAAGGGTGATCCCGACAAAGACGAACACAAAGCCGAAGATCGCATAGAACGCCCCCTCTCCGAGGTCGAATTTGGGCCAATCGCTGAACATTTCCACGAACATATCCACGAAATTCATGCGATCACCTCAGCGTCTCGAGCGCGGCGATGAGATACTGTTTGATGAACTGCGGTTCGACGATATCGTCGAGATATCCCCCCTTCGCCGCACGGAAGGGATCGGCGTTCTCCTCCGCATAGACGGCCGCGAGCTTTTGCTTGTCGGCGCCGCCGAATTCGATCTGCGCGCCCGCCTCGCTCTCGAAGAGGGCGATCTTCGCCGTGGCGAGGGCAAACGTATAGTCGAAGCCCGCCGATTTGGCCGCGAAGAGGCTGTATCCGAGCCCCACCGCGCTGCCCGTGACGACGGCGACTTTGGCCGTGTCGATGGCGTCGAGGATGGAGAGGTATTCCCCCATCTCCTTGAGGATGGCGCTGCCGGCGACCGCGAGCGAGGCCTCTACGCCGAGGCAATCGACGAACGTCACGAATGGAAGCCCGTAGCAGCAGGCAAATTCCGCAAAGCTCTTGATCTTCTTGAGTTTGCCCTCCGTGAGGTAGGTCTTATCGAAGAGGACGGCGGCAACGGAGAGCCCGCCGATGCGGCCGAGGACCGTCTTGACGTCGGGTTCACTGTTTGCGCCGAGTTCCACGCCGTTTTCGATGAGGGAAGCGAGGCTCGCCGCGTCTACCGTTTCATTGAGCGCGGGCGCGGGTTCGTTGAGTTCCGCATCCGTCTCTTCGATCCGGACAAGGTCGGAGACGGCGAGGATCTTGGAGGCGGCGTCGCGCATGTCGGAGACTTCGACGGCGGGAAGGTGCGCCCCCGCAAGGGCCTCGTAGCCCCCCACTTCCGTAGGTTTTAAGTTCTTGCCCGCCTTTGCGGAGAGGACGAAGGGGGAGTTGATGCAGAGCGTGGCCTTCTCGGTGAAGAGGACGACGTCGCACAAAGAAGCGAGCGCGGCGGTCGAGCCGTAGACCTCCCCGTCGAGAATGGCAAACTGCAAAACCGTCCCCTTGAGCTGGGTGACTTTGAGGAGAAGCTCCGCGATGCCCTCGAGCACATGGACGCCCTCGCCCACGCGCACGCCTTGCGAGTGCAGGAGATAGACGACGGGCGTATTCTGCTTTTCGGCCGATTGCAACGTCTTTGCGATCTTTTCACAGCCCGCCTTGGAGAGTCCGCCGTAGCTGTCGGCAAAATTTTGCGCCACGATATAGAAGGGATATCCCCCGATGGTCGCAAAGCCCGTCACGACGCCCTCTCCCTGCGATTCCTCGAGGAACAGCGCGTCTTTGGAGTAAGAAAAAGCGGCAAGTTCGACGAAGCTATCCTCGTCTACAAGGGCCGCGATCTGCGCGCGGACCTCCTTCCCTGCCGCTTTCAGGCGTTCCCGCCTTTCTCTGAGTGTTTGAATTTTGTCCATTTTGACCTCGTTCGGTGAAAAAACACCAATTTCTACCAAATATCATTATACACACATCCCCCAAAAAAAGCAAGAGGTATTCACAAGATTTTCCGTTTTATTTTTTTCGCGCCACAAAATATGAGAAAAGAGCCGGACTCGAGATCCGACTCTTTCACGATGGCCGATCCGGCGGCTCTTCCCTCTCCGCACGTTTGACGCCCTTGGAGACGATCGCCCCGTCCGGTCCGATGACCTCCATTTGAAACTCGTCCCGCTTGGGTTTGGCGGAAATGCGCGTCTCGCGGTGGAACTTCTTCTCAAACCAGCCGAGGATGGCGTCCGATTTCTTATAGAGGAACACGAAGAGCACGACGACGCATACGCCGAGGACGCCCCAGATCAGAAGCCCCCACCACGTATTGAAGGGGATGAGGGTGATGGAGTAGCTCGTCGCGAAGATGGCGAGCACGCGGGAGATGAGGATGACGACGAGGAAATACCAGGTCGACATCGAGGAAAGCCCCGCCACGAAACATAACACGTCGTCGGGAAAGACGGGCAGAAGGAACATCGCCGTGAGCAGGAGTTTATCCTTCCCCTTCACTTTCTTCATCCACTTTTCGAGCGTCTCCTTCCCCACGAGCCACGAGACGACGCGCAGGCCCGCATATCTTCCCACGAGAAAGGCGACGAGCGACCCGATCGCGATCCCGAGCAGGCTATAGAGGCTCCCCTTCAGCGGCCCGAAGAGCGCCGTGCCCGCCACCACCGTCACCGTGCTCGGGATGGGAAGGATGACGACCTGCAAAAATTGCAGCGACGTGAAGAGAAAGGTCATCCAGCTTCCCGAACGCTCCAAGTATTCCTCGAGCAGTTTTTCGTCGCGGACGACGGCGAAAAATCCCGTCTGAAGGAGGGCATACACGACGGCGCCGAAGAAAATGAGCATCACATAGACGGTGATGCAGGCCTTATAGACGACCTCCTTGCGCTTGAGATAGCAGACGATATCGAGCACGAGTACGCCCGCATTCAGGGCGGAGGCGAAGATGAGCGTGCCGAGCCGCAGCCACTGCGCCCAATCGAGGCGCGCGGAGAGAATACAGAGGACGAGAAAACCTTCCGTCCCCGCCGCGGCCAATGCCATCAAACTGATGTGGATGGCCCGATATTTCCCCGATATACCCCGATCCGCTGTCATCTTCATAGATTAGTATATACGAACGCCTTCCGAATTATAAGTTCCGCGCGCCCTTTCCCGTGCTTCGGATCATGCGGGATCGCTCCCGGCGGGAGGCACAGGCTTCGGAATGCCGCCGCGGGCGAGTTCGTCGCAGCGGTTGTTGAGCGCGTCGTCCGCGTGTCCCTTCACCTTATGGAACGTCACGCGGTGCATGCGGGTCAGTCCCAAGAGCCGCTGCCAGAGCTCGACGTTTAAGACGGGCTTTCCGTCGGCCTTCTTCCAGCCGCTCCGTTCCCATGCGTAGACCCATCCCTCCTCGAAGGCACGGACGGTGTAGGCAGAGTCCGAATAGACGCCCACCGCGCAGGGATATTTGAGCCGCTCCAGCCCCATGATGACGGCGAGCAACTCCATGCGGTTGTTGGTCGTATTCTCCTCGCCGCCCGAGAGCTCGAGCTTGTGCTCGCCATAGAGGAGGACGCACCCCCAGCCCCCCGCGCCCGGATTGCCCGAGCACGCGCCGTCGGTATAGAGCGTGACTTGTTTCAACGTTTGCATGCCTTCATTGTAGCCCAAAAATCGGTGATTGTCAAGCGCGTATTGCAATTTCCGCTCTCTTTCCCAACGTTTGTACGCCCGCGTTTGTCCCAAAAAAACATGCGGAATGCCGCGCATCCCGCAAATATTTTTAACCCGCAAATATTTTTAATTGGAAAAGAAGGCGACGCCGATGGCATTCGGGCCGATATGGGCGCCGATCGTGCTGCCGATGAGGTAAGACGGGATCGCGTCTGGATCGTCGATGTGCTCCTTCCACAGCGCCTCGCTGTCGTGCAGATATTTTTTCAGATAGACGTCGGAGAGACCGGAGTACATGAGTCCATAGGGCATCGAAAAGTCGATCCCGCCCGACTTTTCCACGAGCTGCATCAACAAATTGTTGCTCTTCCTGCTCCCGATGGCCTTGCCGGCGAGCTTGACCTCCCCATCGACGACCGAGACGACGGGCTTCACCGAGAGCATCTCCCCCGCAAGCGCCGCCACGCCCGAGATCCGGCCGCCCTTCCGCAAATATTTCAGCGTATCGACAACGGCAAGGATGCGGATCTTGGTCTTGCTCTCGTTCAGGGCTTCCACGGCGGAGGCTGCGTCCCGGCCGCTTTCGAGGAGCCGCTTCGCGTATTCGCAGAGCATCCGCTCGCCCGTGGTCGCGCTCAGGCTGTCCACGACAAAGACTTGCCCGGGATAGCGCTTTGCGGCGGTCTTGGCACAGGCGAACGTGCCGGAAAGCTTCGAAGAGAGGGTGATGGCGATCACCTGATCTCCCCCCTCCGTCAATTTCGCGAACGCCTCGCCCCACCTGTATTCGTTGATCTGGCTGGTCTTGGGGAAATCGTTGCTCTCGACGAGTTTTTCGAAAAATTGCCTGTGGGAAAGATCGACGCCGTCGAAATACGTCTGCTCCCCGAACCGCACTTCCATCGGGATCATGGAGATCCCCATTTTTTGCGCCTCCTCCTCTTCGATGTCGGAAGCGCTGTCCGTCAGAATTTTGATCATGGGTTGCCCCCTCTTTCTTTTCTTTTTTGGAATTTATCAAAAAATGACCCAACCATCGGGTCATTTTGGCAGGGGAGACGCGCCTTTGACCCCAAAAAATCCGCTCTAAGCCTTTGAGAAGCCCCGACTTCCTCCCTTCGGATTTTTCGGGGACCCCTTTTTCTTTCGATTCGCGCCCGACCCTATCAAAAAGACCTGCTTCCGCAGGTCTTTTGGCAGGGGAGACGCGACTCGAACACGCAACAGACGGTTTTGGAGACCGTTGCTCTACCATTGAACTACTCCC
>CANQBG010000054.1 GCA_947588985.1 uncultured Clostridia bacterium
GCCTCGTTGGGCGTGAGGCCCTTCTTCACGAAGTCGGTCATCTTGCCGAGGGAGAGGAACTCGTAGCCGCAGACCTGATTGTCTTTATCGAGGGCGAGGCGGGTGACATAGCCCTCCGCCATCTCGAGATAGCGGACGCCCTTGCGTGCCGTGCCGTACATGGTACCCACCTGCGAGCGGAGCCCCTTGCCGAGATCTTCGAGCCCGGCGCCGATGGTGAGGCCGTCGTCGGAGAAGGCGGACTGCGTTCTGCCGTAGACGATCTGCAGGAAGAGTTCGCGCATCGCCGTGTTGATGGCGTCGCAGACGAGGTCGGTGTTGAGGGCCTCGAGAATGGTCTTATGCGGCAAGATCTCTGCGGCCATGGCAGCGGAATGGGTCATACCCGAGCAGCCGATGGTCTCGATGAGCGCTTCCTGAATGATGCCGCCCTTGACGTTGAGGGTGAGCTTGCAGGCGCCCTGCTGCGGCGCGCACCAGCCGATGCCGTGCGTGAAGCCGCTGATGTCGGTGATGAGCTTTGCGCACACCCATTTGCCCTCTTCGGGAATGGGCGCGGGGTCGTGCTTGGGCCCCTTCGCAACACAGCACATCTCTTCCACTTCGCGTGAATATTGCATATTGGATCCTCCATTTTCCGATTTCCCCTTTGCGGGAATACGATCGTACTTATTTTACCATATTTTTCCCTAAATTACAAGGGATTGCGCGAAATTTCTCCGCTTTTTTCCCAAAATCCCTTCCTCCTCTGCCCCCGCGCCCCCTTTCGCCGCCTCTTTTGCTCTCCCCCGCCGCTTGCTCTTTTCTCTCTTAGACATAAAACGGGCATACCATGTCCGAAGAGGAGGCTTCCGCTTGCCCCCCTGCGGGACTTTTCGGCCGAAACCCGGCAAAACCCCTTGACTTTTTTTCCCGAGTATCTTATAATAGTTTGTATGATGATACCCACCGGCACTGCCACGATCTTCGTGGACTGTTTCAATACCGTCCTGCAGCGGACGGCTTCCCCCGAGGACGTGCTCTTTTCTTGGAGCAAGGCGCTCGGGGAGCAATACGGCCATCACGCCGCATTTTTTTATCACGCCTTTGCCGCGGCCCAGCGCCGTCTCGCGACGCGCGCCCTCTTTCGCACCGGCGAAGCGGAATACTCTTTCCGCGAGGTCTCCGACCTCATCGCAGAGCAGCTTCCGGGCGTGGACGGGGACGCCTTCCACCGGGCCGCGCTCGCCCTCTATGTAGAGACGGAGCAGAGGTTTCAGACCGCCAACACCGCCCTGTGCGAGGAGCTTGCCGCGCGCAAGCAGGCGGGCTGTAAGCTCTATCTTCTCTCTGATTTTTACTGCGGGAAGGAGGTCCTCCGCGAATTTCTCGGCCATGCGGGCGTCGATCTCTTCGACGACATCTTCGTCTCCTGCGATCTGCACCGTTCCAAGCGCACGGGCGCGCTCTACCGCTACGCGCTCAAAGCGACGGGGGCGGACCGCAAACACACCTGCATGATCGGGGACGGCCGCATCGCAGACCGCCTCATGGCGCGCCTCAACTTTTTGCGCGCCTTCGATCCGCAGACCCGCTCTCCCAAGATGAGCGCGGCGCTGAAAGCGGAGCTCAAGAAGGGGGAATGGGAGCGGCAATACGAGGAGATCTTCGCGACGTACGGCAAGCAATATAATTACTCCAACTATGCCTTCCCGCTCTATCTCTTCACCAAACGCCTCTATGAGAGCTTCACGGCGAGCGGCGCCACCCATCTCTTCTTCTGCTCGCGGGAGGGGCAGTTCCTGAAAAAGCTGTTCGACGCCTATTGCGCGTATCACGGCCACCCCATTTCCACCCACTACTTCTATGTGAGCCGCAACTCCGTCTCCGCCCTGCGGCCGCTCGAGGAAGAGAACTTCGAATACGTTCAGGTGATCTCCCCCAAGGCGAGCGTCTCCACCTTCCTCAAGAGCAACTCCTTCTCCGCCGAACAGATCCAAGCGGTCCTCGCGCACCTCGGCATCCAAGACGACCGCCGCAAGGCAAATTTCTACCGTTCCGAGACCTATCGGCGGCTGCTTGCGGACAGCGTGTTTCAGACATGCTACCGGGAAAATCAGCAGAGGAACGTCGTCGCCTTCACGAAGTACATGGAGAGCTTCGGCGTCGATCTCGCCCAAAACGGGCTGTATCTCGTGGACGTGGGTTGGCGCGGCGGCGTGCAATACTACCTCGAACGGTTCTATGGCGAGAAGGTGAAGGTCCACGGCTACTACTTGGGGCTCTCGCATCCCAGCCCCACCAAGGAGGGGATCCTCTGGACGAAGGCCAAGGAGAAGCGGACGGGAAACAAGCTGTTCCGCCACCGCATTCTCGACTACGAACAGGTCCTGCGGGCCGACCATGACCGCGTGGCGGGGTACGCAGTGGAGGGCGACGGCGCAACCGTCGTCTTTGGAAAGGAGATCGATCACGGCAAGCTCTTCCGGGAGTTCATCGGGCCCCTGCAGGAGCAGATCTACGAGAAATTCCTGCGCATCATGGAAGTGGACCGCGAACATGCCGGGTTCTCCTATACGGCGTGCAAGTATTTCCGCAAAATGATGACGCACATCTCGAAGGAGGACGCCGCTTGGCTCCAGCGCTGCGAGGACACCCACTACGACTATTTCGGGCACGTCGGCATCGTCTTTCAGGACTTCGGCCACACCCTCGTGCACCTCTTCCACGGCGCGCAGAATTTGAAATTCCGATTTATTTCCGCACTGTGCGCCCCCGTGTGGACGCGCAAGAAAATGCTGTAAAAAGGTCACAAAAACCCCGCCTGCAAGCGTGCAGGCGGGGTTTTATTTTTCATTACGACGCAAAACGGGCATACCATGCCCGAGACATGGCGTTCAAAATCAATACAGGATGTGGGCAAAGCCCTCGCGCGAGGAGCGGCGGTAGAAGATCGCCTTTCGCCCGATGACGGCCACGACCTCCGCGCCCAAGAGCTCCGCGAGATTGGCGGCGAGGTTTTCCCCGTCCTCCCCCGCGGCGGGGAGCAGGGTCACTTTGATGAGTTCGTGGGCCTCGAGCGCGTCGGAGAGCCCCGCGATGAGATTCTCCGTAACGCCCTCCTTCCCCACCTGTCCGATGGGCTTCAGGGTGGAGGCCATCGAGCGCAAATTTGCACGTTGTTTGGAAGTAAACATCATTCTTTTCTCCTTATTTCATGTCGATCGGGGTAAATTCGAAGCCGCAGTCGTAGACCATCATCCCCTCCGCCCCGAGAAAGACCAACTTCGCGCCGTAATGCATGAGCAGGGGCGCAAGGCACCGCAGATTCCTGAAAAATTTCTTCTCGCTCGTCACGACGTAATCCACGATGAACGCCTCGCCGCCGCAATCGGCCATGCCGATCCCCGCCGCGCCGTATTCGTCGTCGTCCGCGAGCAAAATGGGCGAAGGGATCAGGCTCTTGGCGTTGGCGGTATAGTAGGTGAGCGTCTCGAAGGCGCGCTCCACGCCATACATCGGGCGGGGGACATAGAGATAGGCGAAGGCAACAAGCGGCAAAATGGGCGGGGGATCTTTGAGCGCGGTGCGATCCATGAAGGAAAAATCGGGGCAGCTCGTCACGCCGTCGGTGATCTGTTCGCGGAAGGGAAGCTCCTCGTCGCCCGCCGCCTCCTTGCCGTACCCGACCGGCGCGGGGAACACAGATTCCTCGCCATACTCCTCGAAATAACGCGATTCCAATTGACTCATGACCTCATCGAGGGGTACCATGTCCGCGCTGTCCGTCGTGAAACCGTATTGAAAGACGGTGGCGAACACCTTCTCCTCCCCGATGCGCGCGGAAAGCGCGGCGTGCAACTCGTTTAAGATCTTCTTGCGCGTCGGCTCCTTTAAGCTGTCCGCCTTGGGGTGGTAGAGAAGCAGTTCCGCCCGCATCGGGATCTCCGAGGGGACGAGGAGCAAAAGGCTGCCTTCGAACTTCCGCTTCCCCTCGTCGCGGTATACTCCCTTCTTGCGGAAGGGATACACCCGCCAGCCCGCCTCCGCCATGGGGCCGTTTTCCGCGCCGCCGACGTATGCCAAAAAGGCGATGACTTCGAGCGCGATCGGCGCATGGTCCACATCGGGGCAAAACAGCAACGTGTATTGTCCCTCTTCCACGCCGCCGTAAAACCGCATGGGGAAACAGAAGTTGGCGAGTCCCCGATTCAGGATACGGTTGAGATTTTTTTGATCGCCGGCGTCGATGTACCGGCCGAGCTGTTCCGTCTTTGCGGCGACGCACATCCAAAAATACTGCGCGCACTGTGCAAAGGTCCAGCCGTCCTCCGCCCCCTCGCGCTCATAGCACAGCCCCGAGAGCGAGATCTCGCGATGATGCCCCGCAAGATCGCGGCTGTCGCCGCCGAAGCGTTCGCAACCCGGGCAGACGCGCTCCACCTGCTGCCGAAGAAGCGCGTCGTACTCCTCGGAGGAATAGAGATTGACGCGCACCTCGAAGAGATGGGCGGCGTCGTCGATCGTAAGCTCCTCCTCGAAGATGCTCTCATAGACGAAATCCGGCGCCATGCAATTTTGCTCCGCGAGCCTCATGACTCGGACATGGGTATGCCGTTTTAGCTCTGCGAGGGTAGGCGCCTCCTCGGGGAAGAGGTAGTATTGATAGTTATAAAAGAAGGCTGCGACCTGTTTTTCCATCGTATATCTCTCCGCCGCTTTTACACATATTCGAATTCCACTTCTCCGACGACCACGGTGTCGCCCGCCTTACAGCCCATCTTCTCGAGCTCCTTGAACACGCCGCGGAGCTTTAAGACGCGCTGGAAGTAGTTCATGCTGTCGGGGTTGTTCAAGACGACATTGCGGCATAGCATGTCCACAAGCCCCCCCACGACGACGTAGCTTCCGTTCTCATCGACGAAGATCTCGAATTGCGTGTTGTCCCCCTCTTCAAACTCGAACTCGTCTGCGGGGATGCGCTCGGCGGGCGGGAGCTCTCTGAGCTTTTCCGCGACGGCCGCCACGAGTTCCTCCGTCCCCTTTCTTTGGATGGCGGAGAGCTCGAAGATGGGGTACTTCCCGCCGTACGCCTCTTGGAAGGCCTCTAAGTGCTCCTCCGCGCCCGCAATGTCGCACTTGTTGAGCGCGATGAACATGGGGAGCGCGGCGAGTTTTTCGGAGTACTGCCGAAGCTCCGCGCAGATGGTCTCGAAATCTTGGATGGGGTCGCGCCCCTCTACGCCCGAGATATCCACGACGTGGACGAGCATGCGGGTGCGCTCGATGTGGCGCAAAAAGGCATGCCCGAGGCCCGCGCCCTCCGCCGCGCCCTCGATGAGGCCGGGGATATCCGCCGCGATGAAGCTCTCTTCATAATACTGCACGACGCCCAAATTGGGAGAGAGGGTGGTGAAGTGGTAGTCCGCGATCTTGGGTTTGGCCGCGGAGATCTTGGAGAGCAGCGTGCTCTTGCCCACGTTGGGAAAGCCCACGAGGCCGACGTCGGCAATGACCTTCATCTCGAGGATGACGGTGTGCGGCTTGGTCTCCTGCCCCTTCTGGGCGAAGTTGGGCGCATGACGGCGGGCCGTGGTGAAACGGACGTTGCCCTTTCCCCCTCTTCCGCCCTTCAAGATGACGTGCGTCTCCCCGTCCTCATAGACGTCGCAGACCACTTTGCCCGTATCCATGTCGCGGATGAGGGTGCCGCAAGGGACTTTTACGACGATATCGGCGCCCCGCTTTCCGAAGCATTGATTGGTGCCGCCGCGCTCGCCGTTACCCGCATAATACTTGGCCTGAAAGCGGAAGGAGAGCAGATCGTGCATGTTCTTATCCCCGACGAAGATGACGTCGCCGCCGTCTCCGCCGTCCCCGCCGTCGGGGCCGCAGGCGGGCTTGCCTTTGTAGGCCTTGAAGGAGTTCATGCCGTCTCCGCCGCACCCCGCCTTTAAGATGATTTTCACTCTATCGGTAAATCCGTTCTTCATATAGCAAGAGTATAGCAGATTTTTGCGCGATTTGCAAGAAATTCCGTAGCAATTTTCAAAAAACGCTTGACAAGTTTACTTGGCAGTGCTATGATATGAGTGCCAAGCGAACTTGGCAAAGGAGAACTGCTATGGAAGAGAACGTTCCTTTGGAAGAAGAGGCCGCGGCCGAGAAGGCGCAGGAAGGCGGCGAGGCGCTCTCGCGGGAAGAAGTCCTCTCGCGGGCGCGGACCGAGAACGCGAAAAACGGAGACGAGCGGCAGCGCTCGCAGATGCA
>CANQBG010000055.1 GCA_947588985.1 uncultured Clostridia bacterium
GCCTCGCGGCGGACTACAACATTCTCTATCTCGATACGGGCGCCATGTACCGCGCCGTCGCGCTCTATGCGTTGGAAGCGGGCGCGGACGTCGAAAATGAGGCGGCAATCGTCGACCTCATGCGCACCTTGAAACTCGACGTCGTCTATGAAAACGGCGTGCAAAAGACGCTTCTCGGCGGAAAAGACGTCTCCGAGGCCATCCGCAAGCCGCCCGTCTCCATGGCGGCGTCGTCGGTCTCAAAATATGCGAGCGTTCGGATGAAGCTCGTGGAAAAACAGCGCGAGATCGCCTCCAAAATGAGTTGCGTTCTGGACGGGCGGGACATCGGCACCTTCGTTTTGCCCGAGGCCGACTTCAAATTCTACCTCACGGCTAGCCCCGAAGTGCGCGCCCGCCGCCGCTACGACGAGCTCACCGCCAAGGGCGAAGCGGTGGATTTTGAAGAGCTCAAAGCGGGCATCATCCGCCGCGACGAGCAGGATATGAGCCGCGCGCTCGCGCCCTTGAAGCAAGCCGAGGACGCCGTGCTCATCGATACGTCGGATCTTTCCATCGAGGAAGTCGTCGCCGCCGTCAAACAAAAAATGCAGGAGAAAATTTAATGCCCGAAGAGGAAAAAGAGGCAAAACCGCTCACCCGCAAGGAGCGCAGGGCGGCCAAAAAGGCGGAAAAACGCGAAAAAAAGCGCGCAAAACGCGCCGCATGGAACAAGACCGTGCGGCTTTTCCCCGCGAACAAAAAGGGGAAGCACATCATGCGCTTCATGAACCTTCTGCGCGTCGTGCTCGTTCCGCTGCATTTTCTCGTCTATCCGTACCGCCTTCTCGGGCACAAGAAAGTGGGCAAGGGCGCATATATCTATTACGGCAACCACTACACCATTTGGGATATCTTCTATCCCGCCCGCACGACGTGGGAGGGCATCCACTATCTCGCCAAGCAGTCCATATTGGAAGCCCCCGTGCTCGCCAAATGGGGACAGCGCATCGGCGCCATCGGGGTCATGCGCGACGGCTCGGATATCCGCACGCTCATGGAGGCCATCAAGGTGCTCAAAAACGGGGAGAAGATCTCCATGTTCCCCGAGGGCACGCGCAATAAACTGTCCGACGAAGAATTTCTGCCCTTCCACGGCGGCGCGGCGCTCATGTCTGTCAAGACGAAAACGCCCGTCGTTCCGTTCGTCATCTGCGAGCGTCCGCGGCCCTTCCATCTCACGCACGTCGTGTTCGGCGAGCCCATGGAGCTCACGGAATATTACGGCCGCAAGCTCACCGCCGAGGAGTACGCCGAAGCCGACGAAAAACTCAAAAACCGCCTCTATGCGATGCGGGAGGAATACCGCGCCGCCCGCAGTGCCAAAAAGGCGAAAAAGGGCAAAAAGGCCGATAGAGAAAATAAGAACGCCACAGACGCGGAGGAGAAGTAAGTGCAAGTCATCGTAGCCCGCAACTGCGGATTTTGCCGCGGCGTCCGCCGTGCGGTGGATACCGCGCTCTCCGTCCCGCCCGAAAATACGTACGTGCTCGGCGAGCTCATCCACAATGAGGAAGTCGTCAAAAAAATTTCCGCGCGCGGCATTTCCACGGTGACCTCCTTGGAGGAAGTCCCCGCGGGGGCAAATCTTCTCATCCGTTCGCACGGCGTGGGGAAGGGCGTCTACGAGGCCTGCGCCGCGCGGGGCATCCGCGTCATCGACTGCACGTGTTCCTTCGTCGCGCGCACCCAGCGCATCGTCGCCGCGGCGTATGCGGCGGGGAAGACCGTCGCCATCGCGGGCCACAAGGACCATCCCGAGGTCGAGGGGCTTGTCGGCTGGTGCGAAGGAAACGCCCGCGTGATCGGCTCGGAGAGAGACGATCTCTCCGATTTTGCGGGTAAAAATGTCGTTTTGGTCTCGCAAACGACCTTTTCGGAGCAAAGATTTTGCAAAATTGTGCAAAATCTTCAAAAAGTTGGCCCCAAAACAGTTGAGATTTTCAAGACAATTTGTTATACTACTATTTGTAGGCAAAGGGAAGCCGAGCGTCTGTCCGAACTGTGCGATGCGGTCATCGTCATCGGCGGGGCGAACAGCAGCAACACGGAAAAACTTTGCGAGATCGTGTCGGCGCATCATAAGCGGGTCATCCGCCTCGTGAGCGCGGCCGATTTCGACGATCGGGAAATCAAAAATTTTGAAAGGGTCGGCGTCATAGCGGGGGCGAGCGCTCCCGATTGGCAGACTCAGGAGGTTCTCTGTAAGATGGAAGAAAACAACGCGGAAGTACAGGTGACGGAAGAAGTCGCCGAAGAGACGCAGGCGGCCGCAGAGGTCGCGGAAGAGGTCGCACCCGTGGAGCCCGCGGCTCCCGTGGCCGAGCCCGCCGAGCCCGTGGAGGCGGCGGGACCCGCACCCGAGCCCGTAGTGGAGACGGCCGAAGCGCATGCTTCCGAGCCCGTGGAGGCGGCAGAGCCCGCCCCCGAAGCCGTAGAGGAAACGGCCGAAGCGCCTGCTTCCGAGCCCGTTCCCGCCAAGGTGCAGTCTCCCATGGAGAAGGCGCTTGCGGAAATGGACGGCAGCAAGAGATACAGGAAAAATCAGGTCATCAAGGTGACCATCGTCAGCGCGACCGACGAGGGGATCATCGTCAGCGGTTCCGAAAAGACGGATATCGCCGTGGCGAAAGAGGACCTCGACTGCGAAGAGTTCAAGCGCGCCGATTACGCAAAGCGCGTCGGCGAGGAGATCGAAGTCATCGTCGTGGAGACGACGCCCAAGGTCCGCCTCTCCGAAAAGCAGATAAGGAAGCTCAAGGAAGAGGAAGCGCTCCTCGCGGAGATCGAGGGCGGCAAGGAATTTTCCGTCATCTGCACGGGCTTCAACAAGGGCGGCCTCACGGCAGAGCTCGGCACCTATCCCGTGTTCATTCCCGCAAGGGAGATCCGTTCGGGCTACGTGAAGGAGCTCGATAAATACGTCGGCAAGAAGCTTCGCCTCAAAGTGCAGAAGCCCGAAGATATCCGCAGGACGGGCAGGAAGGAGATCATCGCCTCCCAGCGCGCCATCATCGAAGCGGAGCGTGCGGAGAAGGAAGCGCAGAAGGCCGCAAAGGAAGCCGCATTCTTCGAGTCCATCCACGTCGACGATATCGTCGAGGGCAAGGTGGAGCGCGTCACGAGCTTCGGCGCCTTTGTCTCGGTGAACGGGTTCGATTGCCTCGCGCACATCTCCGATCTCTCGTGGACGGGCGTCAAGCAGGTCACCGACGTTCTTGAGATCGGCAAGCGCTACGAGTTCAAAGTGCTCAAGATCGACCTCGCCAATAAGAAGGTCTCCATCGGATACAAGCAGTTACAGCCCCAGCCTTGGGATCTCGCCGCCGAAAAGTACGCAGAGGGCGACGTCGTGCACGGCAAGGTCGTCCGCATCGTTCCCTTCGGCGCGTTCGTCGAACTTGAAAAGGGCATTGACGGTCTCGTGCACATCTCGCAGATCACGCACGAGTGGCTGGAAAATCCCACTTCGGCGCTCACCATCGGCGAAGAGGTCGATGCGCAAATCATGAAGTTCGATCCCGAAAACAGAAGGATCACGCTCTCCATCAAGGCGCTCCAGCCCCGTCCCGAGTACGAGCCGCGCGAGCCGCGCCGCGAAAAGGAAGAGGGCGGCAAGCAGGCCCGCCGCGGAAAGGGCGGCCGCCGCAACGCGGAGCCCGCCGAGGATGAGGAGTACAGAGAGTGGAAGGACGAAGGTTTCAGCGGCGCCTCCATCTCCGAGCTTCTCGGTGGCAACGACGACAAATAAATAGCGATATACACAAAAATCCGCCTTCTTCTGAGGGCGGATTTTTTGTTTTACTTATTCTTGGCTACTCATGGGGGGGGGTGCTTTATTACAGTGGAATTAAAATTTACTCTTGACAAGCCGCACGGGATACCATATAATAGAGATATCCACATTATGAATATATCGTGAGAGGAAGCCATGACTTATACCGTAGATAGATATTTCGATTATGATTCAGCGAGGTATATCAACGAGAAGAGAACGGTCACCGTTTCCGAGGGCGACACCGTCGTGTTGTGGAGTCCGACGAACAAGGTAACCATTTATGCTACCGTTTGCAACGTCCAACCGAAATCTTTTGACCTACAATGGGATGTGGGCGGATCGCACGGGCTCAGGATCATCACGTTCGACGCCGAGACGCTTTCCAACAGTATCAACAACTTCAAACGGGTGATCCGCAAATAAATACCAACCATCATTCGGGAGGAAAAGAATATGATCGTACAACTTGATTACAACGGAAATATGCTCAATTTCGGCGTTCCCTACGGGAGTCTCTATCTTCCCATTGCGAATATGGACGGAAACCCCGTTTTTTACGGTGGGAACATTCACTATCTCATCGACATCGGTAGGAACCTCTACGTCGACGAAGAAGTCAATCTCTATGTGCGTTTTTCGGGCGAAATTTCCTACTACAACGGAAAGGTGACCCGCATCGGCGGGATGGAACTTTCCTACTACGATGGAAGGCTCACGCGCATCGGCGGTACAGACATCTCCTACTACGGCGGAAAGGTCACGCGCATCGGCGGCACCGATATCTCCTATTACGGCGGAACAGTCACGCGCATCGGCGGCACCGACATCTCCTACTACGGCGGAACAGTCACGCGTATCGGCGGCACCGATATCTCCTACTACGGCGGAAAGGTCACGCGCATCGGCGGTGCCGATATCAACTATTACGACGGAAAGGTGACGCGCGTCGGCGGCATTGAAATTTCCTACTACGACGGAAAGGTGACGCGCGTCGGCGGCACCGAGATCTCCTATTACAGCGGAAGAGTGACGCGCGTCGGCGGCGAGGAGGTCTCCTACTACGGCGGAAGGATCACGCGCATCGGCTGATGCGAGGACCTTCCCGCCACCCAAAAGAGTGAAAGGGGCGCGCGCCCCTTTTTTCTCCGCCTCCCCGTGGGGCGGATTTTTTCAAAAAAACGCGCGCGGAGTTTTGCCGCCGTATTTTTCGTTTATATATAGAGGAACCAATCAAGGAGCAATATTATGGAAAAACAGGGCAACATCAAAATTTCAAGCGAAAACATGATGCCGATCATCAAAAAATGGCTGTATTCGGAGAAGGACATCTTTCTCCGCGA
>CANQBG010000056.1 GCA_947588985.1 uncultured Clostridia bacterium
GCTCCGTCGAATCCTTCAAGATACGCTCCCCCTCGCGGTGCGAGGGGTCGGTATGAGGAGTGGGGGCGACTTGGCTATGCCGTGCCTCAGAGCAATTCGCCCACACCCATGTCCGCCATCAAGGGTAAGAAACGTACGATGGCACGACCCAGTTCGGAGCATGCCCCCCCATCCGTCACGGCTACGCCGCGCCACCCTCCCCCCTCCCGCGGGGGCAGGGCTTCCGGGATGAGGGGGGCGGGCAGGATGACCCGTTCCCCCTCATTCCGAGCGAGCCGTAGGCGAGGGAGTGAATCTTTGCTCCGTCGAATCCTTCAAGATACGCTCCCCGCTCGCTCCGCTCGAGGTCGGTATGAGGGGTGGGGATGACTACTGCTATGCCGTGCCGCAGAGCGAAAACGACCATACCATGTCCGTGACACGGCGTTCCGTTTTTGCCGCAACCGCTTTATTCGAAAATCGAAAGGCAAATTCCGCATGCGGGCGCGTTCATTTTTTCACATTCGAGGACGCGTTCAGGATCGCGTTATCGGTTGTTTTTTGAAGAAAAGTATGTTATAATGATTGTATACACGGAGTGGACCATGCAAAAATACGTCAAATTGCGGCATAGATTTTATTTTTCCGTACTGCGCCCCGTCGCGCAGCTTTTGGCGTGCAGATATCGCTTCAAAACCAAAAAAGAGAAGCTCGACAAAAAGCAAAACTATCTCATCTTATCCAACCATCAAAGTTTTCTCGATCCTGCCTTCGTCGGTATATCCATCCGCCGCCCCATTTACTTTGTGGCGAGCGACGCGCTTTGGTCGAACAAGTGGTATATCCGTCTGCTCTTATATGCGTTCGGGCCCATCCGAATCCGCAAAGGGACGGTGGATATCTCCTGCATCCGCGCGATGTATTCGGTGGTGAAGGAGGGCGGGACTGTGGCCATCTTCCCCGAAGGCAACCGGCAATGGAACGACAGCTGTTTTCACATCGAGCGCTCCGTCGTCAAGCTCATCCGGCTTCTCAAGGTCCCCGTCGTTTTATATAATTTCCACGGCGGTTACGGCGTGCAGCCGCGCTGGGGGAATGGGATCCGGAAAGGGAAGTATACGGGCGGGATCAGGGAGATCCTTTCGGTGGAGCAGTGCAACGCCTTCAGCGACGACGAGCTCTACGAGAAGATCGTTGGGGGGCTCAAGGTCGTCGATTCGGAGAGCGGCGAATTATACCGTTCCAAAAAACGTGCGGAATATCTTGAACGCGAACTGTTCGTCTGCCCGAAGTGCGCATCGCAAGATACGCTCGTCTCAAGCGGAAACGAGATCGCTTGCACAAAGTGCGGCTTTTCCGCCCGCTATGGGGAAGATCTCCGCCTGACGTCAGCAGACCCAACCTTTCCTTTCGGCAGACTCGTCGATTGGTACGAATATCAGCTCCGCTATGTCCGCGAGCTGGATCTCCAAAAGAAGGAAGTGCTCTGCGCGGATAAGCACGTTCGCCTGTTCGACAAGACAACGCAGGAACGCGTCCCGGTGGCGGAAGGCGAGATCGCGCTCGGCAAGGAGCGCCTCTCGGTGGGAGATTGGAGCATTTCCACATCGGAAATCTTCGGCGGAAGCGCAAACGACGGCAACAAATTTTCGTTCAACGCGGGGGACCGCTCCTACATCGTCATCGGAGACGAACGGTTCAACGGGATCAAATATCTGCTGTTTTTCAACCGCGTTTGCGAACAGATCGTGAAAAAAGGAGGAGACAAGTATTATGGACTCGATCCGAGCGAGCGTTAATTTTTCCAACCTGCTCACCGTGAATTCCTTTTCGGAGGGGGTGGTCTGGGTCGCGCTTGTGCAAGTTTTCCTCCTCTTCGCAGCGCTACTGCTCGGGAATTTGCTCCGCCGCGTCATTCCCTTTTTGCGAAAGAGCCTCATCCCCTCCGCGCTCATCGGCGGGACGATCGTCTTGCTTCTAAAACTCATTCCCGCGTTCAACAACTTCATCAACAACGACTTCATGGAGATCATTACCTACCACTGCTTGGCGCTGGGCTTTATCGCAACGGCGCTCAAAAAGACGGGCGGGAACAGGCGGACCACCGTAAAGGCGGTGCTCGAATCGAGCGTGTTGCAGGGCGGCGTATACTCGATGCAGGCCATGCTCGGCATCGGGATCAGCATTCTGCTCACGGTACTTGGCGGCTTCTCTTTTGCGGCGGGCGGCGTCTTGCTCGCGCTCGGCTTCGGGCAGGGCACGGGACAAGCGCTCAACTACGGCAAGATCTTCGAGACTTCCTATGGATTTTCCGGCGGAACGACCTTCGGCCTCTCTATTGCGGCGATCGGATTCTTCGTCGCGTCCATCGTCGGCGTCGTCTATCTCAATATTCTAAGGAAACGCGGGAAACTGCGCTTGATCGAGCGCGGCGAGAGCCCCGTAAACGAACTCAAGGACTTCGTGGGCGAAAACGAGATCCCCAACACGGAATCGGTGGATAAGTTCACCATCAACATCGGGCTCGTCGTGTTGATCTATGGCGTCGTGTACACGATCATGCGGCTCGTCAACGTCAATCTCATCTGGGGATTTAACTTCTTGCTCGGGTCTCTTCTCGCCTTGCTGACGCGCCAGCTCCTCAACTTTTTCGGCAAGAAGAAAATCATCAAGCGCGAGCTTACCAACAACTTCCTGCTCGACCGCATCAGCGGGTTCATGTTCGATATGATGATCATAGCCGGCGTTGCGGCCATCGATTGGGACCAATTCTCCTCCATGTGGTGGCAGCTCCTCGTCATCTGCTTGGCGGGGACCGTGGCGACGTTTCTCTATATCCGCCTCGTTTCCAACCACATCTATAAGGGGTACGCGCACGAGGGGTTCATCTCCATGTTCGGCATGTTGACGGGTACGGCAAGCAACGGCATGATCCTCTTGCGCGAGATCGACCCCAAGCTCGAAACGCCTGCCGCCTCGAACATGGTGTATTCGGGCTTGCCCGCCATCGCGTTCGGCGGGGGATTGCTCCTCCTCTTGGGGTACTGCCCGAGGGGACTTGTGGAATCCATCGTCACCTTTGCGATCTTGTTTGTCGCGTTTGTGGTCTTTACGCTCGTTCTGTTCCGCACGAAGATCTTCCCGCAAAAGAAGCGGACCTCCGCGCCCCCGTCGGACGGCGATCTTCCCTCCTCCGCGGACAACTCGGCGGAAGGCAATACGGTGGAAAGCGATACGGTGGAAAGCGGCTCGGCGGAAGGCCCGGACTCCTCCGACGCACAAGAATGAGGGCAGATGCTTCAACGACGTTCGGCCTGTCATGGAACGCCTTGTCGCGGACATGGTATGGACATTCGCGGTGTCCGGCCCCTCATACCGACCCCTCGCGAAGCGAGCGGAGAGTGTATCTGAAAGAATTCGACGGAGCCGCAAAGATTCACTCCCTCGCCTACGGCTCGCTCGGAATGAGGGACGGGTCATCATCCCGAAGTACGGTGTCCGGCCCCTCCTACCGACCCCTCGCGAAGCGAGCGGAGAGTGTATCTGAAAGAATTCGACGGAGCCGCAAAGATTCACTCCCTCGCCTACGGCTCGCTCGGGATGAGGGACGGGTCATCATCCCGAAGTACGGGGTCCGTGCGCGCCCACCGTATTCCAAGTGCAAAAAGGCAAAGTTTTTTTCGGAAAATCGGCGTGCGGGATTGACTTTCCGCCCCCGATATGTTATAATCTCTTTGAAATCCATGTAAGAGGTAACATTATGATCGATTACTCCCTCAGGGGAATCACCGCAGACGAACTCTCCTTCAAGGTCAATCCCATGCAGGTTGCGCCCGATACCAAGTTCGAGATCAAGCCCTTCTTCTCCCGCCGCATCCAGACGGCCAAGGAAAATCCCAAGATCAACATCGTCATCTTAGAGTGCAAGATCGAGACGACGGAGGAGGCTCCCAAGCCCTTCAACCTCCTTGTCCGCCTCGTCGGCATCTTTGAGGTCAACAACATGAACACGCCCGAGGATCGGCGCATCTTCGCCCTCAACGCCACCGAGACGATGTATCCCTACCTCCGCGCGACGGTCTCTTCGCTGACCTCCGCCTCCTTCATCAACCCGCTCAATCTCCCCGTCATCTCGGGCGCGACCCTCTTCCCCGAGGACAGGAACGGCGGCTTCAACCCCAACCCCTCGGAAGTCAACTGAATTCGCACAAAAAAAGGGCAACGGAACGATCCGCTGCCCTTTGTAATTCTCGTGAAATCGGAGCCGGCCGCCCATGACGTGGCCGGTTTTTTATTCCGGACGGAGGACCTCCTCGAAGAAGGAGAGCGGCGCGCCCCACTTTTCCTCCCGGCCCGCCTTTTCGTTGAGGAACTCGTGGCGGCTGTTTTCGAAGAGGACGAGCGAGACGTCACCCATGCCCGCCTTCCCGGTGTAGAAATCGTAGAGTTTCTTCACGCCCTTGCCCATGTTGCCCACGGGGTCGTTCTCCCCCGAGACGAGGAGAACGGGGAGGTTTTTGGGAAGTCCCGCGACGTATTCCTTGGTATAGAGGCTGCGAAGGCCCTTGAAGAAGTCCTTGTAGAAGCGGAAAGAGCAGGTGAAGCCGCATAAGGGATCGGAAGCGTAAGCCGCGTTATTTTCCGCGTCCACGGAGAGCCAAGCCCTATCCTCAAACTTCTTCGCATACGCGCCGAAGGAGAGCTTTTCGATGAGCTTTGCGGGCCTCTCGGCGTGAAAGAGGCACCCCATGCCCGCGACAAGGCTTCCGAAATACACCTCTAAGTCCTTTTTATGACTGCTCCCCGCGATGACGGCCGCGGCGATCTTATCGCCGTATTTCGAGATATAGCTCTGCGTGAGGAAGGAGCCGTAGGAGAAGCCGAAGAGGATGACAGGGAGCTTGTATTTCTCCCTGCAATAGTCGGTGATGACGGCCTCGTCGCGCACGGTGTCGCGGAACATGTCGCCTTCGGCATAGCCGAGCGTGTCGGGGTGGGTCTTGCCGTGGCCGCGGTGGTCGTC
>CANQBG010000057.1 GCA_947588985.1 uncultured Clostridia bacterium
CCCGAATACAAGCGTTCGACGCTCGAAGCGCTCCGCCAGCCCCTCGAGGACGGCAAGATCACCGTCTCCCGTGCGGGCGGCACGGTGACGTACCCCGCGCGGTTCATGCTCTGCGCGAGCATGAATCCCTGCCCCTGCGGCAACTACGGTTCCTCCGAGCGGACGTGTACCTGCTCGCCCGCCGAGATCAGGCGGTATCGCAGAAAGATCTCCGGGCCCTTGCTCGACCGCATCGACCTTCAGGTCGAGGTGGACGACATCAAATACGACGACTTGACGTCGGGCACCGAACAGGAGTCCTCCGAGACGGTGAAGGAGCGCGTCGAGATGGCGCGCCGCATCCAGCGCACCCGCTTCGAGGGGTATCCCATCTCCACCAACGCCGAGATGGGGGAGCGCGAACTCGCGGAGTTTTGCGCCCTCACGCAGGAGGGAGACGAGATCCTGCGCGCCGCCTTCGAGCGCATGCACCTCTCCGCACGCGGACGGGCGCGGGTCATCAAGGTCTCGCGGACGATCGCGGACCTCGACGGCTCCGAGGATATCCTCCCGCGGCACGTCTTTGAGGCGGTCTCCTACCGCATCTACGATAAACTCGATTAAACGATGTACAGTGCGGACGAAAGGGCGTATCTCTGGCTGTGCGCCGCCACGAAAACCGATTATCACGAGCGCGTCGCCCTCCTTCGGAGCGCGCCCTCGCCCGTTGCGCTCTTCGAGGAGCCCGCGCGGTATTTTTCGGAGATCGGGAAGGCGTCCGCATTCTCCCCCGAGCGGGAACGGCGGGAAGAGGAGGCGGAGCGCTTTCTCTCCTCCCTCGAAGGGCGCGGCCGCTTTGCCGTGACGCTGCTCTCGGAGGACTATCCCGAATCGCTCAAACACATCTCCGTGCCGCCCCTCGTGCTCTTCGGCGCAGGGCGGCGGGAACTCCTCAAAAAACGCCGCTTCTGCATCGTCGGCTCGCGCATCATTCCGCCGTGGGCGGCGCGATTGGGCCGTACCATGTCCGAGGAGCTCAGTGAGAAATTCGCCATTGTCACCGGTCTTGCCGAGGGCGGAGACCTTTCCGCCGTGGAGGGCGCGCTCCCCTCGGGCAACCTCATCTGCGTGCTTCCCTGCGGCCTCAACTGCTGTTATCCCGCGGCGCACGGCGTGTGGAAGGAGCGGGTGGAGAAGGCGGGCCTCGTGCTCACCGAGCTGCTCCCCGACGAGACGGCGAAGAAGTATTCCTTTCATGCGCGCAACCGGCTGCTCGCCGGGCTCTCCGAGGGCGTCCTCGTCCTTGCGGCGGGAAGGCGCAGCGGCACCCTCATCACGGCAAACGACGCGCTCGACTTCGGCCGCGACGTGTTTGCCCTGCCCCACAACGTGGGCGCGGCGCACGGCGAGGGCTGCAACGAACTCATCAAAAAGGGCGCCTATCTTGCGACGTCGTCGGAGGACATCCTCTCCGTCTATGGTATGGAGCGGACGGCCCGGGCGGCGGCGGAGCTCTCCCCGGAGGAGAAAAAACTGCTCGAAGTGCTCCGCGAATACGGCGAGGCACACGCGGCCGTCATCGCAGAGAGGGTAGGCATGTCCGCGTTCGAGGCGATGGCGATCCTCTCCGCCCTCGAATTGAAGGGGTATGCCGTGCGCGCCGGCGGCAACCAATACAGCGCGATTTGATCGCGCCACCGACCCGAAAAAAGTTTCATCATTATATGGGAGAAGTTTATGGACCTTATCATTGTGGAATCCCCGAGCAAGGCAAAGACGATCGCGCGGTATCTCAAGGGAAAGTACCGCGTAGACGCATCCGGCGGACACATCCGCGACCTTCCGCAGAAGAAGCTCGGCGTCTCCGTCGATAAAAATTACGAACCGCGCTACGTGACCTCCCCCGGCAAGGAGGAGATCATCCGCCGTCTCACCGAGGAGGCGGCCAAGGCGGGGAAAGTCTATCTCGCCACCGACCCCGACCGCGAGGGCGAGGCCATCTCGTGGCACTTGCAGAGCGTGTTGGGCCTTCCGGAGGACGGCGCGCACCGCATCGAATTCAACGAGATTTCCCCCAAGGCCGTGGAACACGCCTTGAAGAATCCCCGCCGCATCAACTATAATCTGGTGGACGCGCAGCAGGCGAGAAGGGTCTTAGACCGCCTCGTGGGCTATAAGCTCTCGCCCCTTCTCAACAACAAGATCCAAAACGGGCTCTCGGCCGGCCGCGTGCAGTCGGTCGCCCTGCGCCTCGTCGTCGAGCGCGAGCGGGAGATCGAGGCCTTCGTGCCCGAGGAATATTGGACGATCGCCGCCGAACTGCGCGACGTGGAGGAGAACTACGCCGCCTTCCGCGCCCTCCTCGAAAAGAAGAAGGGCAAGAAGATCAAGGTGACGGGAAAGGAGATGGCAGACGAGATCCTCGCCGCCCTCCGCGCGGGGCAATACGCCGTCTCGTCCGTCAAAAAGTCCATCACCAAGTCGCACGCGCCCGCGCCCTTCACGACGTCTACCCTCCAACAGGACGCCTCCAATAAGCTCGGCCTCTCCGCGCCCGAGACCATGCTCATGGCGCAGCACCTCTATGAGGGCATGGACCTCGAAGGGGAGGGGCATGTCGCGTTCGTGACCTATATCCGTACCGACTCTACCCGCATTTCTTCGGACGCACAGGCGGCCGCCCGCGACTATATCAAGGAGAAATACGGCCCCGAATACCTTCCCGAAAAGCCCAATTTCTACGCCTCCAAGAAGGGCGCGCAGGACGCGCACGAGGCCATCCGTCCCATCGACCTCACCCGCACGCCCGAGTCCGTGAAAAAGCTCCTCGACAGGAAGCACTACAACGTCTATAAGCTCATCTACGAGCGCTTCATCGCCTCGCAGATGTCCGAGGCGCAATACGACTCCATGCAGATCGAGATCGAAAACGGCGACTACGGCTTCAAGGCGAGCGGCAGGGCCCTCCGCTTTGCGGGCTTCTCCGTCATCTATGCCGACTTCCGCAAGGAGGACGAGGAGGAGACGAAGGGATTGCTTCCCGCCCTCGACGAAGGGCAACGCCTTACCGAGATCTCCCTCACCGGCGAGCAGAAGTTCACCAAGCCCCCCGTCCGCTATACCGACGCCTCCCTCGTCAAGGCGATGGAGGATAAGGGCATCGGGCGCCCCTCGACGTATGCCTCCATCATCTCCGTCCTCACCAAGCGCAAATATGTGGAGAAGGACGGCAAGTATATGAAGCCGACGGAGATCGCCTACCGCATCACCGATATGCTCGTGAAGTATTTCACCGACATCATGGACGTGGGATTCACGGCCGACATGGAGGAGAAACTCGACGAGATCGAGGAGGGCGGCACCGATTGGCACAAGATCATCGCGGATTTCTATCCCCCGTTTGAGGAAAAGCTCCGCTTCGCCTCCACCGACGGCGACGAGCTCACCGATATCGTCTGCGCCAAGTGCGGCCACCCCATGGTCAGAAAGACGGGCAAATACGGCAAGTATCTCGCCTGTTCCAACTACCCTGCCTGCTCCAACATCGTGAGCGAGGGGGAGGCCGAGGTCTCCGAGACCCCCTGCCCCAAGTGCGGGAAGATGATGGTGGTGAAATCGGGCCGCTACGGGAAATTCCTCGCCTGCCCGAGCTACCCCGCCTGCAAGTCTACCCTGCCCTATGGCGACGCGGCGCAGGAGGAGATCCTCGAGGGCGTCTGCCCCGACTGCGGAAAGCCGACCAAGCGCCTCAAGACGCGCACGGGCAAGACGTATTACGGCTGCAGCGGCTACCCCGCCTGTAAGTTCATGAGCTGGGATATCCCCACCGGCGAGAAGTGCCCCAAGTGCGGCGAGGCGCTCGTGAAGTCTCCCCGCGGCGTGGTGAAGTGCTCGAGCAAGGAGTGCGCGTATAAGGCGCCCCGCCCCCCCAAGACGGCGAAGGCGGATAAGGAAACCAAATGAGCGTTCTCGTCATCGGCGCAGGTCTCGCAGGCTGCGAGGCGGCATATTTTCTTGCGGAGCACGGCCTTGCGGTCGTGCTCCTCGACATGAAACCCAAAAAGTTCACCCCCGCGCACACCAGCGAAAAGCTGTGCGAGCTCGTCTGCTCCAATTCCTTGAAGAGCGACGACGTCTATGGTAACGCCTGCGGCCTCTTAAAGGAGGAGATGCGCCGGCTCGGGAGCCTCACGATGCAGGCGGCGGACTATGCCCGCGTCCCGGCAGGGGGCGCGCTCGCCGTAGACCGCGAGAAGTTTGCGGATTTCGTCACAGACCGCTTGAGATCGCATCCTTTGGTCACGATCCGTTCGGAGGAAGCCGCGGAGCTTCCGCAAAAGGGGATCGTGGCGACGGGCCCGCTCACTTCCGACGCGCTCGCCCAAAGCATCCGCGCGCGGTTCGGCGTGTTGCATTTTTACGACGCCTCCGCGCCTATCGTTTCGGCCGAGAGCGTCGACTTTTCCAAGGCCTTCACGCAGGACCGCTACGGCCGCGGCACGGGCGATTACATCAATTGTCCCATGACCATGTCCGAATACGAGGCCTTCTGGGAGGCGCTCACGTCGGCCGAACGGGTGGAACTTCACTCCTTCGAGAGGGGGGATGTGTTCGAGGGTTGCATGCCCCTCGAAGTCATGGCGGCGCGGGGGAAGGATACCCTCCGCTTCGGCCCCTTCAAGCCCGTAGGCCTTGCGTGGGAGGGCGCGCGGCCCTATGCCGTGTTGCAGCTCCGCAAGGAGAACGCGGCGGGCACGAGCTATAATCTCGTCGGCTGTCAGACCAATCTCAAATTCGGGGAGCAGAAGCGGGTATTTTCCCTCATCCCCGCCCTCAAAGAGGCCGAATTCGAGCGCTACGGCGTGATGCACCGCAATACCTATCTCGAATCGCCCAAGTGCTTAAACGCCGATTT
>CANQBG010000058.1 GCA_947588985.1 uncultured Clostridia bacterium
CTGTTCCCGACAAAAATCTGATCTACAATGTTGTAGAGACAGGAGATGATGAGGGAGAGAATGCACGGGACGGCAAATTTTACGAGAAGTTTTCCGACCCTTTCTTTGCCTAAATAATCGCTGTTTTCCATAAAAACCTCCGGATAAAAGCAAAACGGCACGAAACTTTCCGTGCCGTTCAAAAAAACGACACCTGCGACCACTTCCGTACCGTAATCAGATTTACGCGCTTGGGCGCCACATGTGTCGTTAAGCTCTATGAAATTATATAAATATTATACTCGGAACCTCCGCAAAAGTCAAGCAAATTTCAAAGCAACGGAGTGGCATATTGTTTTCTTTGACGGCTTAATTACTCCGCTAAATTCCTGTTTATCGGTATTATGATTATACCATAAACATAAACCAACATGAAAATCAAGCGCCGGAAATCCATTTGGCATGGATGGGCGTTCAGCTTTTCCGCTGCCCCCGCAAAATCACAGACATCTCCCGTTCAAGCAATTTACGATCTTGGAGGACGGGGGCGGGGCGGGAAAATTTTTTTGCGGAAATTGGGGCGAGGCGATTGACAAGGGGGAGGGGACGTGCTATAATGAATTTAATTCTTCCGCCATGCGTGAAGGGAGCGACGCGGCCGTTTTTTGCGGGAAAAATCCGCCGAAAAAGGGCGCGGAGCGACCGAGGCGGAAGCGCACGAAAAACTTCATATTCGTTGAGCCAAAAGGCACAGCGGCAAATGCGAGCCGGGGGGCATGTCCGCCTCCAAGGGCCCAAAATGCGCCGGATGAGGCTGGCGGAAAGCTTCAAAAACGTCCCGATAAACAGTGTGCGGGCGGCCGCGCAAGGGGGCGAAAAGCGAGAAAAAAACCCGCATCCGAAGATGCGGGGAAAGCGCTTGAAACCTCAGCGGGTAAGCCGTTCGATGGCGCTCCGATAGAGGCGCAGAAGCAGGAGGACGCGGTCGATGGCGATGAACTCGTCCGCCTGATGGACGACGGAGGCGTCGCCCTTCATCTCGGGCCCGAAGGCCACGCCGTGTTTGAGGGCGCGGGCGTACGTCCCGCCGCCGATCGCGATGGGCTCCGCCTTTTCGCCCGTCTCCTCTTCATAGACGGAGAGGAGCGTTTGGATAAGTTCGCTGTTTTTATCGTGGAGCAGCGGGGGCTGATGGCAGATCGTCTCGTAGCTCACGCCGAACTTTCTGATGAGTGCATAGACCTCATCCACGGACATGGTAGCGGGATAGCGGATGTCGCAGCAGATCTGCAGGTCGTTTTTCCGGTACTTCACGATGTTGGGCGAGAGGGTGAGCGTGCCCGTTTCGTCCCTGAGGTTGCGCAGGCCGAATACGTCCTCGAAGAGGCAGGCGATGGCGTGCCGCACGACCTCATTTTTATCTTCGAAGAATTTGAGGACGGGCAGAATGGCATTGATGCCCTCCTCGGGGGTGGAGCCGTGGGCGCTCTTGCCGCGGGCGACGATCTTCTTGCCCACGACGTCGAGGCCGAGCGCGCGGGCCTTCGTGACGGTCAGCGTGCGCGGGGTCGCTTCACAGACGTCGCACACCATATTGGCGCTCGAACCGCCTTCGAGGAAGAGGAAGGGCGCCTTATTCATACGGAAATGCAGGCGCACGTGCAGAATGCCCTTCTCCGCATAGATGACGGGGAAATCGGCGTCCGGCGAGAATCCCGTCTCGGGGAGGTGCGCGACCTCCTTATAATGCTCGATGCAGGCCCAGCCCGATTCCTCGTTGCAGCCGACGATGAGTTTGATCCTCTTGGAGGGGACGAACCCGGCGTCTTTCAGGGCCTTGAGGGCATAGAGGCAGCAGATCGCGGGGCCCTTGTCGTCTACGGCGCCGCGTCCCCAGACCTTGCCGTCCTCCACGAGGCCGCCGAAGGGATCCTTGGTCCAACCGGAGCCCGCGGGGACGACGTCGAGATGGCAGAGGATGGCGAATTCTTCGGGGCCCTGCCCGAATTCCACGTCGCCCACAAAGCCGTCGTAGTTATGCGTGGTGAAGCCCATGCGTTCCGCAAGCCCCAAGAAGTGCAAGAGGCATTGGAGGGCGCCCTGCCCGAACGGTGCGACATGGGTGTGCTTTTGGCGGGAGGAGTCGAACCGGATGCTCTCCGAGATGCTTTCGACTGCTTGCGCGAGATATTGTTCCATGTAGTACTCTCCCTTGTGGATTCTCCCGATGCAGACAGGGCCGCCAAAACTGCGTTTGTCCGAGCCTCAACGAACTTCCGGCCTCGGGTATAGTGTGATTTTAACAAAATCCGCCCCGATTGTCAACGAAAAAGTTTAGTGTTTTGGAAAAAGAAAATTCCGCACAAAGCGGAAACGTTTTTCGTGCGAATTCACGGAAAATATGCTAAAATTGATGGTGTGAGGACAAAAAAATGCACGAAGGTCACAGACAACGCATGTTGTTGAGGTTTCGGGAAGATCCTTCTGCGTTGGCCGACCACGAGATCCTCGAGATTTTGCTGTACGGTTGCCTCCCGCGGGTCAACACCAATCCCATCGCACACGAGCTCATTGCGTCCTTCGGGAGCCTGAAGGGCGTATTTTCTGCCACTTACGAACAGCTATGCGCCGTGAAGGGGGTGGGGGAGCAGACTGCCGCCCACCTCGCCTGCCTCGGCACGATCCTATCGCGCATGGCTTCGCCGCCGCAGAGCCGGCGGGAGCCGGAGGACGTCGGCAATCTCTATGAATTCCGCAAGCTCATCGAAGATCGGTTTGCCAATCTTCGGCAGGAGATCATCGCGCTCTACTGTCTCGACGCAGAGGGGCGCATTCTTTTCAAGAAGGAATTCCTCTCCCATAGCAGCGCGAAGGCCGAACTCCCCGTAGCCGAGATCAACGGACTGCTGGCGGAGCGCAAGCCGTGCGGGATCGTCCTCGCGCACAACCATCCCTACGGTTCCTGCCGCCCCTCCGGGGACGACGACCGCTTCACGCGGGAAGTCCATCTCATCTGCTCCATGAACGACGTCTATTTCTACGACCACGTCATCTTCGGCACGGACGGCGCCTTCAGCTATTTTGCCGACGGGGACATGGAGAAGATGCGCGAAGAATGCCGCATCGGCAACGTTTTGAGGAGGAAAATTTGATGAAAAAGTTCTCGATGGAGCTCCTCTTCAAATACAGCCGGCTCATCGTGTTTACCCTGCTCGTCTTTGTGGGGACGGCCGTCGTTGTCAATAATTGGAGCGGGAGCGATTTTGCGGGGATCCGGGCATGGTACGTCGTCCTCCCCGCCACCCTCGTACTGCTCACGGAGAACGCCGTGAAGCTGTGGGGCGCCAAGAAATTGGAGGGGAAGATCGTTTGCTATGTGATCGACATCGTCACCCTGCTCGTTTTGACCATGTTTACGGACGGCAACCTCATCTCGACGCTGTATATCATCATCCTCTCCGACTTCTATCTCACCCAGCAAAAACTGACGAGCAACATCGCGATGGGGGCCTCCTGTCTCGGGCTCTTCCTCGTGACGTTCGCCGTCTCGAATAGCTTTCAGGGGAAGGAGCTCAACATCACCTCCCTCGTCTCGAGCGCCTTCAACGACCTTTTGCTCATCACCCTGCACTTCTTTATCCTCAACTTCGCCATCGAGATCTACAATAAAAACCGCGAGATCACAAAGACGGTGGAGGAACTCAACGCGAGCAACGAAAAACTGCAGATCGCCAACCGCGAATTGCAGGAAGTGGCCGTGCTCGAAGAACGCCAGCGCATCGCCAAGGACATCCACGACACGGCGGGCCACTCCATCACCACCGTCATCATGCAGACGGAGGCGGCAAAGCTCGTCATCGACAGCGACCCGCAGGAGGCCAAGCGCAAGCTCGCCGCGGCAAACCTTCAGGCCAAGCACGCGCTCGAGGAATTGCGGGAGAGCGTGCACCTCCTCTCGGGCATGGGTGAGGGCAAGACGCTCAAGGATAGCTTCCTCGAGATCATCCACGACTCCACCGACGGGACGGATATCGCCATCCGCTACGAGATCGACGATATCTCCCCGTGCGACGCCAAGCGCCGTTTCCTCCTCAACACCTTGAAGGAGGGCATCTCCAACGGCCTGCGGCACGGGGGCGCCACGGCCTTCTGGTTCGAATGTAAGGAGGAGGGCGGGAAGATCGAATTCCTGCTCTCGGACAACGGCACGGGGCTGGAGATCTCGGCGCTCAAGGAGGGATTCGGCCTCAACGGCATGCACACCCGTGCGGAGAGCCTCGGCGGCGAGGTCTGGTTCGAGACCGAACCCGACGAGGGATTTGAAATTCATTTGGTTTTGCCGTCGGACGGCAACCCGGGAGATTTGAAATGATCAAAGTACTCATCGTAGACGATCAAGCCATCCTTGCGGACGGCATCCGCAGCGTCCTCTCCTCCTGCGACGAGCTCGAAGTCGTCGGCGTCGCGCTGGACGGGCTCCGCGCCCTCGAGGCGGTGGAGCACATGAAGCCGGACGTCGTCCTCATGGATATCCGCATGCCCAACATGAACGGCGTCATCGCCACCCGGCAGATCAAGGAGCGCAGCCCCGAGACCAAGGTCCTCATCCTCACGACGTTCGACGACAGCGACTACATCCTCAACGCCATCAACAACGGCGCGAGCGGGTATCTCCTCAAAGACGTCTCCGCGGC
>CANQBG010000059.1 GCA_947588985.1 uncultured Clostridia bacterium
CGCGACCCGCACGAGACCATCATGGTCGCAGAGGGCACGAGCCCCGAGTCCTTCACGAAGAAGGCGGGCTGGGAAATAAAACCTCCCGCAGAAATCGGGCAGACCAACGACTTCCGCGATCCGCAGGCCTACTACGACGAGAAGACGGATACCATCACCCTCACCATCACCGCGGCCAAGAGCGACATCGCCCGCGTCTGCAAGTATACCTTGAAGGGCGACCTTACGGGCGCGCAGTACGGCGACATCATCTACACCAACGACGAGAACGTCGTCGGCAACGTGTGGAACCTCGAGTGCTCGGATACCTTCAAGGTGGGGGATAAGTGGTATCTCACCTTCTCCGCACAAGACGGCACCATGTGGTACACGACGGCCGAGACGCAATACGGCCCCTACACCGAGACGCCCAAGCCCCTCGACGGCCATCTCTTCTATGCCGCCAAGCACGCTTCCGACGGGCAAAACACCTATCTGATCGGCTGGGCGCGCCGCTCCGAGACCGTCTCCTCCACGCAGGACGTGAAGGGCTGGGCGGGCAACCTGCAGGTGCAAAAGGTGGTCTCCGACGGCAACGGCGGCATCCGCCTCGCCCCCGTAGACCTCTACACGCAAAACACCAAGGAGCGCGTCCTCGTCTCGGATGCGTCGCTCACCCTCGCCGCGGGCGATTGCGTGGAATCTTTCCGCTGCTTCGAGCGCTACATGGTCACGGGTAGCTTCAAGTATACGGGAAGCGGCGACTTCGGCTTTGCGTTCGACTACAACACCCGCGAGTCGGGCTATAAGACGATCGCGATCTCGCCCGAGAAGCAGACCATCTCCCTCGCCTTCAACGCCCGCAAGGTGGATATCACTTCCGTCTCCGCGTCGCTCGAGGCGGGCAAGGACTATGCCTTCACCTATATTCAGGAGGGCTCTATCGGCGTGCTCTACGTCGAGGGCCAGACGGCGTTCACCGTCCGTATCTATGGCGTGAGCGGCAAAAACGTGATGCTGTGGGCGGATTCCGACGGCGTCACCTTCACAAATCTCAAGCAGTTCACCTACACTTACTAACATCTTGGGGGATGTCGATGAAAACTAACTCCTCGGCGGGCGGGTCCTACGGTACGCGGATCGCAGATCTCTACATCGTACACAACCTCGCCGCCGTGAACGGCGGGAGCCGCCACACCTACCACGCCATGCCGCCCGTAGGCTGGATGAACGATCCCAACGGCTTCAACGAGGCCTTCGGGAAATACCACCTCTTCTATCAATTTTACCCCTTCGGACCGGAGTGGGACTCCATCCATTGGGGCCACTACACCACGCAGGACTTCGTCAAGTGGAAGCTCGAGCCCACCGCGCTCGCGCCCGACGGCGAATACGACGGCGGCGGCTGTTTTTCGGGCTCCTCCATCGTCAAAGACGGGAAGCTCTACCTTCTCTACACCTCCGTCCTGTCGGAGACGCAGACGCAGTCGCTCGCCGTCTCGGAGGACGGCGTCCACTTCGAGAAATTGGGCGTCGTCATTCCCGGAAGCGCGCTCCCCGCAGAGTGCCTCAGATCGGACTTCCGCGACCCCAAAGTGTTTGCGCGCGGGGGGGTCTACTACCTGATCGCGGGCAGCATGGCCGAGAGCGGGGAGGGGATGCTCCTCCTCTTCCGCTCCGCCGACCTCAAGGATTGGAAGTTCGTCAGCGTGCTCCGCAAGGATAGCCTCACCACCCGCGGCATCTATGAGTGCCCCGATCTCTTCGAACTCGGCGGCCACGACGTCATGCTCGCGAGCCCGCAGGGCTATGAGACGGAGGGCTGGCGCTACGAAAACGTGCAGTCCTCGATCTATATGGTCGGCAAGCTCGACGCGGAGAAGGGCGTGTTTGAAAAACTGTATGAGGACGAGATCGACGGCGGCCTCGATTTCTACGCGCCCCAGACCATGAAAACGCGGGACGGCCGCACCATCATGATCGCGTGGATGCAGATGTGGCACAGGACGATGCCGACGGCCAAGCACGGCTGGGCGGGCGCGATGACGCTTCCCCGCGAGCTCTCCTTAAAGGACGGCAAGCTCTATCAGAGGCCCGTCCGCGAGATCGAACGCTACCGCTGGAACCCCGTCAGCTACACCAACGTCAAGATCGAGAGCAACACCGAGCTCACCAAGGTCAACGGCACCAAGATCGAGCTCTGCTTCACCCTCGACCTCGGGACGGCGGAGCGCGTCGGTCTCAAATTTTACCGCAAGGGCGAGCACGACGCACGCATCTACTACGACCGCAAGGCGGATATGGTCATCTTCGACCGCTCGCGCATGGGCATGGAGATCGCGCACGACCAAAAGGAGAAGGACGCCTCCGTGCGCTCCGTCAAGGTCCGAATCGAGAACAACTGCCTCGACATGCGCATCTTCCTCGACGTCTCGAGCTGCGAACTCTTTTTGAACGGCGGCGAGCGCACGATGACGGGCAATGTCTATTCGGACGGCGACGGCATCGCCTTCTTCTCCGAGGGCGGAAGCGCCAAGCTCGTCCGGCTCGATAAATACGACATCGTCGTCTGAGCTTTTGCGTTCATTTGCGCACACAAGCATGTCCACCCCGGCGCGGTTTCCCTCGCCGGGGATTTTGGATTGCGGGATGAGATAATCATGCGCTTGCCGTTTGACAAATCGGCGGGGGCGTGATATAATCAAAGAAAAAGAAATTCGGAGTGTGGACATGGATTTACTGAAGCTGGCGGGGTTTTTGAAAAATATCGTGCTCGGACTGCCTGAGAATGTTCTCGGGGAGGTCGCGGGCGACCTCGTGGAAAAACTGTTCGAAGGGCTCAAAAACAAGCGCAAGGAAAATCAATTCGCGAAGCGCATTGCCGATGCCCTCACGCAGTTTGCCGGGAAGCCGGAGGGCGAAAAGTTGCTCGCCGCGATCTCCCAAAATGTGCCGAAGCGCAAGCGCCCCCTCTTCGGCGGGAACCGCACGGCCAAGGACCTCGCGCACGAGGCCATCCGCGGCATCGACGGATTCCAAGCGGAGGAATGGAGTAGGGCGCTTCTCGCGGGTATCGACCTTACGGACTACGGCGAAGAGGTAAAGCGGGACTTTTTGATCCTCCTCGGAGAGATCCAAAAGGCGGCCGTGGAGTATTGGAAGAGCATGCTCGAGGCGGGCGACCTTGCCATCGTCAACCTCATCTCGCACACGGTGGAGACGGAAAACGAGAAGCTCGCAACGCGTCTCACGGAAGAGCTGAAATCTTACCTGTTCACCGCAAACGCGGCACCCATGTCCGCGACGGAGGCCTTCGGAGCGCGCGTTCTCCTCTGTGAGAACTGCGGCGAGACGCTGCAGGCTTCCTCCTTAAAGCGAACGGAGAGCGGGCTCTTTGCCTGCACCTGCCCCACCTGCGATACCTCTCTCGCGTTCGGGTGCTTCACGCAGGAAGGGGAAAATTGGGCGCAGGAATGCGACGAAAAACTCGACCTCGCCCTCCAAGGCATCGAAGAATGCAATCGTCGCGCGGAAAAGATCCTCGCGGAGCTTGCGGCGGCCGATGAACGCCGTCTCCGTCAAATTGCAGGGCTGCGGGAGAAGCTGACCGAAGTGACGCACGAGCAGAATATCAACGAGGAGGACGTTCTCCACTACTCCCGCAAGCTGCTCGAGGTGTGCCCCGAAGATGTGCTCGCGAAGTTCTATATCATGGTCTCGGAGAACGGTTCCCAGCCGCAGCGGGTCAACCGCTATCTCGACGAACTCGATGTGACGGCCTGCGGCCGCGAGACCTTGTGCGCCATGCTCGACTATTTGATCGAGCCCCTCGAGCCGCGCATGATGGAATCGTTGCTCGGCCTCGTGGAGCGGGCGTTCCGGAGCAACGTGTTCCTTCGCGGCGACTACGAGCGCTACGAGACGGCCATCCAAAAGGGCAAGAGCTTCGACCCGAATGCGACCTACGATCTCTTCATCGCCTATTCGCACAAAGATCTCGAGGAAGTGCGTAGGCTCGTGGACGCATTGGGGCGGGAGGAGATTTCGTGCTTTTGGGCCTTCCGCGATCTCCCGCACGGGCGGGGCTCGGGCGGCGAGACGTATTGGAACAGTCTGAAGCGCGCCATGGAGCAGAGCGGCGGGATCGTGTTCGTCTCCACGCCCAACTCGCGGAGCCGTTCGTGCGATACCATGGAGCGGGCCGATAAGACGCTCGACAACGGCGAGGGCGAACTGCCCTATTTCGGGAGACGCTTTTCGCGGAAGGAGAAACTCCGCATCGAATATCGTCCGCCATGCGACTATAACGAAACGACGCCCATGGCGATCCGAATGTTTTTGAAGCGCTTCTTCGGGGACGTCAGCTATTGTCAGACGATCGACGAAGTCTGTGAGATCGCCGCAAAGGCCTTCTCCCCGATGTTCTATGAGGCGGATGACGCGGAAAACGAGGCACCCATGCCCGAGACAGAGCCTCGGAAAACGATAGACTTCAATGTACGCATTCAGGAAGAAGTGAACCGCATTCTCCGCGAGAAAGAGCGCGCGGCGCAAGAAGAAGCAGCTCGCAAGGCACAGGAAGAGGCGGAGAGGAAAGCACGAGAAGAAGCCGAAAAGAAAGCGACGCC
>CANQBG010000060.1 GCA_947588985.1 uncultured Clostridia bacterium
TCGATCGAGGGGACCTGCTTGCCCGTTTCCCAATAACTGATGGAAGCATTGCTGAACTGCAACGCCTTCGCAAGTTGATTTTGTCCGATCCCTGCGTCTTTGCGAAGTAGCTTTAATCGCTCCCCGAAAACGTTACGGTCAAATTCCTTCATAACAATAATCTAACAAAAATTAGCATGAAACACTTGACTTCTAATTATTATTAGAGTATAATACCCATATTAGGTGCGATAAAATTTGAATGAACAGGAGGAGTTTTCATGAAGAAGGTGATTTGTTATTTTTCGGCGCTCTCGATGGCGCTTACGCTCCTTCCGTGTGTTTGGGGCTGTTCCGGTGGAACGCCGGAAGGGACGCAAGAGGAACCGGCGACCGAGGGGCTCGTCTTTTATCCCGTCGAGACGGAATGGATCGACGGAGGTCCAACGGAACCGAACGGAAGTGAGCGCGTCCTCTCGTGGGGAGTGCGGCATCCGCTTCACGAACAGTTGATGCGCAACGTTGATATCGAAACGGATCTCCACACAAAGCGCGTAGTCATTCCCGCGACCCATTTGGGTGCGCCCGTGGTGGAGATCGGAGAGTTCAACGGATGTCTCGACTATGCCGAAAGGAAAATGGCCGCGATGTCACAGAATTATCCGGACAGCATTTTGCACGATATGCTTGAGCTTTTTGCGTCGGCATGGCCGTCTATTTGCGAAAAAAGTCACATCACCGAGATCGAATCCGTCTCCATTCCGGACACCGTGACGCGGATTTCCGCTGAGGCGTTCGAGGGCACGGCGTTCTACCAAAACGAAGAAAATTGGGAAGATGGCTGTCTCTATGCGGGGAATTGCCTCATCAAGGTCGGCCCGGACGCGCCCAAAAAACTCACGGTGCGGAAGGGGACGACGTCGGTATTCTCTTATATCGGCGGGATTGCCGGAAACGGATATCCGCAAGAGGTCGTTTTGCCGGACGGCGTGAAAACGATCGGAAGCGGGTTTGCCCAGATCGGGCTCAAAAAGATCACGATCCCAAAGACGGTGACGAAGATCGAAGAGACGGCGTTCGTAGAGAACAGTGCGCTCGAGGAGATCGTGGTTGCCCCCGAAAACCCTGTTTTTCGCAGCGTGGGGAATTGCCTCTGTGAGGGGACGACCCTTATCCGCGCCAACAAAGATTGGAAGATCCCCGCAAATGCCGGCATCGAGCGCATCGAGTTGAGCCAGGGCTCGATCTATGGCGTCGATCGTATCGAGATCCCCGCGGGAGTGAAGGAGATCGTCGGGTTTTCTGATTGCTCTGCGGAAGTCGTCCTTCCCGAGAGCTTGGAGAAGATCGGAGGGGCGCCGGAACGTCAGACGGGATATCCGAAATATACGTTCACCAACTGTAAAAATCTCACAGAGCTCATCCTTCCCGAAGGCGTGAAGGAGATCGGATGGGCGTATGGCAATTGCGAAAATCTTCGCTATGCGGTGATTGGGACGAGGATCGAGAGCATCGCAAGCTCGTTTGGCGGAGAGGCTTTCGAGGGGATCTTCTACCGCGGGACGGAGGAGGAATGGAGCAAAGTCCGGTTGAGCAACATGGATCACGTCCGTGTGTATTTTTACAGCGAAGCGGGCGGGGAGAACACCTGGCGCTTCGGTGCGGACGGCAAGCCCGTCCTTTGGGAAGCATAATTTGGTCAAACAACAAAAATGGCACCCATGTCTCGGACATGGGTGCCACGTTTTCGATGAAAGGTCCGATCTTCCGCGCGTTTAGAGCGGGGGAGCGGGCGTTTTTTATTTTATGATCAGGCTTCTTCCCGTCATCTCCGCGGGGATGGGGAGGCCCATCACTTCGAGCAGGGTGGGGGCGAGATCCGCGAGAATGCCGTCCTCCCGCAGTTTTGCGCCCATCGCCTTATATTTCTCGGAGATGAGGACGACGGGGACGGGGTTGGTCGTGTGTGCCGTGAAGGGGGAACCGTCGGCGTCGATCATCTTGTCGGCATTGCCGTGGTCGGCGGTGAGGAGAACTGCCCCGCCCATCCCGAGGATGGTATCGACGACTTCCTTCACGCACCCGTCCACGGTGTGCACGGCCTTGACGGCGGCGGGAATGACGCCCGTATGGCCCACCATGTCGCAGTTGGCGAAGTTTAAGATCATCACGTCGTATTCGCCCGACTTCAGCTCCTGCACGGCGCGGGCCGTCACCTCGGGGGCAGACATCTCGGGTTGCAGATCATACGTCGCCACCTTGGGCGAGTTGATGAGCACGCGCACCTCGTTTTCGTTGGGGGCCTCCACGCCGCCGTTGAAGAAGAAGGTGACGTGCGCGTATTTCTCCGTTTCGGCAATGCGGAGCTGTTTTTTGCCGAGCTTGGCGAGGTATTCCCCGAGCGTATTTTCGAGGCTCTGCTTGGGGAAGGCCACGTCGATGCCCGTGTAGGCCGCGTCATAGACGGTGAAGCAGACATACACGGGGTGCAAAAATCCCGTCTTGCGGGCAAAGGCCGTCCCCTTGGGCACGACGAAGGGATCCTGCGAGAAGGCGCGGGTAATCTCGCGCGCACGGTCGGGGCGGAAGTTGAAGAAGATGACGGAATCGCCTTCCTCCACGAGGGCGAGCGGCTTGCCATCTGCGTCCACGATGTTGGTGGGGAGGACGAATTCATCGGTGACGCCGTTTGCATACGATTTTTCGAGCGCGGCATAGGGGTCGGTCTCGTGGAGACCCGTGCCGAGGGTGAGCATGTCGTAAGACTTCTCGATGCGGTCCCAATTGTTGTCGCGGTCCATCGAGTAGTAGCGGCCCGAGAGGGAGGCGATCTTGCCGTAGCCGAGTTCCGCCATCTTCGCCTGCAGCTCCTTCACATACCCCGCGCCCGAGGTGGGGGAGACGTCTCTCCCGTCCATGAACCCATGCACATAGGTCTCGGGCACGCCGCGCTTTTGCGCCATCTCGAGAAGGGCAAAGAGGTGGGTGATGTGGCTGTGTACGCCGCCATCCGAGAGAAGTCCCCAAAGGTGGAGCTTCTTGCCGTTGTCGCGCGCGCTGTCCATCGCTTGGATGAGGGCGGGATTTTGGAAAAAGTCGCCGTCCTCGATGGCCTTCGTGATCTTGGTGAGGTCCTGATAGACGATGCGCCCCGCACCCATGTTGAGGTGCCCCACTTCGGAATTGCCCATCTGCCCCGCAGGCAGCCCCACGGAGAGCCCGCTTGCGCCGAGCGTAGCGGAGGGATAAGTTTCCCGATAGGCGTTTACATTTTTACTTCCGTCGAGGAAGATGGCATTGCCTTCATGGGCGGGGTTGAGGCCGTAGCCGTCCATGATGATGATTGCATAAGGTGTTTTCATAATGAAGCTCCTCGCTGTTGATTTCCATAGCCCATTATACACCCCCTCGGGAATTTTTTCAAGCATTGCAAAGAAATTTTGTCAAAGACTTGCAAATTTTCCGAGAGTAGACGCACCGGGCTTACGGCGATCGTGCTTCATCCTGCCCGCCCCTCATACCGACCCCTCGCGCCGCGAGGGGGAGTGTATCTTCCCGCAATCATCCTGCCCCCCGCCCTCATACCGACCCCGAGCGGAGCGAGGGGGAGTGTATCTTTCCACAGTCATCCTGCCCCGCGCGAGGCTTCTATTACTTATCGAAGCGCGGCACGAGCGCGTAGCGCGAAGTAGCGGAGGCGTAGCCGAGTCGCCCCGAGCGAGGCTTCTATTATTTATCGAAGCTCGGCACGAGCCGTAGGCGAAGTAAGGATCCCGAAGTACGAAGTCCGCCCCCTCGCTGTCCCCTCAGGGGAAAGTACCCGCGGAGCGGGGGAAAGGGGTTTGCAGACGAGCACAATATGAGCGAACCCCCTCAGTCACTTCGTGACAGCTCCCCCAAAAGGTGGAGCCAAGATTCGCCTCACCCCCTCATACCGACCCCTCGCACCGCGAGGGGGAGTGTATCTTTCCACAGTCATCCTGCCCCGCGCGAGGCTTCTATTACTTATCGAAGCGCGGCACGAGCGCGTAGCGCGAAGTAGCGGAGGCGTAGCCGGAGTCGCCCCGCGCGAGGTTTCTATTATTTATCGAAGCTCGGCACGAGCCGTAGGCGAAGTAAGGATCCCGAAGTACGAAGTCCGATACTAACATCGACCAAGGGGATTCTTCACATTCGTTCAGAATGACGTCGCGCCCCCCTCATACCGAGGGCGTAGCCCGAGTGTATCTTCCCCTCCCTTTTTCCCATTTCACTCAATTTCTTACTATAAATCCCTCCAAAACAAAAGATTTTCAAAATTTTTTCCAAAAACGTATGAAAAATCCTTGACACGGGGGGGGGGTGTAGGTGGTATGATAGGTATGCCTCCGAATGGGCAAGTCATCCTGCCCCGACCGAAGTTTTTATTTGTGATTCTAAGGTCGGCACGAGCCCA
>CANQBG010000061.1 GCA_947588985.1 uncultured Clostridia bacterium
ATTTCCCAGCCCGCCTTCTTCGTGAAGGACTCGGGGCTCGTGCCCTCTGCGACCATGATGGTCTCGTGCGGGTCGCGATGCGCATTGTGCCCCGTGTAGAAGAAATAATATTTGTCCTTTACCTTGACGACGGAACCCGTGCCGATCATCGTATCCTGCGCGGTATCGTGGTCGGATTCGAGGACGACTTCCTGCCGCTCGTTGTAGTGGACGAAATCCGTGGTCGTCGTGAGGAAGATGGAGTGGTTGTAGGAATCGCCCTCGTCTTTGAGGTAGTAGACATAATACGTCCCGTCCTCATAGTAGGGCATGGTATCCCCGACATGCCCCTGCCCTGCGCTGTCTTTTTCGGGCAGGAAGTTGAATTTGTATTCGTAGGCGTTCTCCTGTTGGCTCGCGGAACGGAGCGAGGAGAAATCCTTGTCGGAGGGATCGGTATCGAGCTTCTTCTCGCCGCCGCCCCCGCCGCCGCAGGCCGCAAAGAGCATGAGGCCGCCGAGCAAAATTGCCGCACATGACAGTTTTTTCGTGATTTTCATAATGAGTCTCCCTTAAAATACTTCGTTTTGAGATGGCATTGCGGGGATCGCACCCTCCCGCGAGACGACGATGGCCGCCGCCCGGTTGGCTTTTTGCAAAATTTCCCCGAGCGCCCCTTCCGTGAGCGCCGCAAACGGCGCACCGAGGAGCTGGTAGAGGACGGTCCCGATGAAGGAGTCGCCCGCGCCCGTCGTATCGACGACGCGGCAACTCTCCGCCGGCCGGGAAACCTGCGTGCCGTCTGCAAGGTAGGCCGTTGCGCCGCCCTTGCCCTTGGTGACGAACACGAGTTTGACTTCCCCCGTAAAGAGGCTTCTTGCCGCCTCTTCCTCCCGGGAGACGCCCGTGATATCGAAGAGTTCTTCGTCGCTCACCTTCACGAGGTCGGCAAGGGGCAAAAACTGCCGCACCGTGGAGAGAAGGTCCTCCGCGTTCTTCCAGAGGGAATAGCGGAGGTTGGGGTCGAAACTGATCCGCGCACCCGCCTTTCTCGCCCTGCCGATCGCGGCTACCGTCGCCTGCCGTACGGGCGCGTCGCAGAGATCGACGCTGCAAAAATGCAGGATATCTCCCTTGGCAAAGGGAATGGCGGCCGTCTCCTCCTCGGTGAGGAGCATGTCGGCGGAGGGGTTCCTGTAAAAGGAGAAACTCCGCTCTCCCCTCTCGTCGCGGGAGACAAAGGCGAGCGCGGTGTTGGCCGCCTCGGTGCGGAACACATAGTCCGTGCAGACGTTTTCCCGCTTCAAGGTATCCACGAGGAAATTTCCGAAGGGGTCCTTGCCGAGCTTGGTGACGACGCAGGCGCGCTTGCCGAATTTGGCGACGCAGACGGCGACGTTGGCGGGGGCGCCGCCCGCGTTCTTGCGGAAGGTGACGGCCTCCTCCAAGGCTCCCGTCTCCTGCGCCGTGAAGTCGATGAGCATTTCCCCGATCGCATAGAGTGTGTTCATGATTTTCCCCCTTTTATACCTTACCTCCGCGATAACGCGTACCGCGGAGGTATGGCTTTGATTGCGGTTAGTCTGCGAGCTTCTGCACGCCGATCTTGATCTCGGAGATCTCGATGGTGACGCCGCCGGTGAGCTTCGAAAGGGCCTCGGAGCCGAATTCGAGAATGAGTTCGCACTTGCTTGCCTTATACACGATGTCCGTCTTGAATTCCACCGTCGTCTCGGTCGTGCCGATCGAATAGTTTCCTTCATCCATCCACGAGGCGCGGCGGAAGATGAGTCCGTCGTCCCAAACGTCGCCGCAGTCCATGTCGTGCAGGCAGACGTCCATACCGATCGCCACGGAGGCCTTCACCTTGAGAGAGACCACATAGTAGGCGTCGGCGGGGAGATCGATGGGGTTATCCCAATAGCCGATGACGATCTTGTTTTGGCCGGCCGACGCGCTGCCCTGCTCGATCTCATAGACGAGCTTGCCGTCCTTGATGTAGGCGGTGCCGATACCGGCATTGGAGACGTCGTCATCCGAGCCGTTGGTCACGTCGAAGGGAAGTTTGGGGTCCGTCTTGTTGGAAGAACCGTTGCCGAAGAGGAAGAATTTATCCACTTGCTTTTCCGTCGTCTTGTTGCCCGTGATCGCATAGAGGACGACGTTGTCGATGGTCAGAACGTTGGTCGTGACGCCCTCGGAGGGCTTGCCGATCTGGAAGCGGAGCATCGCTTCCGCACCGATCTCGTTTTCGGCAGTGAAGGTGAAATCGCATTCCTGCTTTTCGTTCGGTTGCAGGTCGAGCTCTTTGAGGAAGGCCGCGCGGGCGTTGTCTCCGCCCCTGCCGTTCTCGACGACGGCCTCCGCTTTTTGCGCCTTTTCGGAGGTGATGTCAAACGTGACGCGATACTTCGCACCCTTTTCGATCTTGACCGTGCCGAGCGCGACGTCCGCTTTGAGTTCCCAGATGTTGGGAGCGTCCGGGTACTTCGTGATGTTGAAGGTCGCTACGCCGTTTTCGATCGTCGCGGTCGAGGCCGCGCCGTTATCGTTGCGGGGATAGATCTGCGACGTTCCCGCACCTTCGGCGTCGGGCGTGGAGAAGTCGTTTTTGAACACTTCTTCCTGCTTCTCCGTTCCCGTCGTCTTGTAGAGGGCGATCTTGTTGACGTAGACGGTGAACTTTTCGGGCATATTCGCGCTGGTAGCCGTCTCCGAATTCTTTCTGCCGAGATTGAAGTGGAACTCGATGTTCGTCTTGCCATCCGTGAGGTTTTCCTCGGTGAGCTCGAAGTCGAGCGCGTAGGCCTTGGTGGACGTTTCGAGCTTCTGATGATAGTGACCGTCTCCGTACGTCGTCCACTCGGTCTTGACGGCGTCCTTCGCGAACATGCAATAGTATGTTTCCACGGAGGCCTTCGCCCACACGATGAACCGATACTGCCCTACCCCGAGGTCGTTCATCGTCTGATTCAGGTTGAGCGCGCCGTCGTCATCAAGGTCTTGGGGCATGTTGGTGACGTCAATCACATATGCGCCGTCTTTGATCTCGGCCGTGGCCTCGATCCCCTTTCCCGCGTCGATCCAAGCGTTCCAACCGTGCTTATCCTCGTCCTTCACGGCAGGCGCGGTGAAGTCGGCCGTAAAGACGTTTTCGAGCTCGGAGACCTTTTCGGTGACGAAGAGCGTCGTGGAGGCCGTGGCTTCGAGGCCGCCGGAATCCTTGACGGAGTAGGTGATGTAGTAGCCCATGGACGTGTTGACCATCGTGGGCGTCGTCTTGCCGTCTACGAAGGTGAGCTCATCGGAGGAGACCACGATCTTCGAGGTGAGGTCGCCGTCCTCCTTGTCGGTCGCCGTGACGCCCGCGAGCGCATCGAACTCCTGCCCGGCCATGATCGTGGCCGTCTGTTGCACGCCGGAGAGCGTGGGCTTGGTGTTCTCGCCATTATTGGGGTTCTCTCCGCCGCCTCCGCAACCTGCGAGCAGGGTGAGGGAAAGGGCCGCGGCCATTCCGATCGCAAAAATCTTTTTCATGATAATTCCTCCCTTTGGATTTTTCCTTTAATTTTCGCTCATGTATCTGTCGTATGCCGACTGGTAGGCCTTCTGCACGTCGAGAAGTCCGACACCGCTGCCCTTCAACGTGTTGATGAAGCTGTTCCAAGTCGATTCCGACACGCCGTTCTGAAGGTATTCGAGAAGTTTCGAGCGCATGCGGTTGTTGAGGTTGGTCTCCCTTGCCGTGAACACGCCGATCTCGGCGGAGGTGTAGGTGAGGTTGGGCATGGGCTGGATCTTGGCGTGATCATAGAACGGCGTTGCATATTTGTTGAGCCGGTCGAGGCGGAGTTGGGCGCGCTCTTCCATGTTCACGACGTTTTCCCACGCGTCCTTGGAGAGATAGCAGATGCCGAGGGGTGCGTTTTCGAGGCGGAGGTCGTCTGCCGTCTTGCCTGCGGGGGGATCTTTGGTGACGAGCTTGCCGTTTGCGTCCTTCTCCTCTTTGAAGGCGACGCCGATGGGGCCGTAGTTGATCTGCGCGGAGATCTCGGGATCGTAGTAGCGGTCGAAGTAGGCGAGGAGCACCTCCACATTGGGAGTATTGCTGAAGAATACGAGTTCGCCCGTGGAG
>CANQBG010000062.1 GCA_947588985.1 uncultured Clostridia bacterium
GGCCTTGCCCTGCTCCATCATCTTCTTGTACTCCGCGGAGAGCGCCTCGATCTCCGCGAGAATTTTATTGAGTTCCGCCTTGGCGGCGCGGAGCCGCTCTTGCAGTTGCAGGGCGTTCTTCTTATAGAACGCGATGTCCCCGCCGCCCTCCACCATCTCGTCGAGGTCGGAATATTCGGCAATGGCGTGTCCCGTCTCCTCCACGCGTGCGATGAGTTCGTCGCGCAGGTTTTTGAGTTCCACGGCGCGCGCGTCCTCGGCGGCGATCCTGCCCTCCGCGTTCTTCATGAAGGCACGCGCCTGTGCAAGTTTCTTGCGCTCCTCGCTCGAAGCGAGCTCCTGCTCGATCTTCCTCAGTTCGGCGTCCTTTTTCTGATACTCCAAAAGTTGCTGTAAAACCGACATATTCACTCCTTACAGGAACCGCCTGTCCGTAAACACGGCGCAGGGCACAGTTCCCATTGCATTTTTTATTTTTTCCGCAAAGCGGCAAAATCCGTAGTGTTCGGCGGCGTAGTGGGTGAGAAGGAGCACCTTGACGCCCTTCTCCACGGCCGCCGCGATGAGGTGATGCTTGGCGTCCGACGAGACGAGGGTATCCGCCCCATTCGCCGCGGCGAACGCGAGCGCGCCCTCGGTAAATCCCGCGCCGCAAAAGCTTGCAACGCGCCTCACTTCGCCCTCGCCGTAAGAGATGACGCGCTCCGCGGAAAGCCTCTCTTTCGCGTGCCCGATGAAGGCTTCAAAGCTCTGCGGCTCCACGTCGTACACCCTGCCGTACGCCCCCGCGGAGAGCTGTTCCTCGCAGGCGATCGGCTCGGTTCCGCCCAATGCCTGCATGAGGCTCTCGTCGACGCCCCCCTCCGCCGCGTCCAAGTTGAGGTGCGCCGAGATGACGGAGATCCCCGCCCTTGCGCAGGCGAGCACCGCGCTGTCCTCGCCGAGGCACTTTATGGGCGCAAAGATGGCGGGATGGTGGGTGACGATGCAGTTATAGCCCAACTTTTTCGCCTCCTCGACGGCGGCAAGGGAGAGGTCGAGCGAAAAGAGAACGCCCGTCACTTCCCCGCAGTCCACGAGGAGCCCGCTGTTGTCGTACGCGCCCCGCGCGATGTATTCCTTTGAGAGCGCAAACGGCGCAACGCCGTCGATTATCTCATAGAGTTGCTTCGATCGCATCGGTGATGACCTCCAATTCGTATAATTTTGCCCGCATTTCATCGCGGCTCTCCCGCCGCATCTCCCTCCGCGTCAGGCGGGCGCGCAGTTTGCCCTTCTCCTTTTCGAGAAACTTGCAAAACGCCGCCGAGGGGGTGCGCAGATTGTCCCGCCCGTACTTTATCTCAAAGTCGGAATAGCTGTCCCCGCCCTGCCCTTCTCCCACGATGAGGTCGTAGAATTTCCTGTCCTCGAAGGTGTAATCTCGGAGAATTTTCGCCCCGCGCTCCACGAGATAGGCGCGGAGCTTGTCGCTGCTTTTCATGGGTTGGAGCACGAACCGCGCGGGAAGCGGCACGCGGGAGAGGATCTTTACGATCTCCTCGCCGCCCAACCCCGCGATGAGCACGAGGCCGCAGGGCTCCTTCACGCCGTCCAGCCCGTCGCAGAGGACGGGGATGCACCTGCCCGCCTCCACCTCGGATTTGAGCAGCGTTTTTGCCTTTTCGAGGCTCCCCGCATGGATATCGGTGATGTAGACCCGCCCGCACAGCCCATTTTCGAGGGCGTACTTCGCCATGTAGCCGTGGTCACAGCCGACGTCTGCCATGACGGGCGCGGGGGTCATCTGCGAGCAAATTTCGGCGATGCGCCCCGTCATCAGTCGAGGAAGTCCCGCAGTTTTTTGCTCCGCGAGGGGTGGCGGAGCTTTCTAAGCGCCTTGGCCTCGATCTGGCGGATGCGCTCACGGGTGACGTTGAACTCCCTGCCCACCTCCTCGAGGGTGCGGGGCTTGCCGTCGTCGATGCCGTAGCGCAGGCGCAAGACCTTCTCCTCGCGGGGGGTGAGGGTATCGAGAACGCCCAAAAGCTGTTCTTTGAGCATGATGAAGGCGACGCTGTCCCCGGGGGTCTGCGTCTTGTCGTCCTCGATGAAGTCGCCGAGGTGGCTGTCCTCCTCCTCGCCGATGGGCGTCTCCAACGAGACGGGGTCCTGCGCGATCTTCTGAATTTCGCGCACGCGCTCCACGGGCACCTCCATGGCCTCGGCGATCTCCTCGGGCGTCGGCTCCCTGCCGTTCTCCTGTAAGAGCATGCGCGAGACGCGCGTCAGTTTATTGATGGTCTCCACCATGTGCACGGGAATGCGGATGGTGCGCGCCTGGTCGGCAATGGCGCGGGTGATGGACTGACGGATCCACCACGTCGCGTAGGTGGAGAACTTGAACCCCTTCTGATAGTCGAACTTCTCGACGGCCTTCATGAGCCCCAAATTGCCCTCCTGGATGAGGTCCAAAAAGAGCATGCCGCGCCCCACGTACCGCTTTGCAATGGAGACGACGAGGCGCAGATTGCTCTCCGAGAGCCGCCGTTTTGCCTCCTCGTCCCCCTCCTGCATCCTGCGCGCGAGTTCGATCTCCTCGTCGCCCGAGAGGAGCGGCACGCGGCCGATCTCCTTCAAATACATCTTCACGGGGTCGTCGAGCCCGATGTCCGAGAGGGCCTGCTCGAAGAGTTCCTTGTCGCGCTCGTCCTCGTCCACGATCAGGATGCCGATCTCGGGCAACGTCTTGTAGATGAGTTCGATCTGCGCGGGGGTCAAGTCATACTTTTCGAGCGCGTCGCACAGGGCGTTGGTGGAGATGCTCCCCTTCATCTTGTACTGTGCAGAAAAATTTTCGATGATCTCGTTCACTTTCTGATCGCTGATATTGTTCATAGATTTCCTCCCGCCGAAGCGTTCTTCAACTGTTTTGTATACTGTGCGATGCGGGAAAGGATCTCCCGCTTGGTCTCCGCATCCACGGCGCGGCCGTACTCCGCGCGCGCCTCTTCAATTTGCTCCGAGAGCGCCGCCCTGCGCAAAGTCAGCACGCAGTCGGCAAAATACCGCTCCGCCTGTGCGCCGTCGAGGTTTTCCCCGAAGTCGAGGTCGAGCACCTCGGAGAGCTCCCTGTCCTCGCCCGAAACGACGTCGAAAATGCCGCTCGGGCGCAGGGTCCCGCTCTTTCTCGCCTCCGTGACGTACCCCGCGATCGCGCGGTGCGTCCCGTCCGCAAAGCGGAACGCGGCAAGGTCGCACCCCTCCGCGTACGGCTTTTTGAGAAGACACGCCGCGAGCACGAACCGCGCCGCCTTCTTCTCCCTGTCCGCGCCGTCCTCCGCGGGGGCGGGAATTGGCTCCGTGCGCTTTTCGGACGGCGGGGCGCTTTCAAGGTCATGGAGGAGGGCCGAACGGCTCACGCCCGAAGCCTCCGCTATGCGCTTTATAAGTTCCTCGCGCTCGGTGGCGCTCTCCGCCTCGCGCACGATGGCGAGGGCTTCCTTCACGAATTCGCGCACCTCGTCCGTCTTTTTGAGGTCGTACTTCCTCTCTGCGGAGAGAATGCGGAAGTCGATGAGGGGCATCGCGGCGTCGAGGCACTTTCGGTACCCCTCCGCGCCCGTCTTTTTCACCACGTCGTCGGGGTCGAGCCCCTCGGGCATGGGCACGACGCGCACCTTGATGCCCTCCTGTTTCAAGATGTCCAGCCCTCTTAGGTTGGCCTTCTGCCCCGCAAAGTCGCCGTCGTAGCTGATGAACACGTTCTCGGAGTACCGCCTGCACAGCCGCGCCTGCTCCTTGGTGAGCGACGTCCCCATGCTGGCGACGACGTTATGAAAGCCCGCCTGATAGAGGGAAATGGCGTCCATGTAGCCCTCCACCATGATGAGGGAGGCGAGCCCGCCCGCGCGCTTTTCCTTCTTCACAAGGTTGATGTTGAAGAGGTTTTGGCTCTTGTTGAAGAGCAGGGTCTCGCGGGTATTCTTGTATTTCGCGCGGTCGGTGGGCCGCAAAATGCGTCCCCCGAACGCGACGACTTCGTCAAAGTGGTTGATGAT
>CANQBG010000063.1 GCA_947588985.1 uncultured Clostridia bacterium
TCCTCGCCGAGCGCATGTTTGAGCTCCTCCATGTTGCGGAAGAGCGAATACACGGGCTGCGTGGAGCACCCGAGCTCCCTTGCGATCGCCCGCGCGTTCACCTTCTTTTCGCCCTCCCGCCGAATGATCTCCGCCGCGGCGTTCAGGATATCCTCCCTTCCTACCTTCGCTTGTTTCGGCATAATTGCCCTCCATAAAAAATAACAACCGTTATATAACGATTGTTATTGTATCAAATACCACCTGTTATGTCAAGAGTTTTCCGCAAATTTTCCGAAAATTTCTCCCCTCAATCGTCGTAATCCTCTTCCATGAGCTCCAAAAAGCCCTCAAACAGCTCTTCAAAGGCCTCGTCGGGGTCACGCTCGAGGAGTTCGGAGATCTCCTCATACTCCTCGAGAAGCTCCTCTCGTGTCTCGTCATCGTCGTCGTCATCGAATTCGATGAGGAAGTCCTCGCCGAGGAGCAGATACTTCGTGTTGAACGCCTCCGCGGCCGCGCGGTCGGCAAGGTCGAGCGCGAGAAGGTCGGCGCGGTAGGTCTGCAATAATGCCTTCGCCCGCTCGAGATATTCCGTCTTTTTCGCCGAATAGGAGTGGGCGACATACTCCTCGAAGCGCTCCATCTCCTCCTCGTTGTAACCGACAAACAGGCCGGAGAGGGCGGCTTCGTCGAGGTCGCCCACCGCGAAGAGCGCATCGAGCGTGCCGTGGACGCTTGCCGCGATGGCGCTCCCATCCTTTCCGCTCGCGTGGATGCGCACGCCGTCCACACCGATGAGGTTGCGCTTCTCGGCAAGCCGCGCAAAGGTGAGGCAGGCGTCCTCCGCCGTCAAGCCGTCCCACGTGTTCCCCTCGAGCAGGATTGCGGCGTCGCGGTTGAGGGCGCGCGTCTTTGTCACCTTCCCGTCCTCGATAGTGAACTCCGCCGAGGGATTGATGCTGATGACGAGCGTCCCGTATTTTCCGCCGCCCCCGCCGCCGAGTAGCACGGGGAGCAGAATGGCGAGCAGGAGCACGACGCCGAGTAGCGCCGATAGAACCGAGATGAGCGCGGCCTTCCTGCCCTTCGATAGGGCAACGACTTCGCCTTGGGGCGGCTGAACGCGTGCGGCGCGCACATCGACGTTGACGTCGGGCGTGTGTTCGTCCGCTTCCCTGCGGAGCCGCTCAAAAAGTTCGCGGTCGTTCATTCCTCCCCTCCTTCCAGCGCGTCCCGCATCTTGGCGAGCGCGCGGTGATAGCGCCACGTCACGGTCGGAAGCGGAACGCCGAGCATTGCGGCGATCTCCCGCCTCTTGTAGCCGTCGGCCGCGGCGAGCATGAGCACGGTAAACTCCCCCTCGGAGAGCGTCCTGCGGGCGACGTCGGTGAGAAGCCCGTAGTCCTGCGGGCGGGCGGTGCCGAAGAGCGCGGCGTGTTCCGTCTCGTCCACGGAGATCTCCCGCGCCCGCTTCTTCCTGAGATTGAGCGCCTCGTTGCGGGCGATCCGCCCGATCCACGCCATCGCGTGACTGCCCGCGCGGTACTTTTCCGCATTGGCGACGATCTTCATATACGTAGACTGCATCGCATCCTCGGCGAGGGAGCGTTCCCGCAGTACGCCGAGGGCGATGTGGTAGACCGTCTTTTTCGTCGCAAGGTAGAACCCGTCAAAGTCCGAATCGTCCCCCGATGCGAGTTTTTTCAGATGTTCGTCGAGCGTCACCTTCCCGCCTCCGTAAGTACGCTACAAATGGTATCACTTTGGCGGGCGGGTGTCAACCGTCAGTCGTAAAAATCGCGGAAAATTTCGTCGTCTGCGGAATTATCGGAGAACTTGTAGCGGTAGGTGCCGTCCGCATTCTTCACGATGACGAACCTGCCCGTCGCGCCGTCGATGGAATACTTGACGGCGATCTCCGTCCTGCCGTTTTCAATTTCGCGCTCGATCTCATAGACCCCGCGCGACGCGCCCGAAAGAAAGCGCACGGTGTACTCCGTCTCCTGTTCGCCGTGCTCGGTCTCCGTCTCGAACTCCACGGAGGTCGATTCGACGAGCCTGCCCGCAACATAGGTCTTGTACGTGTAGAGGGCCTCAGTCTCCGCTTCGCCCGTCTCCTCTTCGGTAGACTGCGTGTGGGTGAGTTCCACATAGTCGCTCATGTCCCCTGCCGCCGCGGAGGCGCGCAGGGAGAGCGTGCTCCTTTGCTCCGTCTCCGTCTCTCTGCCCTCGGTCTCGGTGATAATCTGCTCCGTGCGCGTGCCCTGCATGTGATAGTAGACGGGTGCGCCCTCGCCTGCGCCCATTTCAACTACGCCTTCGAGGGTGTACACGGTGGAAGTGACGGTGACGGTCTCGTCGTCATCGCGGCGGCTGTCCGTCTTGGTCTCCCCCTTCGTCTCGGAGTAATACAGCGTGTGCGGGACGTCCTCGCCCGCCGCATTCCTGCCCGTGATGGTGAGCTTGAACGCATAGCCTGCGAGCGCCGCATCCGCCGAGGCGTTGTCCTCCACGACGGTGGTCGTAGAGCTCCTGTCGAGGAAGGTGTCGAGGATATTGAAGTACTTGTTGAAGTCCTCCGCCGCCGTCTTCGCCTTGCCCACGGCGTCCTGCGTGCCCTCCGCCGTAAAGGCGAGGAGCTCCGTATCGCTCACGGAAGCCGCGGGGGCCTCGTTTACGGCGAGCAACTTCGCCGTGGTGACCGCCGCAAGCCCGTAGATGGATTCCGTGCTCTCAATGCCGCGATAGGTGCCCGTCTCAGTATCGTCGTGGTGCGCAGAGCCCGCCTTGTCGCCGCAACCGACGAGCGCGAGGGAAGCCGTTGCCGCAAGCGCCGCCGCCAAAAAACAAATCTTTTTCATCATGATATCTTCCTCCCGATTTTTTCTTTTCACTGATATAACAGCCGTCCCTGCCCGTTTTGTTGGCGGAAGTGAAAATTTTTCAAAAATTTTTTTGCAAAAAAAGCCTCCCCAAAAAAGGGAGGCCTTTTTCAACACTTTCTTATTCCTTTGCGATGGCGGTCTCTTCCACGAGCGGATCGCGGAAGCCCACCGTGGTCTGCACGGAGACGTTCTTGTAGTCCTTCACGCCCGTGCCCGCGGGGATGAGTTTGCCGATGATGACGTTCTCTTTGAGGCCGATCAAGGGATCGCGCTTGGTCTGGATGGCGGCCTCGGTGAGGACGCGCGAGGTCTCCTGGAAGGAAGCCGCGGAGAGGAAGCTATCCGTCGCAAGGGCGGCCTTGGTGATGCCGAGGAGCACGCGCTTCGCCGTCGCGGGAACGCCGCCCGCCATGATGGTCTTCTCGTTCTGGTCCTCGAAGGTGAACATATCCACGAGCTGTCCGGGGAGCATCTCCGTCGTGCCCGCGTTCTCGACGCGGACCTTGCGGAGCATCTGCCGCACGATGATCTCGATGTGCTTGTCGTTGATGTCGACGCCCTGCGAGCGGTACACCGACTGCACCTGTTCGAGAATGTAGTCCTGCACGCCCTTCATGCCCTCGACGCGGATGATGTCCTGCGGGTTGACGGAGCCCGCATTGAGCTGGGTCCCGGGCACCACCTTGTCGCCCGTCTTGACGAGCAGTTCGGCGTTGAACGGCAATTCGTAATCTTTGAGCCGTTCGCCCGTGCCCTCGTCGGTGACGATGACGTGCTTCAAGTTGTCGGTATCGTCCACCGTGACGACGCCCGCAAACTCGCAGATGGTGGCAACGCCCTTGGGCTTTCTCGCCTCGAAGAGTTCCTCGACGCGGGGAAGACCCTGGGTGATATCGCCCGTCGCCGCGATACCGCCCGTATGGAAGGTACGCATGGTGAGCTGGGTACCGGGCTCGCCGATGGACTGCGCCGCGATGACGCCGACCGCCTCGCCCACCTTGATGGGAAGGGTGGTGGCCATATCCTTGCCGTAGCACTTGGCGCACACGCCGAAGCGGGTATTGCAGTTGAAGATGGAGCGCACGGAGACCCCGCCGTCCGCATACTTCTGGATGGAGGCGATCTTCTTCGCCGCGCTCTCGGAGATCATCTCGTTGCACGC
>CANQBG010000064.1 GCA_947588985.1 uncultured Clostridia bacterium
CGGCAGATGCCGTACTTTCTGAGCACCGCGTGAGGTCTGCCGCAGATCGAGCAGCGCGTGTAGGCGCGCGTCGAAAACTTCGGCTTTCTTTGCTGTTTGTTGATCATTGATTTCTTAGCCATACCCGTCTCTCCTTACTTCTTGAAGGGCATTCCGAGCGCCCTTAAAAGTTCCAAGGCCTCTTCGTCCGTCCTCGCCGTGGTCACGATGACCACGTCCATGCCGCGGATCTTCTCTACCTGGTCGTAAGTGATCTCAGGGAAGATGAGCTGCTCTTTGAGTCCGAGCGCATAGTTGCCTCTGCCGTCGAACGACTTATCCGATACGCCGCGGAAATCGCGGACGCGCGGAAGTGCGATGGAGACGAGCTTATCATAGAAGTCATACATCCTTCTGCCGCGGAGCGTCACTTTGAGGCCGATGTTCATGCCCTCGCGGAGCTTGAAGTTTGCGACCGACTTGGTGGCCTTGCGGTAGATGGGTTTTTGCCCGGTGATGAGCATCAGCTCTTTTTCCACCGTCTGCATGGACTTCTGGTTATCCTTGATATCGCCGAGACCCGTGTTGATGACGATCTTTTCCATCTTCGGACACTGCATCACCGACGAATAGCCGAACTTCTTCATGAGGTAAGGAACGACTTCCTTCTCGTATTGCACCCTCACTCTGCTCGGCTCGGAAGGGGTTGCGGGTTGGGCGGGAGCCGCTTTCTTAGCCGTTTTCTTGTCTGCCATGGTCTTCCCTCCTTATTCCTGGACCTCTTCGGTCTTCTGCGTGCGCTTTCTCGTGCGCTTCTTGGGCGCCTCTTCCTGCGCAGGTTCGGCGGGCTTGTTGCCCTTCACTTTCTTCGTGTACGCCTTATCGAGGCTTGCGCCGCATCCCTTCACGCCGCCGTGGATGCGGATCTTCTTGCCGTCCACGACCGTGTGATAGACGCGCGTGGGCTTGCCGCAGCCGGGGCAGACGATCTCGACGTTGGAGACGTCGATGGGCGCCTCTTCGGTGACGATGCGGGAGGTCTGGTCGGCCTTCTTAGCCTTCTCGTGCTTGTGGACGAGGTTGATGCCCTCCACGATCACCGTGTTGGCCTTCGGGTCGGTTTTGAGGACCTTGCCCTGCTTGCCCTTATATTTGCCCGTTAAGACGAGTACGTTATCATTGACTTTGATATTCATAGCTTACAGCACCTCCGGAGCGAGGGAGATGATACGCATGTAGTCCTTCTCCCTGAGTTCTCTCGCGATGGGCCCAAAGATACGGGTGCCTCTGGGCTGTTTCTGCGCGTCGATGATGACCGCCGCGTTGTCGTCAAAGCGGATATAGGTCCCGTCCGGACGGCGGATGCCCTTGGCGCTTCTCACGATGACCGCCTTCACGACGTCGCCCTTCTTCACTGCGCCGCCGGGGTTGGCCGTCTTGACGGAAGCGACGATGACGTCGCCGATGTTGCCCGTCCTTCTGAAACTTCCGCCCAAAACGCGGATGCACATGATCTCTTTGGCGCCGGAGTTATCGGCTACCTTAAGTCTCGTTTGAGGTTGAATCATAATTCTCTATGCCTCCCCTTACTTCGCCTTCTCGACGATCTCGGCGACGCGCCAATTCTTGTCCTTGGAGAGCTTTCTCGTCTCCACGATGCGGACCTTATCGCCCACGCCGCACTCGTTGAGTTCGTCGTGCGCCTTGAATTTCCGCGTGCGGGTGATCGTCTTTTTGTAGACGGGATGCTTTGCCTTATCCGTCACCGCAACGACGACCGTTTTATCCATCTTGTCGGAGACGACGACCCCGACCCTTTCTTTTCTCAGATTTCTTTCCACGTTACTGCCTCCTTACTTCGCCTTGCGCGCACGCAGCTCGGTATTCACTCTCGCAATATCCCGCTTGCACGTTCTGATGGAAACGGGGTTTTCAAGCTGGCCGCTCGCATGGCGGAAACGAAGATTGAAAAGCTCGCTTTTGAGGTCTTGCAGTTTCTTTTCGAGCTCGACGTCCGTCAGCCCTTTTAACTCATTCCCTTTCATCATGCCTCACCGCCTGTCGTTTGATTTTCGGCGGCGGGTTCCGCCGTCTCCTTCTTGACGAACTTGCATTTGATGGGGAGCTTGTGCGAAGCAAGACGCATTGCCTCGCGCGCCACGTCCTCGCTCACGCCCGCCATTTCAAACATCACTCTGCCGGGTTTCACCACCGCGACCCAAAATTCGACCGCGCCCTTGCCCGAACCCATACGGGCTTCCGCCGGGTGCCGCGTGATCGGCTTGTGGGGGAAGATGTCGATCCAGACCTGACCGCCGCGCTTGATGAAACGGGTCATCGCGATACGGGCGGCTTCGATCTGGTTGGCCTTGATCCAGCCCGCTTCCTCCGCGACGAGGCCGTAATCGCCGTATGCGACGATATTTCCCTTATGGGCAGCGCCTTTCAGGCTTCCGCGGTGCTGCTTTCTTCTCTTGACTCTCTTGGGGATCAACATATTATTTGCCTCCTTCCTTCTTCGCGGCTTTGAGGACGTCGCCCTTGTAGACCCAGCACTTGACGCCGATCATGCCGAACGTCGTGTGGGCTTCCGCGAAGCCGTATTCGATATCCGCGCGCAACGTTTGCAGGGGAATGGACCCTTCGCTGTAATGCTCGGTACCCGCGATCTCGCGGCCGTCGAGACGGCCCGAAACCTGCATCTTCACGCCCTTTACGCCGGCGCGCATCGTCTTGCCGATGGCCTGCTTCATCGCCCTTCTGAACGAGGTGCGCTTTTCGAGCTGCGCCGCAACGTTCTCGGCAACGAGCTGGGCGTCCGCATCGGGCTTTCTGACTTCGGTCACGTTGATGATGACCTGCTTGCCCTTCGTGAGCTTTGCAAGGTCCTTCTTGATGACCTCGATCTCCGCGCCCGCCTTGCCGATCAGAACGCCGGGGCGGCCGGTGTGGATGGTCACGACGATTTTGCCCGCCGCACGCTCGATGCAGATGCGGGAAATGGCCGCCGCGTAGTACTTCTTTTTGATGAAAGTGCGGATGGTGTGGTCCTCTTTGAGGTACACGCTGAATTCCTTCTTATCCGCGTACCACTGCGTATCCCAGCCCTTGTTGATGCCGACTCTCAATCCATGAGGATTCACTTTCTGTCCCATTACAGTTCTCCCTCCGCTTTCTTAACGTCAAGAATGACGGTGATGTGGCTCGTTCTTTTCAGGATGGCGTGTCCCCTGCCCTTGGAAACGGGCTGCATACGTTTGAGGCTCGTGCCGCCGTCGGCGAAGCACTCGGCAACGTAGAGGTCCGCCCTGTCCAGCCCGCGGTTGTGTTCCGCGTTGGCAACGGCGCTCATGAGTACCTTGCGGGTGGGCGCGGCGCCGCCGTTGGGCAGATGCGCAAGGATGGCCTCGGCCTCCCTCACCGACTTGCCGCGGATGAGCGCAAGCACCGTTCTTACCTTGTAGGGAGAAATCCTGATATACTTGGCGACCGCGTAGGGACGCTTATCCCTATTCTCCTCGATGCGCGCGGTCTTTTTCTTCATATTACCTGCCATATCTCTCCTCCTTACTTACCGGGCGTCGTGGACTTGGCCGTGTGGCCGCGGAACGTCCTCGTGGGAGCAAACTCACCCAGCTTGCAACCCACCATATCTTCGGTGATGTAGACGGGAACATGCTTTCTGCCGTCGTACACCGCGATCGTGTGACCCACCATCTGAGGGAATACGGTCGAAGCCCTCGACCACGTTTTGAGTACCTTTTTCTCGTTTGTCTCGTTCATCGCCTCGATGCGCGCAAGCAGTTTTGCTTCCACATAAGGCCCTTTCTTGACACTTCTCGACATCTCTCATTCCCTCCTTTAATTGATCCTCTTGAGGATGAACTTGCTCGTGGGGTTCTTCTTCTTTCTCGTCTTGTAGCCGAGCGCGGGCTTGCCCCAAGGCGTTTCGGGACCTGCATGGCCGACGGGGCTCTTGCCTTCGCCGCCGCCGTGCGGGTGGTCGTTGGGGTTCATGACCGAGCCGCGCACCGTGGGACGGGTGCC
>CANQBG010000065.1 GCA_947588985.1 uncultured Clostridia bacterium
TTTTCGGCGGTGGCAGTCGCATCGGCGTCGTACTTCGTGGAAAGCACGGTGTTCATGTTGGCGACGAGCTGGACGTCTGCACTGTTGTTGGCGTTATCGACTACGGTGATAAACGTCGGAATCAGGACAGCAGCCAAGATCGCGATCACGGCGATCACGATGACAAGCTCCACCAACGTGAAGCCGCTTTTCAGCTTTCTCCACGCTATGTTCGTTTTCATATTCAATTGTTTCTCCTCTTATTTTTTGGAGGGCTGCCTTCCGATAAGGGTATTTTACGCAATCTCAAATAAAAAGTCAACTGTTTTGGCGAAAAAAACGCAAAATAAAAATTTTCCTGCGCATTTTGATACCGTTTTGCTAAATTCATTTTAATAAATTGCTACATTTCGGGGAAACGCCGTCTTTCTGAAGGGAAGGAGGCCCGCATTCCGCGGGCGGGGTCGGTATGAGGAGGGGGGGCGAATCTTGGCTCCACCCCGGGGTCCCCGCAAAAAGCTGTCAGGATTTTTGCGGGGTGGATTGGGGGAGCTGTCACGGAGTGACTGAGGGGGTTCGCTCATATTGTGCTCGTCTGCAAACCCCTTTCCCCCGCTCCGCGGGTACTTTCCCCTGAGGGGACAGCAAGGGCTCGGTATGAGGAGGAGGCACCCTCATTCCGAGGGCGGGGCGGACTGCGGGGGCACATGAGCTTTCGCCAAGAGGGGACGGATTCGGACATTTTTTTCGGCGGCGCGCGCGCATTCTTCCCTTATAATAGAGAAAAAAACCGGGGGATTTCATGAAAAAGATCCGCGTTTCCCCAAAAATGCTTGCGCTCCATCTCGCCGTCATCGGCGCCATGGTCTTTCTCAACTTCGTATTGCCGCAGCGCGAACCGCTCGCCTTCGCCCTGCTCTATGGCGCACTCGCGGCCGGGCTCGATCCCTTTTCGCTCTGCGCGGGCTATCTCGCGGCCTCGGCCGCCGCGCTCTCCTTTGCAGCCTCCCTCTCCGCCGCCATCCAGTCTGCCTTCCTGCTCCTCATCTGGGTGCTCTATCGTCGGGTGGGAAGGCGGGTCGGCCTCGAGCGGCTGCTCTATGCCGTCATCGCGCTCCTTCCCTTTCTCTTCCTCTTTCCGCACACGGGCTACGCGCTCCTCCCCCTCTCTCCCCTTCTTTGGAAACTGCTCCTTTCGGCCCTGATTTTGAGCCTCTCCATCGTGTTTGAGGGGGGCATGTCCGCGATCATGCTTCGCGTTTTTCGTTCGCGGCTCTCTGCGGGGGAACTCGCGGAACTCGCCGTGATGTGGCTCTTTGCGGGGGTCGGCGTGCTCCGATGCGTGGGCGAACGCCTCTTTCTTCTCGTCGCGCTCACGCTGTCGCTCTTTGCCGTCGTCCTTTTGAAGCGGTCGGCCGCCGTTCCCTTTTCCGCCGTGCTCTCCCTCCCCCTCGTATGCGTCACGCGCACGCTCACGCCGCTCGCGCAGTTTACCGTGTACTGCTCGGTCGCCCTGCTCCTTCTGCCCCACGGCAAGGGGCTCTCCGCCATCGCCTTCTTCCTCGTCTTTACGGGCATGCAGGGCGCGGACGGGCTCTTCTTGCGCCCCGTTTCCGACGTCGTCCTCACCCTCCTCGTCGGCCTTCTGCCCGCGCTGCTCGTCCTCTGCCTGCCCGAGCGGACGATGCGCCGTGCCGAAAAGACGCTGCTCTTTTACCGCGAACGCGCCCTCCCGCGCATGGCCGTCAATCGCACGCGGCGGGCCGTCGGAGAGCAGCTCTATGAGGTCTCCTCCCTCTTCCGCGACATCGAGACCGCCTTCACCGCCGGGGACGCCCCCGACCGCTCGGCCGCGCAGATCCAAAGTAAGCTCCTCTCCAAGCTCTGCGACACCTGTCCCAACCGCCCGGTGTGCATGCAAAACCGCCTCTATGACAGCCTCGAAAAGCTCATCGCCGTGGGAAGGGCGAAGGGGCGGGTCAACCTCATCGACCTCCCCGTGGAGCTCTCCGCGGGCTGTATGAACTCGGCGGGGCTGCTCTTCTCCCTCAACCACCTGCTGGCGGAGTACGCGCGGCTCGACATGGAGCTCGCCTCCGCCCGGGAGGGAAGGCGGCTTCTTGCCGAACAGGCGCACGGCATCTCGGAGGTCTTGCGCGAATTGGCCCTCGAGCAGAGTGAGGAATCCCTCTTCTCCGATGAGGAACGCCGTCTCTTCGCGGCGCTCTCCAAGGAGGGACTGCTCGCCGGCGAGATCTTCCTCTATGGCGAGGGGGAGAAGCTCACCGTAAGCCTCAACCTTCCCTGCGGCGCCGAGGGCAAGAAGGTGGCGCGGGCGGCAAGCGCGGCGCTCGGCATTCCCCTCTCGCTCTCCGAAAAGCTCCCCTTAACGGCCGATCGGGCGTGCTTCGTCCTCAAGCGCAAACCCATCTTTGACGCGGCCTTCGGCGTGGCGGGGACGACCAAGGAGGGCCAGCAGCAGAGCGGCGACACCCACTCCATCCTGAAGATCGACGAGCGGCGCTTCCTCGTGGCCCTCTCCGACGGCATGGGCAGCGGCGAGGAGGCGCGGGCCGTCTCCGATAAGACGCTCTCCCTCATCGAGAGCTTCTACAAGGCCAAGATGCCCTCCGCCACCGTGCTCTCCACCGTAAACAGCCTCATCGCGTACTCCTCCGAGGAGACCTTCGCCTGCCTCGACCTCGCCGCCGTCAACCTCGACACGGGCATTGCCGACATCGTTAAGATCGGCTCGCCCGTCGGGTTCGTGCTCTCGGGCGAGACCCTGCAGGTACTCGAGGGGGAATCGCTCCCCATCGGCGTGCTCGAGGCCGTCCACCCCGCCTGTCTGCGCGTGGAACTGCGGGCCGACGACTTCCTCATCTTTCTGAGCGACGGCGTGACGACGGCTTACGGCTCCTCCTCCGAACTCTGCGCCTATCTCTCCCGCCTGCACCCCCTCAACCCGCAGGCGCTCGCGGAGGAAATTTTGGGCGACGCGCTCTCCCGCTACGGCGGCCGCGCCGAGGACGACATGACGGTGGTCACGGTCAAACTCATGGAATGCGCATGACCCATGTCCGCAATGCGACCTTTCAAATTCATTTTATTACAAAAAAGAGCGGGGCTACCCGCTCTTTCTGCTTTGCGCCGTTATCCGCGTTATCCGAACAGCGCGCGCTTTTCTTCGATGAGTTTTTCCGTCTTTTCGAGATAGGTGGGAATATCCTTGGGGCTGCCGATGCGCTCGATGCGCCCTTCTCCCAAAAATACCCGCTTGGAGACGGCGTTCGCCCCCACCGCGAGGTTGTCGCACGTCTCCTCCATCACGTCGACGTTGTAGACGCAGGCCTTCCCGGGCT
>CANQBG010000066.1 GCA_947588985.1 uncultured Clostridia bacterium
CCGAGGTAGACGGTGACGGGCGTGTAGCCGAGGTCGTAGGCCTCATAGTAGACGGCCTGGATGGCGATGCGCTCGGCCGCGGGCGTCTTGTTGTCGATGGTGAGCTTGATGTTGCCGTATGTGGGAGAATAGTTCTCCACGGCGGCATAGACATAGGCCCAATCGTTGACGTCGGCATATTCGACGGTGGTCGTCGTGCCCGTCGTCACCGTGTAGCCACCCTTCTCGCGCGAGGAGGTGTAGCCGGTGACGGAAGGCTTCTTGCTCTCATCGGGCGCCGCGGGCGCGGAGGCGGGCTTTTCGGGATAGACGACCTGCTCCGCGATCTCGGGGTATTCGATCTCGGGGCGCGGAGCGGTATCCGAGTAGCCGCCTTCGGAAGGTCCGCCCGTATGCGGCGTGCAGGCAAAGCAGAGGAGCAGGGCGGGGACCGCCGCGAGAGACATCCATTTCTTCAAGGTTTTCATAATGTTTCTCCTTAATTTTTACTCTTTGACGGACCCGAGCACGAGCCCCTTGATGAAGAATTTCTGCGCGAAGGGATAGAGCGGGATGATGGGCAGGATCGCGATGAAGATCTGCGCCGATTCCAACGTCTTTGTGGGGATCTGGGCGAGGAGGTTTTCGTCGCCGGGATTGGCCACGAGCTGCTGGCGAAGGATGTTCGCCTCGTTGATCATGTTGTAGATATACGACTGCAACGGGAACTTCGCGGGCTGCATGTAGATGACCCCGTCGAACCAATTGTTCCAATGCTGCACGGCCGTAAACAGGATGACCGTGGCGAGGGCGGGAAGGGAGACGGGAAGCACGATCTCAAACAGGATGCGATAGTGCCCCGCGCCCTCCATCTTGGCCGCCTCCTCGAGCTCCTTGGGAACTTGCCGGAAGAAGTTGATGAGGAGGACCATGTTCCACGCGTTCATGGCCGTGGGGAGGATGAGCGCGAGGATGTTGTTCATGAGGCCGAGCTTGGAGATGACGATGTAGGTGGGGACGAGCCCGCCCGAGAAGAACATCGTGATGGTGAAGAGGACGGTGTAAAACGTCCGCCCGCGGAAGGCGCTCCCGCTCTTGGAGAGCGGATAGGCCCCGAGGGTGATGACCCCCACCGAGATGAGCGTCCCGAGGAGGACGCGCAGGATGCTGTAGCCAAAGGCGCGGAAGAAGGCGACTTTGGTGACGAGCACCTTGTAGGCGTTGGCGGTGAACCCCACGGGGATGACGCCCACTTGCCCCGCATTGACGGCTTCGTCGCTCGAGAGGCTCGTCGCGAGCAGGTTGAAAAACGGCAGCAGGCAGACGAGCGCAAACAGGATGAGGAAGGCCGTGTTGAGGACGAGGAAGGTGACGCGGGCGGGCGATTCCTTCATGCGCATGGGCTTGGAGAAATCGTGTTCGCGGCCGTGCTTCCCCTTCTTGCCTTCGGGGGCGGGTTCGGGCACGGGATCGGGAGCGGGAGTTGCGTTTTCAAGGATATCTTCCACGTTGGCACCTCCTTAAAAGATCCTGTAACCCTTCACCTTATAGGCGAGGAAGTAGCTGAACGAGAAGAACGCGCAGCTGATGACGGACTTGAAGAGCCCGATGGCAGTACCCATGTGGTATTGCCCCACCTGCAGAAGGCCGATGCGGTAGGCCATCGTATCGAGGATGTCGCCCGTCTCGTAGACCGAGAGGTTATACATGACGAGGATCTGCTCGAAGCCGGCGTTCATGATGTTGCCGATGTTGAGGATGCTCATGAGCACGATCATGCTCATGATGCCGGGGAGCGTGATGTGCAGGCAGAGCTGGGTGTGATTGGCGCCGTCGATCTTGGCGGCCTCGTAGAGCGCGGGGTCGATATTGGTGATGGCGGCGAGAAAGACGACGATCTGATAACCGATGGTTTTCCACACGTCGGAGGCGACGACGATGACGCGGAACCACCTGTTGGAGGTGATGAAGTAGACGGGCTCGATGCCGAACCAGCTCAGAAAGTAGTTGAACGCACCCGAATAGGAGAAGAGATCGACCATGATGTTGCCGAGCAGCGCCCACGAGAGGAAATAGGGCAGAAAGAGCACCGTCTGCACCGCTTTTTTGATGAAATGGACGCGGATCTCGTTGATGAGGAGGGCCAGCACGATGGAGAGCACCGAGGTAAAGACGATCTTCCAGAAGGCGATGATGACGGTGTTGCGCGTGGCGTTCCAGAAGTCGGGGCGGTTGAAGAGATCGCGGAAGTTGCGGAATCCCACCCACGGCGAGCCGAAAAATCCCAGCGCGACGTTGTACTTCTCAAAGGCCATCACGATGCCGATCATGGGCACGATCATGAAGATGACGGCGAGCACGACGCCGGGGAGCAACATGGAGTGCAGCGTGAGCTGCTCCTTCCAATTGATGTGCCGGCTCCGCTTGGCGGGTCCCGAAGGCGGCGCGGGGAGCTCCCCCGTCGCCGCCGCCTCCGCGGCCTCGGAGGTCTCGGGATCCAAGGCCTCCGCGTCGTTTACGGTTTCATACAATTCTTGCATACGCGCCTCCGTCAATCGTATTGATGGACGGCTTCGTACCATGCGTTGACTTGCCGGACGATGGTCGTCCCGCCGTTTTTATTGTAATCCTTCACAAACGCCTCAAACGCGGACATGGGGCTCTCGCCCGAGATGATCTTGGTGAATTCGATCCCCGTCTGCGAGGTGACGTATTCTCCGTAGGTATCCATGGCGGAGAGGGCGGTGCCATAGAACTCGTCGAACTTGGCCTGCCGCTTTCCGTCTGCGAGGTCGACGACGTAAGCATAGCTGCCGTTTTCATCGATCATCTCGTGATAGATGCCCCACCCCTTCTTCTCTTGCTGCGTCATATCCTTGGTGGCGACGCCCGCCTTGTAGGCGACGAAGTAGGGATAGCCCTCGGCAAAGTGCAAAATCTTCTCGCGGCTTCTGAGCGAGTTGAAGGCCGCGCGCAAGGTCTCGTTTGCCTCGATGGTCTCCACGACTGCGCGGTTCAAGACGTCGTAGGAGCTTCCCGAAGAGGAGATGAGGTAGACCTTGCCCGCTGCGACGGCGGCGTCGTATTCCTCCTTGGAGAGCGTCTCGAAGAGGCCGTCCTGAAACATGTCGCGGTCGGTGAGGCCGCCCGCATAGAGTTCGTTGAACACGCGGTTGACGCGCTTATACTCCATGTCCGAGGCCATGCCGTCCCACAGCTTCACGGGCACGAACTGATAGTAGAACCCGTTGGAGGGAAGGACGTCGGGGCC
>CANQBG010000067.1 GCA_947588985.1 uncultured Clostridia bacterium
TGTTTCTCCTCTGGCTGTATTGGATGATGCTCTGTTTCGTCGCGGGCGTGATTTTCAACCGTGTCCGCCTCGGAAAGCGGAACATGCAGGAAAAGAAATTGTGAATGCGCGGAAAAAATCGTGAAAAAGCATTTACATTTGAGCGTTTTTGGTGTAAAATAGAATAGAAGCAGTATCTTAAATTTCCAATGGATCTTTGTGAGGAAAGTATGGACGAAAGAGCAGACGAAAAATACTCGCGCATTCTCGAAGGGATGTTCCGCGGGATCACGGCAAAAATCAAGGAAGCGCAGGCTTCCTTGGAGAAGGAGTACCGCTACGGCGTTTCGCAGCAGGGGTTCTCGTATGACGCGCTCACGACGGAATTCAAGGAGGGCGCCGAGAAACTTCTCACAGAGATCAAATATCTTGCCCAGCAGAATATCGACATCTACGACTATTCCCGCAAAGAGCATGCCGCCATGCAGGAAACGCTCTTAAAGGCGCTGACTGCGATGGAAGAGCGCAGTGCCATGCTTCTCAAAGCCATCGACGAAAAGCTCGCACGGCCCGCCGAGATCGACTATGACCTTCTCGCACAGAAGATCGTCGCCCTGCAAAACGGCGAGGCGCAGACAGTGGGCGCTTCCGAGGAGAGCGAAGCCGCGCTCCAAGAGGGGGAGACCCTTGCAGAAGGCGCAGAAGTTCCCGCCGAAGGGGAGCAGAACTTCGACGACAACTTCGCCTACGACATCCTCGCCGAGAAGATCGCGACCATTTTGCCCGAACCCGACTACGACCTCATCGCAGACAAGGTCGCGGCCGCCCTGCCCGACCTCGACGCCGAGGCCATCGCGCAGAAGGTCGCCGAGCATTCTCACATCGACGTCGAGGCCCTTGCAACGGAGATCGCGGAGTCCATTCCGCCCACGGATTACGACTTCATCGGCGAAAAAGTGGCCGCCGTTCTCGAAAATCATGCGATCGGCGACGAGTCCGTCGAGAAGATCGCCCAACGCGTCGTGGAACTTTTGCAGGACGAAGCGCCCGTCATCGAGGAAGCGGCGCCCGCGGCGGCCGAGGCGCTTTCGGAAGAGCCTGTGCCCGAACCGGAGCCCGAGCCTCAACCGGAGCCCGAGCCTGAACCCGAGCCCGAGCCTGAACCCGAGCCCGAGCCTGAACCCGAGCCCGAACCGGAGCCTGTTTCCGAGCCTCAACCCGCGCCGCAGCCGGCGCCCCAGCCGACGGCGATGCCGGGATACGGGCCCATGATGCCGCAGATGCCGCCGCAGGCCGTGCCCTTCTATGTTCCCGTGCCTATGCCCATGCCGATGCAGACGCCCGCACCCGCGCAGGAGACCGCGGCGCCCGCACCCGCACCCGTCGTTCCCGTCGTGGAGGACGAGAGCAAGACGCTTCGCTTCAAGCGGAGCTTCGTCGCCAAGATCATCGGCAGCGAAGAGGACGTAAAGAGTTACTATTCCGACCTCAAAAACGCCATTCTCTCCTACGGGAAGGTGCGTTCACAGATCAATTGGACTAACGACAGATTCTCGATCGGCAACGAGTCCCTCATCAAGATCGCCATGCGCGGCAAGACGCTCGTCATGTATCTCGCGCTCGATCCCGCGGAATTCCCCGAGTCGGTCTATCACCAAAAATTCGCGGGGGACACCAAGATGTACGAATCCACCCCCATGATGGTGAAAGTCAAGACCAAGGCGGCCGTCAAAAAGGCCATCCGCCTCATCGACCTCTGCATGGAGCACAACGGCGCCGTCAAAGAGGAGAGAGAACCCGTCGATTATGCCGCACAATATTTCTTCCGCACAGACGAGGAACTGCTCGCGGAGGGGCTCATCAAGACGGCGATCGTCGATAAATCGGACATGGATTTTTAAGTCTGAAACTACCCGAGAAAGCCGAGTTTACGGCTTTCTTTTTCATCGAGGAGATATCATTTGAAAAGCAAGAAACCCAATAACACACAAAAAGATGCGATCGAGCTTGCCATTTTGAACGGGCTCGAAACATACAAAAAAGAACAGAGCAAAAAAGAACAGAACAACAAGAACGGGACGATGGGACAGCTCCGCACCCCCGAGGCCATGGAAGAGGCGGGATATAAGGCGCAGAGGCGCACCCGCGCCAAGGGCAAGGGGACCCGCATCGACCTCAACAAATCGCTTCCCGCTCAGCCCGCACCCAAGCGGCAGGAGGCGGGAAAGAAGGAAGCGCGGCCGCAAAACAGCAAGGCGCCCGCTCCCGTTCCACCCAAAACCGCCCCCCTGCCCCCCAAAAAGGAGAAAAAGCCCAGAAAGAGGCCGCTCAAAATTCTCTTTTTCGGCGGCGTGGGGGAGATCGGCAAGAACATGACCGCCCTCGAATACGGCAGTGACATCATCGTCATCGACGCGGGCATCATCTTCCCCACCGAGGAGATGCCGGGCATCGACCTCGTCTTTCCCGACATTTCCTATCTCATCAAGAACAGGCAGAAGGTCAAGGGCCTCTTTTTGACGCACGGCCACGAGGACCACATCGGCGGCGTGCCCTATTTCTTGAAGGACCTGCCCGACGTGCCCGTCTATGGCACCAAGCTCACCCTCGCCCTCGTCGACAACAAGCTCCGCGAACACCGCCTCAACAATGTGAAGGAGGTCGTCGTCTCTCCCAAGGAGAAGGTCAAGGTCGGGGCGTTCAACGTCAATTTCGTCAATGTGAACCACTCCATCGCGGGAGCGCTCGCGCTCGCCGTCGAAACGCCGTACGGCATCGTCTTTCACAGCGGCGACTTCAAGATCGACCCCACGCCCGTCTCGGGCAAACCCATCGACCTCGCCGAGATCGCCGAATACGGCAAGCGGGGGGTCCTTCTCTACCTCGGCGAATCCACCAACATCGAGCGGCCGGGGTATACGATGAGCGAAAAGGTCGTCGGCACCACCCTCGAACATCTCTTTGCCGAGAATGCCGACAGGCGCATCATCATCGCGACCTTTGCCTCTAATGTGCATAGATTGCAGCAGATCATCGACATCGCCGTCAAGTTCCGCCGCAAAGTCGCCCTCTCGGGGCGGAGCATGCTCTCCGTGGCCGAGGCGGCGTCAAAGATCGGCGAACTCACCGTGCCCGAGGGCGTGCTCGTCGACGTCGAAAAGATCAAGAACTATTTCGACCGCGAGATCGTCATCGTCTCCACGGGGTCGCAGGGGGAGCCCATGTCCGCCCTCACCCGCATGGCCGACGG
>CANQBG010000068.1 GCA_947588985.1 uncultured Clostridia bacterium
CCGATGAGGGAGAGGCTCCCGCGCAACCCACAGAGCAAAAGAAGGGCTGCGGCGGCGAGATCGGCGGCGCGGTGCTCGCAGTCGTAGCCATCATCATGGCCGCCGCGCTCGTCATCGTCGTGGTCGAAAAGAAACGTCAATAACGAACGAAAAGGGGGCGGCGGAGCCCGCCGCCCCGTGCCGTTCGGCAAAATCGGCCATGATAGAATTTTGCAAAAAATTGTTATTTTTTATAAAAAATCTCCCAAACTGCCTTGACATAACACGGCAAAAATGATATAATCTGCATGGAACGATAAATTGCGTTCATTTTCCGCGTTATTTTCAGACAAAATAAATTTCATGGAGAAAAGAGAAAATATGCTTGGCTTATTGGCGCTCAACTCACTCGGCACAACGGATATCATCTTCTTCATCGTCCTTGCGGCGCTCGTTGTGCTGTGTGTCGGAGTCTATTTTCTGATTCCCGTTCTCAACAAAAAACAATACAGGGAACAGCGCGAGAATCTCAAAAAGAGAGAGGCCGCGTTCAATTCCAATGTACAACGCACCGACGGAGCCCCCGTGGCGCACGATCTCCCCGCCGAAACGGAGGAGGTGACGCCCGAGGGCGATTTGCCGACCGAACAAACCGATGAAGAAAAGTAGGATCTTTGCGACCGTCATTTATTTCATCTTCACCTTCGGCATCGGCGTCGTATTTGCCATTACGCTCCCCGGGTATTTTGTCAACTTTACGATCCCCGCGGAGATGATCTCGGAAGCCTTGGAGCGCGGCGACACGCTCACGGCGCTCGTCATGGCGGAACCCATCGGGTTTACGAGGGAACCCGTGCTCAAAGCCGAGTTCGACGGCGGCGGCGTGGTCCTCTACGAGGCCGTCACCGAGTACTACGAGGGGGATGCCGCAGACCGCGATTCCCCCGCCCAAGGCAAACTCATCCAAGGCATGCTCTACAAGTGCTACGCGGGGTATGTCTATGGCGCAGAGGGGAAATACGACGTTTTCGCCACCGAAAATAACGGCACTTCGCTCCGCGTCACCACGGCGGAGGGAAAGGAAACGGTTCTGCCGCTCCTCGACTACGACAGCAACGGCGACGGCAAAAACGACGGGATCTCCGTCTACAAGCAAAAGGGTTTTATCTTTTTGGAGATCCGCGAGAGCGACGTCTCCTCGATCAAGAAGCTCGCCTTCACCGATAAAACGGGCGCCACGGTCATCACCGCCGAGGCAGAGAATGCTCTCACCTTTGAAAGCGCCCTCTTCGATTGTTTCGGCGATATCGAAGCATACAACGGCTGGGTCAAGACGGGCAGCACGGAGGGGGTCACGGAATCGGCGCGGCAGGAAGCCATCGATTCCCGCAACCAATATGTAAAGGATGTGGAGGCAAGGCTGACGGGCACCGCGGGGTGCGTGTACACGAGGACCTCGGAGGAATACACGGCGGCGCGGTCCGCAGTCACAAGCCGTGCCAACACCAAGGCCATTCCCTTTATCATCATCTATTTCGTCGCCATCTACATCATCGCAGATTTCCTCCTCGGAACGCACTACATCATCAGATTTTTCAAGTGGTTCCTGTTCAAGGTGTGCAAGCTCGGCGGAAAGAAGCGGGCCCAGAGCGGCGAAGTGTTCGGCCACGACTACTACAGCATGGTAACGCTCAGCCTCGACATCTCCGAAGTCCCCGACTTCAACGGCAGTGTCTCCATCAAGTACACGGGAGAGGGGGAAGAATACGTCTTTACGCTCATAAGGTCGGAAAATTACTCGACGATGCTCCGCATGAAAGCGGGCGTGTACGTCAACCCGTTCATCGAGATCGACAGGGCATACGGGCCCGTGGATCTCCCCGAGAACCTCGAAGTCGAAGGGTATCAAACCCATAAGATAATAAAAATCGTAAAACGTGAGGAACAACGCCTATGAAAATATCCATTCAACATTTGACGAAGATTTTCCCCAGCCGTACAAAGGGAGATAAAGCCGTTCATGCCGTTGAGGACATGAACATCGAGATCCCCTCCGGCAAACTCGTAGGACTTCTCGGACCCTCGGGCTGCGGCAAGTCCACGACGCTGTTCATGCTGAGCGGGCTCGAAAGTCCCACCTCCGGCAAGATCATGTTCGACGATCAGGATGTCACCACGCTCTCTGCGGAGAAGCGCGGCGTCGGCCTCGTGTTCCAGAACTATGCGCTCTATCCCCACATGACGGTGGAGCAGAACATCCGCTTCCCGCTCGATAACATGCGCATCAAGAAGGAAGAGGGCAACGCCCGTGCGCTCGACGCGGCAAGGCTCGTGCAGATCGAGGACCTCATGGCAAGAAAGCCGAACGAACTCTCGGGCGGCCAGCAGCAGCGCGTCGCCATCGCCCGCGCTCTCGTCAAGATGCCCAATGTCCTTCTCCTCGACGAACCTCTGTCCAACCTCGACGCCCGCCTCCGCCTTCAAACGCGTGAGGAGATCAAGCGCATCCAGCGCACGACGGGCATCACGACGGTGTTCGTCACGCACGACCAAGAGGAAGCCATGAGCATCTGCGACACGATGGTCGTCATGAAGCTCGGCATCGTGCAGCAGATCGGCGCCCCGCAGGACATCTACGACGATCCCAACAACCTGTTCGTCGCAAACTTCCTCGGCACGCCGCCCATCAACATCTTCAA
>CANQBG010000069.1 GCA_947588985.1 uncultured Clostridia bacterium
CCGCCACGATATAGCCGTGGCCGCCTGTACTTCGGAGGCCACGGGCTCGAACATCGTGCAGTAGTCGGCCGTGCCCTCGATGAACGCCGCCGTCATGTTGTTGAAGGCAACGTCGAAATTCAAAGTATAGTCCTTGACTTCATGTTCCTTTAAGATGTATTCAAACGTCATTGCGGGGACGCCGCCCTTCCTTCCCGCAAGGATCTCTTTCCCCGCGAGGTTTTCCCACTTGAAGTCGGGCTCGGGCTTCCGTCCGACGAGGAAGGAGCCGTCGCGGAGGGTGAGCTGTGCAAAGACGGTGGGCGTGTCGCTCGTGCCGCCCGTCGCAACGTAAAATGCCGCCTCGGGACCGCAGAAGCCGATGTCCGCATCGCCCGAGAGGACGGCCGTCATGACCTTGTCGGCGCCGCCGCCGTTGGTCAGTTCTATCTCGATGCCCTCTTCCTCAAAGTAGCCGAGGGAATCGGCGAGGTACATGGGCGCATAAAAGACGGAATGGGTCACTTCGTTGAGGCGGACCTTTTTGAGTCCGCCGTCGTTCTCCCCGCCGCAAGCGGAGAGGGGAAGGAGGGCAAAGATCGCCGCTCCGAGGATCGCAAAAATTTTTTTCATGGTTTCACTCCGTAAAATTTAGGATAATACATCGTATGCCGCGCTCTCTTTTGTTGACAACGGCGAAAAAAAAGGATATAATGAGGAATGTTCACTCTGCGTGAAACGAAAGAGACGGGGAACGAATATGAAAGAGATGCACACAACATACGATCCCAAGGACTTTGAGGACAGGATCTATGCAAAATGGATGCGGGAGAACTGCTTCCGCGCCGAGATCGATCCCTCCAAAGTGCCCTTCACCGTCATGATGCCGCCCCCCAACATCACGGGGAAGCTCCACATGGGCCATGCCATGGACGAGACGATGCAGGATATCGTCATCCGCTTCAAGAGGATGCAGGGCTATTCGGCCCTTTGGCTCCCCGGGACCGACCACGCCTCTCTTGCCACGGAGCATAAAATCGTTGAAAAGCTCCACGAAGAGGGCACGTCGAAGGAACAACTCGGAAGAGAGGAATTTTTGCGCCGCGCGTGGGAATGGAAGGCGGAGTACGGCGGGGAGATCGTCGAACAGCTCAAAAAGCTCGGCTCCTCCTGCGATTGGTCCCGTCTCACCTTTACGATGGACGAAAAATGCTCCAAGGCCGTGCGCGAGGCCTTCTGCCGCCTCTACGAAAAGGGGCTCATCTACCGCGGCAGCCGCATCATAAATTGGTGTCCCGACTGCAAGACGGCGCTCTCCGACGAGGAAGTGGAGCACACCGAGGATGCCGGATTTTTCTGGCACTTCGCCTATCCCGTCGAGGGGTCCGACGAGAAGATCGTCATCGCCACCACCCGCCCCGAGACCATGCTCGGCGATACGGCCGTCGCCGTCAACCCCGACGACGAAAGATACAAAAACTTTGTCGGCAAGACCCTTCTCTTGCCCTTGACGGACAGAAAGATCCCCGTCGTCGCCGATGCCTATGTCGATCCCGAATTCGGCACGGGCGCCGTCAAGATCACGCCCGCCCACGACCCCAACGACTTTGAGGTCGGTCTCCGCCACGATCTTCCCATGATCCGTGTGATGGGGGATGATGGCACGATGAATGAGCTTGCGGGCGAATTTGCGGGGCTCGACAGGTATGAAGCGCGGAAACGCATCGTAGAAAAGATGAAGGAGCTCGGGCTCCTCGTCAAGATAGAGCCGCACTCCCACAACGTGGGGCACTGCCACAGATGCCACTCTACGGTGGAGCCCATCGTCTCCAAGCAGTGGTTCGTCAAGATGGCGCCGCTCGCAAAACCCGCCATCGACGCCGTTGTCAAGAGCAAGACCAAGTTCGTGCCCGACCGCTTTGCCAAGATCTACTTTAATTGGCTGGAAAACATTCACGATTGGTGCATCTCTCGCCAGCTTTGGTGGGGGCACCGCATTCCCGTTTGGTACTGCGACTGCGGCGAGATGATCGTCTCGCGCGAGGACCCGACCGTCTGTCCCGTCTGCGGAAGCACCCATCTTCGGCAGGAAGAGGACTGCCTCGACACATGGTTTTCCTCGGCGCTTTGGCCCTTCTCCACGCTCGGCTGGCCCGAAAAGACCCCCGAATTTAACTATTTCTACCCGACCGACGTGCTCGTCACGGGGTACGACATCATTCCGTTTTGGGTCATGCGCATGATGTTCTCGGGGATCGAATATACCGAAAAAGTCCCGTTCCGCGACGTGCTCATCCACGGGCTTGTCCGCGACGAACAGGGCAGAAAGATGTCCAAATCCCTCGGCAATGGCGTTGACCCGCTCGATGTCATCCAAAAATACGGGGCGGACTCGCTGCGTCTTTCGCTCATCACGGGCGTTGCGCCCGGGAACGACACCCGCTTCACCGAGGCGAAAGTGGAATCTGCCCGCAACTTCATCAATAAAATTTGGAATGCCTCGCGCTTCGTGCTTATGAACGTCGACTGCGAGGTCCCCAAGCTCTCCGACATCCGTCTGCAACCCGCCGATCGGTGGATCATCTCCCGCCTCATGGCCACCATCCGCGAGGTGACGCTCTCCCTGC